>DATAWY010000053.1:0-49399 GCA_036266955.1 Rhizomicrobium sp.
AGCCGGGCCGATTTCACCAGCAAAGTCCGTTCATCGATGCGTCAACTGCAAAACGACCCGGCAAAAATCCGTTCCTTCTATCAAAAACCCTCCCTCAAATACGCCGCCTGACTATGCAATTACTTATGGACGGATTAATAACATGCATAGCCAGCGTTCAGACTTCCTGTGGCCGACGAATACCCGATGCTTCCTCCCATGCTTTCGCCTACGAGACCTCCGACCTCGGCATACGCGCCTCCGTTGATTGAAACGGTCGCACTGGAGCCGAAAATGCTTCCGTAATTTGTGGCTACCAGCAGGCCCTCGGGGCCATCTCCCTTGTGAACAGTTATTGTTCCAGTCAGGTGCAGATCGCTGATGGTCCCATAGGAGGTTGCGATCATCCCGATTCCGTGATTTGCGTTCCTGGCGTCGATCGAAAAGCCTTCAATCTGATTTCCGAGCCCTTCAAGCCGACCCTTGAGAACCTTGATTGGTGATTTCACGCCGGGTCTCTGACTGCCGGCCTCCAATGAGGCTGCCAGCGCGTAATTCCCTGCTGGATTCTCATTTATATTCTGAACGAGGGCGTCAAAGCTGCTCGTCACCAACTGGTAACTGATGCCATTGATCACAAGCGTTGAAGCGAAATCGCCGAATGTGATATTGCCCTTTGTCCCAAATACCAACAGGCCGTCGGCGGCCCCGTCATTTGTTGTCAAAGATAATCCCGAACTTGATGCCGTCGATAAAATCGGAGCATCCATTACGATTGAATGGTAAGCATCAAGCGACAAGGTATACGATGTCGACCAGCGGAACGTGCTCTTGACGTGAATGTCCTTTGCCTGCACGCCCACGCCCAACGTCGTAATCCTTACATTTCCTGATGCAAGCATGGTTTGAAGGTCGTCGACGTTCAGCACCGCTTTCGGTGCGGTCGGCACGCACGCGCCGTTCGAGCATGCCACGTTCTGGGTCTGTCCGGACGAGATCACCACGTCCGCACGAGCGCCGATCGCCGAAGAAGCGAGCGGAATCGCAAAGGCGAGCAATCTGGCGAAGCGTGGCATGGTAATCCCCCTCAGTCGTGATGGCTGCTTGAAAAATGCAGCAGCCGGCTTGGCGTACGGCAGTTTACCGATTCCGCGGCTGTCCAGAATATTTTTTTACGCACGAAAACTGCAAAATTCGGCCAATTTCTGACGGATAAGATACATTACCGTCGTAGCAGTCACGAAGCAGGTGCCGGAAGCGATCTTGACAGCATCATGCAGACTGACGGCTTCAGCTTGCCAACATCAGCTTCGAGAACGTGCACCTGATTGACACGCCCGTGGTCCTCTTCCTCGGCCGACACGACTATACCTGCCCCTGGCCCATCGCAGAATCGTGGATGAAGCGGCTCTCCGCGCCGAAGAAAGAGATCGTCTGGGTCGACAATTCCGCCCATCTGCCGATGATCGAGGAGCCGGCGCGGACCTTTGCCGCGCTGCAGGAGGATGTGCGGCCGCTGGCGATGGCGCAGGCGAAATGAGAACCAGCCCTCGACGGATTGTTGTTTCACGCCCGCGTTTCTTCGCCGCCGAAAATCTTGCCCGGGCTCGCAACGATGATCGCGGCGCCGAGGACGGCGGCGAGGACGGAGCCGATCAGCGCGGCGAGCTTGGCGATTGCCGCGTCGGCGCCTTTTGGAAACGACTGGTCGGCCAGTAGCAGCGCGACGGTGAAGCCGACGCCGCAGAGACACATCGCGCCGATGAAGCTGCGAATGCCGACGCCCTTCGGCGCGCGCGCGATTCCCGTCTTCACCGCGGCAAGCGAAAAGAGCCCGATGCCGAGAGGCTTGCCGATGACGAGTCCGAGAATAACGCCGGCGAGAATGGAAAGCGCGCCAGGCGCCGAGAGATCGACGGCGAAGCCCACGCCCGCGGCAGAGAATGCGAACAGCGGCAGCGCCAGATAGGTGCTCCAGGGCGCGACCGCGCGCTCGATGCGGTCGGCCGGCGACAGCAGCCGCTCGCTGGCGGCGGAGAGATTGCGCCCGGCCCAGTCGAGAACCGTGGCCCTGTCTTCCTCGCTCGCATCCCGGTCGGCCTGCGCGATCTCGAGCGCTTCGAGCGCGTTCGCCGCCTGCGCGAGCAAGGGCGCGGCATTGGGCGCCGGACGCGTCGGCAGAAAGCCCGCCAGCACGATCCCGGCCAGCGCGCCATGCACGCCAGACGCATGCAGGCAGAACCACACGGCGACCGCGATCAGCAGATAGGGCCAGCCGGCATAGACGCGGCCGCGGTTGAGCGCATACATCGCCAGCACCGCCGCGCCCACGCCCAACAGCCACATGGCCTCGAAATTGTGCGGATAGAAAATCGCGAGCGCCAGCACCGAAACGATGTCGTCCATCACCGCATAGGCGGCGATGAAGACGCGCAGCTGCTGCGGCACGCGATCGCCCAGCAGCGCCAATATGCCGAGCACAAAGGCGATGTCGGTGGCCGTCGGCACCGACCAGCCCGCCGCCGTGCCACCCCGGTTGAACAGGAGATAGACGAGCGCGGGCGCGACGCTGCCGCCGATGGCCGCGATCACGGGCAGGAGCGCGGCCCTGACATCGGAGAGCGCGCCCGCGGTCATCTCGCGGCGGATTTCCAATCCGACCAGCAGGAAGAAGAGCGCGAGCAGGCCTTCGGAGAACCAGTCGCCGATCGTCAGCGACAGCAGCGTGTGGGGTGGGCCGATGCCGAAATAGGAGCCGACGAAGAGGTGGTAAAAAGCGGCGAGCGGCGTGTTGGCGCAGATCAGCGCCAGCGCGGAGGCGATGAGCAACGCCAGGCCGCCAGATGCGGGCAGATTCGCGAAGGCATGCGCCGAGCGGCGGATGCGCTCCGACACGGGCTTCCCGAACGCATCCGCCAGGGAATAGAAATCCCACGCGCCGTCATAGCGCACGCCGTCCACGAAGATGGTCGGCGTGCCGCTGACGCCGCGCTGCCGGCCTTCGACAATGTCCGCATTCACATCCGCGAGCGTTTCCGGATCGGCGAGGTCGCGCGCGAGGCGCTCCATGTCGGCCCCGATTTCGCGGGCCATCTCCAGCATCTGCGCTTCCGTGAAAGGCGGCTCGCTGTCGAACAGCCGGTCATGCATCTCCCAGAAAAGACCCTGCCGCCCGGCAGCCTCGACGATGCGCGACGCGAAGGTTGCGCCCGGATGAATGCGCTCGATGGGGAAATGCCGCAGCCCATAGGCGAGACGTTCGCCGAAGGCCTGTCTCAGGCGCTTCAGGACGGTGCGGAAACGGCGGCAATAGGGACAGAGAAAATCCGTATAGGAGACGACATGGATAACGCGCGCGTCCGTCCTGCCGCCTCTGACGGGAAGTTGCCGGTTGGTGCTCACAGCCTCAGATCGGTCATGTCGTCGGAATCAATTGATTCCAACGATCATAAAATCTCCTGTTCTTGCGTCCAGGAGATATTCTACGCGCGTGCCAGAGCCTGCGCGCACATAATGACCTCGTACCCATTTTTTCCCATGGTGATCGATGTAGTCCTTTTCGCAGTCCGAAACGGCACCGATTTCGCGGATCGGCGACCTGATCCGGCGCTTCGCGCCACCTCCGCCACGATGGGGGAGGAAAACAACGGTGCGCGCCCTGTCTTTCCTCCCATCGTGGGGGAGGTGCCGAGCGCAGCGAGGCGGAGGGGGACGTGTTGCACCAAGATCAACGGAATCCGCTCTCATCGTTTTGCCGTTCCCCGGCGGGGATTCGGGATCCGGGTGAAAAAACGCGATTTCCCCAAACCGCGCGATCTTATACCACTGGCCCCAATCCCAACTCATTCCCCAATATTGTCACGGCCCGCAAATGCGGGCCATGACATAAAGGGGTGAACCATTCGGGCCGCTGGTATTAGTCCCAGGAGAGCCGATTCTTCGGCAATTTCCCGCTCGGATCGTAAACCGCGACGCGGTGAGGCAAATCCTTGCCCCATTTCCACAACACGAGATTTTGGTCGTCGGCCACGGCCCGGTTGACGAAGCTCGGAACCAACGCACCCGCCAATCCTGCTCCAGTCAGTTTCCGCGCAACCGACCATGACGGCGGGTCATGGCCCTCTGCCGCGAGTTCGAACCACGCGCACGACAGATCATCGGCAGTCACGTGGAATCGTATTCGATCCGGGGCGTGCCGCAGATCGGCGATATCGTCGCAATCCACCTCATAGCTGCAAAGAACGCAGGGTTCGATCTTGTGGGCAAATCCCTGATTTGCTTCCTTGATCGCCGTCGAAATCGAAAGTGCAAGATAAAGCGCCGGGATGCCTGCGGGATTGAAGCGGCCGCCCCGGAGCCGCGCGCCCTCGCCGGAAAGCGGGCTGAAGGACCATGTGGGATCATGCGCGCGATAGCACGTCGCGGCAAACCTCAAGCGAAACCGCCCATTGCAAGGGCGTCGAGATAATCGCGCAATGCGGCAGCCTGGCCGGTCTTTACAATCGATTCGGCCGTGCGGCCACCAAAGGCGGGAATCGGCTCCGCGCGATACCAGGCCATCGCCTGGTCTTTGCTTCCTGCCCAATCCGATACACGGGACACGATCTCCAGCATTTCCCGCACACGGTTCTGCGTCTTCGGCGCATGGGTACGGCTCGCCTTGTAGAGGGCCTCGGGATGAAGGCCGACAGTCTCCGCGAGCTGGCCTTTGGACATGCCGAAATCTTCCGCCACCCGTTTGACCACCACTTTGCCGTTGCTATCGAAAAACCGGACGATGAATTGCGCAGGCTGCTTCGAGGCAGGCCCGATGGCGTATTGCTGGCGCGGAGATTTCTTCGTCGTCTTGGCCGCCAGGACCGTTTTGCGGGGTTTGGCCCGTTTGAGCCTGGCGGGCGCCCCGGCACCGGCTTTCGTCACCGCTCCCTGGGACTGGCGATTGGTCATGCCCGTTCGTTTGCCTCCAATTCGGGGAAACCATAGGGCAAATTGCCTGCAATACAAGAGCGTAATTGGACGCGGTGGGCGGCTCGGTCAGAACTTCTTTCCGCCTGGCAGGCCAGAGATTTCGCCCTGATTAAGCCGATGCCGCCTCCCCTCGGGAGTACGATCACTGGTTCCACCCTGTCCGACCCGTTGTCCTCATAGCTGATGCGCCAGATGCGCCCGTGCTTGTCATCGGATGACAAGTATTGATTCCTATCCGCAGCTCCCGGCGCACATGGGATGGTCCTGTCCTGAAAGGAAGGAAAGGAAGAGGGGGGCGGCAACCGCGCAAGCGCTTCTGGAGTCAATCCGGAGGTGGCGGCAGGGCCTGCGCAGGATCCTCTTGCGAGGGCGCGGGTTCATCCTGGCCCTGTTCCTGGACGGTGTTGCGTTCGTCGTTCCGGGGCTGGCCGGATTCATAGTTCACATTGCTGTAACCGGCCCCCCCGGCTGCCTGGTCGTCGGCCTGGCAACATTGCGAATTCGCAGGCGCGTTCTGCCGGCTGGCCATCATGATCTCTTCCCTGCTGGGCGCATGGCCTTCGATGACGACCTGCATGCCGCGCGTAGGTTCCCTGAACAGCGCTGCGGCAAAGCCCATCGGCAGGTGTATGCAACCGTGCGACGCGGGATAGCCGCGAACATGCCCGGCATGAAGCGCAAGACCCGACCATGCAAGCCGCTCCATGTAGGGCATCGGCGCGTCGTCGTACAGGTTCGAGTGGTGGATCCTTTCTTTCTGAAGAACGGTGAAGGTGCCCGTCGGCGTCTCGTGGCCGGGCTTGCCGGACGAGATCGTGCTGATGCCGATCAGCCTGCCGCCCCGATAGACGAAGGTCCGCTGCGACGAGAGATCGACAGTCATGTTCAATGGTCCCGACGGCGCAATCGACGGATCCCACAGATAAGCGCCCGGCAGAAGTTCGCCTGCCTCGGCCTGGTCAAGAAACGATGGATTCGCGTTCATCGCGAAGGCAGGCGCCGCCAGCGCAGCGATTACAAAAAGACAGGAGCAGACAAGCTGCGCCGCCACTCTTGCGCGGACAGGAGATGAAGTATATTTCCGTCGCTGCCTCATCGTCGGGGGCGCACCTTTTAAACAAATATCAACTGCTTGCCCGCGCGCCTGCGCGGGCTTCGTGGAGCCTCGCTGTATGAACGTTTCAAGGCGCTCTCTGTTCTCCGCGACCGGAAGTCTGGCCGCGGCCGCGCTGCTCAGGCCTCTTCCGTCGCTCGCCGATCCGGCCGGTGTTTCACCCGCGATGCTGCGGCGCGCGCTCGACGCGCTCGACAGGCATGCCGCCGTCATTCCCGATCGCGACGTCATCGCCATCGCCGATTTCTCGCTGCCCTCGCGAAGCCCGCGATTTCATCTGCTGGATATCGCAAGCGGGCGCGTCAGTTCGCATCTCGTGGCCCACGGCCGTGGCTCGGATCCCGGTCACACGGGCTGGCTGCAACGCTTCTCCAACGAGTCCCGCTCGGATGCGACATCGGCGGGCGCCTTCAGAACCGACGGCCTCTACATCGGCGAGCACGGCCGCTCGATACGGCTCACGGGCCTCGACGCGAGCAACGACAACGCGCTGTCGCGCGCGATCGTGGTGCACGCCGCCTGGTATGTCAGCCCCGGGATGGTGACGACGCACGGCGTTCTCGGCCGCAGCGAAGGGTGTTTTGCGCTTTCAACCGAAAGCTTGCCCGAAGTGCTCGCACGGCTCGGCCAGAGGCATCTGATCTACGCCGACAAGATTTAGCGCGACCGGCTTTCCGCGACCGCCGCGATCGTCGGCTCGCGGTTAACCGGTCCGGCAAGCGCCAGCGCGTCGTGATCGTGCGGGAACGGGGCGGCAATTCGGTTCCGGCTTGGCGCCACCTCGAACTTTGGTTCCATCTTCAAACTCAAGGAATCGCATCGGGCTTTCGACCGCGGACTATCTGTTCTTCGGGAGCGCCGTTTCCCCTGTGGGATGTTTCGCGCCCCAACAGGCTGATGCGCTGCCCGGAGCATCTGTCAGAATCGCGATGCGGTATCCTGCAACCAGTGCCGTCCGGCAAATGGCATAGGTCGCGCTTACATCGCGGAATCCGAGTCCCGTCTGGTTGTTGTCCTGCCAGACGACGAATTGCGGCGCCCGCGCGTACCAGCGCCCGTCCTCGACCCAGACATAAGGGGCAAGCTTTCCGTCTGCAGCCACGACGGAGCGGACCCGGACCTCGTCGCCTGATATGGCGGTGATGAGATTGGCCGACCAATATTCTCCGACGCCCTCGACCAGACGGTGCCGAGCGAGCCAGCGTGCGGCGATCGCCGGCGGATTGCGCGCAATCCAGTCCGGCTGTGCCGCGGCCCACGACAGCGATCCGCCGGCAATCAGCACCACCGCGGCGATGAACCCGAGGATGCCGCGCGCCGTATTGCGCAACCGCGCCGAAGGCAGCGCCGCCAGCATGTCCGGCATCTCGCGCGCGGCCAGCATCGAGCCGAACAGCATCGCAGGCATGATGTAGCGCATGACTGGTCCGCCCACCCACAGGTTCTGCGGCGTGATCCCCTTGGCGAATTGCGCGCTGACGGCGCAGGCCGCGAGCACGGTGATGGTACCCGCGCAAAGAAAGCGGTCGAACAACAGCGCGCGATCCCTGCCGGGCAGACGGCGGGCGGCGCGGATGACAGCGGCAACAACGATGCCGAGGGCCGTGCAACGTATAATGAGAAGCAGGGTGCTCCAAAATCCACGATGCATTTCCGCGAAGTCGGCGCCAAACAGGCGGAACATGCCGAAGAGAAGCGCAATCAGATTGCGGCCGAGGAACCGCGCGGAGACGAGGCCGGGCAGTACGTCGTCTTCCGTGGTGAACCCGCCCGCGGAGGCGATCGCCGGGGGGAGAAACAATCCCAGCGCGATCCCGGCCAATAGCAGCGACAGGGCGATACGCGTCATCCGCCCCGGCCGAAGCACCGCTTCAGCCGCGATCACGGTCAGCGCCGGGCCGAACGCGAATACGAGGCTGAACGGGTCGCTCGCCACTGTCGCGGATGTTATTACAAGGAGCGTCAGCGCGGCCGGGACGAGGGGCGTCGCGTCCGGGCTTTCCAGACCGGCGATGTGCGTGCAGAGCGCCAGCGCGATGAAGGCGCCGAGCACGGTCGCGAAATGCATGTCGGACAGCAGGAACGGATCCCACCTCCCGATCCAGACCGGTGCGGACAGCAGCAGCGCCACGGCCGCAGCACTCTCCAGATTTTTCAACAGCGGCCGCGACGCGCCCGTGGAGCAAACGAGCGCGGCAAGCACAAACAATACGTAGGTGACCGCCGGAACGAGCGCGAGCAGGAACGGTCGCGCCCCGGCGAGCCGTTCGAACGCGGCGTAGGGAACCGCATCCGTGAAATAATAATCATCGACGGGGAAATGCCAGCCGGAAAGCAGAAGATTGCCGCCCGCTATGGCATGGCCCGCGACGAAGCCCTGCGCGCTGTCGGAGGTCTGGGCGAGACGGACAGCCAGCTCCAGCGCATGATGCAGCGCCGCGATTGCTGTGACTGCAATGGCGGCTGCCAGAAGTAATCTCTTGCCCGGAGCTTCGTTCGTCCTTCCGCTCATTTCAATCGCAGCGGCCGCCATTTCAATCCAGCGCGGCAAAGGCGGCCGGATAACGCAGCTCTCCGCTACGTTCGCCGGCCGCCCCGGTCCTGAGAGGCACGGCCATGAGATGGGGGCCCGCATAGGGCGAACGGAAACCCGACGCGAGGGAAACGTCGAAGCCGAACCGGGCGTAATACTCGGGATCGCCAAGCACGAAGACGCTTGTCCAGCCATCCGCCTTCGCGCGCGCCAGCCCCTCGCGGATCAGCTTTGCCGCAATGCCGCGCCGGCGAAAACCCGCGAGAGCGGCCACCGGTCCCAATCCGAGAGAGCCCGTGGGCGCCTCCATGCGCGAAAACATGGCGTGTCCGATGACCCGCCGATCCATAAGAGCAATGAGCGACAGAACGGCACTGCCGTCGGTCCGCAGCCGGTCGACGAGATCGGCCTCGGCACGGGTGGGAAAGGCTTCTGCGACGAGTGCAGCAATCGCATCCGTATCGGCGGGCGTTTCGCTGCGTAGTTCCATGACTCGCAAATTTCATATCACTTGTAGGCGCCGGATTGGTACAAAGGAACGGCGGTGCCGGTGCCGCCGTTCCCGCGGCGCTTCGTCATTCACGCCTTGCAAAACGCGAGCAGATCTTCGTTGACCCGGTCCTTGAGCGTCGTACACATGCCGTGCGGCGCGCCGGGATTCGCGCACGCCTTATCTGCGTGCCGTCCCTGGTTGCGATGTAAGCCATGTGCCCTGTCTCCCCTGATGCCCGCTTCTTCCGCCAGGGGCCGCGATGGCCCTTCCGACGCCCTGACCAATATTACATCATCTCGCGCGTCTGCGGCAGAAGCACATGCCTGGCGGAGCCGCCTCCCTTTTCCACGGCGGCATAGGCCTCAACCGCCCTGTCGAGGGCAGAGCTCTGCACCTCGAAAGGTTTCAGCTGACCGCTGTCGAAGCCGGGTCTCAGCGCATCGAATATCCTCGCGATTTCGCAGCCGCCGAGTTGCATCGAGTCCACGCCGATCAGATGCAGTCTGTTGTGATAGAAATCGAGCAGATCGAATGACACGCGGCGGTCGCCGATGCTTGTGATCGCGAGCTGGCGCCCTCCCAATGCCAATGATCTAAGACACGGCTCGAACATCGGCCCGCCCACGGCGTCGTAGGCGAGATCGGCGCCGCGGCCGCCCGTCACCGCATGGACTTCGGACATGAGATCCTTTTCCCTGGTGTTGATGAAGACATCCGCCACCGACGACCGGTTGGCAATGTCGGCACCGATCACTCTGGCACCTTTCCAACGGGCGATCTGAGTCACCGCGCGCCCTACAGCTCCACCGGCGCCGGTCACCAGCACGGTTTCACCGGCTTGAACGCGGCCCTCGTCGATCAATCCGTTCCATGCCACAAGAAAGGGCACGCCGATCGCCGCCGCCTGCTCCATCGTGAGTCGCGCGGGTTTGTCCGCGAGCCAGTCCACGCGCAGCAACACAAACTGGGCATGCGAGCCGTCGCGCTCCGCGCCGAACGCCGGTCCGCTGCCCCACACCTCCCGTCCCTTGCCTTCGCCGGCCACCACAATGCCCGCATAGTCGCGGCCCGGCGTGCGCGGCAGCGGCGCCTTGAACGCGCCGGCGACATTCTTCACGTCGCTGGGATTGATGGCCGCCGCCTCCACCTGAACGAGGGATTCGCCAGGCCCCGGCTGCGGTATTTCGCACTCCAGCAGCGAAAGCACCGAGGGCGGCCCATAATGCGCGAAACGCAATGCCTTCATGGCGGTCATGACAAAGCTCCAGAACGCCGGCAGCGGCGACGCGGAGTTCAACGACGCACGTGGCCGAAGTTCCGTCGTGCCCGAAAATTAACGCGCCTCGGAATGGATTTCCACGGCCTTCGCTATTAGCTGATGACGATCGGCATTCTTGTGATCGCGCTCTCCGGCGGAGCGGTGCCGTGCAGCATCGCAGCAAGAACCTCCATGCCAAGGTGCAGGCGCTCGCGGCTGGAACTTTTCGCGACGGCAGCATGATCGATGAGGCGCGCAGAACGTTCGTCGAGCGCCTGTCGTCGCTGGCGCGCGCCGACCAGTGGCTCACCGCAGCCGGCACGCAGGCCAATCTCGGCGAGGCGGTCCGCACGGAGCTGGCGCCTTTTGCCGACCAGGTCGTCTGCCAGGGCTGCGAGCTAACACTCGCTCCACAGGTGGCGCAGAACCTGGCGATCGCGCTTCACGAGCTGGCGACGAATGCCGCGAAATATGGCGCGCCATCATGCCCCTCGGCAGAGTCCGCTGGACCGTGAGAGACGCCAAGGACGGTCGGAGCGTGCGGATCCGTTGGCAGGAACTGGGCGGACCGCCCGTCCGGCAGCCGGAACGCCGGGGATTTGGGACAACGCTGCTTGCCGCGGCGCTGCCATCCCGCCGCATCGCGTATGCGGCGGAGGGACTCGCTTTCGAAGCGGATCTCCGCCTACAGATCAAATTAGTCTTGCATGACGGCAGCCGCCTACGCCGACTGCGCAACCGCGGCCCGGGGGCTCGTGTGCAGGAGTGCACAGAGCATTTCGCCCACCCGCGTTCCCGGTCCGCCGGGTCCGACGCTCTGCATGTTCACGCGAGCGCCTTCGAGCAGAAGAAAAATTTCGTCGGCGAGCCGCTCAGGATCGCGATATCCGGCCTCCCGGCAGAGCGTGGCAATGTGCTCGCGCTGATGGGTCTTGTGGGCCTCGATGACCGCCCGTGCAGGATGGCCTTTCTCGGGAATCTCGACTGCGGCATTGGCCAGCGCACAGCCGCGGTTTCCGCAATCCGCCATGTGGCTCCCGATGCGCTCCACCCATCCGTGCAGCTGTGCCAGCGCGTCGCCTGGATGGGATCGCGCAAGCTCGGACCAGACGGAATCGGCTTCCTGGGCGAGCCCGCGGAGATACTTGGCGACCAGCAGATCCTTGGATTCAAAGTGCCGGTAGAGGGTCATTTTGTTGGTCTGAGCAGCAGCGGCGATTTCGTCGACGCCGACCGCCCGGATGCCACGCGCATAGAACAGCGCCCGCGCCGCCGCGAGGATGCGCTCGCGAGGCGGCGAAGCCGGCGTGCTGCCGGAAATGGCGGATTCGCTCGGAATTTTTTCCCTTGACACGGTACTTACCGGTAAGTATCTAAACTGATGTTACTGACCGGTAACACACTCGGGCGATGAAGTCCAGTGGAAATCGGTTGAAGAGGAGACTCGTCATGAAGAATCTGCTGTACGTCACCGCAAGCCTGTCCGGACCAGATTCAAAGTCAGGCCAGGTGGGTGCCGAATTCGTCTCCGCGTGGCAAGCCGCGAATGGCCCGGTGCACACCGTGCATCGCAACATCGGCGACGGCGCGATCGCCCATCTTAGGGGCGAGCATCTCAAGGCGTGGATGACTCCGCCAGACCAGCGGTCGCAGCGCGAGCAAGCGCTGGCGGGAGAGAGTGACCCGCTGCTCGAGGAGGTGGAGGCCGCCGACGTCATCGTCATCGCGGTGCCGATGTACAATTTCGCCATCCCTTCGACCTTGAAGGCGTGGATCGACCACATCACCCGTGCGGGCCGAACCTTCCGCTACGCGGGGCCTGGAACCGTCGAGGGCCTGCTCAAGAACAGGAAGGTCTTTGTGATCGCCGCGCGCGGCGGCGTCTACACGGGAGACAGCCCAGCCAAACCGTTCGATTTCCAGGAACCGTACCTGCGCGCGATTCTCGGCTTCAACGGATTGACCGATGTGACCTTCCTTCATGTCGAAGGTCAGAAGATCAGCCCCGAAGCCGCCGAAGCCGGCGTCACACGGGCAGTGAAGCTCGCCCACGAGATCGCGGCACCCGCGCGCGCCGCCGCGTGAACAGCGCTGCTTGTGTTCTCTTCCTTGCCAAAGGAATTCACTCCGCCATCAACAGGATTCCGGCGTCGATCGTGCCGGCATCCTGAAGCACCGGCTTGAGAATCCGGAAATGGAAACAAACGTGCTGCGCGACACCTACAGCGCCGCACGTTCGAAAGGGACATCTCATGCATAGGATTGCTTCCTTGCTGCCGCTTGGCGTCGCAGCCGTGCTCGCGGCAGCCGGACTGTTTCAGATCGCTGGCCCGCGCCCGCTTCTGAAATTTCTCACGGAGTTGGGATATGGACGCGGATTCAACTGGGTGGCGGGCGGCTTCGCCTTGGCGGCTGCGATATTTCTGGCGGTTCCGCAGCTTCGCCTGTGGGGTGTGGTTCTCGCCGGGTTTCTGCTGTTCGGTACGACGATCGAGCTGATCGAGCATCGCAAGTACCTCTACGCCCTTCCGAACGTCCTTCTTCTGGGCGCGCTCCCGCTGGCGCTGTTCGCCGGCTAGTCGGCTCAGGATGTAACCATATCCGGGGACAGCATGCTCCTTGATGATATCGATGCGACGATCGAAATTCCTTTCGCCGCCGGCCGTCAACGGCCCGACGCGGCGGACGCAGACGCGCGATTTACCGACGATCTGCTCGGCTTGATGCCGCTGCTGCGCAATCAGGCAAGGCATTTGTACCGAGACAGCGAATTGGCGGCCGACCTGGCGCAGGATACGCTGGCGAAAGCCTGGCAGGCGCGAGGTTCATTCACCAGCGGGACGAACCTGAAAGCCTGGCTTCTCACCATCATGCGCAATCAGTTCCATTCCAATGCGAGACGGTCGTGGCGCCAGGTCAGATGGGACCAGGAAGCGGCAGAACAGATGCCGGGGCCGCGTGCGGAACAATTCTGGGCCATCCAGCTGGCGGACACCACCCGGGCGCTGGCCGGGCTTTCGCGAAGGCAGCGCGAAGCCCTGCTCCTCATCGGTTTGGGCGGGCACTCCACCGAGGATGCGGCGGCTCTATGCGGTTCGCGGTCCACGGCCATGAAGAGTCGGCTTTCCCGCGCGCGCGAAACGCTCCGCTCGATTCTGGAGGGAAAAGAACCATTCCCCGGGACACGCCCTTTTGCAGGAGGCGACGCTGCAGGCGAAATGCTTGCCCAACTGGATCGGCTCGCGACACAGCCGGCGGCCGGAGCAGGTACAACCCGGCCGCCGCGCCGCAATCCGTCGAGGCAGCATGCTTAATTCACGCGATTCACGCGGGTCCGGCGCATGGCCTCGCGCAAGGGCACGAAACCAATCAGGCGGACGCCGCTTGAGTTGAGCAGATGCTTCCAGGCGGTGTCCATAAGGCATTCCGCATCGGAAACGCGGATGTCCGCAAATTCGGTGTCGTAGGCTCGCAGCTCTTCGCCGTCCTCGACAGGATGAAGGGCGACTTCGGTCGCCCCCCGTGGCAACCTGCCGACACGCGCGAACAATCCAGGCCGCGCCGTTTCGCCCCACGCCGGCGCATAGAAATTGTCGGCGGTGACGACGCCTGCCTGCGCCAGAGTATTTCGGGCAATGTGGGAAAAGGGCCACGAGCGCCGGCTGAGCCTCAGCGGCAGGCGGTAGCTCTCGGCCAGCCTCACGTAGAGGTTGAAAAACTGTCGGTCGAGCTGCAGGATTTCCATATGGCTGTCGATGTGGGTAACGTCGACATTCCATGCCAGCGCGGTCTCGATCTGTGCGCGGCACTCGCGTTCGACATCGCCGAGGTCGGCACGTGCCCACACTTCATGCGCCGTGACGGGAAGATAGCCGTCCCTGTCGTGCAGTGACGAAGCACCCGTAAGCGACTGCCAGCGATAGGCTGCATACTCCGATGTCAGAGTCAGGTGAATTCCGATGTCCAGATCGCGGCAGGCTCTTGCCGCTGCCCGGGCCCAGGGACAAGGGACCATAAGGGAAGCACTGCTTGCGACTTCGGCCCGCAACGCACGCTCGATGGCAGAGTTGGCCGAACGGCTGGAGCCGAGGTCGTCGCAATTGACGATGAGGAGCCGTTCATCCGCCGAATAGCCCATACGCTCCGCAAGCGTCGGCGAGCCGCTGCGTGGCAGGAAAGTGGCGACGGGTAGAGGCCAAAGCCAGCCGAGCAATGTCAAGATGTCCCTCCGGGTTGTTGCACCGGTAACGCGGAATTCTCGTCAATGGTTCTGCCCGGATCAGGCCTGGAGACGACGCGATTCCGCAACCAATGTGCGCGCCTGCCCGTTTGGTGCAGGGGCCAAGCCACGCACAGCGGACCATGCGCGTCGCATACTTCGTCCACGATCTGAACGATCCGGCGGTCGCAAGACGGATCATGATGCTTCACGCGGGAGGATTGGATGTCGTGGCGACGGGATTCTGGCGCGGTTTGGAGCCACCGCGCACCATTGCGGGGGCTCCCTCGGTGCCCCTGGGACGAAGCTTCGATGGCCGTCTCGTTCACCGTGGTCTCTCGACGCTGCGTCACGCTCTGACCGCCCGCAGTTTGCTGAAGGAACTGGGAGCAGCGGATTTGTTTGTCGCGCGCAATCTGGAAATGCTTGCAATCGCCACGGCCGCGAAACGAAGGAGCGCGCGGACGATCCCGCTCGTCTACGAAGTGCTGGACATTCACCGGTCGTTGCTCGGAAAAGACGTCAAGGGCAGGGCCTTGCGGATGATCGAGCGCGGGCTCTTGAAAGATGCGGCGCTGCTTGTGACAAGTTCGCCCGCATTCCAGCGGGAGTATTTCGAGCGGCCGGAATTCGACTTTCCTCGCGTCCCGACGCTGATCGTCGAAAACAAGCTGCTGCAAACGGGAAGCGATGGCGCACGCTGCGCGCAATCGGAGGTGGCACCTGGACCTCCCTGGCGAATCGGCTGGATCGGGATGATCCGTTGCCGCCGCAGCCTGCAGCTGCTGGGCCGGCTGGCATTGCGCAGGCCCGACCTTGTCAGCATCGAGATACATGGCCGCCCCGCCAGCCCTCTCGGAAAATCTCTCGAACAGGATATCCGGCGCATTCCATCCCTGCGCTTCCAGGGCGGCTACGGCCCTGAAGACCTGGAGCAAATCTATTCATCTCTCCATTTCAATTGGGCGATCGACTATTTCGAGGAGAATGGGAACTCCGAGTGGCTCCTCCCCAATCGCATCTACGAAGGCGGCGGTTTCGATGCCGTTGCACTGGCCCTTCGCCGCACTGAAACGGGCCGTTGGCTTGGCGAGCGGGGACTGGGCATTTGGTTCGACGACCCATCGACCGAGCTGGAACCGTTTCTCGAACAACTCACACCGGAGCGCTATCGGACGCTGAAACGCTCGGCGCGCGCCGTACCACGCTCCTTCTTTGTCGCAGAGCGGGCCGACTGCACCCGCCTGGCATGGGTTCTGATGAAACTTGCGCACCAGCCGTACCAAGCCGACGGCCGCGAAACCGCGCGCCGGGCCGCGTGACTCCGGATTTCGGCACGTCGCTGCGGCAGACAGAATCCGGTTGCAAGTTTCCGACACCGGAACCCGCAAAGGACGATGTCGAGATCGATGTCTGCATCTGCAGCTTCAGACGGCCGGAGATCGTCGAAACACTCGCTGCATTGGCGAATCAGAACCCGCAGGCACCGGGTTTTCGCGTCATCGTCGCGGACAATACGGCCGACGGGCGGGCACGGGAATGGTCGCTGCGCGCGGCCGGCGAACTGGGGCTCGACCTCACCTATGTGCACGCGCCTGCCAACAACATCTCCATAGCACGAAATGCGTGCCTCGATGCCGCACGGGGACGCTGGATAGCGTTCATCGACGATGACGAGCGGCCGGTGCGAAACTGGCTGGCTGCGCTGATGCGGGAAGCGCAACGCGGCGAATGGGCGGCCATCCTCGGGCCGGTGATCGCACTCTACCCCGAATCCGAGCCGCCATGGCTGCGCCGCGGAGATTTCCACTCGATCGGTCCGGTGTGGCGGAACAATGAAATCGGGACCGGCTACACGGGAAATGTCCTGTTCCGCCGTGACCTGGTGGAGCGGCCGGGCTCACGGTTCCGACTCGATCTGGGAACCACCGGAGGCGAGGACGACGATTTCTTCGATCGGCTGCGGGACAGTGGCGGCCGCATCGGCTTCGCGCCCGACGCAGTCTGTTACGAACGCGTCGGGCCGGGACGGGCCGGCATGAACTGGCTCCTGCGCCGCAATTTCCGCGCCGGACAATCCCATGGAGCGCGGTTGCGGCGCCGCGGAAGAATACCACAGGGCATCCTGCTGGCCGTCGGCAAGGCATTCTTCTGCGGAGCAGGAGCGGCGCTGACATGGCCCGACGCGGTACGCAGGAACCACTACTTCGTGCGCGCCGCGCTGCATGGCGGCGTGGCCGCGCGCCTGGCAGGCGTGCCGGAAATCAAGATGTATTGATCAGCGGTGCTGAGCACTGACGATCGCTAATAGGATCCACGGCGGGACAGCACCGCCGGAACGGTGGCGACCACCAGCCACAAATAAAGCGCTGGCCGCACCGACTTCGCATAGACGCAGTCCATCGCCACTCGGGTGCGATACCCCACGTCGTTCCGGCCGCTGACCTGCCAGATTCCGGTGATCCCCGGTTTCACGCGATAATAGCTGGAGATGCGCCGCCCGTAGCGCGCCACTTCCGCCTCCACGATCGGTCGCGGCCCCACGATGCTCATCTCGCCCCTCAGCACGTTGAACAGCTGCGGCAGTTCGTCGACGCTCGAGCGCCTGAGGAAGCGGCCGAACGCCGTTACCCGCGGGTCGCTGTGGAGCTTGTAGTCGCGCAGCCACTCCGACCGGGCCACGGGGTCTTCCTGCAACAGGCGGGCAAGGCGCGCTTCGGCATCGGCGACCATCGACCGGAACTTGAGACAGTAGAAGGGGCGCCCGCCCATTCCGAGCCGGCGGTGCGCAATGAATATGGGCCCGTCCTGGAAAGCGAGGACCAGCGCAACTGCTACAAACAGCGGCAGAAGAAACAATATTCCGGCAATAGCAATTGTTAAATCAAGGGCGCGAATGAGTGAGGAATCGTAACACTCCTCTCGCGTTGCGACGATTTCGAGTTCGCGAGAGGCGACTGCGATGGCCACGGGAGTATTCCGCACGCTCGCTGCGATTCTACCAACGAAGACCCGGAGACTTCGTTCCGGCGGAGGGGCTCCGGTGTGCGTCTGAGATGCGGCGCCGTAATGAAGCTACGGAACCCCGCTGGCGAGCCGACGTTTGCTAGGCGCAGTGCCCGAGAAATGGCGAACTGCCGGGAGTCACAATCATGAATGTCTGGCACGCCCTTGGCGTCGCGCTGGTGCTTTGCGTTGGAGGCACGGCGCACGCCGATCAGCTTGCGGCGACGCAGGCTCCATCCCGGACGCCTGGTAGTTCTGTGGCGGCGGTCGCACCCGACGACTACCACATCGGCGTCAAGGACACGCTGGTGATTGTGGTGTTCGACGTGCCGTCGCTCAGCGAAACCGTGCAGGTCGACAATACGGGTTTCGTCAACATGCCGCTGATTGGACAGGTTGCGGCGACGGGCCGCACGCCCAACCAGTTGTCCCGGGACATCGCCACTGCACTCAACGCCAAATACATGAAGGACCCGATCGTCACCGTTTCCGTCAAGGATGCGGCGAGCAAGAAGGTCACCGTTGACGGCGAAGTGACCCAGCCTGGTATGTATGAAATCACTCCCGGAACCACTTTGAGCCAGGCCGTGGCCATGGCGAAAGGTCCCGATCAGGTTGCCGACGCCCATCACGTGTCCATCGTCCGCGGAGCAGGTCAGGCGCGGACCGTCAGCGTCTACGATCTCGAGGACATTCGCGACGGCAAAGCCGTCGATCCCCAGGTTGAGGCCAACGATACGATCGTCGTTGACTCATCCGGCTCCAGAAAGTTCGTGCGTGACTTCGGCAGCATCTTTTCGGTCCTTGGATGGGCGCACCCCTAAGGAATTGACGGCGTCCGCAGAGGGAAGTGACGGCGGTGAACGAACTCATATTACAGACTCCGGACGGCGCTTTGGACCATTGGGGGCGCCCTGGAAGCGGACTCCCGCCGCTGCGCTACGCCGTCGGCGTACTTCATAGCCGCTGGCGCCTGGCGGCGATCGTAGCCGCGCTGGTGTTTGCCGCAGTCGCGGGACTGGCGATGCTGATGCCCCACAACTACTACGCCCAGGTGCTTCTGATCATCCATTCCATCGACGACAATCCGGCAGAACCCGCCAATGAGCAGGCTGCGCTTCCACCCGATACGAGTGCGATCGATACGGAAGTCGAAGTGCTGCGTTCGCCGGCGCTGGCCGAAGCGGTCGTAAGAAATCTCAAGCTCTACAAGGACCCGGAATTCGGCAGCGCGCCCGGATCCGCATTGACGGATGCAACGATGCGTACGGCCGCTGCGGCGGTGGAGGCTCGCAGCAGCATCCGGCGCATCGGATTGACCTATGCGGTCCAGGTCGGTTTCTCGGCCAGGTCCATGGATATGGCCAAGCGCGTCGCCAACGGACTCGTGCAAGCCTATCTGGCGCGCAAGCTTCAGGAAAAGCTCACTGCGGTAACACAGGCCAACCACGACTTGAACGCGACGCTGGGCAATCTTCGCCAGCAGGCGCTCGATGCGGAAGCCCGCGTCGAGCGCTACAAGGCGCAGAACAATCTGCTCGGCAGCGATGCCACGGCGTCGACGGAGACCGAGCTTGCCACCCTCGACCAGCAGGTTTCGGAGGCGCGCGCGGACGCGGCGTCGAAACAGGCCCGCGTGGCGGCCGCCCTCGCCGCGGCGCAGAGCAATTCGGTGGACGGTACTGAATTCGGGACGAACTTTGGTTCGAATACGATTGGCGTACTGCGGCAGAAGGAAGCCGATGTCAGCGCCTCGCTTTCTCAACTTGAGACCGAGTTCCGCTCCGACTACCCGCCCGTGAAGAAAACCGAGGCCGAACTGCAGAATATCCGCGCCGAGATCCAGGCGGAGACGCACCGGATTGTTTCCAGTCTTCGAGCCGATGCCCGCGCAGCGCGGGAAAAGGAAGATTCGCTCGTCGCAAGCCGCGCAAGCACCCAGCAAAGACTGGCCGCCAACACGCGCGCGCGGGTTGGCCTTCTCACCCTGCAGCAGGCGGCGGACACGACGCAGAAAATCTACCAGACCTATCTGACCCGCGCGAGCAAAGTCGCGGTTGCGCGCAGTCTGCAACGTGTGGATGCGACCGTGGAGTCGAAGGCCATCGTCACCGGCGGCTCCATCCTCGCCAATCCGCGCGTCGTCTATGGACTGGCGCTGGTGCTGGCCCTGCTCGCCGGTCTGGGTGCTATCCTGATTTCGGAAAGCTGGAGTCGGAAGATTCGCAGCGGCAGCGACGTGGCGCGCGATATGCGCCTGCCGCTGGCAGGCGTTCTGCCCGACATCGGCGCGCTCAGCCGCGCCATCGATCCGGCGAGCAATATTGCCAACCAGTCAATGACCGCCTTTGCGGAGTCGCTGCGCAGCCTGCGCGCGTTCCTCGTCCTGTCCGTTCCAGCCGGTAGGTCCAAGATCATTGCCGTGACGTCTGCGGTGCCGGGCGAAGGCAAGACGCTTGTGTCCGCCTGCCTTGCACGCACGCTCGCATCGGCCGGATCGAATGTCGCGCTTCTCGATTGCGACCCACGGAATGCCAGCGCGTCGAAATTCTTCGAAAAGCCGGAGTTCGGGCTCGCCGATGTCGTCAACCGGTCCGTCCCGCTCGAACGTGCCCTCATTTTCGATTCGAAGAGCGGAGTCTGGTTCCTCCGCAGTTCCACGACGGACTGCAAACTCGGCGAGCAGTTCGGGATAGACCGGATCGACGGAGTTCTGCGCGCGCTGTCGGAGAGATTCGACCATGTCATCATCGACACCTCGCCGCTTCTGGGCTTCGCCGATGCGCGGATACTCGCTTCGAAGGCCGACAGCGTCCTTTTCGTCGTGCGCTGGAATGATACGTCCGCTCCCACCGTACATGCGGCGACCGAGATTCTCCGGGTTTCGGGCGCCCATGTTGCGGGAGCCGTCCTCAACAAGGTCGATGTCAAACAACAGGCCCGCTTCGGCTTCGCGGACGGCAGCGACTATTATCATCACTACGGTTCGGCTTACGCACAAACTCTTTGACCGCGGTCCGCGATCCAGCCCGGAGGGATCAATGCGCCAATTCATCCTGCTCGCAACCGCGGGCCTTCTGGCCTTCTTTCCCGCACGGGCCGCGCCGCTGCAGGCAACGCCTGACGGGCGGCCGCTCGTGCTGACCTTTTCCGACGACTTCCACGGCGCCGCGAACGAACCGTCGCCGCGCTGGCGGACGAGACTGGGCGACGACACCTATCGGGGACTGGACGGCCGCACGCTGCCCGACAATGGCGAACTGGAAATCTATGTGGATTCGCATCTCGCCGATTCGCAGGGACCGATCGGACTCAATCCGTTTCGCATCGGCGGCGACGGCCATCTCGAGATTCTCGCCTGGCCGACTCCGCCCGCGCTGCTGCCGCGGCTGCAAGATCATCCCTATGTCTCGGGCGTGATCACCACGCAGCCGTCGTTCTGGCAGAGGTACGGCTATTTCGAGATGCGTGCGAAAATCCCCAATGGAAAAGGTCTGTGGCCGGCCTTCTGGCTGTTGCCGAAGGACCAGAGCTGGCCGCCCGAAATCGACGTGGTGGAAGCGGTGGGCGACGCCTCCCACATCTATTCGACGGTACATACCACCCTCGATCCTGCCGCGGGCGTGGAGGCGCACATAGCTCCGAACGCCTTCCACACCTTTGCCGTGAGCTGGGACCCGAGGCTGGTCGTCTGGTACGTCGACGGCCGCAGAATCGGAGCGGTGCCAACGCCGCGCGACCTGAACAAACCCATGTACATGATCGCCAATCTCGCGGTTGGAGGCTACTGGCCGGGTTCGCCCGATACCTCGACCGTGTTCCCGGCGCGACTGACGATCGATTGCATCCGCGCCTACAGATTTGCAGATGAACAAGCCTCGCACGGATGAGGACCGGCAGTTCGCGGCCGCGCCGGTGCTCGGCCGGGACGGCGTGTTCGCCCATGGCGGAAGGGCGCAGCAATTGCCAGGGACCGCGGCCGGAGTACCTGCATCGCGACAGCGCAAGTTCGGTCTGCATTAGCTGAGGGATGCGTTCATGGCGAACGCTTTTCATGTCGAGGCCATCAGCTGGCATCACAGGGGAATCACGCTGTTCGGCGAAAATCGTGAGCTCGGTTTCGCGCCGCTTGCTCACAGCCCGACGCGCATGGTCGCCTGGAACCAGCCCGTCGCCATCACCGAACGCCCATCGGAGCGCCCGCGCATCCTGGACTGGGACGCCATATTTGCCTTCGCGCTGTTTGTGCCGGTGCTCTTCATCGTCCAGTTCGCAAGCTACGGCGCGCTGTTCTTCTTGTTCGTGACATTCGTCTGCGCCGCGGCACGCCATCGGCGGCTGTGCACGCTGTTGCGCGACCGCTGGTTCGTCCTCCTGCTTCCGGCCTGGGCTTGCACTTCGGCCCTCTGGTCGGAGGTACCGTTCGAGACGCTGAAACATTCCGCCGAGTTTGCAATCACCATCCTGGCCGCGCTGCTGCTCGCCTCGCCGCGGAATCCGCGTGCGATGCTGGTCGGACTGTTCTGGGCCTTTGTCCTCTACATCGCGGTGTCGTTCGTGGCCGGCAACACGGTCGCCGTGGGCGACACGGACACGCGCGCCTTCTCCGGCTTGGACGAAAGCAAGAACCAGATGGCCGCCATCGCCGGGACCGGACTTGTGATTTCGTTCTTCGTTTTCGCGATCGGGCTGCAGCGGCGCAGCGTGCTGCTATGCGCCATCGCCACGGCAGCCTGCGTTCTGGAGAGTCTTGCCACAATCGCAGCGCGTTCTGCCGGCACACTGGCCGCGTCGGCCGTGGCGATGGGCGCGCTCGCGCTTCTGTTCGTGCTACGCCGCGCGGGAAAATTCGGTCGCGGTATCACGATTGCCGCAGTGAGTCTGGGCGCATTTGCGGTCGGCGCCGTCTTCGAATTTGCCGGCACCGATCTCCTGCAATGGCTCGCAAACTCCTTCGGCAAGGATCCGACGCTCACCGGACGCACCTATTTATGGTACCGCGCCAGGGAACTCGTCGCTGAGAGTCCGCTCCTGGGCAAAGGCTTCGGCACCTTCTGGCAGCAGAGCAATCTGGACGCGGAAG
Organism: Rhizomicrobium sp.; assembly: GCA_036266955.1. Classification (GTDB taxonomy): domain Bacteria; phylum Pseudomonadota; class Alphaproteobacteria; order Micropepsales; family Micropepsaceae; genus Rhizomicrobium. The sequence goes on from DATAWY010000053.1 coordinate 22,654, forward strand.
GCCTGTGGCAATTCGCAAAGATCACGGCGCGAACGGGATTCAATTTTCACAATACGCTCTACGATTCGCTGGTCAGCGTCGGTTGGATCGGCACGTTCATTCTCCTCCTCACCCTTGTCGTCGGGCTTTTTCGTCTGGGCAGCGCCTATGCGGGACGGCCGGGAATGATCGCCTGCTTCTGGCTCAGCATGGCGGCGTATAACTTCGTCCGGATGCCAACGGAGTGCGTCGGGTTCAACGAATTCTATTTCTCCACAGTGCTGCTTTACGCGGCGCTTGGGGCCTCGTGCCCCGTCGCTACCGCCCCGTTGCTGCGGCCAATTGTTGCGCGTCTGGCGTTCGCCTGCCGATCCGAGGCACGACGCGCGCGCGGAGCGGCCGCATCAGCAGTGGCCAGATCTGAGGCGCGGTGAGGATCATGCCGGCCGCCCGCCAGTACCGTCCGGCTTTCAACAGGCTGATCACGTCGTCGAACAGCAACATGGAGCGCAACGACCGTTCGCGTCGCCCGAGCGCACGCAATTCGTCGCCGCCAAGCAAATAGGCACCCGCCAGAAAGCGGTTATGGGCCTCCATGAGCGCCCGGATATGCTCGGGCCGCAGGCGATACGAGGTGGATGCCGGATGGCGCCGATATAGATAAAGTGGCGCCGGTTCCAGAAGGAGCTTGCGACCGGAGGTTAGCAGGCGCGCCAGGAAATCATAATCCTCGCCGATCCGAAGCCGCTCGTCGTACCTCACGCCCGATCGGTGCAGCAAATCCCCGTCGAGAAACGGCTTGAGATAGCCGAGGTCCGGCTGGCGCGCATAGAGACTGTTCGAATCGACGAACTCCGCGAGTCCGATCCATCGTGGATGCCTCGCGGCATTGCCGCGAAGAAATGGCCGCGCGGTTCGCCTGTCATCGGAAAACAATAGCAGATTGTCGGCGACGATCTGCGCACCGTCAGCTGCCGCCCGCGCGTGAAGTCTCGAAAGCCGCTCGGGCCGCATGATGTCGTCGCTGTCGAATACCGCAAGCCAGCGGCCGCGTGCCGCGTCGATGGCGCGGTTGCGCGCGGCAGCCGGGCCGCAATTGACGGACTGCGCGATGACCCGTATGCGCTGGTCGTCCCGCGCCGCCCGCGTTGCCAGGGCGACACTCCTGTCCTTTGACGCGTCATCGACAAGAACAAGCTCCCACGACGGAAATGTCTGTATCTGCAGCGATGTGATGGCATCGCCGAGATGGCGCGACCCGTTGTGATTGGCCATAAGTACAGAGATTTCCGGCCTTGAATTCATCGGGCTGCGGCCCGCGACGCGACGCCCGGCCGGGACAGAGCGGCAACTGCGGCGTCGAGAAATTCCTGCCAGAACCCGATCGACCACGCCAGATGAATGATCGCAGCGGCGAAGCCCGCCGCGAACGCGCAGCGGGACTTTCCCCGAATCCCCAGATAGATGCCGGAGAGCGCGCAAACGAGCAGCCAAAGCGCGGCCGGAACTGCGGCAACCAGCATCCAGGGTGCGGCAAGAACGGCCAGCACGGCGGGAACGACGGCAGCCGGTATTAGCTGACGGAGCTTGGGCATCAGGTGATGACGGAGAATTGTTCTTGCCCGTCCGCGGCCATAACTTCGGTATTGCAGATAAAGCTCCCGCGCGCGCGGGCGTGGAAAATATACGACCTCCGTCGCGCGCGTGAGCCAGATGCGCCCGCCGGTGCGGACCAGCCGGACATCGAATTCCGCGTCCTCGTTGTGACTCTGCGTCTCGTCATAACCACCCACCGCGAGAAATTGCTGCAGATCGAACAGGGCGTGATGCCCGTGGTCGATAAAGCCTTCGGCACCGTCGCGGCGATGCGCCGATCCGCCTGCGCCCAGCAGGCTGTTCTGCGCGACCGCTGCCGCATTCTGGAAGCAGTTCATGCCGCGTGCTTTCATTGCAACGACCACGGATGACGCGCCCGTGCGCTCCGCTTCCGCGATCAACCGGGAAACAAACCCCTGTGGATACTCCGCATGGGCATCGAGACGCACCAGCCAGCGGCACTCCGGCCCGAACCGGCGCGCGGCGAGATTGACGCCTGCGCCCTGGATTTTGCACGGATTCGGGATCAGGTGAAGATTGGGCATGCAGGCGGCTAACCGCGAAACAACGGCTCGTGTTTCATCCGTGCTGCCCCCGTCCGCCACGACCAGAAGCATTCGCTCCGCGGCGGGATCGCGCAACGCGGTTGCAATGACGGCAGCGATATGGCGTTGTTCGTTGAGACAGGGTATAACGACCAGCACCGCGTCGCGCACCGACGACCGGGGTTCCACGGCGGATCTCCCAGCGATTGACAATGCCCGAGTGCAAATGCATCGGCGGCGCCAATCGTTCCGCGGCGCCATCAGGTTGCAGTGGGTCCGCTGGCCGCATGGCGCTCCGGACCGGATCTGTATTGTGGAAACAGAGAACGTCCTACCAAATGCAGGATACGGGTGGAGACCAACCTTTTGTTTCAGGGAACTTGACCGAAGTGGCATCAGGCCGGCCGCCGGTCGACAAGAAATGGCCCAAGCGGTGGAGATTCGTCTTCATCCTGGGAACCGCCCTGCTTTTCTGGGCGGGCGTCGTGTTCGCCATCCGTTGGGTCTAGGGACGCGCCGGAACTTCCGGGATCACGCCTCGTTCAGGTTCCTGCGGCGGTGCAGTCGCCGCGCTCTTCGCGGGAATCGATGGACAACCGGTCGCAGCCCCACTCAGCGCAATCCACGACCTCGAAAGCGGACTTGCGTGCCGGCATCTCGGGCCGCGTCGTCTTCGGCACCGTACTTCTCAGCACCGCCAGTATCACCAAGCTCGCGCTGCAATGCGTCCTGATCCCGGTACTGGCCCGCGTGCTGGGACCGGGCATCTTTGGCGAGATGAGCATCGCCATGTCCTTCGTCCTGCTCGCAAACATGCTGTCGGACGGCGGAATGGGAGCGGCACTCACCCGCGAACACCATGCGGACCGCGAACTTGAGTCGACGGTCTATTGGCTGTCGACGTCCATCGGAATCGCACTGGCGCTGACCATCTGTTTTCTTGCGTGGCCGGTGGCGTGCCTCTACGGCGAGCGCAGCCTGTTTCCGGTGCTGCTCGCACTCGCGCCGATCCTCGTCGTCAGTTCAAGCCTGTCCGTCGCCAATGCACGGATCATCCGCCGGCAGCGTTTCGAAATCTTCGCCGCGGGCGACGTGGTCTGCGCCATCCTGAGCGCGGCTGCGGGACTGGCACTTGCCCTCTACGGACTGGGAATCTGGAGCCTTGTCGTTCAGCAGCTCATCTTCTGGGCGACAAAGGGTGTGTGGCTTACCTGCGTTGCCGGCTTTCATCCCGCATTCGCGTTGCACATGAGATTGGCGCGGCCGCTGCTGCGCTTCAGCGCCAACAATCTGGCGGCAAATGTTGCCGAGTTCGCCGGCAGGAGTGCGCCCGTGCTGATCGTCGGGGGAATTCTGGGCGTGAGCGCGGCGGCGCGCTTTGCGATGGCCTACCAGCTGACGCGCGTTGCCGACATGGTGGCCTCCGATCCTGTGAACCTTGCGACGTTTTCCGCAATCTCGGCGACCCGCGACAGGCATGAAGCGGCGAATTTCACCATGGCTGCACTGCGGATTCTGACGCTGCTCCTTGTTCCCCTGTTTTGCGGCTTTGCCCTGACCGCCGATCTCCTGACACACGTTGTTCTCGGCCAGCGCTGGATCGGGACGGGTCCCGCGTTGGCTGCGCTGGCCCCCGGCGCGCTGCTTCTGTGCCTGTACCGATTCGTGGCCGCGGTCCTGCTGGGGACTGGCCGCTCGAGCCGGACATTCAAACTCACGCTGATGACCGGCGTGACGACAGCGGCCGGAACGGTCATTGGCGCGCATTTCGGAGTGACCTGGGCCGTCGCGGGATTCAGCCTCGGCGCCTGCGTCCTCGCGCCGCTTTATCTCTGGTCTCTGGTCCGCCCGATGCATCTGTCGATTGCGTGCCTGGTTTCGTCCGCACGCACGAGCCTCATTGCCACGGCTGGCATGGCCTGCGCGGTGCTGTTGATCCGCGGCGAGACTTCGCAGCTAGACGCCATCGCGCAACTTCTCGCCTGCACGTCCGCAGGCGTGCTTGTTTTCGCAATTGCGGCGCTCGCGTTCGGAAGAAACCAGATCCGGCGCGACATCGAAACCTTGCGTCGGAAGCCCCGGACAGAGCCGGCGCCCGAGCCATCAGCATGGCCTTTCATGCCGACGGGCCTCGATGAGGATCCGTCGCCCATTACGACGGCAGCTTAGATCCTTGGCGACAGCCGACAGGTCGGCCCGCCGCACTGCCCTCCCGCAGTCGGCGCCTGAGTGCGGCACGGGTCCGCACCGCGGCGCGCCAGATGCTACCGGCCATCGTGCGGGGCTGCGTTCTTCCGCCCAGCGGAAAGCTCGTTTGCCGCCAGCGCAGCTTGTACGACTCGTCCCCGATCCCGAAATCGAAGGTTTCGATTCCGTTGCGGGGGCACCATCCGATCAGTTCTTCCAGCAGCAGCCGGCCGGGGGCAAATTTCGCCCACGCGCCGTCTTCATAGGCGCACATCATGTAATAGAGGCACGGACCGGTCACCAGCGACCAGGCGGTCGCAATCACCTCCTCGCCGACGCTCAGCCAGGACAGTTGCACGCCGCGGCCTGACAGCCGGCGCGTCAGTTCCAGATAGTAGGAACGCTGACCGGGCACGTCGAATCCGTCATGCCCCAGGGTTTCCCTGTAGCGCCGCGATTTCTGCCGGACAAAGATTTCAAACACGTTGAGGATTTCGCCGTCGTCGCGCGCGATGTGGAACGCGAGCTTGCCGATCTCCGAAAGGCGCTGACGCCGGCGGCGGCTTTCCTTCACGTCGCCCTTGGCCTCGATCGGGCCGTCGGCGGCCTTCAGGCTCACGAAGTGCCCCGACTGGGGCCAGCGCTCCGCTGCGAGCCAGTGCAGGGGATTGCTGCGTTCCGCGACGAACTCCGGAATTTTTTGCAGGCTTGCAACGTCGAAGGCGGGCGCGGTCTGCAGAATGGAGGCCCAGACCGCCAGCATGTCTTGTCGTGGGAACTCTGCCGCGGCCGCGTGAATGACAGGGGCGTTGTAGTCGCAAACGCCGCCATCGAGGAATCCGAGCACGCGAATTCCCGCCCGCCTTTGAATCCCGAGTGGAATCGACAACAGCGGCTCGCCTTTCCTGTTGCTGACGCGCACGAAGAGCGGGCGGACGCCAGAGGCCGCGCCGATCGTTTCCAGCCAGATCTCGAGATGGTCCCGGCATTGAAAGGGATAGCTGCGCGGACCGTCACCACCGATATCGGACAGGGTGGGCCATGTGGCCGCGAAGGCGCCAATGTCGGTCGACGTCTCAATCACGCAATCGCCGCAGGCGGAATGCGTAAGCAGCTCCGACCCGCTGCCATGCCGTTCCGCGGATCGTCCGGAAAGACGCGGACGCTCCGCTGTCGAAGCCATTGAAGAAAACATCGCCACGCCGCCCCAAAACGCAGTTGGGTCTCGTTTTGCTTCATGGGAAAACAGTTCCGCGCAGCGTTCGTTCCTGCACACCCCCGATCCCCTCCTTCCGAATTTCGCCTGCCCTCTTGCGCGACGCCGCGGCCGCGCTGAAAAGAACGCGCGGGTTCGGATGCCATCATGAGCACTCTCGAAATCGATCCGGGGCTGGCGCCGCTGTCGCTCTGGCGGCGCATCCTCGAACAGGGCGATGCCGTTGCCCTCGCCGCCCGGGCCTGGCCCGGCATTGAGCGCGCGCGGCGCACCGTCGAAGAGGCGCTGGCGGGCGGGCGCGTGCTTTACGGCGTCAACACGGGCTTCGGAAAGCTCGCGCAGACGCGCATCGCGCCCGACCAAATCAACACCCTCCAGCGCAACCTCGTGCTGTCCCACGCCGCGGGCGTGGGCGAGTTGCTGCCCGACAACATCGTCCGCCTGGTGCTCGCACTGAAAGTGGCGAGTCTCGCACGCGGATTTTCCGGCGTGCGCCGCATCGTCGTCGAGCGGCTGATCGCGTTCCTGGATGCCGGAATTTACCCTGAGGTTCCGGCGCAAGGCTCCGTCGGCGCCTCCGGCGACCTCGCGCCGCTCGCCCATCTTTCGGCCGTGCTGATCGGCGAAGGCCGGGCGCGGATCGCCGGCCGGTCCATGCCCTCGCGCGAAGCTTTGGCTGAAGCCGGACTGGCGCCGATCGAACTCGAGGCCAAGGAGGGTCTGGCGCTGCTCAACGGAACGCAGGTTTCGACCGCGCTGGCACTCGCAAATCTGTTTGCCGCCGAGGCCAATCTCGAAGCCGCACTCCTGGTCGGCGCGCTCTCGACCGATGCGCTGAAGGGCAGCGACACCCCGTTCGACGCCCGCATTCATGCCGTGCGCGGCCATCCCGGCCAGATCGAGGCCGCGCGCGTTCTGCGCGCGCTCATGGCGGGCAGCGGCATCCGCGCCAGCCATCGCGAATGCGAACGCGTGCAGGATCCGTATTCCATCCGCTGCCAGCCGCAGGTGCTGGGACCCTGTCTCGACATCCTGCGCGAGACGGGACGCGTGCTTGCCATCGAGGCCAATGCCGCGACCGACAATCCGCTGGTGTTCGAGAATGGCGACGCGCTCTCCGGCGGCAATTTTCACGCCGAGCCCGTGGCGCTCGCCGCCGACACGCTGGCGCTCGCGATTGCCGAGATGGGCGCGCTTGCCGAGCGGCGCATCGCGCTCCTGATCGATGCCGCGCTGAGCGGCCTGCCGCCCTTCCTCACCGAGTACGGCGGGGTGAATTCCGGTTTCATGATCGCCCATGTCACCGCGGCCTCCCTGGCTTCGGAGAACAAATCGCTGGCGCACCCCGCTTCCGTCGATTCGCTGCCGACTTCCGCCAACCAGGAGGATTTCGTTTCCATGGCAACCTTCGCCGCGCGCAGGCTCGGCGCCATGAACGCGAATACCTCCAACATCCTTGCCGTCGAACTTCTGGCGGCGAGCGAGGGCATCGAATTCCACCGCCCGCTGAAATCCTCGCCCGCCCTCGAGCAGGCCCATGCAGACTTGCGCGCCCGCGTTCCCCGCTTCGACCGCGACCGCCTCATGTCCCCCGCCATCGCCGCCGCCGCCCAACTCATCACCGCCCGCGCCTTCGAACCGCTCCTGCCGGACGATTTCCACCTTCCCTCCCATGGGTGAGGGAGCCTGCGACTTTCCCCGGTTGGAATGTTGTGGATTTTATCCTTTTTTAACTTGGAGTGCAGTCCCGATAATATGGCATTTATATACGATTTCGGGTTATACTGGTTCCCAGAACGTCTGGAGGCGTAAACCTCCGGGCCCAGACGTTCCCGCTCAAATGGCGCGCACCGGCCCCCTCCCCTCGCCGATGCGCGCCGTTGAGCTCCCGCTGCTTCTCCGGACAATCCGCAAATGTCCTCCCCGCCGCGCATTCCGCTCCGTCGCCCCCGCGGAGTGGGGGAGAGGAAGAAATTTTCTCTTGTATTTTTCCCTCAGAAACTCCCTGAAGCAGGGAATTTGATCGGTATCCTTCGTTCCGGCGATTGCTGTCGCGGGTCAATCCCGTTTGTTTCATTATTCGGCTTCGCAATTTGCTCGTTCCCGCCGACGGCCATATAACCGACCCTGTATCCATGTCAACCGGAAAGCAATTGTATGCCGCGGCCTTGTGGCGCATGTCCTGATGACGCCATTAGCAAAACGTTCCGTGTACGAAATAATTTGTTGATTGCACGGCTTTCCGCTTGACACGCTTGATCAAACCAACTACCGATTTGGCCATGTTGCGTATCCGCGCCCGGCGCTCTGACGAGCCGCCGGGTTTTGTTTGGTCTTCCTCCACATCGCCGCCTTATCGTCGAGATAAAGGTCATGAAAAAAATACCGGCGGATCCTGTTAACGGACGATGCCTGTGCGGAGCGGTCGAATTCCGGCTTGTTCCGCTGCTGGAAGAGATCACCCATTGTCATTGCCGATCCTGCCGGCTTTCGAGAGGCGTGGCCTTCGTCACCTGGACCTCCGTGCCGCCGGACCGGTTCGCTTATGTCAAGGGGGAAGCCTCCGTCTCCTGGTATCGCTCGTCGCCCGGCGTGCGGTGGGGCTTCTGTGGGACCTGCGGAAGCCCGATGTTCTATATCGCCGACCGCCCGGGGCACCCGGATTTACCCAGGCTGGACCACGTCTATGTCTCGCTCGGCAGCCTCACCGGCCAGATCACCAGCGCGCCTTGCGCCCATGTCAGCTACGAGGAAAGAGTCTGCTGGTATGAGCCAACCGACACGCTGCCGAAATTTCGGGGGAAGACCGGCGCGAAAATCTCCTGACGATACGGCGTTTCCTCCCCCGCGCTTGCGCGGGGGAGGGGGACCGCGAACCGGTGGAGGGGGCACTCACGCGCGCGGCTTCGGCAGTTGCTCATGGATCAAGTCGAGTACCGTCGAAAGCGAGCGATACGCGGGGAAGGAAAATTGTCGCGTATGTCTCCCGTCGCGCTCTTGCGGTCACCGGCCAAGCGTCCGCTTCACCCGCAGCGTTTTGCCCTACTGCCCGGTCATCAGTCCGTTCGAAAGGTAGAACAGCAGCGCCGCGCCAAGCAGGGCAAGCATTCCGGCGAGTGCGATGTCGACGCGCGAGCCGTACCCGGGCAGCATCTCCTTTTTGTCGATGTCCCGGCCGATCGCGATAAATCGGCCGATCGCCACGAGCACGATCGTTGCACCCATCAGGATCAGGACAAAGCCGGCGATTCCTCCGAATCCCGTTTCGTGAAGGTGCAGGCGCGAATTCGGCACGGTCTGCGAGGCGAACTGCAGGAAAAGGTCGAACTTCTCGACCAGAAACCCAAAGGCCATGATCGCTACCGCCGTGCGGACCCAGGCGAGAAACGTGCGCTCGTTCGCTGCGTGATCGCTGAAGTTCCGAATCATGCCGGTGCTCCCCGCGTGGCGTCTCCCACGGCTACGACGGTTTAGGCCCATGGGAAAGGGAGGACCGGGATCGTACCGTGATGGGAATCAGGTTCCCGCAGCGTGTTGCACGCATTGAGGGTCCGCACAAAGCGCCGCCGCAGGATAATCGCCTATGCCAGTGGCTGGACCGGACCGCGTCAGGCCGCATCGCAAACGATACCTTCAGCCCCGGCGGCGCGGGAGCCTCGCGCGGCGGGACACATGCCCCTCCACCGCTTCGCGCTCCCCTCCCCCGGCAAGCCGGGGGAGGAAAGTTATAGCGCGGGCGGTGTTGAAATGGTAACGTAACGTTCCGTGTACGACATAATTTGCTAGTTCCGTACATTTCCCTCTTGACGCGTTTGATCAAACGCCTTACTGATTTCGCCACGTTGCGTTTCCGCGCCCGGCGCTCTTCGAGCCGCCGGTTTTTTGTTTGGTACTTTGCCCGCTCGTCCTCCCCTTTCCTCCCCCGGCTTGCCGGGTGCCCCGCAGGGGCGGAGGGGGCCTCGCGCCGTGGACAAAGTGCCCCCTCCACCGCTTCGCGGTCCCCTCCCCCGCCTACGGCGGGGGAGGAAAGTAATGGCGCGGGCGGTGTTGAAATGGTAACGTAACGTCCCGTGTACGAAATAATTTGCTAGTTCCGTGCACTTTCCGCTTGACGCGTCTGATCAAACGCCTTACTGATTTCGGCACGTTGCGTTTCCGCGCCCGGCGCTCTTCGAGCGGCCGGGTTTTTCATTGCTCCCTTTGTCGCGGGATCACGCCATGAGAAGGAAGGATGACGAAGCGCTCGCCTATCTGCTCGGCGTCATCGACGATCCGCTGGTGGCGCGTCCGCGGCGGGATGCTCTGGCGCTGAAACTGCTGGCGCGGCTGAGGACCAATACGAAAAAAGTAAACGAAGCCGAACGCTCCCGGATGGAGGATGCCCGTGCCAGTCTCGCGCGCAAGCTTGCTGGCATCGGACCGGAACAGGCTTGAGGCATTCTTCGCACGCCTTGGCGCGCGCGAACTCGCAGTTCTCCGCCATGACTGGCCGGTCTGGGCCAGGCCCGAGCAGCTGCCGCCGCACGGCAGCTGGACGACCTGGCTCTATATGGGCGGGCGCGGCGCGGGCAAGACGCGCGCCGGCGCGGAATGGATTCGCGCCCGCGTCGCAAGCGGCACGGGCCGTCGCATCGCGCTTGTGGCTTCGACCGCCGCCGACGCACGCGATGTGATGATCGAAGGCGAGAGCGGCTTGCTCGCCATCTCCCACGCATGGGAGCGGCCGGATTTCGAGCCATCCAGGCGCCGTCTCATCTGGCCCAATGGCGCGGTGGCAAAGCTCTACAGCGCCGAGAGGCCGGACGCGTTGCGCGGGCCGCAGCATGACACGGCCTGGTGCGACGAGCTCGCCAAATGGACATATCTCGAACAGGCCTGGGACAATCTGCAGCTGGGACTGCGCCTTGGGGCCGCGCCGCAGCAAGTGATTACAACGACGCCGCGCGCGCTTGCCGCGCTCAAATCCATCATCGCGCGCAGCGACACGGTGCTGACGCGCGGTACAAGCTATGATAACCGCGCCAATCTGGCGCCGGCCTTCTTCGCCGAGATCATCCGGCGCTACGAGGGCACGCGCTTCGGGCGCCAGGAGATCGACGCCGAACTGCTCGAGGATATCGCGGGCGCGTTGTGGACGCGGCGGATGCTCGATGCGGTACGACTTGCGCAGGGCACGGCGCCACCACAGATGGTTCGGGTGGTGGTCGGAGTCGATCCGTCCGGCACGCGCGGCGGCGACGATCGCGACTCGGTTGGAATCATTGCCGCCGGCAAGGGCGTCGATGGGCTCGGTTACGTGCTCGCCGATTTCACCTGTTCGCTCTCGCCTGCGGGCTGGGGCCGGCGCATCGCCGAAGCGGCTTGCGCGCATCGCGCGGATTGTGTGGTCGCGGAAGCGAATTTCGGCGGCGCCATGGTGGAGAGCGTGCTCGCCGCGGCGAACGTCGGCGCGCGGGTGAAGATGGTGACGGCGAGCCGCGGCAAGATCGTGCGCGCCGAACCTATCGCCGCACTCTATGAGCAGGACCGGATCAAACACACCGGCGCGTTTCCGGCGCTGGAAGACCAGCTCGTCGCCTTCACAACGGACGGCTACGTCGGCGGCGGCTCCCCCGACCGCGCGGACGCAATGATCTGGGCGCTGACCGAACTGATGCTGCAGGACAACGCAATGGAGCCGTGGTTCGCCCAGGCGCGGGCGGCGGGGTTCAGATTGTGAGCCCGATCGGCGAGTACCCCTCACCCGCAATGTGCAGGTGACGACAGTCTTTCGCGCATCCCTCTCCCACAAGGGGAGAGGGGAAGAGTTCGTGCGCTGCACGAGCATTTGGTCATGCAACGCACTGCATTACCCCCTCTCCCCTTGTGGGAGGGGGATGCAGGTACGTATCTCTCAATCGCTTCAGTGCGGGTGAGGGGTACCAAACAAAGGCATCTCATGCCCAAGCTCACTGAACCAGGCACGCGGGTGGCGCCGTTTCCCCCCGGGCTCATCACGCGTGCGGGCGAGGCGGCGCGCTACGTCATTAGCGGCGTGGCGCCCGCCACCTGGTTCGGGCCGATGCAGCCGCTCAAGCCGATGGCGCCGGAGGGCACGGGCGGCCGCGCCTTCGACTATCCGGTCGGCTACAATCTCCAATATGAGCCGCGTTACGACGAGCCGGTCGGTTTCGAGACGCTGCATACGCTGGCCGACAATTGCGACCTGCTGCGCCTCGTGATCGAGACGCGCAAGGACCAGATCGAGGGCCAGGAGTGGGATGTGCGGCCGCGCAAACTCCCGGACGGCACGCATCCGGCGGCGAGCGGATTCGCAGCGGAAATCGCCGACGCCAAATGTTTTTTCGCCTTTCCCGACCGGGAACACGATCTTGCCGCCTGGATCCGGCTGCTTGCGGAGGAATTGTTCGTCACCGACGCGGCCTCGATCTATCTGAGGCCCGACCGCGGCAACCGCATCTACGGTTTCGAGATTCTCGACGGTTCCACCATCGCCCCGCGCATCGATGCCTGGGGCCGCACGCCGGCCGCACCGGACGTCGCCTATCAGCAGGTATTACACGGCGTGCCTGCCGCCGATTTCAGCCGCGACCAGCTCCTCTATTTCCCGCGCAACCGGCGCCCCGGCCATGTCTATGGCTATTCGCCGGTCGAGCAGGTTATCCTCACCGGCAACACGCTGATCCGCCGCGAGCTGCACCAGCTCGCCTTCTACACCGACGGCAATCTCACCGATGGCATCTTCATCGCGCCGCAGGGCACGACGAAGGACCAGCTGACGGAGTGGCAGCTTTACTGGAATTCGCTGTTCGCCGGCAATGCGCCCTCGCGGCGCCACGGCATGTGGGTGGCGAACGGCACGGATTTCAAGCCGCTCAAGCCGCCGCAACTGAGCGATCCCTTCGACGAATTCCTGGCGCGGCTGATCTGCTTTGCCTTCTCCATCAGCCCACAGCCTTTCGTCTCGATGATGAACCGCGCCACGGCGGAGACGGCGCATGACGCCGCCGTCGAGGAGGGGCTGGTCCCGGTGCTGAACTACTTCCGCCGCCTGTTCCGCATCCTGTTCGACCGCATGGGCTGGAGCGACATCGAAATGGTGCCCGTGGACGACCGCGAAACGGATCCCAAGACCGCCGCGGAAATCGACGTGGCCGACGTGGCTGCCGGTATCCGCACCATCAACGAAGTCCGCGCCGCCCGCGGCCTGGCGCCGCTGCCCGACAAGTAGTCTTCACGCGGAGGCGCGGAGCCGCAGAGGGAATAAAGCTTGTCATCCCGGCCGCGAAGCGAGCCGGGACCCAGTTGGCACCCCTCCGCGCGCAGGAAGTCACTTCGCTCGCGGACGCTCGCTACTGGGTTCCCGCCTTCGCGGGAATGACAGTTTTGGTTTGTTTCTGCGGCTCCGCGCCTCCGCGTGAACAATCTTTTCCTCCGGCGCTGTCCCCGGCCCTGAGCCGGGGTCGCGCCACCTCCCCCCGAAGTGCGGGGTAGCAAACACACAGGAGCTATCACATGGATTTTCGCCTGTTCATTCCGATCACCAAGGTCGATGTCGAGAAACGGCTCGTCTACGGCACCGTCGCGGAGGAAATTCCCGACAAGGCCGGCGAGATCATGGACTATGAAAGCGCCCGGCCCGAATTCGAAGCCTGGTCGTCGGAGATCGCCAAGGCGAGCGACGGCCGGAGCCTCGGAAACCTGCGCGCCATGCATGGCCAGGTGGCGGCGGGCAAGCTCGAGAGCCTCGCCTTCGACGACGCCGGAAAGAGAATCGAATGCTGCGGCAAGGTGGTCGACGACGCCGAGTGGAACAAGGTGTTGGAAGGCGTCTACACCGGCTTCTCGATGGGCGGGAAATATCTGAAGCGCTGGCAGGACACGGCGAACCCGGAACTCACGCGCTACACGCCGCAGCCTTCGGAAGTCAGCCTCGTCGACAATCCCTGCATTCCGACCGCGACCTTCGAAGTGGTGAAGGAAGACGGCACGACCGAACTGCGCAAGTTCCGGAGTGGCGCGCTCGCCAAGGTCGGCGCGCGGCATTCGAAAGCCGATCTCGAACGCGTGCAGGCGATGCACGACACCGCGGTCGCGCTTGGCGCGACCTGCCCACCCGGCGGCGATACGGACGACGACAACACCGATGACGATGACGACGACGATGACGACGAGGAGACCCAGAAGCTCGCCAAGCGGGCGATCGACACGCACCACGCCATCACACTGGTACTCGACAAAGTCGCCTCGTTGATCGAAACGCACGGCGCGCGCATCGCCGCGCTCGAAGCGCAGCCGCAGGCGGGTGGACCCGTCGTGCGCGGCGCGCGGACCATTTCGAAGAGCGAAGACATCGCCGGCACGCAGAACGCCGCGACGGGCGATGCGGTCACCACCTTCCGCAAACATCTCGACACGCTGGCGCCGGATGAGCGCGCGCTCGCGCTGATGAAATTCAGCCTCGCCAATCCGCTCGCCTCCGCCCCGAATGCGAGGCGGTAACAAAGAAAGTTCTTAACGCGGAGTACGCGGAGGTCTCGCAGAGGACGCTGAGGAAAAAAGCGCGCGTTCGCGCGCAATACTCCTCCGCGTCCCCCGCGCGTCCTCCGCGACCACTGCGTTGATCTTTCGTTCACTCAACACCAGCAAGGAAACACACAAATGAACATCACCTCGGAAACCATGGCGCTCATGAAGGCGGCATTGAAGAACTCCTCCGCCGACCTCGCCAAGGCCGTCACCACCGCGCAAGGTTTGACGTTCTACGACCTGCAGGCGCCGTCGAAGAATCTCTATCCCACCATCACCAAGCTCCGGAACATGACGCCGCGCGTCGGCCGGCCGGCCGGCTACGGCACCGCCTGCAACTGGAAGGTCGTGCAGGCGATCGCCGGTTCGGGCTTCGATGCGATGGGCTGGATCCCGGAAGGCCAGCGCTCGGGCTCCATGAGCTACACCACGGCGAATGTGAGCGCGCCCTATGTGACGCTCGGCGAAGAAGATTACCTGACCTTCGAAGCGGAAGCCGCGGGCGAAGGCTTCGAAGATCTGAACGCCACCGTCTCCATGCGCCTGTTGCAGAAGACGATGCGCAAGGAGGAGACGGGATTGCTGGCCGGCAATTCGACGCTGGCGCTGGGCACGCCCGCCACGCCCGTGCTCAGCGCGCCGGCAAACACGGATTCCACACTTCCGACCGGCACCTATTCGGTGATCGTCGTCGCGCTGACGGCGGAAGGCTGGCTCAACTGCAAGGGCAGCGCCTCGCAGGGCTTTATCCCGTCGAAGACGATCACGGGCATGGACGGCAACACCTACACGCTGAACGGCGGCAATTCGAACAAGTCCGCGAATGCGACCCAGGCGGTGACGATCAATTCGACCATGCTGGCTGCGACCGCGACGCCGATCCAGGGCGCGGTCGCCTATGCCTGGTTCGTGGGCACGGTGGGCTCCGAAACGCTGCAATCCATCACCACCATCAACAGCGCGACCTTCTCTGCGCCGCTCGCCTCGGGCCGCCAGGCCGCGACCGCGGTGACAACCGACAATTCCAACAACGGCGCGCTCGCCTTCAATGGCTATCTGGTCAACGCCTTCCAGTCGGGCACCCTCACCACCCAGCCGACCGGCACGGCGGGCACCGGCACGCCGCTCACTTCCTCCGGCCGCGGCTCGATCAACGAGATCGATGCCATGCTGAAGGCGATGTGGGACGCCTACCGCATCGGCCCCACGGTGATCTTCGTGAGTTCGCAGGAACAGCAGAACATCACCAACAAGGTGCTCTCCAACGCGAGCGCGCCGCTCCTGCGCTACGACGTGAGCGCCACGCCGGGCCAGCCCTACGCCATCTCCGCCGGCGGGCAGATCCGCTACTACTACAATCCCTACACCGGCGGCGGCATGGAAAGCGGACCGGGCGGCGGCGACACCATCCCGGTGGTGGCGCATCCCGATCTGGTGCCGGGCACGATCTTCGCGCATTGCGAGAAGCTGCCGGAATGGTACCAGTCGAACGAGGTGCCCAATGTCGCCGAAGTGATCACGCGGCGCGACTATTACCGCGTGGACTGGCCGCTGCGCACAAGGCGGCGGGAATACGGCATCTATGCCGAGGAGGTGCTGGCGGTGTATGCGCCGTTTGCGCTTGGGATCATTACCAATATCGCGAACGGGTAAAAGGTACCCCTCACCCGCAGTTGCGCGGTTGAGAGACCTTATCTCGCACCCCTCTCCCCTTGTGGGAGAGGGATGCAGTTCAAGCCCCCTCAAACGCACAGATCGAGGTGAGGGGGAAACACGGATTTTCGAAGCATGGCCCTCTACGATCTTTGCCAGCTCGCCGACGTGAAGGCGTGGCTCGGGCGGACGGATACGAATTCCGACGCGGTGCTCGCAGCCATCATCACGCGGACCAGCCGGCAGATCTATTCGTACCTCCAGCGCGGCCTCATCCTTCCCCATACCGTCACCGAAACGCGTGATGGTCCCGGCGGAAGCACGCTGGTGCTGCGGCAATGGCCGGTGATTTCCGTCACCTCGCTGACGATCGGAGATCAGCCGATCCCTCAGCGCGGTTCGGTTTGCGCCGCGGGCTGGGCCGTCGAAGCCTGGGACGGCACGCCGCCGGGACGCGCGCAGACGCTTTCGCTGCAGGGCTGGTACTTCGGGATTTCCTTCCCCGGTGCTCCGAACGCCCAGAACGTGCAGATCGTCTACCAGGCCGGCTATCAGGCGAGCGCCGAACCGCAGACCGTGACCAATGCGTCCGCAGCCGCGCTCGCACCCTATGGCGCCTGGGCGAGCGATATGGGCGTGACCTATGCGGACGGCACGCCACTCACCGCCGTCGCAGGGCCACCCGACATCGGACAGTATCAGCTCACGCCGGGCCAGCCCGGCTCCTACACCTTCAACGCCGGCGACGATGGCGCCGCGATCCTGATCTCCTACGGCTTCATCCCCGCCGATCTCGCCGACGCCTGCATCGAACTCGTCGGCGAACGCTTCAAATACGCCCAGCGCATCGGCGAGACGAACCACAGCCTCGGCGGCAACGAGACCGTGGGATTCAACACCACGCGATTTACGCCGCTCATCGCCGCGCTGCTTCAGCCCTACCGCAACGTGCTGCCGATGTGAGCGGGGCCTGGAACAAACGCCGTGCGTGCTTCGACAGGCTCAGCATGAGGGGAGTTATAATGCCATCAACACCCGACCACTGCCAATGCAACTCCAGCTTCCCTCATCCTGAGCCTGTCGAAGGACGCACAATGCCGGTGCAGGCCAGCACATGATCACAACCCGGATCGATCCGACTCCGGCCATCGCGAAGCTCGAGGTGATGAAACGGCGGCTGCGCGCGGGCGTGCGGGCGGAGGTGGAGAACGGCGCGGCGCGGCTCTTGTCGCGCGTGCAGGCGAAGCTTTCGGGCGAGGTGTTGGAGGCGCGCTCAGGCGCTCTGCTGCGCAGCATCCAGGCCGAGACCAATGAGGACGAAGACGGATTTGGCGCGCAGGTGTTCAGCGACGGTTCGGTGCCTTATGCGCGCATCCAGGAATATGGCGGGCGCGTGAATATCCCCGCGCTCACGCCGGTGCATGCGAAGGCGCTCGCCTTTGCATATGGCGGCAGGATGGTCTTTGCGAAATCCGCTGCCGCCCATGTCGTCGATATCCCGGAGCGGAGCTATATGCGATCTTCCCTTGCCGAGTTCGCGGACGCCTTCACCGCCGACATCCGCCGGATCGTCTCGGACGCGCTTTCGTGAGCGAGCCGCAATTCGCCCGCGAGGCGATCTATGCCGCACTCTTCGCCCTGGTGAGCAGCGCCGCCGCCTTCCAGACGGTGACTCGCCGGATCAAGGAATATTCCGATGTGGACCAGGCGACGCAGCCGGCGCTCCTGCAGGTCGAGCTGGGCGAGAATTGGAATACGCGCGTCGGCCTGCCGCCCGTGGTGACGCTGAGTTGCCGGCTGTTCGTCTATTGCGAAAGCAACGATCCGACCGAGCCTGTTTCCACACAGATGAACGCGCTTCTCGATGCGGTGACGGGTGCGCTCGCGCCGCCCATCCTGCCGCACGGCCCGTTCCGCCAGACGCTCGGCGGCCTGGTACAGAACGCCGCCGTCGCGGGTGACATCACGATTGCGGAAGGACTCTCAGGTCAGTCCGAGGCGGTGCTTCCCGTCGAGATTCTCGTCAACGCGTAAATGAAGAATCTCACGCGGAGGCGCGGAGCCGCAGAGCCATTTTACAATGAGGCAGTGAGGTTTTATGCACGCATTCGCGCGCAATCGATTCTCACCGTCTCACTGCCTCATTGTGAATCCGTTTTCTTTCCGCGACTCCGCGACTCCGCGTGCAAATTTTTTCTTGAAAAGGACAAAAACGGATGCAACTGAACTTCGGCGTGGGCACGGCCATCGGCAAGCGCACCGATATCGCCAATGCGAAGCCGTCCTTTCTCGGCGTGCTGCAGGATCTGGAGATCGACATCGCGGTGACGCTGAAAGAACTGACCGGCGCCTACAAGATGCCGGTCGATGTGGCGCCCTCGGGCATGAAGGTCACCGGCAAGTGCAAATTCGCGCGCATCCAGGGCGCCACCGTGAACAACCTGCTGCTCGGGCAGACGGAAACCGACGCCGCCGGTATCGACATGGCGGTGGCGGAATCCTTCAGCGTGCCCGCCTCCTCGCCCTACACCTACACCGTCGCGAACGGGACGAAATACATCGAGGATCTCGGCGTCTTCTATGCGGCCGGCGCGCAGCTGCAGCCGGTCGCTGCCTCGCCCACGCAGGGCCAATATATCCCCGGCGTCGCCGGCACGGGCACGCTCACCTTCTCTTCGGCCGATGCGGGCGCAGCCCTCGTCACCTATTACAGCTACACGGCGACGTCGCTCGTGCAGCTCTCCCTTGCCAACCAGTTGATGGGCACGGGACCCGTGTTCGAACTGCAGGCGAAGCAGGACTATTTCGTGCAAGGGGTGGAGAAGAAGTTGATCCTCAAGCTCAACGCCTGCCGTGGCAGCAAATGGACGTTGCCGTTCAAGAACACCGATTACACGATCCAGGATTTCGAATTCACCGCCTTTGCCGATCCCAACAACAACTGGGGAACCTTCGCGTTCAGCGAGTAGGACATCGGGCCGAAAGATCAACGCGGTGGGCGCGGAGGCTTCGCGGTGGACGCGGAGGAAGAATTGCGCGCTTCGCGCACGTAGCGCGCCAAACACCTCCGCGTCCTTTGCGCATCCTCAGCGCCCTCTGCGTTAAAAGGCGATGCCCGAGCCAGTCATAACCATTGCCGGACGAGCGTGGCGCATCCCGTTGCTCGCGCCGCGGCAGAACCGGGTGGTAATCGCGGGGCTGATGGATCTGGGCGGGCGGCCGGAAGCGCAATACGACACGCTGCTCGATATCGTTTTCGCGGCACTGACGCGCGCCCATCCGGCGCTCGCGCGCGAGGAATTCGACGACTGGCCGATCGCGACATGGGAGTTGCTCGACGCGCTGCCTGTGATCGCGAAGCAGACGGGATTTCTGCGCGGCGCGGCCATCCGCGCGGAAACACGCATCGAATTACCTGACTGGGACGCTGTCATCGCGCAATTCGTGAATTTCCTGCCGGGTACCACGTGGGATTACTGGGAAGACGCGCTCACCGCTCCTCGCCTGGAAGCGATGCGGGAGGAATGGCGCAAACATCTGCCACTGCCCGTGCTCGCCGCCGCCTGGCTCGGCTACAAGCCCCGCCCGCGCGATGGCGAGGCGCTTGAAGAACTGCTGCGGCTGTTTCCAAACGGCAAGCTGCGTCTCAACTGATTTCCCTCTCCCCCATTACCAACACGAGCACACATGCTTCAAAGTTTACACAGGCTCCCGGGCACGCACCCCGCTTTCCTCCGACAGCGTGGGGGAGGAAATCCAGTGCGTTCGCGGTTCAGACAAGCATTCGAATGCAGGCAATCAATGACAAACAAAATCACTCCACCGGATACGCCCACCATCGTCCTTGCCGGGCGCGCATGGCCCATCCCGAGGCTTGCGCCGAGGCAGAACCGGATCGTGGTGCCGGCGCTGCTGGAACTCATTCCAAGGATTCTCCGGGCGCGCGACGAGGCGGCGGCCGCCGGCGAAACCGGCGGTTTCGCGCAGGTCGCGCGCTATCTCGATACCGCCGCCTATGACCGGCTGACCGAGATTGCGTTCCTGGCGTTGACGCGCGCGCAGCCCGATCTCGCCCGCGCGGCGTTCGAAGACATGCCCATCGATACGTTCGAGCTGATCGGCGCGGTTCGCGTCATTGCCCTGCAGGCGGGGCTGATCCGGCGCGCGGGAGAGACGGATGAGCGACGCGGTTGAAATCGCCTTTCGCGCGGATCTCGCCGAGCTTGAATCCGGCACGGCCGACGCGGTTGCGCTGCTCAATGGTGCCGCGGGCCAGATGGCCGACGCCTTCGCGGGCAAGGGGGATACGCGCGAGGCGGACGAGGCGCAGCGCATTGCCGACGAGAAAATCCGCATCGAAGAACAGGTCTCCCTCAAGGAGATCGCGATCGAGACGGACCGCAACAATTTCCTCTACCAGATGGGCGAGGAATCGCTCGACCAGTGGAAATCGCAAGCCGCCGCGGAGGAGAATGCCAGATATGCGGCGGAACTCGCCTGGCTCGACAAGAAGACGGCGGCCGACCAGGGCAATGCCGCGGCGGAAGCGCGCGATCTCGAACAGGGCGCCCTGCTCTATCAGGATCATGTGCTGGCGCTGCAGAAGATCGACGAGCAATATGCGCAGCGCAAGCGCGCCCTCGACCAGCAGGAATTGCAGGAGTTCATCTCCGCCGACAACGCCAAGCTCCAGGACGGCATCCGCGCGCTCGATGCGGAATACAAGGAGCACCAGATCACAGCGCAGCAGCGCTATCAACTCGAACAGCAGCTCACCGAACAGATCTATGCCGAGGAACTGAAGCGGCTCGATGCGGAGCTGGCCACGCTCACCCAGGGCACCAAAGCGTATCAGCAGGCGATGAACGAGCGGCAGAAGCTCGAACAGCAGTTCACGAAACAATCCGAGGCCAACACCAACCAGCTCGCAACCGAGGAGGCGGCCAAATGGACCCAGCTCGGCAATTCGATCAAATCGAGCTTCAACTCCGCACTCGACGGCATGATCTTCGAGGGCCATTCCTTCGAGCAGTTCATGCTTCAGGTGACGGAAGGCGTGCTCAAAGCCTTCCTGACGATGGGCGAGCAGATCGCGGAGAACTGGATCGAAACCCAGATCGCCGCGATGTTCGAAACCAAGACGACGCAGGGCACCACCGCGCTGGGCCAGGTGCAGGACGCCGCGGCCGTGGCGGGCGCCAATGCCTATTCGGCCTACGCCGCGTATCCGCCCATCGCCGCGGCCATGGCGGCCGATGCCGTCGCCACCACGGAAGGGTTCTCCGGCCTGATCGCGCTCGCCACCGGCGCCTGGGATCTGAAGAGCGATACCGTGGCCCAGCTGCACAAGGGCGAAATGGTGGTGCCGGAGAATTTCGCCTCCGGCCTGCGCGGCAACGGCGGCGGCCTCGGCGCCGGCGGCGACGTGCACATGAACTATTCCCCGACAGTCAATTCGCGCGAGCCCGCCACGCTCTCCCAGATGCTCTCCCGCGAGTCGGGCGAGATGCTCGGCTGGATGAAGCGGCAGATGCGCAACGGGGCGCTGCGGGCCTGATCCGGCGGCGCGCATGAGCTATCCGACCTATCCCCGCGACCTGCCCGGGCTCGCCTATTCGCAGATCCGCCGGCCCAAGCACAATGTGTCGGTGCAGGCGCATCAGTCGGGCGGCGAGGTGCGCATGTCCTACTGGGCTGAGCCGCTCTGGGAATGGGACCTGACCTACGAAGTGCTGCGCAGCGGCTTCCGCAACGGTCGCAGCTACACCGAATTGCAGCAGATCGAGGGACTGCTCCACGTCACCAATGGCGGCAACACCGGCTTCCAGTTCCACGACGACGACGATTACCAGCGCTTCCAGACGGACCTCGGCGCCACGGACGGAACGACCACGGCCTTCGATCTCGTCATGTACCAGGGCGCCAACCCCTACATCGCCGGGCCGTATCACATCGGCTTTCTCGACACGACACAGCCGTTCAACCTCTATGTGGACGGCAGCCTCGTCGATATCTCCGATCCCACTTACGGCTATTCGCTCGCGACCGGCACGCCGATGAAGCAGCAACTTGTGTTCAATGCCGCGCCGCCGTCCGGGCACGCGCTGACCGCCGATTTCCAGTTCCTCTACTACGCCCGTTTCCAGGCCGATTCGCTCGACCTGGAAAAGTTCATGCACCAGCTCTGGGGCCTGAAGAAGGTCACGCTGACGAGCCTGCGGTACTGAGATGCGCACGTTCATCGACGGCAACGGCGGGGGACCGGCCTTCCTCGCCTCCCGCGAACCCTGCTTTGTCGGCGAGCTGTTCACCTATGTGCTGGCGAGCGGCACGACGTACCGCTGGACCTCGTACGACATCAGCCTGACGGTCTCTGGCAATACCTGGCTGGCGCCGATCGACGGCGCGCCGCTCGTCACCCGCAACCGCTTCGGGGTGAAGAACACGGTCGAAGTGCCGGAACTGGAGCTGCGCCTCGGCTGCACCGACACGCTGCTGTCGAACCTGAAGACGCAAATCCACAACGGACTCTGGGACGGGGCGCGGGCGGAGATGGACCGCGTGTTCATGCCGGCGCCCGGCGACACGCAATACGGCTATGTGCTGCTGTTCAACGGCCGGCAGTCCAGCGCGGTGATCGACGCGGAAGGCGTCACCATGACCGCCAAGGGCGACAATGTGCTGATGAACCAGCAGGCGCCCCGCAATCTCTATCAGACCAACTGCCTGCACACCTTCTGCGACGCCGGCTGCACGCTGGACGCGAACGATTATACGTTCGCCGGGATCGCCGTTGCCTACGGGTCGAGCGCCACGCGGATCGTTTATACGCCGCCGTCAGGCTTCACCGGCGCGCAGTTCACGCAAGGCGTCTTCACGATGACCAGCGGCGCCGCCATCGGCCAGGTCCGCACCATCCGTTTCGCAAACGACACCGAACTTCTGCCGACCTATCCGCTCTACGACGCGCCGGCACGGGGCGACACGTTCAACCTGCTGCTCGGCTGCGACCGCCAGCAGACAAGCTGCCAGAATCGTTACCCTGTTGCCGGTGGGGGGCCAATCAGCAACATCCAGCACTACCGCGGCTATCCCTACACGCCGCAGGCGTACATCGCGGTATGAGCGATTTACAACGCGCTGCCTTCATCGCCGAAGCCAAGACCTGGCTCGGCACGCCGTTCCGCGACCAGGCGGATGTGAAGGGCGGCGGCGTCGATTGCGCCATGCTGCTGGTGCGCGCCGCCGTCGATACGGGCCTCGTGCCGCCGTTCGATCCGCGTCCGTACCCTCCGCAATGGCATTTGCACCGCAACGAGGAGCGCTTCCTCGCCATCGTGAGCCAACTCGGCACGGAGAAGCCAAACCCCGCGGGCCTGCCCGCCGAAGCCCTGGCGCAGGCGGGGGACGTGATCGTGTACCAGGTGGCGCGCTGTTTCGCGCATGGCGGCATCATCGTCGAGACCCCGCGCTCAAGGTGCGAAGCGGGAGCGCATCAAGGCACCCACGTGCTGCACGCCTATTACAAGACCGGCCACGTCGCGATCAGCCCGCTGCACGAAATCGAACTGGCCCGTCTGCCGAGCGGCCAGCGCCGCCCCTTCAAGCTTTTCGATCTCTGGGCACGGTAGACCATGGGCTTCCTCCAATCCGGCGGCACCAACGCCACCGCGACCACCGTCTATACCGGCATCGATCTGCAGACCTCCGCGCAGGGCGTGCCCGTCACCCTGATGTGGGGCAAGAGCCGCTTCGCGCCGAACATCTTCTGGTACAACAACTTCCAGGCGCACAAGCAGTCGTCCAAGGGCGCCGGCGGCAAGGGCGGCGGCAAGGGCAGCGGGAATTACACCTACACCGCCGCGGTGATGCTGGGGCTGTGCGAAGGGCCGATCGACCGCATCGAGGCGGTGTGGATCGACCAGACGGAATGGGGCTACACCGACGGCATCAGCCACGGGCTGGTGCAGACCGGCCTGACCCTGTTCACCGGCACGGTGACGCAGGCCGTGTGGTCCTATCTCACCACCAATTACCCGGCGCAGGCGATCCCCTACGAGGCCCTGTGCTACCTGTGCACCTCGAACTACCAGCTCGGCTCCTCCGCCTCGCTGCCCAACCACAATTTCGAGGTGGCCGGCCCGCTCGCCTATTCCATGGTGGGCAGCGGCGCGCCCGCCGGCGATGCCAACCCGGCCGACATCATTCCGGATTTCCTCACCAACCCGCAATATTCCATCGGGCTCAGTTCGGCGCAGATCGATGCGGCCAGCCTCGCCTTCTACAAGACCTATTGCATCGCGCAGGGCATCTTCCTGTCGCCCGTGCTCGATACCCAGCAGCAGATCAGCGAGACGCTGGACAATTGGGCCAGCCTCACCAACACCTGGATTTTCTGGAGCGGCGGCACGCTGAAATTCGTGCCGCTGGGCGACAGCGCCATCACCAACAACGGCGTCACCTACACGCCCGACCTGACCATCCGGTACGCTCTCACTTACGACGATTTCATCGCCACCAAGGTGAAGCAGGGTTCGTCGAGCGGCGACGGGGCCAGCAAGACCGGCGACGGCGGCCCCATCCAGGTCACCCGCGCGGACCCGGCCGATTGCCCGAACCATGTCAAGATCGAAATCATGGACCGCGGCAACCAATATGCGGCCACGCCGGTGGAATGGCAGGACCAGGGGCTGGTGGACCAGTTCGGCCAGATCGATTCCGACGTCACCGAGGCGCATGAAATCTGCGACCTCGGCATCGCCGCCATCTGCTGCCAGCTGATCGGCCAGCGCGGCGCCTATATCCGCAACACCTATGCGTTCAAGCTGGGCTACGAATTCGGGCTGGTCGAGCCCGGCGACCTCGTCAGCCTCACCGATCCGCATATCGGGATCAATGCGTTCCCGGTTCGCATCCGCTCCATCGACGAGGATGAAAGCGGCAATCTCTCCATCGTCGCCGAAGAATTCCCCGGCGCCATCGGCACGGCGTGATGGTCGGCCAGGTCAGCGCCTCCAGCGGCGGCTACGATCCGTCCATCGACCCCGGGCCCGTCAACCCGCCGGCGATCTTCGAGCCGTCCACCGCCCTGCTCAATGCGAGCTCGCCGCAGGTCTGGGTCGCGGCCAGCGGCGGTCCCGCCTGGGGCGGCTGCATCGCCTCGATCAGCTTCGACGGCGTGAACTACGAATACATCGGCACGATCATGGCCGCCGCCTATCAGGGCGTGCTCACCGCCGATCTCGCCAGCGCCTCCGGGCTCGATACCACGAACACGCTGGCGATCGACCTGACGGAGAGCGCGGGGATATTCCCGACCGCGGCGACCAACGCCGACGCCGCCGCCCTGCGCACGCTCTGTTACGTCTGCGCGGCGTTCGGCTCGGCGCTGTTCAACGCCGGCATTTCCGCGACGGTGATGACCGTCTCCGCCGTCGCGTCGGGCACGCTGGCCGTCGGCGATACGATTTACGCGCCCGGAGTGGCGCAAGGCACCACGATCGAATCCTTCGGGAGCGGCTCGGGCGGCACCGGCACCTACAATCTCTCCGTTTCGCAGACCGTCGCCAGCGAGGCCATGGCGGCAATGGGCGCCGCCGCGACATGCCCGGGCGCCGGCGAACTGCTCGCCTATGGCGCGGTGTCGGCCACCGGCACCTATACCAGCAATCTGACGTATCTCGAGCGCGGCGCCTACGGCACGGCGGGCGGGGCGCATGCCGCGGGCGATTTTTTCAGCCGCATCGATCTGGGCGAAGTGAACACGGCGCCGAATTCCGTGATCGCCTGGACGCTGCCGGCGCAATATATCGGCGCCACGCTCTATCTGAAGTTCCAGAGCTTCAACACCTTCGGCAACGCGCTGGAGGACATCGCCGACGTCACGGAATACACCTACACGCCCAGCGGCCAGGGCTATGGCGGCGGCACGGGCGGCGTGCCGACCGCGCCCACCGGCCTCGCCGGCACGCTCTACGAATACACGGTCTATCTCAACTGGAACGACAATCCCGCGGGCGACAACATCACGCGCTACATCATTCAAAGGGCGCTCCACGGCACCGGCGCGTGGTCGAACATCGCGGCGGCCTACGCCTCGCAATACAATGATTCCGGCGGCCTCTCGAACACGGCCTACGACTACCGCGTCTATGCCGAGAACGCCGTGGGCGGCGGCCCGACCTCGTCCGTCGTCACCGTCACCACCAACAGCAACTTCAACTGAGCGGGAACGCGAATGGCCAACATCGTCCTTCTCGCGCCCGCGCCGAACATGAGCTTCGCGTCGCTGCCCTCGGGCTCGACCTATCTCTCCGACGCGAACGGCCTCGTCCAGATCGGCAACGGCTCGGTCGCGGACCAGGTCGCGCTGGTGAACGCGGGCTGCGTCACGCTCAACCCCGTCCCCGGCGGCGGCTACAATTTCCAGAACGGCACGGCTTACAGCGTGGTCGCGGCCGACAACGGCAACATGCTGCTCTTCACGAGCGCAAGCCCGGTCACCGTCTCGCTGCCCGCCACGCTGCCGGTCGGCTACCGCTGCCGCGTCTTTCAGGCCGGTTCCGGTGCGCTCACCGTGGCGGCCGGAGCCGGCGCGAATGTCGTCTCTCCGATCGGCGTGCTGTCCAGTTCGGTGCAGTATTACGCCTTCGAATGTTCAGTGATCTTCCAGAACGGCGCCAACACGGCGGCCGGCTGGGACGCGATCATCACGCCAACGCCGGGCGTGGGCTCGGGCATCGTCGGCGCACAGACGCTGGCCGACCTCTATTCGCAGGATTCGACAAGCCACTACGCGCAATTCACGAGCGGTAATGTGTACGCCGACGCGGTGTCATTCACCGCCAGCATTGCCACTACCGTTCTCACGGTAACCGGCTCACCAACCGGAACGCTAGCGTGAGGTGGACCCTTGTGTGAGGACCACAGTAGCCGGGATTTTAATTGGAAGGTCGGCCGTTCCTTTTTTCTTCCATCATCAAATTGCCCCTGCCTGCTGATGAGGCTGTGGGCATGTGGGCAACGCGGCGGGGCGGTCTGG
>DATAWY010000054.1:0-58576 GCA_036266955.1 Rhizomicrobium sp.
GCAGCCATTTCTTGCGCGGCAATCCGCCGCCATAGCCGGTGAGCGAACCGTCGCTGCCGATGACGCGATGGCAGGGCACGACGACTCCGATCGGATTGGAACCATTGGCGAGGCCCACGGCGCGCACGGCTTTCGGCTCGCCGATCTTCTTCGCCAGCGCGCCATAGCTCAGCGTCGTACCAGTCGGGATCCTGCGTAGCGCTTTCCAGACCTTGTTCTGAAGCGGTGTGCCGCCTAACACGACAGGGATACGTTCCAGCGCTTCCATGTCGCCGTCGAAATAGGCCTTGAGCGTCGTCGAATGACCAAAGGGATCGCGGCGCGGCGCAAGGGCGACATCGGGAAACCGGTGCGCGAAGGCGGTCCGCCAGCCGACTTCCGACGATGCCATTCTGCGGCGACCGGCCGGCAATCGTTCGTCGCCGCCATCGAACCACAGCATCCGCATCGCGCCTTTCCGATCGACGACGATCGTCAATTCGCCGATCGGCGATTCGATCTGGTCGAAGAAGAATATCTCCTGCTCAGCCATGCGCATCGCTCCTTGCGTCTCCATTCGAGAGCACGATCCGGTCGAACTGAATCGTTGGGGGCCTTCCCCCTCCGGTTTGCTCCGCTTCGCTTCGCAAACCACCTCCCCCACGTTGGGGGAGGAAAACAAAACTGCGCACCTTTTCTTTCCTCCCCCATCGTGGGGAGGTGCCGAGCCCCCCGGTCCGCGCGAAGCGCGGCCGGAGGACAGGCTCCGCGAGGCGGACGGGGACGTGTTGCATCAACATGAGTGGAATCCGCTCACCCGGCCGTCCACAGATGCTGCGCGGCATAGGCGCGCCAGGGGCGCCAGGCCTCGGCGCGTTCCGTCAGCGCCTTCGGCGTCAGCCGCTTGCCGTTGACAGTCATCGCGCGCAGCAGACCCACATCCGCGGCGGGAAAGGCATCGCTGTCGCGCAACGCCCGCAACGCCCAATATTGCGCCGTCCATTCGCCGAAACCGGGCAGCGCCAGCAGACGCGCGATGACATCGACAGGCCTGTCCGGTTCGAACAGTTTCGGATCGGACAGGGCCGCGCGCCCGAGCACCTGCAGCGCCCTGATGCGCGCAGCTGGCATGCCGAAGCCGGTCAAATCGGCGCACGCAATCTGCGACGGCGCCGGAAACACATGCGTCAGCCCATCATGTCCCGTCATTTCGCGGGAGACGGGCGTACCCGCAAGACACACCAGTTTCCCGGCCAAAGTCCTCGCGCCGGCAACCGTGATCTGCTGCCCGAGGATCGCGCGCACCGCATATTCGAACGAATCCCAGGCTCCGGGCGTGCGCAGGCCAGGCCGCCGCGCCACGAGCGGCGCGAGGCCCGCATCCTGTGCGAGATGGGAGCCGATCGCTTCGACATCCGCGTCGAGATCAAACATGCGGCGCAGCCGTCCGACGATGGACAACAGCGCGCGCAACTGCGGCAGGCGAATGGTTGCGACGAGGCAGTTCTCGCCCGGAGCGATTTCGAAACTGCCGATCGCGCCGCCGACGGCAATGCTGCGCCGATAGCGGCCGCGCTCGACCAGTTCCACGCCGGGGATGGCACGCTGGGCATAGAAGGCGAGGATCGCATCCCAATCATAAGGGAGCCGGTAGCCCAGGCGCAGTGTGACCAGCGAGGGTTCGGCGCCTGCATTTCGCGCCACGCGCAAGTCATGCGGCGCGCGGGCGTAAAGGTTGCGGAACGCATCGTTGAAGCGGCGAATGCTGCCGAAACCGGAGGCTTGCGCAATGTCGGTCATCGACAGCCGCGTCTCCTGTATCAGCTGCTTGGCGAACAGAATCCGCCGCGTCTGCGCAACCGCGACCGGCGGCACGCCCAGATGCTTGTCGAACAGGCGGCGCAGCTGGCGTTCGCCCATCCCCAGCCTGTCGGCCAGCATTGCGACGCTTGCCTGGCCGCCATCGAGCGCGCCCTCTGCGATCAGGGCGAGCGCGCGCGACACCGTGTTCGAGGTTCCGCGCCAGGCTGCGGCGTCGGGCGAAATCTCGGGGCGGCAGCGCAGGCACGGCCGGAAGCCGGAAGTCTGCGCCGCGGCGGCGCTCGGAAAGAAGCGGCAGTTCTCGCGCTTGGGCGTGCGCGCGGGACAGATCGGCCGGCAATAGATGCCGGTCGTCTTCACGCCGACGAACAGGAGCCCGTCGAAGCGGCCATCACGCGCCGAAAGCGCGCGATAGCAGACGTCGTCAGGAGGCAAAGTCACGATCATGGAATGGAATATGGTGCGGCCGGCCGCAAAAGTCTGGCCATTTTCGGACGCGGCCGTCCGCTTGCCTCCTTGTGCGTCCACCCTCCGCTCGAGGAAAATATTATAGTTGGCAAACTGACCGCGAATTAGAGCGCGTGGGCACTCGGGTTGAACATTTCACGCCGCTCGGCCGCGTCATGGCCTTGGTCAACTGCCGATAACCGGCTCGCGAGTCATCCGGCCAGCCCTGTCGTGCCAGCCGATTGCGAGCCCAGCGGACAACGTGCCACGCTGGCTCCGCGCCATCGCGAAGCGACGTGTACCGCTGGGCAGAGGTAAGATTTGGGTGACTGGCCCAACGTTCACCTGTTGCGTCAGGGCAGGTGAGGATTGGGCCATTCACCTATTCTGGCGCACTTCAGGGAACTCGTGTCCTCGCCGCGAGCTCTGAAACGGTCTTGGTGGAATAGGCGGTAGACGGTGCCCGACTCGGATCCTATTGGGTGTTATTGGGTGCAGAATTGGGCATTCCGTCCGGATCATCGATCAGGCGCGCGAGCACGGAAGGGTGACGATCGGCCAAATGGCCAGGCTCACCGGCGTCAGCCGCAACACGCTCAAGGCGCATTTCCGGCTGCTTGTCGAGAACGGTCATCTTGCCCTGCACGGCAAGACGCGCGGCGCCTGGTACACGTTGCGTCACCACCCCCTCTCCCCCATCTTGGGGGAGAGGGCTGGGGTGAGGGGGTGGTGACGCGCAATAGGCGATGAAGAATAGGCGTTACCGCAATACGAACTTCGGCCTCGGTGAAGCGGAGAGGCCCCCTCACCCTGGCCCTCTCCCCCAGAAGTGGGGGAGAGGGGAATCATTCACGCGTCGTAGCTCAGCACGACTTCGTCGCTGGTCGGCACGGCCTGGCAGGTGAGGACGTAGCCCTGCGCGATCTCCGATTCCGTCAGGCCGTAGTTCTTCTTCATCGCCACGGTGCCGGAGAGAATCTTCGCGCGGCAGGTGGTGCAGACGCCGCCCTTGCAGGCGTAAGGAGCAGGCAGCCCTGCGGCCTGCACGGTTTCCAGAATGTTTCCCTTGCCGGCGTCGAAGGCGATCCGTATCCGGCGGCCGTCGAGCGTGACCACCAGGCCGGTGCCGGCGGCTTTCTGCTGCAGGGCCTCGTTGCGCGCAACCTGTTCGGCCGACAACGTACCCGTGGTGAACCGTTCGATGAATATCCGGCCTGCCGAAACGCTGCGGGCAAGCAGCGCCGCTTCCGCCGCATCCATCATCGGACCGGGACCGCAGATGAAGAACGCATCGGCCGCGCTCACATCGACGAGTTTCGAAAACACCTCCTCGCATTTGGCGCGATCGAGCCGGCCGTTGAACAACTCGATCTCCTCCGCCTCATATTCGAGGAAGTGATAGACTTCGAGGCGCTCGATATAACGGTTCTTGAGCGCGGCAAGCTCCTCGATGAACATGATCGAGGCGCTGTCGCGATTGCCGTAGAGCAGCGTGAAGCGGCTTCCGGGCTTCGTCTCCAGCACCGTCTTCAGGATGGAGATCACCGGCGTGATGCCCGAGCCGCCCGCGAGCGCGACATAGGAGGGCGCGGCCCCGTCGCCTTCCGGAATGACGAAGCGGCCCATCGGCGGCAGCACATCGATGACCTGGCCCTCGCGCAGTTGCGCATTCGCCCAGGCGGAGAATTTCCCTGCCGGCATCTGTTTGATGGCAATGCGGATCTCGTTTTCCGACGGCGCCACGCAGACCGAATAGTTCCTGCGCACATCCTCGCCATCGAGATCCATGCGCAGCGTCAGATGCTGTCCGGCCTGGAATTTGAACGTCTCTTTCAGCGTCTCGGGAATTTCGAAGCAGATGGAAACCGCATCCGCGGTCTCGCGCCGGACTTCCGCGATCCGGAGCGGATGAAATCCCCGGTTAAGCGACATGGAACATCAGTGGCATTTGAAGCGGTCGAACGGCTCGCGGCAGTCCAGACAGCGGTGGAGCGATTTGCAGGGCGTGGAGCCGAACCGGCTGATCTCCTCGGTGCTCGCGGAACCGCAGCGCGGGCATTGCGCGGGTTCCTCACGCAGGCTGTGTCTCGCGGCGCCTTGCGGCGGCGGCGCGATGCCATAGGCGCGCAGCTTCTCCCGGCCTGCATCGCTGATCCAGTCGGTGGTCCAGGCGGGAGACAGCGCCGTCTCGATCCGCATGTCGGCGAGACCGGCGCGGTCGAGCGCCACGCGGATCGCGGAGGCGATCGCAATCGTCGCCGGGCAGCCGGTGTAGGTTGGTGTAATCACCAGAACCGGCGGCGCCCCCTCGCGCACCTCGCGCACGATGCCGAGATCGACGACGGAGACACACGGGATTTCCGGATCGGGGACCTGGCTCAATATTTCGAATACACGGCACTCGAGTTCATCATTCTCGCCCCTTTCCGTGTCATTCCCGCGCAAGCGGGAACCCAGCTCCGAGATCTCGGCGGCGACTCTGGATCCCCGCTTTCGCGGGGATGACAGGCTTTTATTGGCGGGCGTCGTGCTCACCACACCGCTCCGGGATAGGCGCGGGGGAGGAATTGCATCTCGGACAACAGATGACCGAGATGCTCGGAATGATGGCCGGCGCGGCCGCCTGTCACGGCGCGGCGTGGCTTCGGCGTTTCGAGCTTTGCTTCGGCGAGCGTGCGGGCGATGCGCGCATCCCATTCCGGGCGCAGGCTCCGCGCATCCACGGCGATCCCATCTGCGATCAGCGCTTCGGTTGTTTCATCGACTGCGAACAGCTCGTCGGCGAAACGCCATATCCATTCGAGACCCGCGACGACGCGACTGCGGCTTTCCTCCGTGCCGTCGCCGAGCCGGACCATCCATTCATTCGCGAAGCGGGCGTGGTAGGCCACCTCTTTCACGGCCTTGGCGGAGACGGCGGCAATTGTGTCGTCGCGCGACCGGGCAAGCTCCCGCAACAGCAGTTCCTGCCAGTTCGAGAACAGAAACTGCCGCGCGATGGTCTGCGCGAAATCCCCGTTCGGCTGCTCCACCAGCAGCACATTGCGGAAATCGAGCACGTCGCGCCCGAAGGCCAGTGCATCCGCGTCGCGCCCCTCGCCTTCCAGTGCTCCCGCCAGCCCGAGAAAATGCGTCGCCTGGCCGACCAGGTCGAGGCCGATATTGGCGAGCGCCAGATCGATCTCCAGCATCGGCGCGTGGCCGCACCATTCGGAGAGGCGCTGGCCGAGCACGAGGCTGTCGTCCCCCAGACGCAGCGCATATTCGGCGAGCGGTTGCATCAGATGTTCTTGATGTGCTCGGGGATCGAATAGAAGGTCGGATGGCGATAGACCTTGTCGGCCGCGGGCGCGAACAGCGCGTCGGATTCGCCCGGATCGGACGCGGTGATCGCCGACGACGGCACGACCCAAAGGCTGATTCCTTCCATGCGCCGCGTATAAGTATCGCGCGCGGCCTCGATCGCCATGCGCGAATCCGCCGCGTGCACGCTGCCGACATGCCTGTGCGCGAGACCGTTCTTCGCCCGCACGAACACTTCCCAGAGCGGCCATTCCCTGTTCATGTTTGTTACTCCGCCGCCATGCGGGCGCTGCGCTTTTCTTCATGCGCCAGCGCCGCTTCCCGCACCCAGGCGCCGTCCTCCCAGGCCTGCACGCGCGCGTTCATGCGTTCCTTCGCCACCGGGCCTGCCCCGCGCACCACCGCATAGAACTCCTCCCAGTCGATCTCGCCGAAATCGTAGGAACCACGTTCCTCATTCCATTCGAGCGCGGGATCGGGAACCGCAAGCCCGATCGCTTCCGCCTGCGGCACGGTCACATCGACGAATTTCTGGCGCAGCTGATCGTTGGTGTCGCGCTTGATGCGCCAGCGCATCGATTGCGCGGAATTGGGCGAATTGTCGTCGGGCGGACCGAACATCATCAGCGACGGCCACCACCAGCGATTGAGCGCGTCCTGCGCCATCCGCTTCTGCGCGGGGCCGCCGCCGGCCATCGCCATCATGATTTCGTAGCCCTGCCGCTGGTGGAAGCTTTCCTCCTTGCAGATGCGCACCATGGCGCGCGCATAGGGACCGTAGGAGGTGCGTTGCAGCGGCACCTGGTTCATGATCGCCGCGCCATCCACCAGCCAGCCGATCGCGCCGATATCGGCCCAGGTGAGCGTCGGATAGTTGAAGATGGTCGAATATTTGGCGCGGCCGGAATGGAGCGCCGCGATCATCTCGTCGCGGCTCGTCCCCAGCGTCTCCGCCGCGGCATAGAGATAAAGCCCGTGGCCGCCCTCGTCCTGCACCTTGGCGAGCAGCACCGCCTTGCGCCTGAGGCTCGGCGCGCGCGTGATCCAGTTCCCTTCCGGCAACATGCCCACGATCTCCGAATGCGCGTGCTGCGAAATCTGGCGGATCAGCGTCCTGCGATAGGCCTCCGGCATCCAGTCCTTCGGCTCGATGAAATCGTCGGCCGCGACACGCGCCTCGAAGGCCGCGAGCCGTTCCGGATCCTCGGGTGCAGCGGGAACTGCGGTGGTTTTGGCGTTCCTGTCCTTCAGCTCGGTCGTGTACATTTCCCAGGCGCCTTTCCGTACTGCCGCGACATTACAATAAATCGAACGGGCGGTCAATTAATTCGTTCCCAGCCAAAGCGCGGCAGGCAATCTGCAAGACCAGCGAACCAAACCGCGCACGGCGGCGGCGGCGGAACCTGACATGCCGGACGGAATTTTCTTCGAAATTCCCTGAGATGCGTATCCCCGCCAGCGGGTCGTCGCGCCAAATTCCCTGAGAATGCTGAAACGTTTTCATTTCGGACTCCTTTTTGCGCCCTCTCGCCAACCGCTTCACCGGTAGGGTGTGCCGACCCATTTCGACACCGCTGTTTCCATAGTGTTCAGCGGGTTGTCGGCACTGCGATGTCGCGAAATTCCCTGAGACGCGCCCGCGCGTCACCGAACAAAATTCCCTGAGGGTGCGAAAGTGTTTCCGGTTCAGACTCCTCATGCGCCATATCGCGCCTCGCCAGCTCCTTGACTCCTTCTGTCATCCAGAGCACAGATATACTGAATTGGTTTGCTTATCAACCGATCTCTTGGAGAATTTCGAGACGCAGCCACTTGACGATACAACCATTCATTTCGGAATTCTGGGGCAAGGCCCAGCCTCGCGCAGATTCCGGTCCGCAGTGGCATCCGCTCGCCTATCACATGCTGGACGTCGCAGCGGTCGCGAGAAGCCAGCTTGTAAGCGCGTTGACGGTACCGCGTTCCCCGCACACGCGGGGATGAACCGGCCGCGTGGGCGCGCAGCGACTTGTAGTTGCGGCGTTCCCCGCACACGCGGGGATGTCCCTCTGCGGACATGTAGGGCACGCAGATTAACTCGCTCGACTACCGTCTGATTTGCCGAGTGGCTTCCCCGAGAACTCGGGGACAGTCGACTTTTCCCCAAACGATGCGGCGCGCGAGCGGTTGGACAGTGCGGCAGGACCGGTCGAGAAATGCATTTCGTGTGCCGGCTTTGACTGCCCGCAGCCGCACTGAGCCGGTTGGTGCAGGGCGCACAATCTGTCGTGCGATTGCCGGGCAATACGGGAAGCGCTGCGTCCCATCGATTCTGACCATATTCAGTTTCCGGTCAAGGATTGTAATCGCGAGATCGCGCGCAGACTTTGGCCGTGCGGACGGCGAGCAAAGAGGCATGGCATGGGTGGAATGGGACGCGGTGTGGCGTCGCTGTTCAAGGACCCGTCGGTCCTCAGCCACGCGATCAAGCCGGGCACCACCGCGCGAATCATGCGCTTTGCGAGACCGTTCGCGGGACTGCTCGGTATTTTCCTGCTCGTGGTGTGCCTGGACGCGCTCGCGGGCGTGATCCCGCCGCTGCTGTACCGCGATCTCATCAACAACGGCATTCTGAAAGGCGACGCAGCGGTGGTGATCGAGCTGGCGTTGCTGGCGGCGGTCATCCTCCTGGCCGATGCGGGGCTGGGGCTGGCACAGTCTTATCTCGCCGCTGCGATCGGCAACCGGATCGTGCTGTCGATTCGCACGGCGCTGTTCGACCATATCCAGCGCATGCCGCTCGCCTTCTTCATCCGGGTGCAGACGGGCGCACTCGTCAGCCGCCTGGACCGCGACGTGGCGGGCGCGCAAAGCGCGTTCACGGACGTGTTGTCTTCGGTTGTCGGCAACATCATCTCCGTGGCCCTGGTGCTGGT
This sequence comes from Rhizomicrobium sp., assembly GCA_036266955.1. Taxonomy (GTDB): domain Bacteria; phylum Pseudomonadota; class Alphaproteobacteria; order Micropepsales; family Micropepsaceae; genus Rhizomicrobium. Next base: position 8,466 of record DATAWY010000054.1, read on the forward strand.
GGCGATGTCGGTGCTGTCGTGGCGGATCACGCTGGTTTCGCTGGCGCTGGCGCCCGTGTTCGTGCTGCCCGCCCGCAGCCTGGGCCGCAGGCTTCAGGCGCTCGCGCGCGCAGCGATGAGCCTCTCCGCCCGCATGAGCAGCATGATGTATGAGCGCTTCAATGTGGCCGGCGCGCAATTGTCAAAACTCTATGGACGCCCCGAGGAGGAAACCGCGGGGTTTCGAACGCGCGCCGCGCTTGTCGCCGACAACGACGTACAACGCGCGCAGGTGCGGCAGTATTTCGTGGCGTCGCTGACATTGCTGGGTTCGCTCGCGACGGCCGCCGCCTATGGCTGGGGCGGCGTGCTGACCATCCGCCACGAAATCGATCTCGGCACGCTCGTGGCGCTGGTTTCATATCTGGGCCGGCTCTATGGACCGATCACGGGCCTCTCCAACGTGCAGGTCACGGTGATGACGGCGCTGGTGTCCTTCGAGCGGGTGTTCGAGGTTCTCGATCTCATGCCGATGATCACGGAGAAACCGGACGCGAAGCCTGTTCCCCCGGGCCCTGCGCGGATCGAATTTTCGCATGTCTCCTTCCGCTATCCGACGGTCGACGAAGTTTCGCTGGCTTCGCTGGAAGCCATCGCCGTTGTGGAAAGACAGCGTCCGGAACCGACGGTGCTGCGCGACCTCGACTTTGCGATCGCGCCCGGCACGCTGACGGCGCTGGTCGGACCGTCCGGCGCGGGCAAGACCACCATCACGCAACTTGTGCCGCGGCTTTACGATGTCAGGGACGGCGCGGTGACGATCAACGCAATGGACGTGCGCGATGCAACGCTCGCCTCTCTGCACGCCCGCGTCGGAATCGTGGCACAGGACACGCACCTGTTCAACGATACGATCCGCGCCAACCTGGTTTTCGCCCGCCCCGGCGCGAGCGAAGCGGACCTTGAGACCGCTCTGAAGGCCGCGCAAATCTGGCCGCTGATAGCCAGCCTTCCGGACGGGCTCGATACCCTGGTGGGCGAGCGCGGCTACCGTTTCTCGGGCGGTGAGAAACAGCGCCTGTCGATCGCGCGGCTGCTCCTGAAGGCGCCCGACATCGTCATCCTGGACGAGGCCACCGCGCATCTGGATTCGGAATCGGAAGCCGCCATTCAGACGGCGTTCGAAATCGCGCTGGCGGGACGCACTTCCATCGTCATCGCGCATCGCCTGTCCACCATCCTGAAGGCCGATCAGATTCTGGTGATCCAGGAGGGCCGGATTGTCGAACGCGGCACACACACCGACCTTCTCGCGCGCAACGGATTGTATGCCGACCTCTATCGCCGCCAGTTCAGAGACGCGCCGGAGTGAATCGATGGTGATGCGGGGAATGGTGACAAGCCGGGCGAAAGCGAGCAAGATTTTTTCGGCGGCAACCCGGGAGCCCGCAGCAATGGCGTTCCAGACGATCCTCCTCGACATCGAAAACGGCGCCGCGCGGCTCACGCTGAACCGTCCGGACCGGCTCAACAGCTTCACCGTGGAGATGCACCACGAAGTGGCCGAAGTGCTGACGCGGGTGGAGCGCGACGACGAAATCCGCGTGCTGCTGATCACCGGCGCGGGACGCGGTTTCTGCGCGGGGCAGGATCTGGCCGACCGCGCGGTGGCTCCCGGCGCCGAGGGAGTCGATCTCGGCGAATCGCTGGAGAACCGTTACAATCCTTTGATCCGCCGCCTCGTCGAATTGCCGAAGCCTGTCGTCTGCGCGGTGAACGGCGTGGCGGCGGGGGCCGGCGCGAATATCGCTTTTGCGGCGGATATCGTGCTCGCGGCGAAAAGCGCGAAATTCATTCAGTCGTTTTCGAACATCGGGCTGTTGCCGGATTCCGGGGGCACGTGGATACTGCCGCGGCTTGTCGGACATGCCCGTGCGCTCGGACTTGCGCTCACCGGCGAGCCGATCTCCGCGGAGAAGGCCGAAAGCTGGGGCCTGATCTGGCGCGCCGTCGATGACGATCAGATGAAAGAGGAAGCCGAAAAGCTGGTCGCGCGCCTCGCGGGCGGACCGACGCGCGGCTACGCTGCGATCAAGCAGGCGATGCGGCGCAGCTGGCTTTCCGGCCTCAACGAGCAACTCGATCTCGAACGCGATCTGATGCGCGAACTCGGCCGCTCGAACGACTATCGCGAGGGCGTCGCCGCCTTCACCGAAAAGCGCAAGCCGAATTTCACCGGCCGGTAGAAACAAGTTCTTGCACGCGGAGACGCGGAGACGCGGAGGAAGGTTCACCACGGAGACACGGAGATCACGGAGAAGAAAAAATTGCGCGCGAAGGCGCGCCTTAACTTCTCCGTGACCTCCGTGCCTCCGTGGTGAACAATTTATTCCGCTCCGCGACTCCGCATGCCAAATTGAACCATGGAAACAGGAACGGAACTATGAAATTACTTCGGAGCCATGTACAGGATCGCTGGATCGCGCCGGAGGGCGCGCTGACCGACATCCGTTCGGCCGTGACGGGCGAAGTCGTCGCGCGGATCGGTACGACAGTTCGCGATTTCGCAGCCGTGCTCGATCATGCGCGCAGCGTCGGCGGCCCAGCCCTGCGCGCAATGACGTTCCATCAGCGCGCGCGCATTCTGAAGGCGCTCGCGGAAGCGATCATGGCCCGCAAGGAGGAATTATACGAACTCTCCTTCGACGCCGGCGCGACGCGGACCGATGGCTGGATCGACATCGAAGGCGGCGCGGGCACGTTCTTCGCCTATTCGTCCAAGGGCCGCCGCGAGCTTCCCGACGATACCATCATGATCGAAGGCACGGTCGAACCACTGTCCAAACGCGGCAGCTTCGTCGGCGAACATGTGCTGACGCCGCTCCAGGGCACAGCGCTGCACATCAACGCCTTCAACTTCCCGGTCTGGGGCATGCTGGAGAAGCTGGCGCCGACGCTGCTCGCCGGGATGCCTGCGATCGTGAAGCCGGCAAGCGCGACGGCCTATGTCGCCGAAGCCGCCTTCCGCATCATGATCGAAACCGATCTTCTGCCCAAAGGCGCGTTGCAGCTGATCGTCGGGCCGATCGGCGATCTGTTCGATCATCTGGGCGGGCAGGACGTGGTGTCCTTCACCGGCTCCGCCAGCACGGCCGAGAAACTGCAACGCCATCCGGTGATCGCGCGCGAGAGCGTGCGCTTCATCGCGGAGCGCGACTCGCTCAATGCCGCGGTGCTCGCGCCGGATGCCGTCCCGGGCTCGCCCGAATTCGATCTCTTCATTCGCGAGATCGTGCGGGAGATGACGGTGAAGGCCGGTCAGAAATGTACCGCGATCCGCCGCGCGCTCGCGCCCTCGTCGGCGATCGATGCAGCGGAAAGCGCGCTCACGAAAGCGCTGTCCGAAATCACCGTCGGCGATCCGCGCGTGGAAGGCGTGAAGATGGGGCCGCTGGTCAGCGCCGCGCAGCGCGACGACGTGCGGGAGAAGATCGAACAGATTTCGCACGAGGCGCGCGTCGTGTTCGGCGATCCTTTGCGGGTCGATGTCCGCAGCGGCGACGCCGAAGGCGGCGCGTTCCTATCGCCGGTGCTTCTGCGCTGCGACAGGCCCGGCGAAGCGTCGCGCGTGCATGACATCGAACCATTCGGCCCGGTGGCGACACTCATGCCGTACACGGACGTTTCGGAGGCGGTGAAGCTGGTCAACCGCGGCAATGGTTCGCTCGTCATGTCGCTGTTCACCTACGATCCGGCCATCGCGCGCGAAGTGATGACCGGATCGGGCGCGTTTCACGGCCGGCTGCTCGTGGTGGACCGCGACTGCGCGAAGGAGTCGACCGGGCATGGTTCGCCCCTGCCCCCGCTGGTGCATGGCGGGCCGGGACGCGCGGGCGGCGGCGAGGAAATGGGCGGCCTGCGCGGCGTGTTTCATTACATGCAGCGCACCGCGCTGCAGGGCTCGCCGCGCATGCTGGCCGGAATTACAGGAAACTGGATCGCCGGCGCGCCGGAGTTGCGCGAAGCACCGCACCCGTTCCGGCTCAAATTCGGCGAACTCGAACCGGGCAAGACGCTGGTGACGGAGCCGCGCACCGTCACGCTCGCAGACATCGAGCATTTCGCCCATTTCACGGGCGATACGTTCTACGCCCATATGGACGAAGAAGCGGCCGCGGCGAATCCCTTCTTCGGCAGCCGCGTGGCGCATGGCTATCTGCTGCTGTCCTTCGCGGCCGGCCTGTTCGTCGACCCCGCGCCGGGCCCCGTGCTCGCCAATTACGGCCTCGACAACCTGCGCCTCGTCAAGCCCGTCAAACCCGGCGATTCGATCCGCGTTCAGCTCACCGCGAAGGCGAAGACCCCGCGCAATGCAGAATATGGCGAAGTCCGCTGGGCGGTTACGCTGACGAACCAGAACAACGAGACCGTCGCCACGTATGAACTACTCACAATGAACGCGATGTGACGGTCTTGCGGTCCTCAATCTAGAATGTCATTCCCGCGAAAGCGGGAACCCAGCGCGCGAGCGTCCGCGAGCGCTATCGACTCATGGCGTCGAGAAGCGCCAGGCAAAGTTTCATTCAGCGCGCAGACGCGCGCTGGCTGGGTTCCCGCTTTCGCGGGAATGACAATGCAAAAGCGCAGATGAGGTCCGCCCTAATCCGTCCACGCTTCCAGCGTCTCCACGAAACGCGTCAGCCACGCATTGCACTGATGGGCGTCGAGAACGCGGTGGTCGATGGTGAGGGTGATATAGGCCATCGGGCGGATTTCGATCGCGTCCTCCCGCACCATGGCGCGCTTCTGCAGCTTGCCGACGCCCAGGATCGCCGATTGCGGCTGGTTGATGATGATGGGCGTGGCCAGCAGCGAACCCGAGACGCCGTGATTGGAGATCGAGAAGGTGCCGTTCTGAACATCCGCCGGCATGAGCTTGCCGCCGCGCGCATTCTCCGTGAGCTCGGCGAGGCGCCGCGCCACATCCAGCAGCGACAGCGTCTGCGCGCGGCGAATGACGGGAACGATGAGTCCCTTGTCGCCCAACGCCGTGCCAATGCCGATATTGACGTCTTCGACCAGCTCGATGCGATCTTCGAACCACCGCGCATTCACGGCCGGCACCGCTTTCATGGCGGCGACGCAAGCCGCGACGAAATAAGCGGTGAATGTGAGGTTGGCGCCTTCCCGGGCAAAGTCGGCCTTGTTTGCTTCCCGATGCGCGATGATGGCCCCGAAATCCGCCTCGAAGAGCGCGGTGACATGCGGTGCGGTGCGCACCGACTGCGCCATGTGCTCGGCAATGCGCCGGCGCATGGAATCATGGGGGATGATTTTGACGCCCTGCGTTGCTTTCCGGGCGCGCCGCGCGACTTCGGCTTCGATATCTTCGCGCGCCAACCGTTCGCCGCTCGTTGGAACGTCCTCGGGACGGAGACTGTGTTCGGCGAGGAGCCGCCGGATGCCCGGAGGTAGAGAAGCAATCTCTGGAGCTTCCTGGGACCGCCGGCGTCCCGCCGGCAGTGGGCCGGAGGCAAGCGGTCCCGCGGCGTTCACCGCGCCAATGTTTCCTTCCGCAATTCGTCCCAGCACGCGGCCGGGTTCGATATCCGATCCCGGCTCGACAAGAATTTCGGCGAGCACGCCATCCGCCGTCGCGGCAATCTCCACCGCCACCTTGTCCGTCTCGATTTCGACGATGGGCTCGTCCACGCGGACCGGATCGCCCGGCTTTTTCAGCCAGTTCTTGAGGACCGCCTTGGTACCTTCCTGCTCGGCCGGAACAACGATATCCGTGCTCATTGTCATGCGCCGCGCGCGCGAATGACGCCAGATTTGCACGCGGAGACGCGGAGACGCGGAGGAAAGAAGAAGTTTTCATTTCGGCCGCGGACGCGGCCTACTGGGTTCCCGCTTTCGCGGGAATGACAACCTTGTTTGCTCCGTGCCTCCGCGTCTCCGCGTGCAATCAACTGCATCGTCAGAATCCAATCAGCTGGTCGATGTTCGCGCGGATTTTTTCGACCGATGGCAGCGCCCATTCCATCAGCGCGGGGTTGTGCGGGCTTGGGATGTCGGGCATGGCGAGGCGCGATACGGGCGCGTCGAGATCGAGGAAACAGGCTTCGGCCACCACCGCTGCGATCTCGGCGCCAAAGCCGCCGGTCAGCAGGTCCTCGTGGACGATCAGGCAGCGGCGCGTGCGCTTTACGGAAGCGATCACGGCCTCCCGCTCCCAGGGCACCAGCGTGCGCAGATCGACGATCTCGACGGAGCGATCCTGCGCCGCTTCTTCGCAGCGCTCAACCATCGCGCCCCAGGTGACCATCGTCAGCGCATCGCCTTCGCGCACCATGCGCGCTTCGCCGAACGGCAGAACATAATCATCTCCCGGATAAGGCCGTCGCGCCGAGGAAGCGTCCAGCATCGCCCGATGCTCGAAGAAAATCACCGGATCGTTGCCGCGCAGGCTGGCGCGCAGAAGTCCGACCGCATCCTCGGCATTCGACGGCACCGCGACCTTCCAGCCCGGCGAGTGGACAAACTGCACTTCGTTGGTCTGGCTATGCCAGGGATCGCCGCACTTGAAATAGCCGATGGGCATGCGCACGATGATCGGCGCGGCAAAGCGGTTGTTGGTGCGCCAGCGCATCGTGCCGCAATCGTTGAGCTGCTCGGTGGCGGGATCGGCATATTTGCGGAACTGGATTTCGGGGACAGGTACAAGCCCCGAAAGCGCCATGCCGACGGCGCGGCCGATGATGCCCTCCTCGGAGAGGCTGGTATCGAAGACCCGCGCCTCGCCGAATTTTTCCTGCAAGCCCAGCGTGACCGCATGCACGCCGCCCTTCGGGCCCACATCTTCTCCGAACACGAGCACGCGCGGATTGATTGCAAGCTCGTGCTCGAGCGTGCGGCGGATGGCGGTGACCATGTTGATGCGCTGGCCCTGCGGTTCCGGCATTTTGCGCGACGGCGGCGGCGCGTAACCGTGGGTGCATTGTCCTCCTTGCGCCTGCATTTCGCCTTCGAAGAACACATGCCGCGTGGTGCGTTGGAGATCGGCCGTGGCCCGCGCTTCCGCTTCGCGCCGCGCCTCCTCCACCGCGGCCGTTGCCTGCTCCGCGATGCCAAACCATTCCGCCTCCTGGAATTCGTCCGGAACGAGATAACCACGAAGTTTCGGCAGGGGATCGCGCGCCTGCTCGGCGGCGACAATCCGTTCGGACTTGTAGGTCTGGGTGTCCTGGAAGGAATGTCCCTCGAGCCGCGGCACGCTCAGTCTCAGCAGAGCCGGTCCGCGGCGCTCGCGCACATGGCGCACGCTGTTCCGGATCAGCCGCGCGGCTTCGGCGGGCTCGGTTCCATCGCCGGAGACGACCTCCAGATTCCTGAAGCTCGCGAGATTGGCCGCGATGTCGCCGCCGGGCGTCTGCAGCACCGAAGGCACGGAAATGCCGTAACCATTGTCCTCGATGTAGAAGAGCATCGGCAGGTTCAGCGTGGTCGCGATGGTCAGCGCCGACCAGAAGCCGTTGGTTGCCACCGACGCGTCGCCGCCAAGCGCCACGGCAATGGCGTCGTCACATTCGCCCTCGCGCAGCGCTTGGCCACGATAGAGCAGCGCCTGCGCCCAGCCGGCGGTCGGCGTGAACTGCGCACCTACCCCGCCGCACATGGGAAGCGCGGAGGGGCCCTCCAGATTGGGAAAATTGAACACCGCGCCGATGTCGCGTCCGTCGGAGTAACCGCCGGTCCGCGCCATGCACGATCCGAGGGCATCCGCGACCGGGACACCGAGCGCGAGCAGGATCGGCCGCGAGCGGTAATAGCCGCAGATCGCGTCCTCCCGCCGGGTCAGCTGCGAGCCCAGCAGGATCTGCGCGAGATCGTGGCCGCGCGCCGAGAACTGATAGAAAATCTTGCGCTCCGGAACGAGCTTCGTCTCTTCGATCTCGTCCAGTGCGCGGGAGACATGGAGATGCCAGGCGACCCGGCGCCAGTCGATCCCGGGATCGGGCGCATTCGCCAGTGCTGCTCGTTCGATTGCCGCTGCCACGAATTCCCGTCCGCTTGAATTGCCGGAGCCGGTGAATTAACCGGACGCACGGTCGATTTTCAACGGGGAGGGACGGATTGGCGCGGACCCAGGCCGCCGATTATGGGGAGCGCCGCGCGGCCATCGTCGGGCACGCGGCGCGGCTCTTCGCCGAGCGCGGTTTTCTCGGCGCCTCGATCGCCGATCTGGCGGAGGCCTGCGACAGCTCGAAGTCGCTCATCTATCATTACTACGCCTCGAAGGAGGACATCCTGTTCGATGTCATGCAGTCGCATGTGAAGGCGCTGCTCGACGCGGCGGAGGAGATCGCGGCCGGCACGGCCCCGCCCGCGGCGAAGCTCCGCACCCTGACCGCCGCCTTCATGCGGCTCTACATCGGCGCCGCGACGCGCCAGCGCGTGCTCCTGAACGAACTGCAACGGCTGCCGAAGGACCAGCGCGCCATCATCGTCGGCATCCAGCGCCGCCTCATCGACATCGTTCAGGCGATTCTCGTCGAAATCCGCCCCGAACTGTCCGGCCGCTCGCCGATGAAGCGTCCCGCCGCGATGCTCTATTTCGGCATGATCAACTGGACCCACACCTGGCTTCACGCCGAGGGCCGCGCGAAGCCCGCCCACATCGCCGACCTGGCCGTGGAGGTGTTTCTGGAGGGCGTCCGAAAGGCGCAAATTCCGGACTGATCTTAGGCACAGCAATCACAAAATTGCCAGGAGTTCGATGACAGACGAAGATGCACCCGAAAGATTGCCGCCGCCGCCTTTCTGGCGGACCCGGTACTTTGCCTTTGACGTGCTTCCGCGTCGTCCCGAGCTGGATCCGCTGGACATTCGCCGCATCATCTCCCAGCCGGAGAGGCGGATAATCCAACGGGACGGCCGCATTCGCCTTTACGGTTTTTCAGAAAGCCTGGGATGGGCTGACGGACTTAATCCTGACTTGGACAACGTTCGCTGCATTATCCGGGAACAGGTGATAAAGCGGGAGCTTATGGAGGCGGATGAAGCGAAGGTCGCACAAAAGGCAGTCAAGAAGCTTTCCAGACAATCAAAAACTCCCCGACCGGAGGTGATCGTCCCTGAATGCAGTCCTGCAGAACCCTCGAGCGAATTCCGTTGATGTTGGTGCAACACGTCCCCCTCCGCCTCGCTGCGCTCGGCACGTCCCCCACGATAGGGGAGGAAAGACAAGGCGCGCACCGTCGTTTTCTTCCCCCATCGTGGGGGAGGTGGCGCGAAGCGCCGGAGGGGGGAGTCTTCTCGAGCGATTCAACTCGACCGGATCATGCTCTAGTCGGCACGGCTTACATCCCCTCCTTGATCCCGGCTCAGACAAGCAGCCAGTTTGCGGGGTAGGTAGTCAGGAATCCGAGAACCATGGCGATCTGCATCATGAACCAGAAGACGATGGTGTCGGCGCCGGGATGCCCAGGCAGCAGCAGGTAGTGGACGAGCGCCATCCAGCCGAACATTCCCACTTCGAAGGCAATCAGCGACAGCGTATCCGCCTTGACCGCATCAAGGGCGGCGTCTGCGGGTGACGAATCGCGCATCTCGCGGATCGCCAGGAATTGAAATGCGATGCCGAAAGCGTAGGCGAGGGCGAATTCCACCGCGTATTCGGCGAACAGCCTGCTCCCGAAAAGCAGCCGTCCGGACGCGAATACAATGGGCGCGCCGGCCACATCGCCCAGCACGCAGCCACTGCCGCAATGCGCCGCGGAGAGAAATGTGCTCTTCCATCGGGGTTGCCGATGACGGCATGGCTGATCGACAGCCATCGGCTTGCCCAGCGTGCGATAGAACCACAGTCCGGCAAGCGGAAAATACAGCCCCGTGACAGGCCACACGATGTTCATGATCCGCATCCGCTGCGGATGACCGCGCACGTCAAGCGCAATCAGCGCCGCGGTCAGAAAGCCGGAGCCGAGCGAAATCCACGAGAGAATGTCCAGCAATGCCAATTCCGGGATCGACCCTCCTGTTTATGTCCTCGGCCTGAAGACAACGCCGGAACCCGCGCAGCCGCTTCCCGCAGTCATGCCGAAAAGGCGTCCCCCTTGTCGACCAGAACGGTACCCGCGCGGCATAGTCCCGTACATCGCATGACACAGGAACATCCCTGGTGCTATGATGGCAGGATGGATCGCCATCCTGCCCGCCTCGTCGAGATTGCGCGCCGTTACGTCTGGTGGAGCACTCCCGAACAGACGATTTCCGGAAACATGCCGCGCCTCGTTGCGCAGGTGATGGAGATGGGAACATGGCAAGACGCGCACGAGCTTCTCAATCTCCTGGGTCGCGGCGCATTCGAGAGCGTCCTGCGCGATCCGCCGCCCGGCGTGTTCTCGCCGAAATCCTGGGTGTTCTGGCACCATCGCCTCGGACTGGGCGAGGCGCCGGAGCTGGAACCCGGACGCAGAATTCCGGAAGAAACACAATTCCGTGCCGCTGGCCGCTGATCTTTCGATCCTGCCCATGCCGCAGCGTTCGCTGTGGCCGGAACTCGGGCACGTGCCGCGTGAATTCGTGCTCTACGGCGGGACTGCCGTCGCCTTGCGTTTCGCGCACCGCATATCGGTCGATTTCGATTTTTTCTCCTCGGCGCCGTTCGAGCCCTTCGATCTGCGCGGATCGCTCGGCCCACTGGCGGCCGGGCAGATTCTGCAATCGCGGCCGAATACGCTGACACTTCTTCTCGACCGTCAGGGCGAGGTCAAACTGTCCCTGTTCGGCGGCATTACAGGCCGCGTGGGAATTCCGGAGGAAACCGCGGACGGCGCAATCCGCGTCGCGTCGCCGCTCGATCTTCTGGGCCACAAGCTGAAGGTCATACTCCAACGCGCGGAGGCGCGCGACTATCTGGACATCGCCGCGCTGATACGCAGCGGCGTCCCGCTCGAGCAGGGCATTGGCGCCGCGGCAACCCTGTTTGCTCCCGGTTTTCCGGTCGCCGAATGCGCCAAGGCGCTGGCGTATTTCAAGGACATCGCAGAACCTTGGCGCCTTGGCCCGCGCGATCGCGATCTGCTCATTGCGGCCGTCAAGGGTTTGCAACAGGAAATTCCTGTTGTCCCGCTCGCATCACGTGAATTGCAATAGATATCTGTCCCCTCTCCGCTCCGGGGAAGGCTCCGCACCGTGAAGACGCGCTTTCGAGCGGATTCCGGTCATATAGAACCGAGAACGGGAATCGTAATTATCTCGTCGCGTGGAGCGAAAGCGAGCGCGATCGCGACTTCCGCAATTACGCGCTCTCCAACATCGCGCGCGTCGAGCCGCTCGGCAAACCCTTCACGCGCCAGCGCGGCTTCTCGCCCAGCGCCTATGCCGAGCGGTCCTTCGGCGTCTACCAGGAGAAGCCGTTCGACGTGGTGTGGAAATTCTCGCCCGAAGCGGCCGAAGACGCCGAGGACTTCCTCTTCCACCTCACCCAAAAGCTCGAACCGCAAAAAGACGGCTCCCTCATCATCCGCTTCCGCGCCGGCGGATTGCAGGAGATGGCCTGGCATCTGGTGACGTGGGGTCATGAAGCGAACGTGGTGAGACCGGAACGTTTACGAAAGTTGCTTGCGCAAGGTCCAACAACGCACAAACTGGCGAGATTGGTTCCGAGAAAATTTCTTATTTTTCTTGCGCCTCGCGGCTGGGGTTGTCCCCAAGAGAAGCCAGATTTCCACATCACGTATGAGGACCACATCATCAAATGGTTACAGGACAGCGACTCCCCAGACCTTCCGCTGAGGCTTCGAGGTAATTTGCAGCAATACCGCGAGGTAATTAGACATCTATCAAATGGAGACACACCCATGGACACCGACATCTTGGAGCTTTTGACAGAGCCAGAGAATTTCATTTGCGCAATTTCGATTTCCCAGAACATCAGAAGGGTTGAAAAACACTTGGACCAACTGTTTTGGAATGCCATATACAGTGACTTAAAGAACGTGTGTGATTTATTCTCTCAGTGGGAAATTACGGTCAAACGCGCTTTGGAAGATCCCGGGGCTTCGGGCGACGATGCTGTAATTTACATATCGAAGCGAGAATCAAACGGTTTGCACTTGAAGATCGGTATCGGACAGGAAGGCTCTTACGGTTGTCGTTTCTGCGGTGTCCGTCTTAGCCACAAAGAGCCCGGCGCGTTGGGGTTGTCGCAGATTATTTCGCTTCGCAATGATCTAAAAAACACTGCTAAGGAGGTTTGGGAGATCAGCGATACTGACGGGATGTAGCTTGGTTACTTCCGCACCGAATGGAAGGACATTGACGATTTCCGATACGGAATTGCGCGCGGTCTGACTGCGGAAGTGCGAAGGCTGATTGAACCGGTCGAAATATTGCTACGCAATCACGCCGGCTTACTTGGCGCGGCAAACGAGGCATTAAGAGGCTTCCGAACGCCATAAGTTATGTCCTGTAACGATAGAAATTAAGCGCGAGTTTTGGGACGCGAACTCGAATTGGCTACGTTGAACCCAACCGACTTATGCGTGAGCCTTCGCGGTCAGCTCGACGCCAAGAGCCTTCATCACGGCGATCGTCGTCTTCAGCGTCGGATTGCCGTTCTCGCTGAAGGAGCGGTAGAGCTGCTCGCGGGAAAGGCCGGTCTGGCTGGCGATCTGGGACATGCCCTTGGCGCGTGCCACTATCCCAAGCGCGTGCGCAATATAGCTCGCGTCCTCGGTTTCGAATGCTTCGGCCATGAAGGTCGCAACCGCTCTGTCGGAAGTCAGATCTTCCGCAGGATCGTAGGTCGTCAGTTTTCCAGCCACCTCATTCACTCCAATTCATTCATCAGCCGTCTTGCAGTTTTGATATCCTTCGCCTGACTGCCCTTGTCGCCGCCGCAAAGCAGCACGATCATCGCGCCGCCCACTCTCCGGAAATATATACGGTAGCCCGGGCCATAGTGGACGCGCAGTTCGCTGATCCCCTCTCCGACAAGCGCGACATCCCCCGTGTGCCCAAACGCCAGGCGATCGAGCCGCGAAGCGATCAATGCGCGTGCGCGCTCATCCCCGAGCCGCATTCGCCATTTTCGGAACGTCTCGGTCTGCTTTAGTTCGAACACGGCCAATCGTAGTTTATAGACTACAAGATGTCAATCGCCGATTCGCCTTTTACCGTCTGCGACTTGGCCGCGGCGCGCGCCAGCACACCAGGCCCCTGCGCGAGATAGCGCGTGTCCCCCGTCTTTGATGCTTCGGCCACGAAGGCCGCAATCGCCCTTTCGGAGTCGCAGATCGTCAGGTTTTCAGCCGCTTTATCACTTTGGTCGCTTACTTCTTTTCAGCGGCGAGCATCTCCGCGATCATCTCCTTGCCCTCCGGGCTATGAATCCAGGATTCCGCTCTTTCCCGCGAATCGAACTGCAAGGGCACACGGTGGGGCTTTACGCGGTCGGGCGCCGGGACCAGGACTTCGAAGGTTCCGGCAAGACGCGTGTCCTTCGTCGGCGCGGCGTAAGGGCCGGGAAGGGTTTTCTTCTTTTTCATTTCTCGGATTCCTTCAACTGCGTCATGCCGCGCGACGCACGCGGCGGTTCTGGCCGCGCAGATGATTGGGGTGTTTGCGCGCGGCGGCGGTTTCATCGATCGGGCGCGGCTTTGCGCCGATCACCGTCAGTTGCCGATACACCAGACGTTCGATGGCCTTGAGCGACTGGCGTTCGGCCGGGTCGCAGAAGGCGATGGCAATGCCGCCGTTGCCGGCGCGCGCCGTGCGGCCGATGCGATGAACATAGCTTTCGGCCACGTCCGGCAGCTCGTAATTGATCACATGCGAGACGTCGTCGATGTCGATTCCGCGCGCCGCGATGTCGGTGGCCACGAGAATGCGCGCCCGCCCGCTGCGAAACAATTCGAGCGCCCGCTGGCGCGCGTTCTGCGACTTGTTGCCGTGAATGGCCTGCGCGAAATGTCCGGCCCGCTCCAGATGATCGGCGACCTTGTCCGCCCCGTGCTTGGTGCGGGTGAAGACGATCACGCGCGTCATCGCCTGGTCGCCCAGAAGTTTGTGCAGCAGGGCGCGCTTGTCCCTGGCTTCCACGAAATAGACGCGCTGATCGATGGCATCGGCGGCGATCGCCTGCGGAGAAATGTCCACGCGGGCGGGATTGTGCAGGATCTCATCGACGAGATGGGCGACTTCGCCGGGCATGGTGGCGGAAAACAGCATCGACTGGCGCGTCCGCGGCAAGGCGGCCACGATGCGCCGAACGTCGCGGATGAAGCCCATGTCGAACATGCGGTCGGCCTCGTCGATGACGAGCGTCGTCGTCGCGCCCAAGCGGATGTGCTTCTGGGCCATCAGATCGAGCAGCCGTCCCGGCGTGGCGACGAGGACATCGACCCCGCGCCGCAATGCATCCACCTGCCGGCTCTGCGTGACGCCCCCCACGATCACCGCATGGCGCAGCGCCAGATGGCACCCATAATTGCGTAGCGTTTCATGGATCTGGATGGCGAGTTCGCGGGTCGGCGCCAGAATCAGCGCGCGGGCGGTTTGCGGTCCCGCCTGCAGACGCTCCCCGGACAGGCGCTGCAACAGCGGAAGGCCAAAGGCGGCCGTCTTGCCGGTGCCCGTCTGGGCGATGCCGACGATGTCGCGGCCGGCCAGGATCAGCGGAATGGAGGCGGCCTGGATCGGGGTGGGATGAAGATAGTTTTCGGCGGCAAGGGCGCGCCGGAGCGGCTCGGCAACGCCGAGCGTCAAGAAAGACGGAGTCGTCACAATAATTCCTTTTGCACCAGAGGGGCGCTCACGCCCGCGTGGCGGCTGTGTTGCCGTCTTCCACGCACATCTGGAGCGAACGGTAAGTTGATATCTGCCCCCGCGTGACAGGCGCGCAAATAGGCACCGTCGTGCGACCTCGAGGGTCAGGCGCTATATCGGCCAGATCCGATGCAATGTCAAGCTATGGCTTGAACTTCGGCGGGATCGCGGCCGCTTCCTCGGGCGTCAGCCGCGTCATCTTCTTCACGATGCAGGGCTCGGACATGGACGCGGGAGGCGGCTGGGCAACGGAGAGATCCCAATCGATGGCCGAACAGACGGTGTCGGGGCCGCGCGTCCTGGTAATGAGGTGCGAATCCGGCATCGTCAGAAGCGGGCACGCCGTCGACAGGTCCAACCGGTAGAACTGGTTCATATTTACCCGGATGAAGATCGTCTTGTCATCCGGCACCTTCCAGTTCCGCATTTCGGTTATGAAGAAGCAGCTCTGCTGCTGCTGAGGCGGCGGGGGCTGCTGCGGCGCCGGTGCGGATTGTGCCGCTGCCGGCGCGAATCCGGTCACCACACAAAGCACTGCAAGAACGTCTGCGCGCATCCTGGGTCTCCCTGAGCTCCGCGCGAGGTTACGCCAATCCTCGATTGCAAAGAACGGGCGATTTCGCCTTTTGCGCCCGGCTTGCCGCGCCTTGCGCGGAGACATAGGCTCGCTCCGCAGTACATGAACCCGACACGCTTGAAACGCACCATCTGGGCCGCCGTCCTTCTTGTGGGCGCCTGTTTCGCGCCGGCTGCGGCGCAGGACAGAAAGGACCGCGAGTTCCAGGAGTGTCGCGATTGCCCGGTCATGGTGGCGATACCGGCGGGCCGCTTCGTCATGGGCAGTCCTGCGGGGGAACCTGGCCGCTTCGAGAATGAGGGTCCGCAGCATGTGGTCTCGGTGCGGGCCTTTGCGCTCGGCAAATATGACGTGACCAGCGAGGAATTCCTGACCTTCCTGCGCGCCACCGGCTACCAGCCCAAGCCCTGCAACCCGATTCTTCAGATGCAATGGCATTCGCCGGGCAAGGGCCTGGCCTGGCCGCCCTATGACGAGGAACCGCAGCTTTGGCCGGCCGCCTGCCTCGATTGGAACGACGCCAACGCCTACATCGCCTGGCTGAACAGGGAAGTGCAAAGCGAGCATCCGCAGCTCGCAGGACGCGCCGGGCCGTATCGGCTGCCGAGCGAGGCGGAATGGGAATTTGCGGCGCGCGCCGGCACGACGACCGCGCGGTGGTGGGGAGATGCCGTCGGCAGCGGCAAGGCCGATTGCAACGGCTGCGGCAGCCACTGGGACGACAGCGAGCTCTCGGACGTCGACAGTTTCGCCCCGAACCCGTTCGGGCTCTACGGCATGCTCGGCAATGTGTGGCAATGGACGGCGGATTGCTGGCACGATTCCTACGTGGGCGCGCCGCAGGACGGCGGCCCATGGAAGTCCGGCAACTGTGAAAAGCATGTGATCCGCGGCGGCTCGTGGGACAACGTGCCGATTTTCATCCGCTCTGCCGCGCGCAGCTCCAGCACCGCCGACGGCGGGGAATACGACTATTCGAGCCTCTCCGGCTTCCGCCTCGCGCGCAGCCTGCCATGATGTGCAAGCGGTGGCGCTAAGAAAGATTTACCACAAAGAGCACGAAGAAAGAACCAAGCCCTGCGCGGGCAACTTCATCTTCCTTTGTGACCTTTGTGACCTTCGTGGTTCAAACAATTTTCTCCGCGGTTCGGAGCAACCCGTAATTTATCGGAGCACGTCCTTCGGATTGAGGGCGAGCGTTACGTCGATCGGGCCAGCTTTGTAGCCGGAAGGCAGGTTGAGCGGCGAGGAAAGCAGCACCGCGTCGCGCGCGCTGAGCGCCACGGCGCGCCAGGCTGCGTCGCTGGCGTAGCGCGCACGATCGACGATGTCGGCGTGATCGATGGTGCCGTCGCGCGCCACGACGACATGGATCAGGATCACCACATTGCGCGCCCGTTTCAGATCGAGGTTCCAGCGCCGCTCGACCTGGGCCTGGAGAAAGTCGCGCACGCGATAGGCGGCCATCGCACCCGGCGCGGCAGTGTCGCTGGTCGCCGCCTCATCCGAAGCTCCATTGTCCAGATGCGGAAGGGTCGAATCCGGCTGGCGCAGTTTGGCCAATTGTCTGAGGCGGATTTCGAGCGTGTCCGGGGGTGGCAGTTTGCGCGACGGCGCAAGCGTGACGGGCGCGTGCGGGCTCGACGGCACTTCGCGGGCCGGGCGCGACGGCGCCGCGCGCGGGATCGGAGCTCTCAGCGGCTGGGGCGGCGATGTCGTTTGCTGCGCGAGCTGTACCAGATCGATGGGCAGAAAGCGCACCGGCGATTGCTGCGGCGGCTGCCCCGGCCGGAGGATGAGCCAGAAAATCAACAGGGCAAACAGCCCATGCAGCAGCAGCGAGCAGGCGAGGCCCTGCCCCATTTCGCGCGGCTGCGGCCCACGAACCGAAAGCCTGGTGTCGCTGGACATTCCCGGAAGCATGGGCCGGATGCTGCTCCGGACAGATGAACCGGGCAAGCTGCAAGCCGGATCCGTTACTGCGCCAGCAATTCCAAGGCGCGTTCAAGTATCGGTTTTTGACCGTGAAGGATTTTCACGAACGCTTCGGGCGAGTCGAACCAGCCGGCGCGATCCACCTCGGGAAATTCCGCCGTCTTTCCGGACCTCGGCGGCCATTCCAGCGTGAAGATATTGCTCTTCACCATCGCCGCGTCGCAATCGGCTTCGATCATCCAGGCGGAGATCACTTTCCCGCCCGGCTGCCGGAATTCGCCGAGACCGACGAACTCTCCTTCGACACCGAAGCCCGTTTCCTCCCGGAACTCGCGCCGGGCCGCATCGAGCGGCTCCTCGCTTTCGGCATAGAGACCTTTCGGGATCGACCAGGCGCCCTCGTCCTTCTTCGCCCAGAATGGCCCGCCCGGATGCACCAGGAAAAACCCGGGCGCCGCACCCTGCCGCCGAAATAGAAGCAACCCTGCGCTTCGCTGTGCCATCGCCGCACTTCGTGTCCTACACTGTTCGGTGACAAGCAGGAGGCCTCACCTCAGCCATGATCGCCAACCTCGCCCGTGAACTGGAAGAAATCTACACAACGTGCGGCACGCGCCGCTACGGCCTTGAAACCATCAGCCAGATGCAGCATGCGCTGCAGGCGGCGAATCTCGCCGAAACCGCGGGCGAGCCGCCCGCCATGATCGTCGCGGCCCTGCTGCATGATGTTGGACATCTGATCGGAACGCCCGACGAGAATCTGGCCGCGGAGGGCATCGATGATCGCCATGAGTGCCTTGGCGCGGCTTGGCTTCTGCCGCGGCTTGGCGAAAGCGTCTCCGCGCCCGTGCGCCGGCATGTTTCCGCAAAGCGCTATCTCTGCACAACAGAGGCTGCCTACCGGGATTCGCTCGCGCCCGATTCGATCGTCAGTCTGAAATTGCAGGGCGGCCCCATGAATGACGAGGAATGCGCCGCCTTCGAAGCGCTACCTTTCGCGAAAGATGCGATCCGCCTGCGCCGCCTGGACGAGGCGGCAAAGGATCCGCACGCGACGACGCCTCCATTCGCTTATTTCCTGCGCTATTTGCCGCAGGCACGCATCGGCCGCCGCGAATGCGAGACGTTCGCGCAGAGCGGGCTCGTCGTGCTGCGCGATTTCTTTTCCGCGGACGAAACGGCCGGGCTCAATCGCCACTCCCGCACGATGGGCGCGGCCGCCCACGAACAGCTTGCGGCTGCGAATCAGGCTGGCATTTCGCCGGCCAGGCAGGCGCTTCCGAACGCCGCTGCATTGATCGCGGTACCGGAAGCTACCAACGACGCGCAGATTTGCCGCTTCGAATATCTGCAAGGCGCCTGCGCGGAATTCCGCGCTTTCGTTGCGCGCCGCGTTGCGCCGGTCATCGAAGCGCTTGCGGGAGAAGCCTTCATTCCGTTCAAGGACAAGGAGAACGAGAAACACCCGGGCGGCGGCGGGTTCGGTGCACATCAGGATTATACGGCCTATCAGGCGTTTGGACCGCGCTACAACATCACCGCGATGCTCACGATCGATCCGGCGACGCGTGCCAATGGCTGCCTCGAATTCGCGCGGGCGTGGCGCGAGCGCGTGCAGGCAACATGGGTCGGGCGCCGGGTCGAGGGTCATCCGCTGCTGCGCTCCAACGCCGGCGGCGCAAATCACGGCGATATCGCGGCCGATATCGAGGCCGCGCTCGAATGGGATGCGGTCGAGACGGGGCCTGCGGATCTTGTGCTGTTCGATTCCTTTGTGCCCCATCGTTCCGCGCCGAACCGCAGTTGCTCCTCGCGGCGGGCGATGTTCCTGACCTTCAACGCCGCGCGCGAAGGCGACTGGTACGAGCGCTACTACGCCGAGAAGCGCGCACATTTCGACGACCCGAAATTTCACGTCTCGACCCCGACCGCCCATGCCATGTGAGACCTGATGGAAACCGGCGAAGCGTGACTTAGGGCGTGATCCGGTCGAATGGAATCGTTGGAGAGGAGTCCCCCCCTCCGGTTTGCTCCGCTTCGCTTCGCAAACCACCTCCCCCACGATGGGGGAGGAAAGTAATAGTGCGCGCCTTTTTCCTCCCCCAGCGTGGGGAGGTGCCGCCCCCGGATTAAATCCGGGGGCGGCGGAGGGGGGCGCATTGTATCAGGACAAGCGAAATCCGCTCTAGGGGGCCATCGGGCGTGCGCGCGGGCCGCGCGACCCAGGCGGGGCGAACCCGGCGAAACTGCTCGTCCCCTGTAATAACTTCGCGCTAAGTTAAACCAGTCGGTTGACTATCCTCTTCTCGACCACTACTCACACAACTGGACGGACTCGATGCGATGCTGAAAGCCGAGGATCGCGCCGCATTGACAGCTACAGAAAAAGAAAACAATTCATGTCGCAAACCCCCAAAGTCTCGCTGAAGCTGTCACGCCGTTTCGAGGCGACGCCCGAGCGTGTGTTCGACGCCTGGCTCGATCCGAAAACGGCCGGCAAATGGCTGTTTGCGACGGCGACCGGCGAAATGGTTCGCGTGGAGATCGACGCGCGCGAGGGCGGCCGGTTCACCATCGTCCGCCGGGAAGCCGACGCTATCGAACATGTGGGCGAATATCTGGAAATCGACCGGCCGCGCCGCTTCGCCTTCACTTTCGCGGTTCCGCAATTGTCGGATGAAATCACCCGCGTGACGATCGAAATCATTCCCGCCGGACAGGGGTGCGAACTCACGCTGACGCATGAAGGCGTATTGCCCGATTGGGCTGAGCGCACGCAGGCCGGCTGGGGTATGATCCTCGACGGGCTGCGGCAGAGCGTGGCAGGCAGCTGATTTTCGAATTCGGCGATTCAATGCGCGGATGCGGGCGCCGGCTGCGTTGCCGGGATTTTCTTCATCAGAAGCGCCACAAACGCTCCGGCGAAACAGGCGAACATCAGCACGTGGAACGCGTCCGCGTAAGCCATGGCCTCCGCCTCGCGGTAGGCAAGCTGCCACAGCTGGCGCAGCGCCGCCGCATGGCCGGAATCGACCGCGCCGGGCAGCGCACCGTAGCGCTGCGCCGCCGCATCGAGAAACCGGTTCATCGCCGTGTTGGCCGGCGTGAGGTTCGAGGCAATGCGCTCGAAGTGAAAATTGGTGCGGCTGTTGAGAATGGCGCCGCAGATCGCGATGCCGACCGCACCACCCAGATTGCGCATCATGTTGAAGACCCCGCTCGCATATTTGAGGCGTTCGGGCGGCAGGCTGCCCAATCCCAGATTCACGCTGGGCGCGACGGCGAACACCTGCGGGAAACCGCGCAAAATCTGGGGCAGGAAAAGCTCTACGCCGCTCCATGCGCTGGTGATGAAACTGAAACCCCACATCGCAAGGCCGAAACTCGCAAGTCCCAGCATCATCAGCCAGCGCAGATCGAAGCGTTTGGCGAGCACGATATAGACGGGCACGGCGACGAGCGATGCCGCGCCGGTGGAGAAGATCGCCACGCCGATCTGCTGAGCATCGTAGCCGCGCACATAGCCGAGGAAGAGCGGCGTCAGATAGATCGGCGAGAAGATTGCCGCGCCCGTCACGAAAGACTGGAACGAGCCGATCGCGAAATTGCGGTTGCGGAAGGCGCGAAGGTCGGCAACCGGATTTGCAGTGGTCAGGCTGCGCACGAAGAAGAGAAGGAAGCTCACCGCGGAAATGTAGCTGCAGGTCCTGATCGTGGAATCGTCGAACCAGTTCCAGCGCGCGCCTTCCTCCAGCACATATTCAAGCGTCCCCAGAGCCAGCGCCAACAGCGTGATGCCGGGATAGTCCGCATCCTTGAGCAGCGAAAGATCGGGCTTGTCGATCTTCACGAGGAGTGCCACGGAAATCGCCACGATGGTTCCAGGCACGAGGTTGACGTAGAACAACCAATGCCAGTTCAGCGTGTCGGTGATCCAGCCGCCGATCACGGGGCCAAGGGTCGGCGCGATCGAGGCGATCGACCCGATGACGGCGGCGGAATAGAGGCGGCGCGGCCCTTGGAAATAGTGGAAGGACGAGGTGAAGACCGTCGGAATCATCGATGCGCCGAGCAGGCCCTGAAGCGCGCGAAAGACGATCATGCTCTCGATATTCCAGGCGATGCCGCAGAGCATGCTGGCGATCGTGAAACCGGCCGCGGACGCGGCAAACAGCCAGCGCGTCGAGAACACGCGCGTCAACCAGCCCGACAGGGGGATGACGATGATCTCGGCGATCAGATAGGAGGTCTGCACCCAGCTGATGTCATCCTGCGCGGCGGAAAGTCCGCCGCCGATATCCTGGAGCGATGCGGCGACAATCTGGATGTCGAGCAGCGCGATAAACATGCCGATGCACATGAACATGAACGGCACGATGCCGTGCAGCCAGTGCGGCTCGATTTTCTCCGCGTTCATTGCGACGGGCCGGAGCGCGTATCCACGGAGGCCGTGATCGAGAGGCCCGGCCGCAATTCGCCAAGCGTCGCATCGCTCGTGTCCAGCACGATGCGCACCGGCACGCGCTGGACGATCTTGGTGAAATTGCCGGTCGCGTTTTCGGGCGGAATGACGCTGAACACCGAGCCGGTGCCCGGCGCGAGACTCATGACACGGCCGTGGAATTCGCGGCCGGGCAGAACATCCGCGACGATGGTCGCATCCTCGCCCGGCCGCATGCCCGCGAGCTGATCTTCCTTGAAATTCGCATCCACCCAAAGCCCGTGGGCGGGGATGATGCTCACGAGATAGGAACCGACCGTTACATAGGCGCCGACGCGAATCGCGCGGTTGCCGACATAGCCGTCTATGGGCGAACGGATTTCGGTATAGCCGAGGTTCAGTTGCGCGGTGCGAAGATCGTCCTCCGCCTGGGCCAGATCGGCGCGCGCCTCATCGATATCCGCTGCAAGCACGGCAAGCTGCTGCCTGGCGCCGGCAAGTGCGGCACCTGCGGCCGTGACATCGGACCGGGCCTGCTGATCGGCCGTCAGCGCCTTCTGCATCGCCTGCTGCGAGGTGGCGAGCACGCGAAGGAGGTTCTGATAGCGCGTGTCGTCCGCATGGGCGAAATTGGCAGCCGCCTCTTTCGAAGCCAGATCCGCGCCCGACTGGCGGATCGTCGATCGCTGAAGCGTGAATTTCGCCTCCAGATCGGCGAGCTCGGCGCGCTTTCCGGCCACCACCGCTGCCGCGTGATCCTCGGCTGCGCCGAAATCCCGGTCGTCCAGGCGCAGCAAGAGCTGTCCGCGCCGAACAAACTGGTTGTCGCTCACGGCGATCGCGGAAACAAAGCCCGCGACATGGGGTGCGATCGCGGTCACATCGCCGCCGACATAGGCGTCGTCGGTTGTTTCGATGTAGCGCCCGACCGTGAGCCAGTGATGCGCCCACACGCCCGCCGCCACCGCAAGCAGAAGGCCAGCGACCAGGAAGAGCGGCTTTTTTAAGCCGATGCCCGCCCCGCGCGCCCTTGCCTGGTTGCGCAGTGCGGGATCAAAAAGGACCGCATCCATATCCACCTCTCCCGGACTAGTGACTTTCATCATGAAAGTAACTATGTCTGCCGGGCGTTCAACCACGGAAAGCCATGCGCCATGAGCCGGAACGACGTCGCCCCGGGCCGTAAGCCCCTGTATTTCGAGGATTTTTTCGTAGGTCAGCGCTTTTCGAGCGGCAGCTATGTGATGACCGCGGAGCGCATCCGGGCATTCGCGGCCGCGTTCGATCCGCAGCCCTTTCACCTGGACGAGGAGGCCGCGCGCGCAAGCCTGTTCGGCGGACTGGCGGCGAGCGGCTGGCATACGGCAGCGGTCACCATGCGGCTCAACGTGGAAAGCGGGCTGCCGATCACGGGCGGCATCATCGGCGCAGGCGGCGAAATTGCCTGGCCGAAACCGACGCGGCCCGGCGACGTTCTCCATGTCGAAAGCGAAGTGACCGAAGTTACCCCGTCGCGCTCGCGCCCGGAACGTGGGACCGCGACGGTTCTGAGCCGGACGCTCAACCAGCATGGCGAAGTGGTCCAGACGCTGAAGGCGCGACTTGTCATCTTCCGCCGGCCAGCAGCGTGTGACTAGCATTTTGCTAGTGACCGCATTACCTTAGATCGATGCAACGGAAACCATTCGGAAGCATGCTTTGCCCGGTCGCCCGCACGCTCGAAAGGGTGGGCGAATGGTGGAGCATCCTCATATTGCGCGATGCGTTTTACGGACTGACGCGCTTCGACCAGTTCCAGGTCAGTCTGGGCATCGCACCCAACATGCTCACGCGCCGGCTGAATGCGCTTGTGGCGGCCGGACTGCTGGCGCGGCGGCGCTACGGCAAACATCCGCCGCGCTACGAATATCTCCTGACCGACCGCGGCCGGGATTTCTGGCCGGTGCTGGTCGCGCTGATGACCTACGGCAATCGCCATTTCGCGCACGAAGGCGCGGCGATGCAACTCGCCCATGCACAGACGGGAAAAACAGTCGAGCCCGTACTGGTCGACCGCTTGAGCGGCGCGCTGCTCGACCGCGAGCACTACAAGCTCGCGCCGGGACCCGCCGCCAATCCGGCGCTGCGCATGCGCATGCAATACGCCGACCGGCGCCGGGCGGAACAGGACGCCGACGTGGAATGGGCGGCCTATGTCAGGCTGCGCGAGGGAACTCGGGCGAGCAAGACGAAGCGACCAAGCAGCCGTACAAGGACCCGCCGCGCCAAAACCTGATGACGGGGGCCGAGGATCTATCTGGACGCGCCCCCGACGCCTGGCTCGATCCGAACGCGCCTCATCGCGCAACCGGTTCAATTCATCTTCGCCCGATCTCCGGAGAATGATATCGAGATGGGTTTCCATCTCCTGTGTCATCAGGCGATTTTCTGGCCATTTACGCTGCGCATTACGCCGAAAGGCGATTTTTCTTGGCTTAATGGCTCTCGCAAGGCGATTTTTCTCGCCATAGTAAAGATGTAACGGCGCGAACTGCACGTCCCCGCCCGGCAGAGGGAATCCGCGCGCGAAAATCGCGACCCCCAATCGGGTGTGAGGTTTCACGCCGGATTTCTTCCAGAGGGACTACAGACGGTAGTCGCATCCGACGCGGCGAGGGAAATACAGGTCCTGTCCCTGGATTAGACCCGCACTAAAGTGGTCTTAACCGCCATCGCCCGGTTCAACACCCTGGCCGCGGCGAAGGGACCAAAGACCTGGCAGCGCCAATCGCAGGTCGATCTCTGTAGACGATGGCGGGGCGCAGTTCGGGCCTCTTAATGCCCGGGATGCAGTGAGACTGAATTTTTGCGGGTCAATGCCCACGTCAGGACGATGGCTATGACGAGAGTCGCGATGCGGGCGATATTGCCGATCGTACCGCCGACCGCATTATCGCCCAGCGTGTAGACAGACCACAGAAGGTTGAGCCCGGCATGGATGATAAAGCCAGGCCAAATGGAATCCCATCGCTCGATCATCCAGCAGAAGATCACGCCGCCCACAAAAGTAACGGTGCTGTTCACTATGGCGTTGGCGAGCGAATGACCGGCATAGAAGTGTCCTGCGCCAAAAAGGATCGATGCAAGGACGGCGGCAATCCAAAATGGCACTCCCGCCCAGCGGCGCATCTGACGGAAGAGAAAGCCGCGGAACAGCACTTCCTCCACGAAAGGTCCTATCACGCCGAAGATCAGAAGCGAGTCCATCCGCTGCGTCGTCCACTTTGCGCCCGCGAGCAAAAGTATGGCGCAGGATGCCGCGATCGCCGCGAGGCAGCATAGGCATCCGAGTGGCGACAAATACGCAATGGCGAGTTCGCCGAACGCACGGCGTAGACCTGCGCGCCACATCGCGATGACAGCGAGGACAATCACTACAAACTCTGTCGCAATAAAGAGCTCGTAGAAGCCGTTCGGACCGAAGGTCTGTTTGGACCAGTCGTGCAGATTTAAACCGCGCAGCACCAGCGGAATACCAAAAATCAGCGCCAGTACGATGCCGACAATAACAGCGGCGCGGATAACCCGCACGGCCCCGGAACGGGGCTCTACCATTTCCGGCATGACGGCCCCAACATTCGATACCCTTTCCCGCGTAAGCTGACATTCCCCATATGACCCTGGGTTGAAGCGGACAGTAGCGCTTTTCTGACGCTGCCGCAAGCCAACGAGGCCGTCTGCGTTGCTGTCAGCGCTCAGGTGCAACCGTGTAAGGATTGTGTAACAGGACCAGCGACTTTGGCCCCTATATGAATCTTGCGCGGTTCATGGCAGTCTCCCGTGAATTGCCCAAAACGTTCGTGTCGAATGGAATTATCGCATTGTCCCAAGGCCGGCGAGGTGCAGCACCTGGCGTTGCAACACGCCCCGCGTAAGGGATATCGCCGTCCGAGCACTCGCCGGTGTAACACAAATCGTAGAGCGTCGTGAACTTGCCCTTCAGGCTTATCTTGAACACGGTGCCGGAATTTTCACTGCCGCCGTTGTCAGTTGTGTCGTATAGATCACCATCCTTGGCCTGAATGATCTGCCCTTGCGGGAACTGGCCGTCCGGGCAGCCCGATTGCGTGCAGAATGTGTACATGGTCGTGAACGATCCGCTCGGGGTGATCCGAAAGACCGTGCCGCAGCCGTAGTCGTGCAGTGGGCAGGTCGTGCGGCTGTTTCCCCCTTCGGACGTAACCCCATAGAAGTTTCCGTCGCTTGCCAGCACCAGACCGGAGAATGGAAACGCTCCGTCGCCGCACTCTGCCTGGGAGCAGAAGCTGTAGATGATCTGCGGCACATTGCCGGGCACGAATCTGAAGATCGTGCCGCTGTTGTTGGCGCCGCCTTCCCCCGTCGTGCCCCAGAAGCTTCCATCGCTTACCTGCAGGAGCGGGGAAACCGGGAAGGCGCCGTCGGTGCAGTTCGCTTGTGCGCAGCAGCTGTAGAGCGACGTGAATTTGCCGCTCGGCGTGATCTTGAAAATCGTCCCCTGGTTGGCATTTCCGCCCGACAGCGTCTGGCCGAAGAAGCTGCCGTCTGCGGCCTGGGTAAGCCATTCGCCAATGGCGCCGTCGGTGCAATTGTCTTGGGAACAAAAGCTGTAAATTACCTTGTACTTGCCCTTCAGCGTCATCCGGTAAATCACGCCTTCGTCGTTCGTTCCGCCATAGTCGGTCGTGCCGTAGACGTTGCCGTCGCTTCCCTGTATCATCTTGGCGATGCGGCGCCAAGCCTGGCCCGCCTGTCGGGCACTCCGCAACGTGGATCAAAACACCGCACCACGATTCCGGTTCGCGGGTGCGTTTATAGCTTTAGGACTGCGTTGCTCCCCGCTCCATCACTCAAGATTTCTAGATACGCGCTGTAAGCGTACACGCGTCCCCGTTGCCTTCCGCTAACTTCCTCCACGATGCCAAGCTTGCGAAGCGCTTCAAGCGCGCCGTTTACCGTCGGTTTTGTCAGGCGTGTTCGTTCAACGGCCTTGGCCGAGGTGATAAAGGGACTGGTTTGAAGTATCTCGTGAAGACGAAGGACCGAGCCGACGCGATCAGATGCCTCAGCTATTCTGTCGTGGTCGCGCTTGAACAACGCGACAATTCGATTGGCGCTTTCGAATGCCTGATTGGCCGTTTCGGTCACACCGTCCAGGAAAAACTCTAACCAAGCTTCCCACGCGCCACGCTCGCGGACCTCTTGAAGCAGGCGATAATAGTCTGCGCGGTGAACTTTGAGGTAAAGGCTCAAATAGAGAAGCGGCTCCTGAAGCACTTTTTCGACGCAGAGAAAAAGTGTAACGAGCAGTCGCCCAAGACGCCCATTGCCATCCAGAAATGGATGGACGCTCTCGAACTGCACATGGATGAGCGCCGCCTTGATGAGAGGCGGCAGCGCGGGCGTGTCGGCGTGAATGAATTTTTCAAGCGCATCAAGACACGCCATCAGCTCGTTGACGGGCGGCGGAACATAAGCGGCGTTGCCTGGGCGCGTGCCGCCAACCCAATTCTGCGATTTCCGGAATTCGCCGGGGCTTTTGCCCTGTCCCCGGCCACTGCGCAGAAGACGGTCATGCAGTTCACGGATGAGCCTTAGCGAAATCGGGAGTTCGTGAATGCGTTCGAGGCCATACATCATGGCATCGACATAGTTGGAAACCTCGCGGATATCGTCGATGGGTTCGCCGGCCGTCGCGTCCGTTTCGAAGCGAAGGAGGTCAGAAAGCGTGGATTGTGTTCCCTCGATCTGGGAGGAAAGCACCGCTTCCTTGCGGACGTACATGTAGAGGAAGAGCGCTTTATCGCTGAGCAGCACGTTGATCCCGTCAAGGCGGCCAACCGCTCGATCAGCCGCACCTAGCTTGCTCAAGAGCGGCTCCAGGCGAATGGCGGGATCGGGCGGCAGCGGCGGGGGTACGAAGGCTCGGACCCGTTCGTCGTCAAACGCGGTTTCGATGTAGCGGCCGAGCCGGAGATTGGCGGATGCAGAAATCGACACGGAATGTGGTTAGCCGGAAATTCGACACAAGTAAAGAAAAAAACGGTTTCCTTTACTTACCGCGCAGCTAAGGCAAGCTTCGCTTACTAGCGAATATCCGTTCTATTGATTTCCAGCGACAGCTAATGCATTGCCCGTCAGTAATGGTGCCCGAGGTCGGACTTGAACCGACATGCCCTTGCGGGCGCTGGATTTTGAGTCCAGTGCGTCTACCGTTCCACCACTCGGGCAGCCCCGGGCAGCTATAGCTGGCCGCAGGGCGTTCGCCAAGGATTTCGGCGTTCGCCATTCACTCGGAGCTGTCATGCGAGCCGGTCACATGGCCTCGCCGACAGCGGGATTCGCGGGCGCGAATGATCGGTTCAACGCCGTCACGCAAGACGTCGAGCCCGTCCGAGCTTCTCCGAAAGCGGGATTGACGCACGCTCCCGTCGCCCTTCAGCCTTGCGGGCATAATGCCCGAGTTATCCGGATATTGCTTTGGGTGGCCTGGCCACTTGCCTGTTCCGCCAATGAATTCTCGACGGTCCGGGAGCCTATTCGCAGAACACCTTCACCCGAACCTGGCCCTTGGCGTGGTCGATGTCGACCGACAGGTCGTTCAGCTGGGCGATCAGTTCTTCGAGGTTTTCGGGCTTGAGCTGGGAAATGTCGAAGCTGATTCCCCTCTCGCGGAACGCCGCGTTGACGTGCTCCAGCGCCTCGCTCGGGATCAGCCCGGACAGCCGCACACCCGCGCGCAGCAATTGCAGGGGCACGCGGATATTGACCTTGGTGAGCGAGTCGCCCCTGTGAATATCCTCGGCGTCCACCATGACGCGCAGATATTTCGGCGCCGGGCCCGCCGCGGATGCGGTGCTCGTGGCGAGCGGCGCCTTCTCAAGGGCTGCGATCAGCCTCTCGGCCGCGGCGGCGCTGATCTTTCCCCGGGCCAGCATGTCCAGGACCTGGCGGCGATGTTCGTTCATGGCGTCCTCCTAAAAGATGTGAAGCAAGAGGGAATGGCCGCGCGTGGCGACTTCCACCTGCGTGCCGCGCGTCGCGCAGAGGACAGAAAACACTGCGCCGATCCCCCGCCACGCATCTGCGCGAATGAAAAGCGCGGCGATGAGCAGGAATGGCAGCAACAGCGGCGCGAAGGGCAGCAGCAACAACCAGACGAGGAACAGCGGCAGCCAGAGCCGGAAATTCCAGCGTCCCTTCACGCCGATGACGGCCAGGAGCGGAATCATGGCGTTGCCTCCAGCTCGGCGATCGCGTCCGCGGGCGAAATCTCGCCGCGCTGCAGCCGTTCGATGATCTCGCCGCGCGAGGGCCGCGGGTTCTCGTCCACGAATTCGAGGCTGCGGGCGATCCGGTTCAGCCGCGCCTTCACGGTCGGATAGCTGACGCCGAACACCTGCTCCATTTCCTTGATCGAACCATGCGCGCGCAGGAAGGCGGCCACGAACACCTGGTCCTCGGCCGAAAGCTGAGCCAGCCATGGCAGCGCAAAGGCGCCCTCGATGGCGACGCCGCCATCCATGCGAACCCGCTCCACCACGAGTGGGCCGCCGCCCGTCAGCCGGGTCAGCTCCTGCCAATCCTTGACCGCGTCCTGCATCAGGTCATTCTCAGAGGAACACAGGGTTATCTAGCGGAATTAATTTGAGAAAATCAATATGGAAATCAATAATATCGATTCTATCATGCCGTTTGAATAGAAATCGTCAGATTAGCCTTGCGACCGGGCAGCCTCCGTCGCACATCGCGGGAACGGATGTTCGCAGAGCCCTCGTTCTCGCCGGCGCGGTGCTGATCGCGATCGGCGTGGTCGAGCACGGCATGGAATCCAGGTCAGGGCCTGTTCAGAAACAGGTCCGCCACTTTGTCTCCGAAACGGACTGGACTGGGCAGTGACCACGCTGTTTCTTGCCTCAGACCGGCTTGCGCCCGGCCGCACGCATGCCGTCAGCCCAAAACCTGCAAACCGTGCTTCTGCACCACGGCCAGGAGCTTCAACGCCATACCACTGGGACGCTTCGCCCCCGTTTCCCATTGCTTCACCGTGCTCTCGCTGGTGTTGAGGTAGCGCGCAAACACCGGCTGGCTGACATGATTTCGTTCGCGGAGTTGTTTGATTTCCCCCGGCTCGATTTCCGGCGGCACCACAAGACAGCTTTCGTCGAACTCGCGCATCGTCGCCTTGTCAATCGTACCGGCCCGATACATGCCCGAAACGCTGCTGTGGATGGCCTCGAAGGCGTCGCTCCTAAATTTCTGCTTCGTCCTCATCGCATATCTCCACCAGTTCCCCCGCCTCGATTTCCTTTAAGACATTCGCCGGAGTCTTTGCGGCGTAGAGCGCGGCAAGCTTCCGAAATTCGACCAATTCGTCCGGGCTGATGTTGGCCCGATCCTTCTTGGCGAACAGATATGCGTAAACCCAATACCTCGCGCCCTTCGCTGCAATGATGCTCCGGTGCATGTTCTTGTTGAGGCGCTTCTTGAACACGCCACCGCCAAGATCGTCACACTGGCCCTTCATCACTTCGGCCATCGCTTCGCAAAGCTCGGTATCGGCAATCCGGGCTTTGCGTGCCGCCCTCGAAAACCAGGCGGTTTTGAAAACCCGGCCCGTAGCCTCAACCTTGCCTGTCATATATATCACTCGGTGTTACACTCGTAAAGGCCAGTCTATCGGGGAAAGCCAGCGTTCACCGGATTATGGCCGCCACTTGGGTTCTTTCCGCGCGTTGCAGGCAGCTGCCCCGAGTCTTGCGCCCCAAGAGCATCCGTCGCAAACCGCCCGCATGGATGTCCGCAAAGCGTTTATCCTCGGCGGCGTAGTGCTCATCGCGGTCGGCGTGCTCTGGCCGTGGCTGCGGGCGCTCAATCTGGGGCGGCTGCCGGGCGACATCGTCGTCAACCGCCCCGGCCTGCAGATCTATTTCCCGATCATGACCTGCGTCGTGATCAGCGTGGTGCTCACGCTTCTCTTTTGGATTTTCCGGAAGTAAGAGCCGTGCATGACGCTCCGCCCCATCCGCCGCGCGCTGCTCTCGGTCTCCGACAAGACGGAATTCCTCGCCTTCGCCCAGGGACTCGCCAGCCATCAGGTTGCGCTGATCTCGACCGGTGGCACGGCAAAGGCCCTGCGCGAGGCGGGCCTTGCGGTCAGCGAAGTGGCCGACGTGACCGGCTTTCCCGAGATCATGGACGGACGTGTCAAGACGCTGCATCCGCGCATTCACGGCGGATTGCTGGCGCGGCGCGACAAGCCGGATCATGCGGCGGCGATGCGCGCGCATGAGATCGAAGGCATCGATCTCCTCGTCTGCAATCTCTATCCGTTCGAAGCGGCGGTTGCGCGGGCGGCCGGCTTCGAGGAGACGATCGAGAACATCGATATCGGCGGGCCGGCGATGATCCGCTCCGCCGCCAAGAACCACGATTGGGTGACGGTCGTCGTCGATCCCCAAGACTACGAGGCCGTGCTTGCCGAACTGGAGGCGAATGGCGGAGCGACGGGCGCCGGCCTGCGGCGCAGGCTCGCCGGGATCGCCTATGCGCGCACCGCCGCCTATGACGCGGCGGTGTCGAACTGGCTCGCACGGCAGGAAGAAATATCCGGCGACGCATCACCCCCACGCCGGCGCGCCTTCGCCGGCCGGCTCCGGCAGGCGCTGCGCTACGGCGAAAATCCCCATCAGCGGGCGGCGTTCTACGCGACGGGTGCGGCGCGCTTCGGCGTGGCGACGGCGCGGCAGCTGCAGGGGAAGGAATTGTCCTACAACAACATCAACGACACGGATGCGGCCTATGAGCTCGCTGCCGAATTCGATCCGGGCGCGCTGGCGGCTTGTGTGGTCGTCAAACACGCCAATCCCTGCGGCGTGGCACTGGCCGCGAGTCCGCGAGAAGCTTACCTCAAGGCGCTGGCCTGCGATCCGGTCAGCGCCTTCGGCGGAATTGTTGCGTTCAACCGCACGCTCGACGGAAGCACCGCCGCCGAGATCGCAAAATTGTTCACGGAAGTCATTATCGCGCCTGATGCGGATGAAGATGCCCGCGCGATTCTGTCAACAAAGAAGAATCTCCGGTTGCTGGTCGTGGGCGGCCTGCCCGACACGCGCGCGGGCGGCCTCGCGTTCAGGAGCGTCGCGGGCGGGTTTCTGGTGCAGTCGCGCGATGCGGCGCGGATCAAGCGCGAGGATTTGAAGATCGTCACCCGCCGGCAACCCACCGCGCACGAGATCGATGACATGCTGTTCGCCTTCATCGTTGCCAAGCATGTGAAATCGAACGCGATCGTCTACGCGAAGGATCTGCAGACCGCGGGCATCGGCGCGGGCCAGATGAGCCGCGTGGATTCCGCGCGGATGGCGGCGATGAAAGCGCGCGAAGCAGCCGGGGCCGCGCATCTCCCCGAGCCGCTCACCAGAGGCTCCGCGGCGGCATCGGACGCCTTTTTTCCCTTCGCCGACGGTTTGCTCGCGGTCGCCGAGGCGGGCGCCACGGCCGTCATCCAGCCCGGCGGCTCCGTCCGCGACGACGAAGTCATAAGTGCCGCCGACGAAGCCGGCCTCGCGATGGCCTTCACCGGAGTCCGCCACTTCCGGCATTAGCACAACGCATCCGCGGGCTTCCGATCTGTCCTCCGCCTAATCATACTCGCCGCATGACGCCGTTCGCCCGCATCACCAATGGACGCGAAAGCTGGATGTCGAATGCGCGCGTGCCGCGGCACCGCCACGACCAGGCTTACGCCGCAATCGTTCTGTCAGGGTATTACGAAGAGTGCGGCAGCCTGGGACGCTTTCGCATCGGAATGGGTGACGTGCTGCTGCATGGACGGTTCGAGGCGCATCTCGACCGCTTCGGCTCCAGAGGCGCGCGCATTCTCAATCTCGTCATTCCGGAAGCTGACGGTTTTCGACTCAACATCGGTTGTGTGAGCGATGCGGACGCGATCGTGCGCACCGCAACAACGGATCCGGCGGCTGCGGCAACGCAGCTTTGCGAACAGCTCGTTGATGCCGCCCGCCGGCCCAGCGACTGGCCGGACCTGCTCGCGGCCGATCTGCTGGAAAACCCGCAACTCAATCTCGGCAATTGGGCGCGTCGGCATCGTCTCGCCGCGGCAACCATTTCGCGGGGATTTCGAAAAATCTTCGGGTTGAGCCCGGCGGGGTTTCGCGCCGAAGCGCGAGGGCGCCACGCATTCGCCGAAATCGACCGTGGTACCGGTTCGCTTGCCGGCGTCGCCGCGGCGTGCGGCTTCGCCGATCAGGCACACATGTCGCGCGCCATCCGGGCGCTCACCGGACAATCGCCGGGGCATTGGCGCGCAACGTCAAATCCGTTCAAGACGGCGATTATTCCCGCCGCTTGACTGCCGCCTATGACAAATGTTGCGGACGCGGGAAACAATGCGAGGCTGCGGCTGAAGCCCGTTCCCATTGTCGTCGTCGCCGCATTGGGATTCGGCCTGCCCTATCTCGCGGCCTTCGCCGCAATTCTTTGCAGTCGTTGGTTCCACACGCCCGCGCCACGCGGACCGACCCTGCCGTGGCTCTATTCCCAGCACGCCTTCCAGCTGATCTTTGCGCTGATCGGCATTGCCGTGATGAAGCGGTTCGTGCCGGCCGACTATGGGCTGCATCTGCCGCGTGGCAAGAGTTACGTGGGCGCCGCCATTCTCTGGGGCATCTTCTTCGGCGTGCTGATGACGCTTGTGGATTACGCTCCGCAGATACTCGCGCAAACCAAACCCAATCTCGGTTTCGCTCTCACCACTCCCAATGTTTCGGGCTGGCTGTTCTTCGAGGGCGTCTACGTGGGACCGACGGAGGAAATTCCGTTCCGTTCCCTGCTTGTCACCTATCTTGCGGCGACCATGCCGGGCAGGCTGCGGGTCGGCAGGTTTCAGATGAACTGGGCAGGCGTCATCGTTGCCCTCATCTTCGCGCTGCTGCACGCAACGAATTTCTCGCTGCGTGCGTGGCCGCTCGCATTGGGCCAACAGATCTACGCGTTCGCACTGGGCGTTCTATACGCCTACTGGCTCGAAAAATCGCGGAGCATCGTGGCTCCGATCATCGGGCACAATGTGGGTGACTTCGTGGAGTATGCCATCGCCATCGCCTGGGTTGCGGCATAATCCACGAGGCTGGCGAACCCGTCAGCGCTACGGCTGCATCTGGGACTGATTGGACGGTCCTTCGCCGCCGTACCGGGCCTCGCGCTCCGCGCGCTTTTGGGCATGCAGCTGTTTGATCTTCGCTTCCAGGAGCGATGCTTCCTTCTTGCTCAACCGGCCGGCGCTCATCTCGTCGCGGATCAGGGCGAGGACGCCGTGATGATGGCGATGAGGTGCCTTCCGGCCTGGAGCCTGCTGATCGGATCCCTGGTCGTAGGGACTTTGCTGCGGTCCCTGCTGGGCGAATGCCGTGCCCGCGCCCAGCGCGGAGGCAAGGCCGATCGCGATGGCTGTGGTTTTGAGGTTCATCTTGTTGGTCCTTCCAGTTTCGGGCTGGCCGGTTCGGCTCGCCGCGATGCTTGCATGATTGAACAGCCCGATTGAACAGGCTCTGAATCGCGTATTCATCTTTCATTCACGAAAAGGAAATTATTCGGCCATCACTGAGCGGCTCGCGCGGATCTCGCAAGCCGTCCTCCCCGCGCGACAACCAGTTCGTCCAGAGCTTCCTGGACACGGAAGAGAACGCCGCTCGGATGGCAAAGTGTCGCCGCGCGGACAGCTTCCGCCATCGACCAGCCCTCGCCGCAGAATTTCTCCAGGATGATCCAGTCGCGCGTCTTGATGCGCGCGTGCAGCCGCTCGAGCCTGCGCGCGGCATCGATCTGCGCCTGCGTAAAGCACAGCCTGGAGCCGGCGCCGCCCGCGCCGGGAACCATGTCCGTGCTGTCGCGACTGCATCCCAGACGAAGTTCGCAGAGGCTCCGGAATTCCTCGCCGGCGGCAAACTGCTCGTCGCTGATTTTTCGGCGCGCGTGGGCCAGCGTCAGCGGATGCTCGCCGATGTTGCGGAAGCGCTCTTCACGGCCGGTGCGCGCCGATACGAATTCGCGGACATAGAAATCACCCGGCCCCGCTTTCGGCGCCGTCCGTTTCGGCGCGGCCGGTCCGGAACGCCGCTTGCGATCGCGCTTGCTCATCGGGCGCCCGTCCCTGGAGAGATTGTCCTGCTCTCGGCCCAGCGGGCGCCGTCGCGAAACGCGCGGGCGATCTCCTGCATGCGGCTGAACGCTTCCTCGATCGCGTCCACATCGCCCCTGGCGAAAGCCAGCGCGTAGCGGCCGTGCGCCTCGCGATAGACACGGCAGGCGTCGAGGAGCGGGCGCGTCGAACCGCTCATGTCGGCACCAGCGCGGATTGCCCACCGCAATGGGGACATGCGCCGGCATGCAACAGGCGAATGGCCCTGGCGCGGTGCGGCAGGCGGGCGATCCGGCCGCGTTCTTCCAGCTGGCGCAACAGGCGAAGCACGCCCGCCTTCGAGCCGAAGCCCAGCCCAAGCCGGAGATCTTCGACGCTCGGCATGGTTCGCGTCCGTGCCAGATGGGTTTCGATCGCGTCCAGACAGGCGCGCTGTTTGAGAGTGAGCCCCATCTGTGCCGGGGCGGCGTAATCGTTGAAATGCGAATCCATCGGTTACCTCGTGGCGTGTGTTTCGCCGCATGATAACCAAAAAGGTTTGCGAGTCAACTGAATTGGTTCTGGCGCATAACGGTTCGGTATTGTTCACTCCGAATCATGAACAACATCAGCAAGCTGCGCCTCGCCAGAGGCATGTCCCAGCAGCAGCTCGCCAATAAGCTCAACACCACGGCCGTCTCCATCGGCCGCTATGAGCGCGAGGACCAGCGCCTGTCGCTGCCGCTCCTGCGCCGCTTCGCCAAGGTTTTCGATGTCACCATCGGGGAAATCGCGGGCGAGACGCGGTTGACGCCCGATTACCTGTCGGTACCGGTTTTCGATCTTCGCGCTGCGGCGGGCGCGGGCGCGCTCGCCGAGGAGAACGAACCCGCCGGCCATCTCATGTTCCGCGAGCAATGGCTGCGGCGCATGTCGGGCGATATCCACCGTTTGTTCGTGCTCGAGATTTCCGGCGATTCGATGTGGGAGACGCTGCACGACGGCGACCACGCGCTGGTCGACCCGTCGCAAACCAATGCGCGGCGCGAAGGGCTCTATGTGATTCGCATCGACGACATGCTCCAGGTCAAGCGCATCTCGATGCATCCGGTGACAAAGCTTCTGACCGTCAAGTCCGATAACCCGGCCTATCGTACCTACGACAACATCCAGCCCGACGACATCGTGATCATGGGCCGCGTCGTCTGGATCGGCCGCAGTCTGGGCTGACGCGAAGCTCGGTAAACGTACGGGCCGCCGCGTTCATCGGTCGTCAAGCAGACCGGACAAATTCCCCCCTCGACCCCGGAACCATCGGTATCAGCGGGGACTCCCGCTGTACGGGGGAGTTCAAACGCGGAGACCATTCATGGGACGCCTTGCACGAGACGCCAAATCTCGCATCACTTTCGTCTACGGACCGGACGGCGCGACGCTTACACTTCCTGACCTTCCTGCCCCGGAAACGCGGCGGTGGGTAAGCCGCCGGAAGGCGCAAATCGTTGCCGCCGTACAGGGCGGACTGCTCTCGCTGGACGAGGCTTGTGAGCGCTATGCGCTCAGTATCGAGGAATACCTCGGCTGGCAGCACGCGATGGAGCGATACGGCGTGTCCGGACTGCGCGCGACGCATGCACAGGAATTCCGCCATCGCGAGGAACGCTGCGCGATGCATTGAGGGTCTCAGAAAACGCTACGGCCTCTCGCGCGTTTCCTTGGCCGAGAGGCCCTGCCGCATGCGATTCCGCGAAGTCTGTCAATTCGTCAAGCAGGGGCTCTGGGCGTTCATCGAAGACAACGCGCTCAGCCACGGCGCCTCGATCGCCTTCTATGTGGTCACGGGATTCGTTCCCGCGCTGGTCAGCGCAATCATGCTTTTGAGGACCCTCTTCGGCCATACCATGTTCCGAAGTTACGTCGCCCGGGCGCTGCACCTTCTCATGGGGTCTCAGGGGAAAATCATTCTCGGGATCGCAGCCAAAGCCGCGTCCGGCACGACGGTCGGAATACGCACGGAAATCGTGGGCGCCATCGTACTCCTGGTCACGGCATCGGGTGCGTTCGGCGAGATTCAGTCGGCCCTGAACGCGATCTGGAAGGCGAGCTCCGAAGGTGTGACCCTTGCATCCTTCCTTCGCGCCCGTCTCCTCAGTCTCGCGCTGGTGATCGGATTGGGAGTGGTGTTGCTCTGCTCGATGCTCGCGACGGCGCTCGTCGCGCAGTGGCAGGTCAGCGAGGCCATCGGAAGTCCGCTGTTCACGGCAATTGCGAATTTTCTGGCCGCGTTCGTGCTGATCTCGATGGTCTTCGCGGCCATCTACAAGCTGCTGCCCGATATCGACCTCGAATGGGGGGACGTGGCGGTGGGCGCAGTCGGCACCGCCATACTTTACGAGCTGGGCCAGTTGCTCATAGGGCTTTATCTGCACAGCGCCGGCGCCGCGGCAGCCTACTCGGCCGCCGGCGGGCTCATCGTGGTGCTTCTCTGGATATACTATTCGGCACAGGTGTTCCTGCTTGGAGCCGAGTTCACCAAGATCTACGCCACACGCCGCGGCAGCATGCGTCGGCAGGAATCCGACAGAAACAGCCCCCCAAAGACGACGGAACACATGGCATTGTCTCGCCAAGCGTGACATGCTGGAACATGATCAAGCTGCGCGGTGTTGCTCGCGCAGATTTCCGGCAGGAGAGCACGATGCGGGTACGACCCACCAAACGGCGCACGGGCGCAAAAAAATCCGCGAAGACCAGGACGGCGCGCAGCAAGGCCGCGCGCGGCCGCAAGGCAGCCGCGCCAGCCGCGAAGAAAGCGAAAAAGAAGGTCGTCCGGAAGGCTGCAGCCCCCACTCGAAAGAAGGCGGCGGCAAAAAAGACGACAGCAAAAAGGACGACAGCAAGAAAGATACCGGCAAAAAAGACGCCGGCAAAAAAAACTCGGGCAACGAAACGGACTCGTCGGCCCGTCGCCAGGGAGGTTTTCGGCGAAGGCAATTACACGGCGGCGCGGGAGTTCCGGCGCGCGCAAACCGGCTTCGTCCAGCGCAACCGGGACAAGATACCGGCCATGGGTGAGGAAGCCGCGGCCGCACTTGACGGCGCGGAGGGCGAGGAACTGGATGAGGCGGAGGATCGCGCCCGCGCCCATAGCCGCTCGCCGGGCGACGAGGAGTGACCTGCTTCTAATCGATGCGCGTCGCGCCTGACGCCGCATCGACGCGATTCTCGATAGCGCCGAGCGAGTCGATTTCCACGCGCACGACGTCTCCGGGTTTGAGGTACGATGGCGGATCGCGCGCCATGCCCACGCCGGCCGGCGTGCCCGTGAAGATCACATCGCCGGGCTCGAGCGTCATCGCCTGTGTGAGATGTTCGATCTGCGCCTCGCAATCGAACAGCATTTGCGCCGTGCTGGAGCTCTGCCGCAGCTCTCCATTCACGAAGGACCGGATGCCGAGGCGGTGTGCATCGACAGAGTCTGCGGTTGTTATCCATGGCCCGAATGGCGCGTGCGTATCGAAGGATTTTCCGATGGTCCATTGCGGCGTCCGCTTCTGCCAGTCC
Organism: Rhizomicrobium sp.; assembly: GCA_036266955.1. Classification (GTDB taxonomy): domain Bacteria; phylum Pseudomonadota; class Alphaproteobacteria; order Micropepsales; family Micropepsaceae; genus Rhizomicrobium. The sequence goes on from DATAWY010000054.1 coordinate 46,956, forward strand.
CGGACGCTGACGTCATCGCCCACGCAATAACCGAATATGACTTCCCGTGCCCGTGCGCGCGGCACATTGCGGCAACGCCTGCCGATGACCACCACGAGCTCGGCCTCGTAATCGAGTTCCTGCGACACGGCCGGAAACTCTATCGGGTCGAACGGACCATTCGCGGCCGTCGGCATCTTCGCGAAAAACGTTGGATGGATGGGGCGTTTTGCATCGGTTTCCTCGATATGATCGAGGTAGTTCAGGCCGATTGCGAGAATCTTTCCCGGCCGGACGACAGGCGCACGCAGCCTCACAGCCGAAAGCGCCTGATCGGGACGGCCCACAATGGCCTGTTCGATGCGCGGCCTGAGCGCATTCCACTCGCGGATCAGGGCGATCATGTCGCCGGGCGCTCCCGAAAGATGCCTTGAGACATCCGCGATGTCGGTGCCCATGACGACACCGAGCCTTGGCCCTCCGGCGGCTGTATAGGTTGCCAGCTTCATGAGACGCATCCTCCTGCCGTTCTGCCGTCCAGCGATATGGACTGAAACGCGCGGCGAAGTCACGGCGCGTTACAGGATCGTCAGGAGACCGCTTTTCGTTGCATCCGGGTCCTGGAGGAAGGCAGGGTCACGGTCGCGCAGGTGCCCTTTCCAGGCTCGCTTTCCAGAACGATTGTCCCGGCATGGGCCTCGACGAGGCCCTTCACGATCGGCAGCCCCAGACCTGTGCCTTTCTCGCCGGTCAACGCCTCCTGGCGACCCTGGCCAAATTTCTCGAACACGCGCGGCAGCTCGCCTGCCGGGATGCCTTTTCCGGTGTCGCGCACGCCAAATGCGACGCAACCGTTCGCATCGACATTAGCGAATATAGTTATCGAGCCACCCGCAGGCGTGAACTTGATGGCGTTGGCCAGAAGGTTGAGCAGCACCTGCTTCAGTGCCCGCTCGTCGCCCACAACAAGCGGCAATCCGGCCCTCACCTCCGGGCGGACCACGCAGCCGGCCGAGGCAGCCTTGACGGCGACGAGGGCGAGCGCCTGATCGATCAACGATTCGAGATCGACTTCCCGTTCCTGAAGCTCGATGCGGCCGGACTCGATTCTTGCGAGATCGAGAATGTCGTTGATCAGCGAGAGCAAATGGCGACCCGCATCCCGAACGAAGCCCACATATTCCAACTGGCGCTTGCCGTCGCCCTCGAAAACGTTCGACGTAACGAGATCGGAGAACCCGATAATGGCGTTGAGCGGCGTGCGTAGTTCGTGACTCATGCTGGCAAGGAACTGCGATTTTGCGAAATTCGCGTGCTCGGCCTGCTCGACTGCAATGGCGGCCCTGGCGAGCTCGGCTTCGAGCCTTGCGACATGCGCGCGCTTCTGATCCGCCGCCAGCCGGTCGTCCGCGCGCCGGTCCACGAATTCGACCATTATGCCGTCTTGGGTGTGGCGCAGAACACGCCCCGCGGTTTCGCCGAAGGCGAGCACTTCACCGATTTTCGGCCGTACCTCGGTCCGGAATGACGCGCCCTCGAGACCAAGTTCGAGGATCTGGCAATTCGACCTGGTGCCGTCCTCGGCGACAAAGTGGGTAAGCGGAGAACCTTCCTTCGAACGAACTGCCGTTCCGAGCGGCGTGCGCGCTGTCCTGCCGTTCGCGACATATTCGGCGAGTTGCTCCAGTGTGCGCGCGCGCTTGACTTTGCTCGATTGGAACTTCACCCCCAGCTGCAGCCTGTCCCGCCGGACAACCCTGCCCTCGAAACGGCCGAAGCAATCGACATAGATTACGATTTGCGTGCCTATGGGCAGGGATGCCGCGCATCGCAATCCGGCGCCGTCGGCGGAAAAGTTGAGGACCGCGCAGTCCTCTGCCCACCCACTGTTGGGGATCAAGAGCTTGGCGCTCAATCGGATGTCGAGGCGAGACTCGCCTCGCCTCTCTGTGCCCGCAGGATTTCTGGGCCGGGCCTGAGCTGTCATCTTGTTATTGCAACCGGAACGAGAGCGGGAAGCATAATGATACTTCCGTCTTAACAGTCCATTACAGCCTGCAGCCATGCGCGTTAAGCTGAGGCGGCGCATCTGCCGACGAGCGCCAACGGACGGAAAGACCATGGTTGCGTTGCCCCTGCCCAATTTGCCCGACGAACTGTCAGCGCTGCGAGCGCTCGCGCTCGACCTGCGATGGACCTGGAACCATGAAGCCGACTCCTTATGGGAATATGTCGACAGCCAGCTGTGGGAACGCACGCGCAATCCCTGGAACATTCTGCAAAACGCTTCGCCGGGGCGCCTGCAGCAACTGTCCTCCGACGCCGGATTCAGGACCAGGCTCAGGGAGTTCATGGCAGCGCGCGAAGAATACCATCAGCGGCCGGGTTGGTTTGCCCAGGCAGGCCATTTCGCAGAGCTGAAAAAAATTTCCTATTTCAGCATGGAATTCGGTCTCGGCGCGGCCCTGCCGCTCTACGCCGGCGGGCTCGGCGTCCTGGCCGGCGACTATTTGAAAACCGCGAGCGATCTCGACATTCCCGCGCTCGGAGTCGGCCTTCTGTATCAGGAAGGTTATTTCCGGCAGATCGTGGATGCCGACGGCATGCAGCAGGAGCTGTATCCCTACAACGAGCCCGCCACGATGCCGATCGAACCTGTCGTTCTCGAAGATGGCGGCTGGCTCAGAATTCCGCTCGAACTGCCGGGCCGTACCGTGCTGCTGCGGGTCTGGCAGGCGAGCGTCGGCCGCGCAAAACTCTATCTGCTCGACAGCAATGATCCGCTGAACACGCCCGTCGATCGCGGCATCACCGCGAAACTTTACGGCGGCGGTCCCGAAATCCGCCTGATGCAGGAGATCGCGCTGGGCATCGGCGGATGGCGCGTCGTCGAACGGTTGCACCCCGATGTCGAGATTTGCCACATCAATGAGGGACACGCCGCATTCGCCATCATCGAACGCGCCTGCCAGTTTGCGCGCAGAAACAAACTCGGCTTCTGGCAGGCCCTGTGGGCCACGCGTGCGGGTAACGTCTTCACCACGCATACCCCGGTCGCTGCGGGTTTCGATGCCTTTCCGGTACATCTGCTGCGCACCTATCTGCCCTATGCCGACGAAAGTCTGGCAGGTGTGACGCTCGACGCACTTCTGGGGCTTGGGCGTGTGGACCCCCGCAATCCGGAAGAACCGTTCAACATGGCCTGGCTCGCGCAGCGCGGTTCTGCGGCGTGCCTGGGCGTGAGCCGTCTGCACGGAGATTTCAGCCGAAAAATCTTTCAGCCCCTCTTTCCGCGCTGGCCGGCCTGCGAAGTTCCCGTCGGTCACATCACCAATGGCGTGCACATGCCGACCTGGGACTCGGCCGAAGCGGACCGCATCTGGACGGAGGGCTGCGGGAAAGAGAGATGGCGCGGCATGCCCGAACAACTTCAGGAGCGGATCGCACATATCGGCGATGAAGACCTTTGGGCGATGCGCGGCGAAGCGCGCCAGCGCCTTGTGCGCGTTGTGCGGGGACGCCTGGCAACCCAGCTGCGGGAGCGGGGCTTTGCCGGAGATGCCGCCGATCACACGGGCAACGTACTTGATCCCAATATTCTGACGCTCGCGTTTGCGCGGCGATTTACTGAATACAAAAGGCCGAACCTGCTGCTCAGCGATCCCGCGCGTCTCGAGCGCCTGCTATTTAACAAGGAACGACCGATGCAGATCGTGGTGGCCGGAAAGGCCCATCCCGCCGATCTGGAAGGCAAGGCCATGATCCGTGCCTGGATTGCGCTCGCGCGCGAGCCCCGCTTCCGCCCGCGGATTCTGTTTCTCGAAGATTACGACATCGCCCTCGCAAAGGAGCTGGTGCAGGGTGCCGATGTCTGGATCAACACCCCGCGACGGCCCTGGGAAGCTTGTGGCACGAGCGGCATGAAGGTGCTCGTCAACGGTGGTCTCAACTGCTCGACGCTGGACGGCTGGTGGGCGGAAGCCCATGATGGGGGACTTGGCTGGTCGATCGGCGACGAATGCGGCGGAGAGGCCGCCTTTGTCGACGAGCGCGATGCGGCAAGTCTCTACGACGTCCTGGAAAAGCAGATCCTTCCGGAATTCTATGATCGGAATGCGGACGGGCTTCCTTGCGCCTGGCTCGCGCGCATCCGGCGCAGCATGTCGGTGTTGACGCCGGCCTACTCTAGCAATCGCATGATGCGCGAGTATGTCGAACAGGCCTATCTGCCTCTTGCGGCCCGACTGCGCGCCCGGCTGCAAGAAGATTGCGCCCTTGCAAAAACCCTGTGGCGCTGGTCGGAGGAGCTGCGGATCAGCTGGTCCAGTCTCCATTTCGGACACCCCACAATCCTGCAGGAGGCCGACAGGTGGCGGTTCTCGGTGCCGGTATTTCTGGGCGAGCCCGGTCCGGAACTCGTGCGCGTCGAACTGTTTGCAGATGAGGTGGAGGGCCGTCCCGCCGAGGTCATCACCCTCCATCGGGAGCAGCCCATTCCAGGCTCGGCCCATGGTTATGTCTATGCCGGCGAGGTGGCCGGCGGGCGCGCGGCGCACGAATACACGCTGCGCATCATTCCATATCACGAGGGCGCGTTCGTGCCCTCGGAACTGCCTCTCATCGCCTGGCAGCAGTAGGCGCAGACAGGCGCTCGCGCGGCGGGACACGCATGGAGATTGTTCTTTGCAAGGGCGCGAAAACCGGCACACGGGGAACGATCACGGGCCGCCCGGATTTTGCCCATGGTGTTGGTGCACACGGGGATTCGGCAAAAAGCTCCGCCTCCGCGCGGAGCCAGAATTCAACGTCGCGTCGCTGCGGACAGCCGGCTTCCTGCCAGAGCAGATAGCTTCGGATGCGAATGTCGTCCTCGGAAACCATTGGCCACTCCTTCGGCCCCGGCCCGCTGAATGCGCCCACGTCACGACACCCGAAGCCAATATAGCCGACTCAGGGGCTCAGAACAAGCAGACCGCAAACAGCGCGAGCAGCACAACGCCCGCGGCCAGCTTGACGAAAAGCAGACCGATCCGAAACACGAGCATCAGAATCAGGAATGGAATCAGCAGCCCGAGAAACAGGCTGAGGCCCACGACCGCGAAAACCGATGTCCAGAAAAACGCGAAGATTCCGAACAGTAGGGTGAGCATGTCACGCCTCGCACCCGGCTCCGCTCTTCACATAGGTTCGGCGGCCGCCCTTGCCAAGTCCCGGCGCGGGAGATCTCGCTGGTTGCGCGGATTACTGCAGCGCCTGACCAGCCTCGGAAAGTTGCGGGCGCTTATAGACCAGCGTCCGATCCTGCCACACTTCGAATTTCTTGTAGGCGCTGAGCTTCATTGCGTGGGCAAGAACCTTGGCGTGCGTTTCGTTCGCGCACATGGCCGAAAAGCTGCAGGCAAGCGAACCGTCGCTGTCGAGGTAGCAAATCTCAAAACTCGGCATGGTGCCTCCTTGAATGGATCCCATGCCCCCGCGCGGCTTTCTTTTCGCATCCCTCCTGTCGTTCTGTCGAGCAGATTTTGCCGGGGAGACCGTTAAATTTTCTTCGGCTTGAAATATTCTTCCGATGCTGCACTGCGAAAACAGAAGCGGCGCAGCGCCTGGTACTGATTGACGGATGCTCAGTGCTTGCGCCTCGGCGCCGCCGCACCAGATGCATTCTGCGTCTGCCCAAAATAGCGGAAGAACTCGCTGTCGGGTGACAGCAGGACGCGGGTGGTGTCTGCCGGCAACGCGTCGCGATAAGCCTGCATCGAGCGGTAGAAGGCAAAGAAATCTGCGTCCTGCCCAAAGGCATCTCCGAGAATTCTGGTTTGTTCGGCCTCGCCTTCGCCGCGAAGGATTTGCGATTCCCGGCCGGCCTCGGCGAGAAGGACCGTTACCTCCCGTTCGGCCCGCGCCTGGATGCGCTGCTTGATCTCCGAGCCCTCGGCGCGGAACTCGTTGGCTTCGCGCTTTCGCTCCTGCTGCATGCGCTGAAAAATCGCTTCGCTGTTCTGTGGCGGAAGGTCGGCGTGGCGAATGCGCACGTCCACGATTTCGACGCCGAAGCGCCCTGTTTCCTGGTTCATGTCGTCGCGGATGTCGTGCATCAGATCGGCGCGCGAGCTTGACAGCATGGTCGCGAAAGTCTGGGAGCCCAGCACGCGCCGCAGATCGGAACTGAGGAACGGATTGAGCCGGAGCTGCGCACCGGTCTCGTCAAGGAGAGTCTGGTAAAAGCGCAACGGATCCACGATGCGCCAGCGCGCGAACGCGTCCACCACGATACGCTTCTTGTCTTCCGTGATGACTTCCTCCGCTGGCGCTTCGAGGTTCAGGAGCCGACGGTCGATGACCTGTATCGTCTGCATCCAGGGAATCTTCGTATGCAGACCCTCGTCGGTAACGACGGTCAGAGGCGCGCCGAATTCCAGTACCAGCACCTGTTCCATGGGATTCACAGTGTAGAAACTCGCATCCGCCAGCGTGGCGCCGAGCACAAGTACCAGCACGACGGCGATGATCGCGACGCGACTCATTGCTGCGCTCCGCGATCGGATGGAGCACTCGACATCTGCGGGATGCCCGCGGGAGGAGCCCCGGGTTCGGTGACCGTGCCGCCCGGCGTGCGCTTGTCGAGGCCGGGCAGCGGCAGATACGGCACGACGCCGCGGCTTGCGCCCTCATCCACGATGACCTTGTTCATGGGCGCGAGAATGGCGCTCATGGTCTCCAGATACATGCGGCGCCGCGTGACCTCCGGCGCCTTCTTGTACTCCGCGTAGACGGAAAGAAATCTCTTCGCCTCGCCCTCCGCTTCGGCGATCACCTGCTGACGATAGGCCTCGGCGTCCTGGACGACCTTGGCCGCCTTGCCCCTCGCCTCCGGGATGATCTTGTTTGCATAGGCTTCGCCCTCGTTGCGCATGCGCTCCTGATCGGCGCGTGCCGCCTGGACATCGCGGTAGGCGTCTATCACTTCCGCCGGCGTGTCGGCCTTCTGCATCTTTACCTGCGTGATCGTCACCCCGGCGCGATAGCTATCGAGCGTTTTCTGCATCAGATCGCGCACCTGGTTTTCGATGGGCGCGCGGTCCTGGGTCAGGATGGGCTCGATCTGCGTCTGCCCCACCACTTCGCGCATGGCGCTTTCGGCGACCGCCTTGATCGTCTGCGGCGGATTATCCACGTCGAAGAGATATTCTGCGGGATCCTTGATCACCCAGCCGACCGTGAAATTCACATCGACGATGTTCTCGTCGCCTGTGAGCATCAGGCTTTCTTCGCGGGCGTCTTCCAGTTCGCTCTCGTCATTCGCCTCGGCGCCGACGCGGTAGCCGACCGTAATCTGGTTGACGGTCGTGACCTCCGGCGTCTCGACCGTCTCGATCGGCCACGGCCAATGATAGTTGATGCCAGGCGGCGTGCGCGCCACATATTTTCCGAAGCGCAGGACCACGCCCTCCTCCCGCGCGGTCACAAAATAAATTCCACTGAGCGGCCAGACGGCAATGACACCCAGCAGAACCAGTGCAATTCCGCCGGCCGTCAGCGCACCGCCGGGCATGTATTGCCGCAGGCGTTTCCCGGCCCCACGCAGCAGATCGTCCAGTTTTGGGGGGCGCATGCGGCCCCCGCTCGAGGGCCCGCGCCCCCAGGGGCCGCGCGGAACCTGGCCGTTGCCGCCGGACTGCGTATTCCAAGGCATGTGTGATGCGAAATCCCAAGCCCGGAATTCGTTGCCCATTCTTGGTTTTCCGGGATAAAGCGGTTATATGTGCCTCTCTTCCCGAGCGCAACAAACGAGCCACGCGCGATTGCGCTCGGGTTTTGATTGCGCGGGACACGGAGCGGTTTACCGATGGCGGCGGCAAGTCGGGAAGACGTCCTGCATGCGCTCACCCGGATATCCGACCCGGCAAGCGGGAAAAACCTCGTCGAGTCGGGGCTCGTGCAAGGGCTCGCGCTCCGGGACGGTTATGTGAGCTTCGCGATAGAAGTGCCCGCCGAGCGCGGCGCAGCCGCGGAGCCTTTGCGCAGACAAGCCGAGGCCGCAGTGGCCGCGCTTCCCGGTGTGCTGTCCGTCACGGCGGTTCTGACGGCGCATCACGAGCCTAGGCCCGCGGCAGCAGTGGCACGTGCAGCGCCCCCTGCGCAACATGCGCAAACCGGAATCCCAGGGGTTGCGGCCGTGATCGCGGTCGCGAGCGGCAAGGGCGGCGTGGGAAAATCGACGGTCGCCGTCAACCTCGCGCTTGCGCTGGCAAGGCTCGGACTGAAGACCGGCCTTCTTGATGCCGACATCTATGGACCTTCCATTCCGCGTCTCCTCGACATCCGCGAGAAGCCGCGGTCGCGCGACGGCAAGGTGCTCGAACCGATCGAGAAATTCGGAATCAAGACGATGTCGATCGGATTTCTCATCCGCGAGGACGAGCCGATGGTGTGGCGCGGTCCCATGGTGTCGAGCGCGCTTTCGCAGATGCTTGGCGACGTCGCCTGGGCGCCGCTCGACGTGCTCGTCGTCGACATGCCGCCCGGCACGGGCGACGCGCAACTCACCATGGCCCAGCGCGTGCCGCTCAAGGGCGCGATCATCGTCTCAACGCCACAGGATCTCGCGCTCGTCGATGCGCGCAAAGGTCTAGCGATGTTCAGGAAGACCAAGGTGCCCATTCTCGGCATCGTCGAGAACATGAGCGTCTTCGTCTGCCCGCATTGCGGCAAGGAAAGTCACATCTTCAGCCATGGCGGCGCGCGGAGGGTGGCGGAATCCCTCGACGCGCCATTCCTCGGCGAAATTCCCCTGGTCCCCGCCATCCGGGAAAGCTCGGACGCCGGCACGCCCATCGTCGCCCAAGCGCCGCAAAGCCCGGAGGCCCAAGCCTTTATCGCCCTGGCCGAAAAAATCGCCAGAAGCCTCGAGGCCCCCACGCGCGCCGCGCCGCGAATCGTCATGGAGTAGAATGAGGCATCGTTCCTATCATGAGCCGGACGCTAGTGATCTTTTGCTTCGCACCGGGGCTGTTTGGGTGGCCGGAGCCTGACCGGTAAGGAAGGATGATGGCCTCTGCCGATCTTTCGTTTCCTGCCTCCCTGGATACTCGCTGGCGCACATTTCTTGCCTTGCCGCTCTTCCGCTCTTTTGTTTTGGCTCTCTCGATCTCCGTTCCGTCCTTCCCGGCCATCAGCGCCGCGTTGCAATCGAGCGCCGTTCCCGCGTTTCGCATCGGCACTTTCAACCGCTCCTCGGGCGAGTTCCGCGGCGGCATCCCGAGCCAGAACGTCCTCTTCGAAGCCGGCAAAAGCGATCCCGTGAAAGATTGGTACGCCCACCATCCGGCGGATTCCCCCGCGCATCCTCCCGGCTCCGCGCCGCGTGCCATCCGGTTCTCTCTTGATGGTACACGGGCGCCCGCGTACCGCCTGCACGTTGCAGTGCTGCTGGAGGATCACGCCGTACCCGCCTTGCGTATCGGCATCAACGGCAGGGCGGGCCTTTTTTATCTGCATCCGGCTCTCGTCCTCAGCAACGGGGATGCCAGCGACAGCTTCGATCCTGTCTATTCGGCTGCCGATGTGGAATTCGATTTTCCCGGCGCATGGCTCGCAGCGGGCGAGAATACGATCTCTCTGCAGCCGGTGGAGCAGACGGCGACGGTGATTCCCGGCGCCGGCCTGAACTACGACGCTATCGAGCTCGATCCCTTAAGCCATGGCGCTCCGCGCCTGGCGAGCGCGCGCATCGAGCCCACTGTCTACTTTCAAAACGATGGCCGCGTATTGAAAGAAGAAGTGGATGTCTTCGTGCGCTACCCGCAGGCCGCGGGCGCAGGCAGCGCGGAACTGACGATCGGCGGGCAACGCTATCGCGCGGCCACTCACGGCCCGGGCGCATTCGGCGAAGAAAATCTCGATTTTCTGGTTTCGGAGTTCGCGCCAGCAGCCCGGGCCCGGCTCATCATGCATGCCGGCGTGCAAACACTGGAATTTGCGCAGACTATCAGCCCCGCAAAGAAGTGGACGCTCTACGTGATTCCCCACATCCACACCGATATCGGCTACTCCGATTACCAGGCCAAGGTTGCGGCCGTACAGAGCCATGCCCTCGACGAGGCGCTGGATTTGATCGCGCAGCATCCGGAGTTTCGCTACAGCCTGGACGGCGAGTGGGACCTGGAGCAGTTTCTCGGCGCGCGCTCGCGCGCCGAGCAGCAACGCGTGATCAAGGCCATACGCGAGAAGAAAATCTTTGTCCCTGCGCAGTACGCGTGCCTGCTCACCGGCCTGCCCACTGCCGAAACGTCGATCCGTTCTCTCTATCCCAGCGCCGATTTCAGCCGCTTGCACGGAACGCCGCTCGACTACGCGAACATCACCGACGTTCCCTCGTACACGTGGTCGTATGCGTCGATCCTCGCCGCCGCGGGCATTCCATACCTGGCCGCGGGCAGCAACAACTATCGTGCGCCGGTGCTGCTCATCGGCCGCCTGCAGGAACACTCGCCGATGTGGTGGGAGTGCCCCGACCGAAAGCACGTACTGCTGTGGTACTCGCGGCATTACGAGCAGTTGGATATGATCTTCGGCGCACCTCCAGTGATGGCCGCCGGTCGCCAAATGCTGCCGTTGTTCCTCCAGATGTACGAAACTCCGCAGTACAAGGCCGACGCGGCCATTATCTACGGAACGCAAGTGGAGAATCATGCGCTATATCCCGAGCAGGCGGTGCTGGCCGCAGAGTGGAACAGCAAGTACGCCTATCCGCATCTGCGCTACTCCGGATTCCGCGAAGCGATGGAGGAGATCGCGCGGCAGTTTGGCGGCCGCATCCCCACGGTGCGCGGCGACGGGGGCCCATATTGGGAAGATGGGGTGGCATCGGATGCGTTCTACGTTGCGCTGGAGCGGCACAACGAGGCGCGGGCGCCGAGCGCGGAAAAGCTGGCTACGCTGGCTTCGCTCACGGATCCGCGGTTGGCCGTGAATAGCGCCGCGCTGGATGGCATGTGGAAGAAAATGATCCTGATGGATGAGCACACCTGGGGGGCGGCGGACAGCGTCAGCGATCCTGAGAGTTTCGAAGCCGTGGACCAGCTGGCGATTAAAGACAGCTATGCCCTGGACGCCGCTGCCGGCATCGAATTCATGGCTCGGCGCAGCATGGCCCAGCTCGCCGATCGCATCCCCGCCGGCCCCAACAGCCTGGTCGTCTTCAATACGCTCAGCTGGAAACGCGACGGCACGGTGAGCCTCGATCTGAAAAAAGGAGAGGAGGTCGCGGACTCGGAAGGCGGCGCAGCGCTGCCGGTGGAAATCCTGGAAAGCCGCAAATATGAGGATCGCGCGCGCTTCATGGCCCGGAATGTTCCGGCTTTCGGCTATCGCGTCTACACGATCAGGGAAGCGACGAGAGTGGCGCAGACAAAGGCGCCTGAACCCACGATACCAACCGCCACTTCGCTCCAGAACGCCTACTACGGGATCGAGCTCGACGCGCGGACCGGAGACGTGCGCTGAAGTGGACCCCGCATTTGGGACCAGGGGCTTAATTGGAAACGCGGCTGTTCCGTTGCTAAACGGAGCAGACCATGACGAAGCGAACGAGACGGACGATTGATGCGGGGCTGAAAGCGAAGATTGCGCTGGAGGCGCTG
>DATAWY010000055.1:0-149561 GCA_036266955.1 Rhizomicrobium sp.
AAATCTCCGAGCACCGCCTCGAGCATGCGCGCATTTTCTTCCAGCGCCTCGTCGCTCAATCCGGCACGGTCCTGAACCCGCACCGGCTCAGCCAGAAGACCCAGCGGCGGCAGCTGGTATTCGCCCTCGCCGAGATCCAGCGCCGCCTGGCGCGCGGCTTTGGGCTTTGGCGGCGCCTTGCGCGCATCGTCCCGCTTGACGCGGGTTTCGCGCAGGCGCTCGGGCTCGAACGTGCTTGCCGCGGCCGGTTCCGGCACGATGTCCAGCGAATCGTCCCGTTGCTGCGCTGTCCGGTCCGGCACGCCCCGCCACCAGCCCCGCGCTGTGCGGACAACAAACATTCCGGCATAGGCGACAAACGCGATGCCGCTCACAAAACCGCGCCAGACGGGCTGAAACCTCAGGCCCGTCGCCACAAAGGCGAGCGGCACACCCGTGGTCAGAAACGCAACGGGCAGCGCGTAGGCGATCCACGACTGTTGCCAGACCTGATCGAGGTGCCGCGCCAGCCCCAGTGCGGCGAGCCCCACAAGGCCGCCCGCGCCTGCCGGCAGTGACAAAGGCAGAGGCAGCGCTCCCAGTCCGGCCGCCGCAAAGAGCGTGCTCGCGGGCCACGCAATGGCGCACCAGCCGGCGCGCCGCAGGCCGGTTCCCGTCAGCGCCAGGACGCCCCAGACGGCCGGCGCGGCAATGGCGGCGAGCGCGGCAACTCCCAAACTCTGCAACAGGAGGTCGGCGGCCGTGGCGCCAAATCCGCCGAGCAGATTGCCGGGAGCGCGCCCGGTTGCGTTGTTGAGACTTGCGTCGACGGCGTGATAGCTCGCGAGCGCGACAAGAATGGCCGCCGAACCGAGGAACACGGCCGCGCCCGCGCCCCGATACACGATCGTCACCAGGAATTCGACGAGCGCGCGGCGCAACTCCTCGATCGAATCCGCCATCTCGGCCCGCCAGGTGCGCGGCTGATAGGCGCCCATCGTCTTGACCCGGCTCACAGGATCCTCCCCCTCGGCTCGCCCGGGTTTACCACACCCGAAACAGCCCAGTCTGGCTTCAATGGTTTACAAACCGTAAATACCCTTATCAATCGCCGCTATCCCGATTCATCCCAACACAAAGTGTCATTCCCGCGAAAGCGGGAATCTAGGGGCCACAGAACGGCTCTCAAAACGTCCCAATTCACGAATATGCGACATTGCAGGCAATCCTGCACCTGATCCTTTCTCCACAATGGCTTTGAGGACAGACAGGAAGGACGCGCATTGTCGAATTCATACTACGTGTACATGCTCGCCAGCAAACGGAATGGAACGCTCTATCTCGGCGTAACGAACAATGTTGCGCGTCGCTGTTTCGAGCACCGCGAAGGTCAGGGCTCGGAGTTCACCAAGAAATATGGCGTGAAGAGGCTCGTCTACATCGAGTGCTTTGACGATGTGCGCGTTGCGATCCGGCGCGAAAAGCAATTCAAGACCTGGAATCGCAAATGGAAGCTGGAGTTGATCGAAAGGGCGAATCCGCAATGGCTGGATCTGTATGGCACGCTCAACGGAGGCTCCGCGCTGTCGGGCGGGCGTGCGTTGGCCCCTGGATTCCCGCTTCCGCGGGAATGACAACAAGCTTGGGGTTGTCGTACTCTGCATCATGTCGCAGGAAAAACACACGGACATAGTGATCGGCGGCGGCGGCATGGTCGGGCTTGCGCTGGCACTGGCGCTGGCTCGCGGCGGGCTGAACGTCGTGGTCGCCGACCCTCTGCCGCAGGCGAAGACGACCGAGCCGGCTTTCGACGGCCGGGTGAGCGCGCTTTCCTATTCCTCGGCGCGCATGCTCGAAGCGCTCGGCGTGTGGGAGCATCTGAAACCCCGCACCCAGCCGATCAACGACATTCTCGTGACCGACGCGAAGCTTGGCCGCGCGCCTTCGCCCTTTTCGCTGCATTTCGATCATCGCGAGATCGGCGTGCCGATGGGGTACATCGCGGAAAACCGCGATATCCGTGCAGCGCTTCATGCCTGCGCGGAGGGCACGCAATCGCTTGCGACCGAATGCCCGGCCAGTGTTGTCGCTTCCCGATCCACGTCGCGCGCAATCGAGGTCGTTCTCGATTCCGGCCAATCGTTTCATGCGCCGCTGTTCGTCGCCGCGGAGGGGCGCGAGTCGCCTTCACGCGAGCGCATGGGGATCGGGCTTGTCGCCTGGTCCTATCGGCAGCGGGGAATTGTCGCCACCGTCGCCCATGAGCGCCCGCATCATGGAACCGCCTGGGAACATTTCCTGCCGTCGGGTCCGTTTGCGATATTGCCCATGACCGGCAACCGCTCCTCACTGGTGTGGACGGAGCGCGAGGCGCTCGCCGATGCGATGCTCCGGTTGCCGGATCCGGAGTTTCAGGCGGAAATCGCGCGGCGGTTCGGCGCACATCTGGGTGCGGTCCACAGCGAAGCCCCGCGCTGGTCCTATCCGCTGCGCTTCCACCTTGCCCGCGCCTGGGTCCGTCCGCGCTTCGCGCTGGCGGGCGACGCCGCGCATGGAATCCATCCGATTGCGGGCCAGGGGCTCAATCTCGGTTTCAAGGATGTGGCGGCGCTGGCGGAAGTGGTGCTCGACGCCGCCCGGCTCGGGCTGGATTTTGGGGCGCCCGACGTGCTCGGACGCTATGAGAGATGGCGCCGCTTCGATTCCTTTGCGCTCGCTGCCGCCACCGACGCACTCAACCGTCTTTTCTCCACCGACATCGCGCCGCTTCGCGTCGTGCGCGATCTGGGGCTCGGGATCGTCGATGGCATTGGCCCGCTGCGGCGCTTCTTCATGCGCCATGCCGGCGGCGAAATCGGCAAACTTCCCCGCCTCCTGCGCGGGGAAGCGGCCTAACGAAGCGTGCCGTTGCCGCGGCGGGTCAGGGCGGCGGGTAGCTCCACGTAGAATTCCCGCGCCTTGGCAATGATCGCTTCCTGCCGCGCGGCTTCGGCGTCTTCGCGGGTAATAAAGGTTTCGCCCGCAAACACGAAGCGCGAAACGGGCGAGCCGGTGCGCGGGTCGGCCACGGTGATTTCGGCGATCTGGTCGACCTGTTCTTCCGCCAGTTTGAGCGTGTGCTTGTAGTGCGCCAGCCGGTCCTGGCGGTCGCGCGCTTCTTCGCGCTTGCGCGCCGCATTGCGCGCATCGAAGCGGGCGAGCGCGGCGAGAATGGAGCGGTGGAAGCGGTAGATAATGATCGCCGCCAAGACCAAAACCGCCGTCGCGTACATCCCGTCCTCCTGCGCCGCATCCAGGGTCATCTTCGCGGTCAATGCGAGCTTGCTTCCTGCGCGGCGATGGCTTCGGCGAGCGCCACCGTCTGGCGCGCCATGTCCATGTGAAGGCGTTCGACCATGCGGCCGTCGAGCGCGATGGCGCCCTTGCCGCTGTTCCCGGGACTTTCGAACGCGGAAATCACCTTGCACGCCGCTTCGATTTCCTCGCGCGAGGGCGCGAAGACGGCGTTGCAGCAGGCGATCTGCGAGGGATGAATGAGCGTCTTGCCGTCGAAGCCGAAGTCGCGCGCCTGCAGGCAGCTCCCGCGGAAGCCGTCGGTGTCCGCGATGTCGTTGAACACCCCGTCGATGACGCAGAGACCGAAGGTCCGGGCGGCGGTGACCGCAAGGCCGAGCGCCACGGCAAGATTGTCGCGGTCGCGCATGTGACGTCCGCGCATCTCCTTGACGAGATCGTTGGTGCCCATCACCAGGCAGGCGAGATTTCCCCCCGAAGCGGCGATCGCGGCGATGTCGAGAACGGCGCGCGGTGTTTCGATCATGGCCCAGAGAGAAATGCCCCGGTCCGCCAGCCGCGCGCCGGGGGACTGAATATCGGGGATGCCGGAGACTTTCGGAATCAGGATCGCGTCGGGACGCGCTGCGATGGCCGCTGCGAGATCGGATTCGCCCCACGGCGTGGAGAGCGCGTTGACGCGTATAATGACTTCGCGTTTCCCGAAGCCGCCCGCCTGCACGGCCTGGCAGACCTGCGCGCGCGCCGGCTCTTTCGCATCGGGCGCGACCGCATCTTCGAGATCGAGAATGAGGGCATCGGCCGGCAGCGTGCGCGCCTTTTCGATGGCGCGGGCATTGGAGCCCGGCATGTAGAGCACGGAGCGGCGCGGCCGGATGGCTGTTGTCATGGAGATATCCCGCGTATTTGTACGCAGAGCGGAATCCGTTCACGCCGAACCAACACGTCCCCCTCCGCCTCGCTGCGCTCGGTACCTCCCCCACGCCGGGGGAGGAAAGAAAAGGGGCCCACTTTTGTTTTCCTCCCCCGGCGTGGGGGAGGTCCGGCCGAAGGCCGGGGAGGGGGACGTGCCGCGAACGCGATTCAAGGTAATAAGATTCCGCTCCAAGTCACAAAGCACACGAAGGGTTCTTTGTGTCCTTTGTGCTCCTTGTGGTGAATTCGGGTCAGGCGGCCTGTTTCAGGAGCCGGCGGTTGATCAGGCATTCGGCGATCTGAACCGCGTTGAGGGCGGCGCCCTTGCGCAGATTGTCGGTCACCACCCACAGCGCCAGCCCGTGTTCGACCGTCGGATCCTTGCGGATGCGCGAGACATAGGTCGCGTCTTCGCCCGCCGCTTCGACCGGCGTCACATAGCCGCCGTCCTCGCGCTTGTCCACGACGAGCACGCCCGGCGCCTCGCGCAGGATGGCGCGCGCGCGCTGCGCCGTGATCGGCCGCTCGAACTCGACCGTGGCGGCCGCCGAATGCCCGATGAAGACGGGCACGCGGACGCACGTCGCGGTGAGCTGGATGTCGGGGTCGAGTATCTTCTGGATCTCCACCATCATCTTCCATTCCTCTTTCGAGTAGCCCGAGTCGAGGAAGGTATCGATGTGCGGAATCACGTTGAACGCGATCTGCTTGGTGAACGTGTTGCTTTCGATCGGATCGGCGACGAACACCGCGCGCGTCTGGCGGAAGAGTTCGTCCATCGCCCCCTTGCCGGCGCCGGAAACGGATTGATAGGTCGCCACCACCACGCGCCGGATCCGGGCTTCGTCGTGCAGGGGCTTCAACGCCACGACGAGTCCCGTAATGGAGCAGTTGGGATTGGCGATGATGCCTTTCTCCAATCCGCCTTCGAGCGCGTGCGCGTTCACTTCCGGGATAACGAGCGGCACCTCGCGGTCCATGCGCCAGCAGGAGGAATTGTCGATCACCAGCGCGCCGGTGGCGGCGATCTTCGGCGCCCATGCCTTCGACACCGCCGCGCCCGCCGACATCAGCACGATATCGGTGCCGGAAAAATCGTAATAATCGAGCGCCTTGACCTTCAGGATGCGATCGCCGAACGAGACTTCGGTTCCGGTGGAGCTGGTCGATGCAAGGGCTGTGACCTCGCCGGCGGGAAAGGCCCGCTCGGCCAGCACGCCCAGCATTTCGCGCCCGACATTGCCGGTCGCGCCGACCACGGCGACTTTGTACGACATCGATTCATCCTTCTGCGGTTGTCCCATGCGCGCGGCGCCGCGGGGGCGCGCGAGCATCTAGCGCAAGAACCAGGCGCTGGGAAGCGGTCCGGCTACTTGTCCGTCGGCCAGACGAACAGCAGCTTGGCCGACCTTGATTTGTTTTGCTCGTCTTCCCACGCGCTGCTGCCGAGCTGCGACTGGTAGGCCGAGAGATTGCCCCAGGGATTGTCGTCCTCCCCGAAATGCGCGCGCAGGGGGCCCATGGAAAGGGGAGGCAGGCCGGATTGCTGCGACCAGTCCTTGTCGGCGCCGGCGGCCGATCCGGTGGCCGGGGAAGATTCTGCGCTGTCCTGCTGATGGAACAGATGCAGGTGAAGGCTGTTCAGATCGAGAAGGACCGGTCCCTGGCTCGGCGGCATTCCCTTGTCGAGCCTCAACGACCGCGCCATCACCGCGGTGGTGACGAGGAGCAAAGCTGCCAGAACCACATTGAAGCGCATCATGGGGCGATCCCCCGTTCTGCCAAATGGACTTGTCCCGTTCCGCTGACACGGCCACTGCTGGCTCAACCTACGCCTTTTTCCAGCCGCCGTCCAGTTGCTGTTGATTCTGTTGATTCTGCCTGTTGACTCTCCCCCGCCCCGTTTTCCTCCCCCAACGTGGGGGAGGAAAACCAGGCGCCCCCCACGCAAACATGCAAACGCCAACCCCTCAACGGAGAGAAGGAATATTATTCTCTCGTTTTCCCTCAAAAATTCCCTGAAGCAGGGAATTTCGCGATGGGCCGCCCGGCAGAGATGTTTCCCCTGCGCAGGCTCGAGGAAGAAAGCCTGGACCGAAATTTCCCTGAGAATCGTCCTTCTCGGGCCGTCCGTATCCATTTCGGTCGCTCCTGCCTCCCTCAACCCAGCCCTCCCCGAGAGGGGCTGACATGAGCGCACATTCCTTCATGTTTGACGAAGTGCGCGAGCACGCGCCCCGTTTTCCTCCCCCATCGTGGGGGAGGTGCCGAGCGCAGCGAGGCGGAGGGGGGAGTCGCGCGATTCGCGCGCCGACTCCCCCACGCAAACATGCAAACGCCAGGCTCCCAATGGGAGAGAGGGAGAATTTTTCTCTCCTTTTCCCTCAGCAATTCCCTGAACCAGGGAATTTCGCGAATGGCTGCCGGGCAGAGATTTCCTGCCCGCGAAAGTGCGAGGGAGGAATTCCGGTCCGGAAATTCCCTGAGAATCGTCCGTCTCGGCATCCGTATCCGTTTGGGTCGCTTCTGCGCGGCCTCGCCTGAGTCCCGAAAGCTGAGCTGGAATTGGTGGCTGCAAATTTCGCGTTCCTTCTGTTCGCCCAGGAAAAAGCAGTATAGACCTACATGGTTTTAATGTAAACCGTATTGGCTCAGGCACCGTCGTCATTGCCGATCATTCACCGGCGCGTAATGGATTACTTCCGCAAGACGGGGCGGGGATATCAGACGCGCATCAACGCCGTTCTGCGGGCCTTTGTCGAAGCGCAGGAGCACCGTCCGCGCTAGCGCAGGCGGTCTCTGGATTTATAGCCCAACACGATCCCGGAGGGTCTTCGCCGGGGCGGAGCCGCGGGCCGGTTTCGTCCGGCTCATCGACAAGGACACGGTGCTCCATCTTTCGGGGCTTCTCGCCGCGCCGTGTTTGCCTGGATTACGCCGCGATACTCCCGATTACCGGCACAACCATGAGTTAGCATCTTTTTCTTTCCTCCCCCATCGTGGGGGAGGTGGCGCGAAGCGACTTTCTTTCCTCCCCCGTCGTGGGGGAGGTGGCGCGAAGTGCCGGAGGGGGGCGTGGCGCAACGCGCGCCGGCTCCCCCCTCCGGTTTGCTACGCTTCGCTTTGCAAACCGCCTCCCCCACGCTGGGGGAGAAAAACAAAAGTGCTGGCACCTTTTCTTTCCTCCCCCAATTTCTTTCCTCCCCCATCGTGGGGGAGGTGCCGAGCGCAGCGAGGCGGAGGGGGGAGCATTGGTTCAACGTGAACCGAGTCCGCCCTGGAGCGGCGCGCAACCGATGTGAATGTGCCGCTCAGCTTCGTGCCCCAAGCCGCGACTGCGCCGATGACGACGACCGCGATGCATGCCGCGTCCAGCGCAGGATCCGGATTCCCTCTCGCGGGGCACAATTCGCAAGTGTTGCCGTCGGGTCGACGGCAAAGCCGTGATCCGCGAATTTCAGCAACGGCAAGTCGCTATGGTGATCGGAATAGGCAAAAATTTCGGGACGATCGCCGGCCGTAAGGCCGAGCGCGTTCTTGACCGCCGTGAGCTTGGCTTCGCCCCGCAGGTTCGGTCCATCGAGCACACCCGTGATACGGTCCGCCTCCCATTTCACTTGTGTACACACACCTTCCAGAATCCCCCACAGGGTACCCAACGGCAACGCGTAGATGTCGAGGCTCGCCGATGCGATCATCAGGCGGTGCGATTGGCTTTGGTGCCATCGAAGAACTTCGAGGGCGGCTGGTTTGATCAATCCCGGCCCGAATTGTCCGACGAAGGCCGCCGTATGGGCGGTCACTTCCGCGCGCGAACAGCCGCCCAGGACCGCGGCGACGAAATCCTGCTTGAGCCAATCCCGCGGGCGAAACCCGGATTGATATAAGAGGACGGACCAGGGAAGACGCGCACATTGCGCCACCCGAGCGATGCGCCGCTTCAGCACGAATTGCAGATAGGCAAGAAACGTGTCCCTGCGTGTCAGCGTGCCGTCCAGATCGAAGATCGCGATTGCCGGGCGGCTTTTCCTTTTTGCGTCGTTGCCGTCGGGCGGCCCGGCCGCGCCGCATGTGGCCGCCTCGATGTTCATTGCCACAGGAAGCGGAAATTCAGCGGAATGAGCTGGTTTTCCATAAGGCCCTGGAGAAGCGGCAGCCGGATGAAAAACAGCGCCGCCGCCATCAGGAATGTCAAGCCCGCGAAACCGAGAAAAATGGTTTCGCGATATAGCTTTTCCGGCGCCTGGGCTGCCGAATCCGATTTGAGGCCGATGGCGAGGTACCATGTGAAGAGGATCGCGAAGAGCGGGAATATGAGGACATATTCGATGCGGTATTTGATGAGGAATATGCCGATGAAGAATGCGGAGCACAGCGCATAAAAGAACGACGACAGAAGCAGGCTGTCTTCCGTATATGTTCCGAACGAGCGGCGGTAGAGGGCCGCGCGCGCCGGATCGCCGATACGCCGATATTCCGAGAACCGCTTCACTCCCATCAGAAACGCTCCGCCCATCCAGTACGCCAGAAGCGCGCTGACGGGCGGCAGAGCAACTTGCGTGACCGCGAACCACCCGAACAGGAATCTGATAGGGTTGTTGATGGACTCCGAGAGCACGTCAAGATAGGCGCGATCTTTCGATCGAACGGGCGAAACGTTGTAGATGAGTCCCATGACCAGCAACGCGACGCTGCTGAGAAAGAACGGCAAATTAATGGTTTCCGCGATGATCAGTCCGCATGCGGCGAGGGCGAGGTATTGCGCGAGTACGAGGCGGGGATTGAGGAGGCCTAGCGCTCCCGGCCTGCCGCTTTTCAGTGGATGAAACCGGTCAGATCTGGCGTCCAGGAATTCGTTGATCGTGTAGTTCGCCGAGGCGATAAGACAAAGACAGAGAAGCGAAAGAATCGGCGACAGCCACGGCTCGGTATGAGGCGCGACCGCGAGAGCGAACGCCACCCCCGGCAGCATGAACACGTTCTTGATCCAATGGTCGGGCCGCGCGATTTTCAGATAGGGCCCGATGGACGCCGCGTGGTGTCGCTCGGTCTTCTGCCCGATATCCCCGCTCGCTTGAATTGTTTCCACCAGACGCTCTCCGGAAATATGCGCCGGGTGACGCTACGAAAATCTGCTTAACAAAATGGTGCAAAGCCGCGAAAGGCCCGCGCCGCCATGCAGGTGCAGAAGCTGCGCACGCCGAAACACGGCGAAATCCGGTTCCGATTCGCGCTTAATGGAAATGCAACCCGCGGAGGTTACATCCCGCGACCATGAGTGTTGCACAAGACCGGCCTGCGGGCCGGCCCCGCGTGGCTCCAAGTTCGACCGAAAAGCTTGTGTTCGCCGTCGCCTCAGGGCTTGGCGTGGGCTACGCCGTCTGCTTTGCGGCATTGTGCGCCCGCCATGCACTGTTCTTCGATGGCGCCGGGCATCCCATGCTCATGGATTTTACCCAATTCTGGGCTGCCGGCGGTCTCGCGCTTCACGGCAACGCAATCGGGGCCTATGATCCCCGGTTCCTGCATGCGGCGGAATCGTCCGCTGTGGGTCACCCGCTCACCCACTTCATAGAATGGTTCTACCCGCCGTCGTTCCTGTTCGCCGCGATGGCGCTGGCGTATTTCCCCGCATTGACCGCATTCATCCTGTGGACCACCGGCACGCTTGTTGTTCAGGCGGGCATTGTCGCCGGAATTGCGAAACGGGGGGCTGCAGCCTTTGTCGCGACGGCGCCGCCCTGGGTCATGCTCGGAACGCTGACGGGACAGGATGGGCTGTTCAGTGCCGCGATCATCGGAGGCGTTCTCCTCACGCTGGAACGGCGGCCAGTCTTGAGCGGCATTTTGCTCGGTCTTCTCAGTTACAAACCTCAGCTCGGCGTGCTTTTCCCGGTCGCTCTCGCGTTCGGGGGCTACTGGCGAGCGTTCTTTTGGGCATGCGTGAGCACGGCTGGTCTGCTGGTGCTGTCGGGCGCCACCTTCGGTTTTGCGACATGGGCCGCCTTTCTGCATGGTCTTTCCGGCGCCGCGCAGATGCACTTGGCCACCAACGATCCCGCGATGTGGCCGAAAATCCAGAGCGCCTATGGCTTGGCGCGGTGGTTGGGAGGTTCGGCCGGACTTGCAATGACACTGCAGATATTGCTCAGCGCGGCATGTCTGCTCTTTATCGCCCGCCTGTGGCGCTCAAAGGCCGCCTATGCGCTGAAAGCCGCCGCCCTGGTGGCGGCCGTGCCGCTCGTTACGCCCTACGAATTTGCCTACGATCTTCCGGTCCTCTCGATAGCGATTGCATTTCTCTATCGCGACGGGCCGTTCGATCGCGCGGACTGGTTCGGTCTTGCCGTCGCGCTTTTCAGTGTTGGAATCTTCGTCATGCACGCTTATCCGGCGGGCCTCCTTGCCAGTGGAGCCGTGGGTGCGCTCGTATGCCGTCGCCTCTGGCGGGAGAAATTGTCCCGAAACGCTGCCAATCGAACGACTGCTGTGGCGATCCACGCACCGGCCTGACGATTGCCGTATGAAACAATTCATATCAATGCGGGAAATGTCAACACGACCGCCAAAACCGGTGCAAACTCAACTGGGTAGCCCGCATTCGCGGGCCATGACAGTGAAAAGGGTCAAACATCAGCGCCGTTGGTATCGTCCGCCCGCGCTTCGACATCGGTTAATGGAAAGACAACCAGGCATCGCTACAACGCCGCAATGAGCATTGAACAAGGACTGATTTCCCGGCGGAACCCAGCGGTATCTGGCCCCGCCGAAAAGATCGTGTTCGTGGTCGCGGCGGGGATCGGCGTCGGTTACGCGATCTCGTACGCCCTGATGTACGCCATGCATGTCCTCATGTTCGACCCCGCCGGGCATCCGGTTCTCACCGACTTTCTGGAATTCTGGTCGGCCGGACATCTTGCGCTGCACGGGAATGCGCTCGCTGCTTATGATCCGCGGCTCATCCATGCAGCGGAAGCCGTGACGGTGGGCCACCCGATCAAGTCCGATATCGGCTGGTTCTATCCGCCAACTTTCTTTTTCGTTGCGGCTTTGCTGGCATGCGTTCCATCCACGATGGCGTTCATTCTGTGGACAAACCTGACCTTGCTGTTTCAGGGGGCCATTGCAGCGGCCATCACCAAACGTTGGGCAGCTCTATTCGTCGCCACCGCCCCTCCATGGGTCATGCTGTGTACGTTGGAGGGGCAGGACGGGTTGCTGAATGCGGGGCTCATCGGGGCGGTCTTGCTGACGCTTGAACGGCAACCCGTGCTGAGCGGAATTCTGCTCGGACTTCTGAGTTACAAGCCGCAATTCGGGCTTCTGTTCCCGATAGCGTTGGTGTTTGGCGGGTACTGGCGCAGCTTCGCCTGGGCTGCTGCAACGGTTGCCGTATTGGCGGTAATATCGGGACTGGCGTTAGGTTTTGTCACATGGCCGGCCTTCTTTCACGCGCTCGCGCGCGCGACCGAAACGCATTTGACTACAAACGCCCTTGGCTTTTGGCCCGGTATACTGAGCTTGTACGGCTTGGCTCGCTGTCTGGGCCTTTCCTATCACGTCGCGATGCTTCTTCAGACCATGCTGAGCGTAGTCTGTGCGGCTGCCGTTGCGTTGCTATGGCGCAGCCCTGCATCGTATGACTTGAAAGCGGCCGCGCTCGCTGTCGCCATACCGCTCGTTACGCCCTACATATGGGTTTACGATCTTCCGGTCCTGACAATAGCGCTGTCCTATCTTTACCGGAACGCGCGTTTTGATGCTGCGGAGTGGTGCGGCGTGGCCGTCGCATTGATCAGCGTCGCGGCGTTCCCGCTCCATGTCCTTTCGGTGTTTCCGGGTGAAAACCTTCCCTCGGGGCTCCTTGCGGGCGGAGCCGTGGGCGCACTCGTATGCCGCCGCCTCTGGCGTGAAAAATTGCGGAATGAAGTCGCGCCGTGCCCGCCCTATGTTCTTCCCGCCGCCAGGGCCATAGAGCAACAGCCCCGCGCGGCCATGCCGTAAGATGCACCCGGCACAGGTGGGCGTCGCATCCGGCAAAACCGGCGGGAAGCCGGACCGGCTTTTTGCCATTGCGGCGTCGGGCATTCTGCTGGGCTACGTCGTCAGCCTCGCCATGTTGCTCCATCGGCATCACTGGATACTGCAGCCCGATGGCAGGCCGGTCCCTTGCGATTTTCTGGCCTATTGGGCTTCGGGCCTCCTGACTCTCTCCGGAAAGGCGGGATCCGCGTAGGATCCAGCCGCGTAGCACGCAGCGCAGACGATGCTCGCCGGCTCGTTCCCAAACTATCTGTATTGGAATTACCCGCCGCTTTTTTTCGCCGTCACCGCGCTGCTGGCGGCCATGCCATATCTTGCATCTTTCCTCGGCTGGGTCATCTCGACCTGCTCGGCCTACGCCGTCACCATCGGTGCCATTTCACGCCGGTGGGAAGGCGTTCTGGGCGCGTGTGCGTCGCCGGTCATCCTGCTGACAGCATTTGGAGGACAAAACGGATTTCTCAGCGCGGCGCTTCTGGGCGGATTTCTTCTCTTCCTCCCCACTCGGCCCGTTGTGAGTGGGGTGCTTCTCGGCCTGCTGACGTACAAGCCCCAACTCGGGATTCTAATTCCGATCGCGTTGATTGCAGGCGGACAGTGGCGAGCACTTTCATCGGCGGCGGTCACTGCTGCGCTTGCGGCGGGCCTCGCCGCTCTCGCCTTTGGACCGGGTGTATACGCGAGCTTCCTTCATTCTCTGCCGGTGGTATCACATGTGTATCTCACGCTGGGCGGAGAAGGGTGGGCCAGGATGGAAAGCATTTACGCTATCGCATGATTCTTCGGCGCCGGTGACTCCTGGGCGTGGCTGGCGCAAATGGCGACCATCCTCGCCTGTGCGATCGGGATCATCCTGCTGTGGCGCAGCCGGATCCCGTATGAATGGAAAGCAGCAGGGCTCGTGGTGGCGGCGATGCTCTCGACGCCCTATCTGCATGAATATGATTTTCCCCTGCTTCTGGTCGCGTTGGCTTTTCTGTACCGCCATCGCCCGTTCGACCGGGTCGAATGGTATGCCGCGGTTGCTACCAATCTGTTGGTGCTGGTATTCTTGGCACAGTTGGCGCCGATCGGGCCACGCATCGTTATTCTTGTCGAAATGGCGACCATGCGCCGTATCGTTCAACTCCAAATTCCCGCCCGACACGCAGTGGCAACCGGCGCCAGGATCACAGAAGCGGATTCGGGGAGCCAGTTCTCGCGCCGCGTAGCCACGCCACCGGTCCTTCAATAGACGCGCAGCACCGTCATGTCGGGCCCGTCGTAGACGACGCGGTACGTTTTCAGGAATTGGGCAACCGGCGCGAGATCGTTGCTCCACCGGTAAAATCCACCGACTGGCCGATGCAGCATGATGTATTTCACATGGGCCTTTTCAAGCTGTCGGCGTTGGCGGGCCAGGTCGTTCAGCCACAGGCGGTTCGCGAGCGTAATGCCCATCTCGCGCGAGGTGGCGCCGCCCACAATGGGCCGGCCGTGGCATGTCTGCTCGAGCATATAGGAATCTTCTTCGGCGTAGCCGAAGGGCAGATTGAGCACGCCAAAGCCGTGTTCGGGATCTGCTTGCAACACCGCCAGCCCCTTCGGGCATGCGATGGGCGTTGCGCTCAGATTGAACGGATAGAAATCGAGCACGATCAGCGCCATCGCGACCGCCACATAGAAACGCCATGCGGTACCGCGGCTCTGAAGCGCCGTCGCGGCGGCATGCCCGATGCCGATGGCAAGGAAAAGATAAACGAACACGATGGCGCGTGACGGGGAGCGGACATTGGCGAAAAACGGCAGCTTGTCGAGCGCCGCGTCCGGCATGTGCAGAGGCGTAACTGTGCCGGCCACGTGCAGGGCTTCGCCGCTTGCCAGGGTAGCGAAGACGGCCATGCCAAAAATCACGTAGAACGTAAGGGAGTTGCGCGCGAGGCCGGTCCGGACGCACAGCCATCCAAGCACCGCGAGGTTGACGAGTCCGAGGTAGACGGTTGCCTCCCAGGGATAACCGGTAAGGCGCCGGTACAGGGAATGTGAAAGTGCCGACAGCGCATGCTCGGGCGGAAACGCCACATACGCCGCAAGGTCGGCAACGAAGGTGTTCGCGCCTGAGTCGTAGACGGACGGCCGGGCCGCCATCACCATCGGCACCAGGAGTGGCGACAGGAATGCCGCCACCGCCAGGAGGCAAAGTGCCGGCGCCGCAAGGTGCCAGCCGCGCGGCCAGGCTCCGTCGCGCACGCGCTCGTAGAGCAGCTGGAAGCCAATGAAATAGGCGCCGTAGAACAGATAGTACCAGCAGGAGAGGGCGCTCAGGGTGTAACATACGATCGCGATTCCGAGCCAGACGGCGCTTCGCCGCTCGAGCGCGAGCAGATAGGCCAGGGCGAAGAACGGCAGGAATTCGATCGAGGCGACGCCCGCGTGATGGAGTGCGTGGGCGACATGGGAGGGATTGAAAGCGAAAACGAAGCCGCCGATCAATCCGCCGGCGGTGCTCTTCGCAAGATGGCGCACGAGGTAGAACGCTCCGACGCCGGCCAGCGGAAAGGATGCGAGCAGGGTGATGTTCTGGAGGGCGACGAGGGTGCCCACATCCGAGCCGAAAATCCTGCTCAGTCCGACCACCGCGAAAATCTGCGGCCAGGCGAAGGATTGATAGATGAGCGACGTTCCTTCGGGATACCGCAAAAGATTTGTGGTGAAAAAATGGGTGGGATCCCGCCCTGCGGTGGCATACCAGGTAGTCCAGAAATCCTGCATGTTGTCTTCGGGAGGCCCGATCAGCGCCGCATGGGGATGCGCGATCCAGGGCCAGAAGATGATGACGGTGGCCAGCGTGAAAAGCCCGAGAACGGCGGCAAAACAGATTGCCGCTTCGGCGCTGCCGCGGCTTGTGAGCCCCGGTGATGCTTTGGGCGCGTCCGCGACGCTGGCCCCAATCCGCCTGTCTTGCGCAAACGCGGTCACGCCGGATACCACGCCAGATATCGGCAACGCGGCAACAGCAAACGGCGTTTCATCCCCACATCGGCTGATGCCGGGAATGGTTCGTGGCACCGCGCGGTGTGCACTTGGCTGATACCGGTCTTTGCCACCCACATCTCCATGAATGCGGGGCCAAGGATGGGCACATCTTGCTTAACAATGCCCTGTGCAGTGGCAAACCCGCTGCACGGCGATGCTTGAGATGCTGCTCCGTCGCGCGTTTGCCACCCCGCCACGCTGGCTAACGTCAGCACGCATTCTTTGATGTTTGCCAAAGCGCGCAAACGCGCGCCCACTTTTCCTCCCCCAGCGTGGGGGTGCCGAGCCCCCCGGTTCGCGCAAAGCGCGGCCGGAGGACTGGCTCCGCGAGGCGGAGGGGGCGTGGCGCGATACGCGCGGGCTCCCCCCTCCGGTTTGCTCCGCTTCGCTTCGCAAACCACCTCCCCCACGATGGGGGAGGAAAACCGAGTGCACGAAAGCTGGACTGTTCGAGAATCTGCCCGCGCCGGCGGGCTCGGCCGGGGACCGCTGGCTCGAGGCCGGCGGGTTAACAATAAGGCAATCACACGTGGCTAGATTTTGAGCCATGATGACAGCGCGGTCCGTTCCGGCGCCCAGCCAAAAAAGCCGTGCCTCGAACGCCGGAACTTTTTTGCTCGCTGCAATATCCGGCCTCGGGATCGCCTATGCCTTCACGCTGACGATCATGTGCGCGCGGCACAGCTTGAATTTCGATACGCATGGTCATCCGCTCGTCAATGATTTCGTATCCTATTGGTCGGCGGGCCGGCTCGCGCTGCATGGAAATGCGCTGGCCGCTTACGACCCCCACCTTCGGCACGCGGCCGAAATTGCGACGGTGGGCCATCGCTTCAAAGACGTTCTCGGCTGGTGGTATCCGCCGCTGTTTCTGTTCGTCGCCACGGCGCTCGCGTGCCTGCCTTATGCGGCGGCGTTCAATGCGATGAACGACGTGACGCTGCTCCTGCACGCGAGTGTCACCGCCGCGATCGCCAGACGCCGCGAAGCGTTCTTTCTCGCGACTGCGCCGCCCTGGGCCATGTTCGGCATGGTGCATGGCCAGAACCAGTTCCTGACGGCATCGATCGTGGGCGGCGTATTGCTCTCGCTCGAACGACGACCGGCTCTCAGCGGATTGCTTCTGGGTCTTCTGAGCTACAAGCCGCAGCTTGGTCTGCTGTTCCCGGTCGCGCTCGCGTTCGGCGGTTACTGGCGCGCATTCGGATGGGCCTGCATCGGCACGGCACTGTGGACGGCATTGTCGGGCGCCGTGTTCGGCTTCGACACGTTTGGCGCTTTCCTGCACGGCTTGTCGACCGTCGGCCGCGAAGTCATGGTCACAAATCCCGACTATCTGCCCAACCTGCAGAGCCTGTACGGTCTGGCGCGCTGCCTGGCGGTTCCGGACAGGATCGCGTTTGGCATGCAGGCCTGCCTCAGCATGGCTTGTGTCGCAGCCATCGCCGTCCTCTGGCGAAGCCGGGCCGCATTCGAGCTGAAGGCGGCCGGGCTTGCCACGGCCATGCTGCTCGCAACGCCGTACGTCCAAGCCTACGACCTGACTCTTCTCACGGTCGGCCTGTCTTTTCTCTATCGGCAGCGTTCCTTCGATCGCATGGAATGGGCCGCGGTCGCCTGCACGATCCTGAGCTTTGGAGCATTCTGGTGGAAGACCGCGCACCCCGCGGCTCTGATTGCCTGCACCGCGGTCGGCGCGATCATCGCGATGCGCCTCTACAGATGCGAGAGGCCGGTGTTAGGCGCTTCTGCAAATCCGGCCCCGTCGCCGCAAAGCTGCGCGGCCTGAGTTGTTTTCCTCCCCCATCGTGGGGGAGTTGCCGAGCGCAGCGAGGCGGAGGGGGACGTGGCGGCGCGCGCGCCGCGCGCGGACTCCCCCCTCCGGTTTGCTCCGCTTCGCTTTGCAAACCACCTCCCCCACGTTGGGGGAGGAAACAATGGGAGCCCGCTTTTGCTTTCCTCCCACATCGTGGGGGAGGTGCCGACCCCGGATTAAATCCGGGGGAGGCGGAGGGGGAGTCGCGCCACGCGCGCCGCAGTCATCCAGAACTTGAGACGTTGACGTGCGGCTCAGGGATTTCCGGCGCTTTTGCAGCGGGATGACCCTCCAAGGCAGCTTTAACGAGATCGCCCAGAAATGTGGCAAAGGGAAGAATGTCTTGCCCCACGCTGGCGTTTTCCAGGGCAGGTGAGAGGCACGAGTCCGTGCCGAAGCGCGTATTGAGATACGCCGCCGAGAAAGTCCAGAAGGCCGTGTACCATGCCGTGGTATCCCCCGGGCGTTTCACCCGGCGCGGCTGGAATATACCAACCCTTCATTACCCCTTGCAGGAAGCCGCCGGCCATGAGGCGTTCGCGATCCGCCCGCTTCAGGTCCCTGGCCCGTATTGCCACCACGCCTCGTTGCTGGAGTTCGCGAAGCGCTTCGAGCGATGCGGCAAGTTTCTCGGAGGGTTGTGCCATGTTCCGGGCTCTTTTTAGCTTTTCATGATGTACATTTTATAGCTTTTCGTGCCGCACCATAATTAGCTTTTTATGTCGCACCATATCTAGCTTATCGTGTCGAGATCAAAAATTCACTTTTATTTGGCGACCCATTGCCACTTTTCCTCCCCCATCGTGGGGGTGCCGAGCGAAGCGAGGCGGGGGGACGTGGCGCGCGCGATGCGCGCGGACCCCCCCCGCCGGTTTGCTCCGCTTCGCTCCGCAAACCACCTCCCCCACGATGGGGGAGGAAACACAAAAGCGGGCGCCTTTTCTTTCCTCCCCCATCGTAGGGGAGGTGCCGACCCTGGATTAAAACCGGGGGAGGCGGAGGGGGACGTGTTGCAACAACGTGAGCGGAATCCGCCCTAACGAAGCGGATTTTCTGACCGGCAGTCGAACGACCGAATCGATCCGGTTCGCGCCGCGCTCCGACGCCGGCGTTACGCGGCGGCGCGGGACGCGCGGTGCCGGGCCTGCTACTGGCTGCTTGCCTGGGCCTGATTGGGCGTATTTGTTGCGCTGGCTGCGGCCGCGGCCTCGTGCTGGGTAGTCGCGGTTTCCGTGGGAGAGACGAACTGCTGCGGGTCGCCCGGCCGTGGGGCGGTCTCGCAGTGGCCACGCGTGCACATGTAGTCGAACTGGTCCGGCCCGCGGTTGACGGTGACCGCGGCGCCATTGTTGAGCACCGTCACCTGCTGGTTGGAAATCTGCTTTCCATCAGGCCCCAGCGCGATCATGTTGGTTTCGCCGAACGTCTTTCCCAGCAGAAACGCGTGCTGCGAATCGATCATCGAGATGTCGACGATCGTCGGATTGCCGACAAAGACCGTCTTGACCGGCTGCGGAAAGGAAATGAGCCGGGCCTGATCGATGGTGACACCCACGCCGGTCGGACGATGTATCGCCGCAGTCCGCATGTGCACGGCGTGATGATGATGATGATGCACCGGATGGCACACTTGCGCCGAGGCTGCCGTGGCAGCCAGCGGCAGCGCCAAGGCGAGAACGGATGCGCGATACGCCCGAACCATGCTTCCCAACTCCTGTAGCTTCCGGCCGAAGTTAGGTGAAGACGCGTAAAGGAAGCTTTAAGTGCATGCGCGACCCTCGCCTTCGCCCGATAGGAAGGTGGCCCCCGATGCTCGAAACAAAGAGGGAAGCCGCCCCAAAGCCATTGACGCGTTTGTCTTCAATGATTAATCTGCAATCAATGATTTCACACCGGATTCGCATGGCCAGCATCACGATTCGCAATCTGGACGATTCGCTGAAGCGCAAATTGCGGCTTCGCGCGGCGCACCGGAATTCATCGATGGAGGACGAAGCCCGCGATATCCTGCGCATTGCGCTGTCGCAGGAGCCGGTGCAAGCCGGAAACCTGGCGGACGCAATCCGTGCGCGAATCGAGCCGCTTGGGGGAGTCGAACTTCGGCTTCCGCCGCGCGAACCGGCGCGTGAGCCGCCCCGTTTCGAATGATCGTTCTCGACACGAATGTGCTGTCGGAGACGCTGCGGGCGCGGCCGGCGGCCCGCGTTCCCGAATGGCTCGCGTCCCATCCCCGGGCCGGCGTCGGGCAGGAAGTCCAATCTCCCAGGCGGACGCACAGATCGCGGCAATCGTCCGCTCGCGCGGTGCTGCGCTGGCGACGCGCAACATTGCGGACTTCGCGGATTGCGGTTTCGACGTGATCGATCCGTGGGGTTGAATATCGCGCGTTGCCCCGCGCCGCTGTTTTCCTCCCCCATCGTGGGGCAGGTGGTTTGCGAAGCGTAGCGGAGCAAACCGGAGGGGGGAGTCGGCGCGCGAATCGCGCGACTCCCCCCTCCGCCTCGCTTCGCTCGGCACCTCCCCCACGATGGGGGAGGAAAGAATAGGCGCCCACTTTTGTTTTCCTCCCCCAGCGTGGGGGAGGTCCGGCCGAAGGCCGGGGAGGGGGGAGCCCTCATCAACGATTCAATTCGACTGGATCGTGCCCTACCGCAGCGTGACCGCGACGGGACGCGGGATCGGAGTGCCGGGGCCGGCCTGGACGACGGCGAAGCGGCCGGTGAACAGACGGTGCCAGCCGCGGCTCCTGTCCAGTTCCGCAACGAGCGGATCGCCGGGTTGGAGTATTGTCCACTTCACGCCATATTTTCGAAACAGCCGGCCGACGGTGTTCCGGTCGCCGCTGACGGCCCGCCAATAATCCGCGAGCCAGGCGTCGCCGTAGAAATCCGCGCGGCTGTCGACCAGCGGCTTGATGCCATCGAAGATCAGAAGCCCGCCGAAGGAATAATTATTGAATACCGGCTGCGACGCCAGCGAAGGAGGAACGGCGGCGAGCGCGGAAATCGGCGATGCCGGTCCGTCCGATCGCCGGACCGGCCAGCTGATGCGGGCCACGGCGAGGAGTGCCACCAGGGCGACGAATCCGGCCAGTGCGAGATTGCGGTGCCGCGGGTGCCACGGATCCGAGCGGATTTGCGCAGGCGCCAGCGCAGCGCCCAAAGGGCCGGCAAGGAGTATCGCCCCCGCGATTCCGAGCAGCATGCCGTAGCGCGTGTGTATCAGGGACAGATGAAACAGTGCGAGCAGCAGAAGCAGGCGAAGGGCCGGGAGCCGTACACCGCGCCATATGAAAAAGAAAAAGGCTGCAAAGGCCGCGAATTCGACCATGGTGAATCGGTGGAGATCGAGACTCTGCCATTCGCCGACCCCGGCCAGGCTTTGCACCTGCATCAACACAAGGGGATAAAGAAGGCCGGTCACACCACGCGGATTGAGAAGCGCGGCCGCAACGGCGGCTGCCGCGAACAGGCTCCACTTCACGGCCATCTGCTTGCGGTCGTGGGCGGCGAGAACGGTTTCCAACGCAAGTGGAAACATGAGGGCGAGGCCGAAGATGAACCCGCCGTGCAGATTGGCCCACAGGGTCATCACCGGCAGCAGAAACCATCGCGGTGCCCGCTGCGCCTCCGCTGCCTCGGCGAGGCCAATGATCCAGGCGGTGAGGAACGGCAGTGCCAGGATGTGGGGGCGGGCCAGATAATCCGGCAAGACGCAGCCGACGCCGAGAGCCAGCACCACGATGCACGGAACGGGCGCCAGTCGCCGCGCCAGGTAGAGCGCAAGCAGGGCTGCGGCCGCCGCCATCGCCAGCCCCGTGAGAATGGCCACGCCGCTCCAGCCGAAGGCCCGAAACGCGGCGGCCATTGTCACTTCGGACAACCACTCCTGTGTCTCCCAGGGTTTGCCCAGGCGAGCCAGCGAGAAGGGGTCGTGATCGAGCACCGCGCGATGGGCGAGCATCCAGTGCCCCGCGCTGATGTGCCAGTACGTGTCGCCGTCATTGAAGATCGCCGGCGACAGCAGTGCCAGGGCGTAGACGGCGAGTGCGGCCAGCGCCGCAATCGCCAGCGCCTCGCGGGAAACCGATGTTGCCGATATTGACATTGGCATTTCAGCTGGAGCGCAATCCGTTCGCGTTGAGCCCATGACTTCCCCCTCCGGTTTGCTCCGCTTTGCTCCGCAAACCACCTCCCCCACGCTGGGGGAGGAAAGAAATGGCGCGCATCATTACTTTCCTCCCCCAGCGTGGGGGAGGTGCCGAGCGCAGCGAGGCGGAGGGGGAAGTCATGGGCTCAACGTGAACGGATTGCGCTCTAAAGGCGGGAAATCCTGGCACAGCCGCCTTAGCAAAGCGTTCCATTGGGCGCGCCCCGCGTTGATGCCCCGGCGCGTGTTGCGCGAATGCGCGTGCAGACTCATGGGGGCCGTTCAAGCCTGATGTCGCCATTTTTGGACGTGAGCATAAAGAATCCGGAAACGATATAATTTGATTGTGCGGCG
Organism: Rhizomicrobium sp.; assembly: GCA_036266955.1. GTDB lineage: Bacteria > Pseudomonadota > Alphaproteobacteria > Micropepsales > Micropepsaceae > Rhizomicrobium. Next base: position 21,566 of record DATAWY010000055.1, read on the forward strand.
TACACCCCGGTTTGTGTCAAATCCGTACGAACTAGCAAGACTCGCGGCGCGCCGGATTAAACGCTTGTTAGGAAGCGGTCCGTAATCTGACGCCCGTGTCCACGCGTTGCGGCCGTCTTGAAGATCGGCACTGGCGGGACGGGTGTCAATCAATCGGAGACTCTTATGAAAAACCTTGTTTCGCGTTTCGTTGCCAATGAATCCGGCGTGACGGCCATCGAATACGGCCTGATTGCCGCGCTCATTGCCGTGATCATCATCGCCGCCGTGGCGAGCGTCGGCACCAGTCTGTCGACCACGTTCACCTCGGTCGCCAACTCGCTGTAATCGGGGTTGCCGGAAGGCAGACAGCAGCGGCCGCCCTCGTGGCGGCCGCTGATTGTTTTGATCATGCGTTGATACCGGAGAAATCGTGATCCAGGAATTTCTGGTTCTCGTCCTGGTGCCCGCCGTGCTGATCGCGGCCGCGGGCTGGGATCTCGCAAGCTTCACCATTCCGAATTTCCTTCAGGCCGTGCTCATTGCCGGCTTTGCGCTTTTCGCGCTCGCGAGCGGCATGCCGCTTGCCGCGCTCGGCTGGCACCTGCTTGCCGCCTTCATCGGGCTCGCCATCGGCTTCACGCTGTTCGCGCTTGGTTTTGTGGGCGGAGGCGACGCCAAGCTGTTCGCCTGCGTCGCGCTCTGGTTCGGTATTCCCGATCTGATCGACTATGCGCTGATCGCATCCGTGTTCGGGGGCGTGCTCACCCTTGTCATGCTCGGGTTTCGCCAGCTGCCGCTGCCGCGCCCGCTGACCGGCCAGGGCTGGCTGATGCGCCTGCACGACCAGAAGGCGGGTATTCCCTATGGCGTCGCTCTCGCCACAGGTGCCTTCGCCGTTTTCCCCTACACCGACATCTTCCGCGCCGCCCTGGCGGGGTAATCCTCGCAAGCCTCGCGCCGCCATAAGCAGTGCTGCCCGGGAAATAAAGCGAGTGACGTGTCGCCAGGTCGCTCATGCGGCCTCGGCGCGACACACCCGGCAAGCACTGCGCGATGCATCTGAACAGAATGGGCACGCGGAGGCGCGGAGCCGCAGAGAAGAACATTCACCACCAAGACAGCACCCAATAGGAACACGAAGGTTTGTCGCGCGCATAGCGCGCAATTCTTCTTGGTGCACTTTGTGTCCTGGTCGTGCATTTCCTCTGCGGCTTCCCCCTACGTCAAGGCTCCGGCGGACGAACGAAATCTCTTGACCCGCCGAAGCTTCAGCGAAGGCGGGCCGCGGCTCCGCGTGAATCTTTCGATGGCAGATGAAACCCTGAATGAAGTGAGGGACATGTCGCCAAATCTCTCAGTCGGCGTTGCCGCGACACACCCGGCAAGCACCGCGCGATGCATCTAAACAGAATGGGCACGTGGAGGCGCGGAGGACGCGGAGCCGATGGTGGACCCGGAAAAAGCTTTGGATGACATCACGGGCGAGATCGTGGACGCAGCCTACAGGCTGCACACGGATCTTGGGCCTGGATTGTTGGAATCCGTCTACGAAATCATACTGGCGCGCGAACTTGAGCGGCGCGGTCTTCGCGCCGCTCGGCAGGAATCCGTCTCATTCGATTATGACGGGCTTCACTTCCGCGACTGTCTGCGTGTGGACCTGCTGGTCGAGTCCCGCGTGGTCGTCGAGATCAAATCGGTCGAAAAGCTGCTTCCGGTTCATCCCAGGCAATTGCTCACCTATCTGCGGCTGATGCAGTTGCCCGTCGGACTGCTGATCAACTTCGGCGCTCCGACTTTGCGGGAGGGACTTCAGCGCATCGTCCACAAGCTGCCGCCTTCCGCGTCTCCGCGCCTCGGCGTGAACCATTTGCCTGAAGATTCGAAACCCTGAGTCGTCGTGGCGCGGGCTTCGAATTGCAGGCAGCGGCGGAGGATGAGCCCGACCGTTATCGCGATGGCGATGAGTCCGATCGGCGTGGGAAAAAACAGGAACGCGCCGATGCAGAGATAGGCCGCGGCGATGCCTGTCAGTTCCAGCGCGTCGAAGGGACGCTCGCGCCAGAGAAAAGCAAATGACACTGCGAGGATGGCGAAATCATAGACATAGAGGTGCGGCGTCACCAGCAGCGTGGCCGCGGCAAACGAAGCCGCCTTGAGCGCGAACGGCACCTCGCGCCGCCACCACCAGACGATGGCGGCGGCAACCAGGGCAATGAGCGTTCCCTGCGCGACCCACCCCGCGCCATTGCCCAATCCAGCCCAGCGCGCCAGGCCGTAAACCGTCTGAAGATTGTGGAAGCCGTTTGCGCCATGCAGGAGGAGCGCGTTCGAGGTGATGGGCAGAAAATGCAGGAACGCATGCAGCGTCCCGGCGCCGAATGTCATCGTGCTCGCCAGAATGACCGCGCCGCTCGCGATCGTGGCGGCAATCAGCGCACGCCAATATCCGCCGGCGATGAGTACGAGCGGAACCAGTATCCCGAACTGCGGCTTGTAGCTCAGGAGGGCGAAAAACATTCCGCTCAGCACGGGCCGCTTTTCGAGGTTCAACAGCGCCGCGCCGATCAGCGCGGCCGTCAGCGGCCCGTTCTGGCCGCCGATGGCGTTGATGAAAACGGCCGGGGTGGCGCAGGCGAGCAACAACCCTGCCGGAGATCGCGCCGCTTTGTATACCGCGAGATTGAAGGCGAGCAGCGTTGCGCAGATCCAGACCAGGAATGCCTGCACATAGGGAAGCAGCGCCAGCGCTGCCGCGACGAAGAGAAACAAAGGCGGATAGCGCCAGGGGAGCTGTGTCGTGAATTCACGCCCCGCGGCGGCCACCTCGGCGGCGTGAAGAAGCTGCGGATCGTACGCGGCAGCCGCGGCACCGTGCAGGGCGGAGCGGCCGGCGAGCCAGAGCACGAGAAAATCCGTGATGCCGGGGCGGCCGCTGGCCTCGGCGATCCAGCTGTGCGACTGGAACATCAGGGCGAGGAACGCCGGATAGGCCAGCGCAAATCCGCCCGCCACCATGCAGGCAAGCTTCGCCGGCTCCAGGCGGAACCGGGCTATATTGTCGCGCAACTGCCCGGTTTCGGGCATCATCACGCGGCCTGGAGCGCCACGTGGCCGGCGTAGGGTTTTGCCAGTTCCTGCGCCGCCCGGCGGACGATGAGTCCGCCTGTCGTTGCGGCGGCCAGTGCGCCGATGGGAATGATGAGAACGCCAAAGGTGAAGGCAAGAATGCAGAGATTCGCAAAGGCGATTCCCGCGAGTTCGAAGCGGTCGAACGCGCGGTCACGGTAAAGAAAAGCGAAGGCCACCACGAGAAGCGGGAAATCATACATGTAGAGATAAGGCGTCGCGAACATCGACGCCGTGGCGAGCGCGGCGGCTTTGAGGCCGAACGGCACATTGCGGCGCCACAGCCAGACGAGCGCTCCGGCGACGGCGATGGCGACGGTACCCTGGAGCAGCGACGCGGGCAGGTTTCCCCATCCCGACCAGCGGGCAAATCCGTACACGGTCTGCAGCTTGTTCCAGCCGGCGGAGCCATGCACCAGGAGCGAGTCGCCGGCACGCGGCAGAAAATGCGCGAAGGCGCGCAGTGTTTCGCTGCCGAACACCGCCCATGGCACAAGCACCATGACCGCCGCGACCGCTGCCGCCGTCGCGAACGCGCGCCAGCGGCCCGTGGCCGCCAGTACGAGCGGAAACAGGATTCCGAATTGCGGCTTGTAGGTCAGAAGACCGAGGAACACGCCGGCGAGAACGGGCCTCGTTTCAAGGTTCAGCAGCGTGCAGCCGATCAGGGTCGCGGTGAAATAACCATTCTGCCCGGCGATGGCATTGATGAAGACGGCGGGCATGGCACAGGCGAGCAGCGCCGCCATGCGGGTTCTCGCAATGGCGGCGACCGTGACGGCGAAACACGCCAGCGTGCTTGCGACCCAGAGAAGAAAGGCCGGCAGGTAGGGCAGGAGTGCCAGCGCGGCTGCGACAAAAAGAACGACCGGGGGATAATGCCACCACAGGAATCCATGGAATGCGTGACCCGCTGCCGCCACCTGCGCCGCGTGGTGAAGCCCGGGATCGTAGGCGGAGGCCGCGGCGCCGTGAAGCGTGGTGCGGCCGGCGACCCACACTTCCAGGAAATCCGTGACGATCGGTTTTCCGTGCGTGTCGAGGATCCACGAATGCCGCTGCAGCATCATGAGCAGACAAATGAGCCAGGCGAACGCAAAGCCCGCCGCCAACGCCGCCGACAGTTTCTCGACGGTGAAATCTTTTCCGAATCGCGTGTTCATGACCCGCCGTGGATTTACGCGCGGCCACGATATTCGTGCCTGCTTGACCGCACGTTAACGCTCCGGCCACAGCGCCCCGCCGTGTCTTTCCTCCCCCACGCTGGGGGAGGTGGTTTGCGCAGCGAAGCGAAGCAAACCGGAGGGGGAGCCCGCGAGCAGCGCGCCACGTCCCCCTCCGCCTCGCTACGCTCCCCCACGCTGGGGGAGGAAAAAAAGGGGGAGATTAATTCTTTCCTCCCCCAGCGTGGGGGAGGTGGTTTGCGAAGCGAAGCGCAGCAAACCGGAGGGGGGAGCCCCGACGGGTCACGCCGGCGGCCAACAAAATTCGCGACGAATCCGGCGAAGTTTTGCACATTCCTTGTTCGATACTCGTGGGATGGACGACCAGAAGCTTTCCCCGCGAGTCTACGCGAGAAGCCTGCGAAAGCGCATGACAAATGCGGAAGTGATCCTTTGGTCGCGGCTCAGGCGAAACGCGATGGACGGACATCGCTTTCGCAGACAGCACCCGATAGGGCCGTATGTTGCGGACTTCGTGTGTCTGCCCGTTCGGCTCGTCGTCGAACTCGACGGTGCGACGCATGCCAGCGACAACGAGAGAAAGCAGGACGCGCGGCGCGACGCCTATCTGCACCATCGCCGCTTCCGCGTACTGAGATTCTGGAACCGGGAGATTTACGAGAGTCTCGACGGCGTGCTCGAAACAATTTGGCGTGCAGTCCTTGCCGGGCAAGAGCCGCCGGGCTGACTTCGCCGTGACCCGTCAGGACTCCCCCCTCCGGTTTGCTCCGCTTCGCTGCGCAAACCACCTCCCCCACGCTGGGGGAGGAAAACAATGGTCTGCGCCTTGTTCTTTCTTCCCCTTGTTCTTTCTTCCCCTTGTTCTTTCTTCCCCTTTTTCTTTCCTCCCCTTTTTCTTTCCTCCCCCAGCGTGGGGGAGGTGCCGAGCGCAGCGAGGCGGAGGGGGAAGTGTTGCATCGAGGTGAACGGAATGCGCTCTAATTTCATGGTAAAGATGAAATCGTACCGCGCCGGACCATTCGGCGTCGCGGCATTAAGCATTCTCTAAAGGGTTGCGTGGTGGGATGCGGCTGTCGAGGAGCTTAATCCCATGGATCGATCGCGTATCATCGTACTCGTGATTGCCGCTGTTGCGGCCGGCGCCGTGGCGCTGCTGGCGCGCAGCGTGCTTGGCGGCGGCACGCCGTCCACAGCCGCCGCACCAGGTCCGCACATTGTAATGAGCGAAGTGCTGGTGGCCGCAAGCCAGCTCACGCCGGGTTCGGCGCTGACCCCGGCTTCGGTCCGCTGGCAGGACTGGCCCAGCACGTCCGTCGACCCGAGCTTCATCACGCACAACGCTGCGCCCGACCTTTCGAAAATCGTCGCGGGTGCCGTCGTGCGGGCGCCCATGATGGCCGGCGAGCCGGTGACCACGACCAAGATCGTACATGCCGACACGGCCGGCTTCCTGGCTTCGCAGCTGATGCCCGGCATGCGCGCCGTCTCGATCCCGATCTCCGCCGATACGGGCGCAGGGGGCTTCATTCTGCCGAACGACCGCGTGGATGTAATTTGCACGGTGACGCAACAGGACTCGCACAGAGTCGAATCGGGGACGATCCTGAAAGACGTGCGCGTCCTGGCCGTCGACCAGACCTCCCAGGACAGCAAGGATACGAAGTCGGTCGTGGCAAGAACGGCCACGCTCGAGCTGTCGCCTGACCAGGTGGAACTGGTCGAGCGGGCAAAGGTGGCGGGAACGCTTTCACTTGCGCTGCGCGCGCTGGGCGACAGCGAATCCGCCGATGCCAAGACTGTTTCTCCGCAGCAGTCCTCTTCGCAAGAGATCAACATCGTCCGGTACGGGATCTCGCGTCCCATCGCCGTCGTCGGTACGAAGGAGTAATCCATGCGCAGCGCCGTTCTGACGCTCACCATTCTTGCGGCGGCCCTCGCGGCCTCTCCGGCCGGTGCCGAATTCGGGTCGCGCCCGGACGCGCCGGATGCACGTGTCATCAATGTTTCGGCGCACGGGTCGGGACCCGCGCACGAGCATCTGACGCTTGCGCTCGACAAGGCGGCAATCGTGCAGCTCGACGCCGATGCGCGCGACGTTCTGGTTTCCAATCCCGCCATTGTTGACGCGGTGGTGCGCACGTCGCGGCGCGTCTATCTGCTCGGAATGAAGACCGGACAGACCAATGCGTTCTTCTTCGACGCTGCCGGCCATCAGATCCTGTCGCTGGACATCCAGGTCGAACGCGACGTGGCGGGACTGACATCGTTGCTGCGCGCCGACTTCCCCGGCTCCGACATCAAGGTTACGGCGCTGAACGACAACATCGTTCTGAACGGCAGCGTGCAGAGCGCCGAACAGGCCACGCGCGCGCAGGATCTGGCGGAACGGTTCGCCACCCCCCCCGGCAAGACTCCCGATCCTTCCACCGTCGTGAACCTGCTCAAGGTCAAGGGCCGCGAGCAGGTGCTGATCAAGGTGCGCGTGTCGGAGATCGAGCGGGACATCGCCAAACAACTCGGCATCAACCTCAGCAGCGCCTTTACGGCGGCTGGAGTGCCCATCGCGCTGGCGACATCGAATCCCTTCGGCCTGGGCCAGGTTCTGTCCGCGGCCTCCGGCGGCCAGATCGGCAATATCGGAGTGCCGGGGGCGCCGGGACCCAACAACGTCCAGGGCATTCTCAACGCGCTCGATCAGGTGGGTCTCGATCACACGCTGGCCGAACCAAATCTCGTCGCCGTATCGGGCGAGACGGCAAAGTTTCTGGCCGGCGGCGAGTTTCCGGTCCCGATATCGCGCGACCTGTACGGAAACGTCACCATAGAATTCAAGACCTATGGCGTGGCGCTCGCCTTCACGCCCGTGGTGCTGAGCGAGAACCGCATCTCGCTGCAGGTGTCCACCGAGGTCAGCGAACTCACAAACGAGGGCGCCTTCGTCCAGTCGGCCACGACAACGGTCAGCTCCACCGGACAACCGATCAACGTCGCGTCGCTCACCATCCCCGCGCTCGCGGTCCGGCGGGCGGAGACGACGGTCGAGCTGCCGTCCGGCGGAAGCTTCGCGATTGCCGGACTTCTGCAGCACACCACCAAAGAGGACATCGACGCCTTCCCCGGTCTCAAGGACATGCCGGTGCTGGGAGCGCTTTTTCGCAGCCGCGACTTCCAGAACAATGAAACCGAGCTTGTGATCGTCGTGAGCGCCTATCTCGTCGATCCGACCCACGAAACAAAGCTTTCCGTCCCCACCGACGGCTTTATCCCGGCGACCGATCCCCAACAGGACCTCCTGGGCAAGTTCAACACGAGTTACAGAAACGATCCCCAGGGCCTCAAATCCGCCGCCGACGGAAAAGCCGGCTTCATTGTGGAGTAGCAAAGATGACTGAAGTCCACGCGCAGCGTCTTCTTTCCGCAGATGTTGCGAAGAACATCCTGCGCGCAGCCTCCGTCGCCGCCGTGCTGCTCGCCGGCAGCTGCGCGGCCCCGACCAACGATGGTACGGTTTTCGCGGACGGATTGCGAAATCATCCCATCACCGTGACGCCACAGTACGAATCGGTGCGGGTTGCATTCTCGGATTCCTCTGCCGGCCTGACGCCGCAGGACCGGACGCAGCTTGCAGGCTTCGTGGAGGATTATGTGTCCAGGGGCGACGGCGCAATCAGCATAACCGCGCCGAGCGGGCCCGATTCCTCGGCGGCGCTCGCCTATTTCGGCGAACAACTGGCGCATATGGGCGTGCCGCGCACCCGCATACTCGTGGGCACGCATGATGCGGCAAACGGCGACGGCAAGGTGGAGATCGGGTACATCGTTTACGCCGCCCACACGGACACTTGCGGAAACTGGACCCAGGATGCAGGCGACACGGCAGCCAACCTGCCGATGCCGGATTTCGGCTGCTCGGTTCAACATAACATCGCCGCGATGGTGGCCGATCCGCGCGACCTCGAGACGCCGCGGGGAATGGGCCCGGCGGATGCGACGCGGCGCCAGACGGTCGTCACCACCTATGAAAAAGCCCAGTCCACAGCGGCGACGAAATCGTCGTCGCAATCGGCCAACCTGTCCGATGTGGGCAGCGGCGGCGGCCAGTAAGCCCGGAGATTCTCATGTCCCCTTCCATGCCCGCAAAAGCAAAGACCGGCGAACAGTCGTTCGGGGCGGCGTCTCACGAGCGGCCCGTGCCGCGGATATCCATTGCCGCCTATTGCGAGTTCCCCGATTCGGGCGCCGCGCTCCAGCGCGCATCGGCCGACAGGCGGCTCGCCAAAGCGCATGTGGATGTGCAACTGGGCGGACTGCAGGCTGCCCTGGACCATTTCCGGGGACAGGTTACGCCCAATCTCCTCATTATCGAGACGCGGCTTCAGGGCAAAGCGGCGGTGGAAGACATCGACCGGCTGGCCGAGGTGTGCGATCCCGCGACAAAGGTGATCGTGGTCGGCCGCGTGAACGACGTTGAACTTTACCGCGAACTGATCCGGCGTGGCGTCAGCGAATATCTCGTGGCGCCGCTCGACCCGATTCATCTCATCGAGACCATTTCCGGCCTTTACGTCGATCGCGAGAGCCAGCCGATCGGGCGCGTCATAGCTTTCGTGGGTGCGCGCGGCGGCGCGGGGTCGTCGACACTCGCCCATAATGTCGGATGGTGCGTGGCCGAACGTCTCAATATCCACGCGACGATCATCGATTTCGATCTGCCGTTCGGCACCCTGGGACTGGACTTCAACGAAGAGCCCGCCCAGACCGTGGCGGACGCTCTCGCGGCGCCGGAGAGACTCGATGATGTTCTCCTCGACCGCGTTCTGGTGAAGATCAGCGAACACCTCGCCCTGTTCACGGCGCCGACTCTTCTCGAGCGCGGCTACGATGCGGAGACCCCCGCCTACGAGACAGTGATCGATGCCGTTCGACAGATGTCGCCCTGCGTCATCGTCGATGTCCCGCATGTCTGGACGCCGTGGGTGCGTCAGACGCTGCTCGCGGCCGACGAGATCGTGGTTGTGGCTTCCCCGTGTCTTGGCAGCCTGCGCAACGGCAAGGCCTTCATGGATGTGCTGCGGCAGAACCGCCCCAATGACTCTCCGCCCCGTCTGGTGCTGAACCAGTTGGGGATTCCAAAACGGCCGGAAATTCCCGTGAAGGATTTTGCTTCCGCCATGGGCGTGGAACCGGCGATCACGGTTCCGTTCGAACCCCAGCAGTTTGGAACGGCGGCAAATCACGGCCAGATGCTGGTGCAGATGTATCCCAAATCCGCGGCGGCCGAGGGAATTTGCAGACTTGCAGAGTTGGTAACCGGGCGTCCCCCGCAGGAAGACGCCCCGAACCGCGTTCTGCCCCTCCTGTCGCTGCTGAAGGGACGCAAGCAGGCATGATGACCGGCGCGGGCAAATTCCGATGGCAATCGTTTTTCCCCGCGTCCGGGGCAGGAAAGCGATAGAAACATGTTCGGCAAGCGCAGCACGGCCTCCGACGAACGGCAGGTTCCGCGAATCTCCGTCGAACGCAAGGACCCCGCGCCGATGCGCGCGGCCAATGGCCAGCTTTCGATCTCCGACATCGGCACCACCGCCGCTCCCCCGCGCTCCGGCGCGGCCCAGACGGCGCTGGCCGTTTCCAAACCGCCGCCGGTGGCCGGCTCGCGTTCCGACGACTACTACCAGATCAAGACGACGATCTTCGGCGCCCTGATCGATACCATCGATCTCGCCCAGCTCGCCCAGCTCGATCCCGATTCGGCGCGCGAAGAGATTCGCGACATCGTCAACGAAATCATTTCGATCAAGGCCGTGGTGATGTCCATCGCGGAGCAGGAGGCGCTGCTCCAGGACATCTGCAACGACGTTCTCGGTTATGGTCCGCTCGAGCCCCTGCTGGCACGCGACGACATTGCCGACATCATGGTCAACGGTGCGGGCCGCATATTCATCGAAGTCGGCGGCAAGGTCGAGCTGACGCCGATCCGGTTCCGCGACAATGCGCAGCTGATGAACATCTGCCAGCGCATCGTCAGCCAGGTCGGACGCCGCGTCGACGAAAGCTCGCCGATCTGCGACGCGCGCCTGCTCGACGGCAGCCGCGTCAACGTCATCGCGCCGCCGCTGTCGCTGGACGGCCCTACGCTGACCATCCGCAAATTCCGCAGGGACAAGCTGACTCTCGAAGACCTTGTGCGCTATGGGTCCATCAACCCCGCCGGCGCCAAGGTTCTGGGCGTGATCGGCCGTTCGCGCTGCAATGTCCTGATTTCCGGCGGCACGGGCTCGGGCAAGACCACGCTGCTGAACTGCATGACCGCCTATATCGACACGGAAGAACGCATCATCACCTGCGAAGACGCGGCCGAACTTCAGCTGCAGCAGCCTCACGTGGTGCGGCTGGAGACCCGGCCTCCAAATCTGGAAGGGCAGGGGCAGATCACGATGCGCGATCTCGTGCGCAACTGTCTGCGCATGCGGCCCGAGCGCATCATCGTGGGCGAGGTGCGCGGACCCGAGGCCTTCGATCTGCTTCAGGCCATGAACACCGGCCACGACGGTTCGATGGGAACGCTGCACGCCAACTCGCCGCGCGAGGCGATGTCGCGCCTGGAATCGATGATCACGATGGGCGGCTTTCAGCTGCCGGTGAAAACCATACGCGAGATGGTCGTCGGATCGATCGATGTGATCATCCAGGCCGAGCGCATGCGGGACGGATCGCGGCGGATCACAAAAATTACGGAGGTGGTGGGCACCGAGGGCGAAGTCATCATCACGCAGGATCTTCTGACCTACGAGATTTCCGGGGAAGACGAGGCCGGGCACATCAGGGGGCGTCACGCGGGAACCGGCATCGTCCGGCCGACATTCTGGGAACGTGCCCGCTATTTCGGCCTCGAGCGCGATCTTTCCGAAGCGCTCGATGCTCTCCAGCAGTAGGACCGGCGCATGAACGGAATGATCCTCGTCGCCCTGACCGCGGTCCTCGCGGTGCTGGCGCTTGGAGGCGCGGTATTCGCCTTTTCGGGACCGCCGCCCACATCCCGGAAACGGGTGGCCGCGATTTCGCGGACCTCGACGACGACGCAGTCTTCCGCGCGCGGCGCGATGCTCACCAACCAGCAACGGCGAAAAACCGTTCAGCAGCTGCTCAAGGATCTCGAGCGGCAGCAGAAGGAGCGCAGGGAAAAACCGACCCTTCAACGCCGGATCGTCCAGGCGGGGCTGCGCATGTCGGTGCGCACCTTCTGGATAGCCAGTGCCGGCGCGGCGGTCGTCACCGCTCTGGCTTGCATCATTGCCCGACAGCCGATGTATGTCGCGGCGCTGGTCAGTTTCGCAGTGGGGCTGGGGCTGCCGCGCTGGGCCCTGAATTTTCTCAAACAGCGCAGGCAGAAGAAATTCACCGACGAATTCGCCAATGCGATCGACGTCATCGTGCGCAGCGTCAGGTCGGGCCTTCCGACGAACGAAGCGCTCAAGATCGTCGCCAGGGAAATACCCGAGCCCGTGTCGGGAGAGTTCGCCAGGCTGTGCGAAGGCCTCAAGGTCGGCGTGACGCTTGAGCAGGGTCTGAAGCGCATGTATGAAAACATGCCGACGGCCGAGATGAATTTCTTTACCATCGTCATGACCGTGCAGCTGAAGTCCGGCGGCAATCTCTCGGAGGCTCTCGGAAATCTTTCAAGCGTTCTGCGCGACCGCAAGCGGATGCGGGGAAAGATCAAGGCGCTTTCGTCGGAAGCCAAGGCGTCGGCGATGATCATCGGGGCACTTCCACCGGGCGTCATGGTGATGGTCTATTTCTCGACGCCCGCCTACATCGAACCGCTCTTCAACACCAGGATGGGCAATCTGATGCTCGCGGGCTGCGCGCTCTGGATGGCGATGGGCATTTTCATCATGAAAAAAATGATCTCGTTCAAATTCTAGCGCGATCGGCGGCACAAAAATGGACGTCGGCTTCTTCAACGTTTTCTTCGATCTGCGGTTCGACGCCACCCTGCTTTCGGCCATGTTCGCCTTTGCCACGATCGTGACGCTCGGGCTGCCCATGCTCGAGCGCAACGCGCTCGGCTCGCGGATGAAAGCGGTCGCCGAAAGGCGCGAGGAACTGCGCCGCAAGCACCAGGCCGCCCTGAAGCAGCGGGGCGGTCTGCGTTCCGAACCCCTCGGCTTCATCAAGCAGACCGTCGAGCGGCTGCAGCTGTCGCGCATCGTGGAGGCGGAACAAACACGCCAGAAGCTGGCGCGCGCCGGCTACCGCGGCCAGGGTGCGCTCGTCACCTTTGTATTCTTCCGGTTCGCGATGCCGTTCATCGTCTTCGTCGCGGCGCTGATCTACCTGTTCTTCATCTACCACCCGAAGTGGTCGCCGTTCCTGAGGGTCAACGCGGCGCTGGGGTTCGGGCTGGCCGGCTTCTATCTTCCCGACTTGTTTCTTTCCAACCGCATCTCGAAACGCCAGGCTTCGATCATGGGGGCCTTTCCCGACGCGCTGGATCTGATGCTGATCTGCGTGGAATCGGGCATGTCCGTCGAGGCCGCGTTCACGCGCGTCTCCGCGGAGGTCGGGGTGCAGTCGCCTGAACTGGCCGAGGAACTCGCGCTGACCACGGCCGAGCTTTCCTATCTTCCGGACCGCAGACTGGCCTACGACAATCTGGCCAAGCGCTGCGGCCACTCGGGTGTCCGCGCCGTCGCCGCAGCGGTCAACCAGGCGGAAAAATACGGTACGCCGGTGGGATCGGCGCTGCGCGTCACTGCCAAAGAGAACCGGGAAACACGAATGATGGATGCAGAGAAAAAAGCCGCGGCGCTGTCGCCGAAGCTCACGGTCCCGATGCTGATTTTCTTTCTGCCCTGCCTGTTCGTCGTGATCATCGGGCCCGCCGTCATGAACATCATGCACACGATGCATCATTGACGCCTCCTCCCTCTCCCCCTTCAAGGCTAACGTAAGCACATATTTGTTCATGAACTTGAGAGACGACTTTGGCCGGCCTGTCGCGCACTCCGTTTCCCCCTCCAGCGTGGCTAGCGTTGGCACACATTTTTTCATGAATCTGAGAACGACCTTCAGCCCGCCTGTCGCGCACTCGGCTTTCCTCCCCCATCGTGGGGGAGGTGGGTTGCGAAGCGAAGCGGAGCAAACCGGAGGGGGAAATCGGCGCGCATCGCGCGCCTCCCCCCTCCGCCTCGCTACGCTGGGCACCCCCACGCTGGGGGAGGAAAACGGCGCGCGCACCCACGCATCCGCGCAAACATGAAAAAATGTGTGCTCACGCTAGCTTCGCGGGGACGAGGGGGAAGTGCGGCATCAAGATGAGCGCGATCCGCTCCGGGTGACCGGCTCGAGGTCCCCCCTGTGAACGTCCTGTGGCGGAAATCAGTCCGCGTCGGCGGCCGTGCGCAGCGATGGCGTGGGCGGCGCCGGCTGTTTTGCGGAATTCTGTGCCGCCGGTTTTTGCGGCTTGTGAGCGGCGCTGGCGAGTTTTGTCGCGACCTTTTTGGGGTGCGCTACGGGCCCGGCGAGCGGATCGACCGGCACAGGTTCCATGACGACCTGAGGTTCCAGGGGCCTTGGACCCGCTATGGCCCGAGACGCCATTTTGTCCGGAGCCACGCTCTGCCGAGCCGTCACCGGCTTTGGCGCTCCCGTTGCGGCCGGATTTGGATGGGTGTTGGCAAGCTGCATTTCGCGCTGGGCGACGGGCACTTCCGAAACAACCGGTCCGCTCGGGGCACTCCTTGCTTCTTCCCGGGCCGGCAGTCCGGATTTTGCAGTTGCTGCGGCGTCCGGCGGAGCGAAGTCCTCGGACGGCGCGGCTTCAGCCTTCAGGGAGACCAGCTTTTCAAGGTTCAGCGCAATTTTCGGATTGGAAACGCCGCGGGCCTCCGCCTGGGCAAACAGCCGCTGCGCAGCTGCATAGTCGCCGGCCAGCATCCGCGACACGGCATAATTGTTGAGAACCGAAGCGTCGCCCGGCTTGAGTGCGAGCGCGCGTTCGTACGCCGCTTTCGCACTTGCATGGTCATCACACTGATCGTAGGCCACGCCCAGCGCACTTTGAAGCGACCAATCGCGCGGCTGCAATTCCAGCGCGCGCTTCAGGAAGGCGAGAGCCTCCTTCGAGTGCCCCTGCTGCTCCAGGACCTTCCCGTATTCGCCTACCACCCTGGCATCGTCGGGAGCGACCAGCATGATCTGCGCGAGCGAGCGCGCGGCATCGTCATACTCTCCCTTGCTGCGCAGCAATTGCGCGCGGCGGATTTCGCCTTCCAGCGTGGTCGGAAGTTCCTTGGCCAGCGTGGCGACGTCGGCATTGGCGGCGGGCACGGCCTGCGCCGTGGTCGCGGTCGCAGTCGGACGAGTGGGAGCGGCTTTGGCAGCGGGTTCGTTCATGCTCGCGCATCCGGCAACCCAGATCAGGCAAAGCGCGGATGCGGCGCTCATCGCGGTGGCGCGGACCATGTGGACCTCAAGCTTCAGTATCGCGGCACAGGATGATCCGTTCAGGTCAAAAATCCCTTAATCGACCGCGCACCAATCCGGTGTGCGCTCTATGCTTTGCTGGCGTCGCGATATCCACCCGGCATGGTGCACAAGGCCCGGCTGCCACGCGGAAAACGGAAGTAGGACTTCAGCCCGGTTTTGCGGGGGCCGCCGGCTTTCCTCCGGCAGCGGCGGGCGCCGTTTTTCCGGCAGCGGGAGTCTTTGCGGTCGCAGCCGGTGCCGGCGGCGGAATCGGGACCGGCGAGTCGGACAGCGTGCGCAGATAGGAGATGAGGTTTATGCGATCCTGCGCGCTCGGAAGGCCCGCGAAGGTCATCTTCGTGCCGGGCACGATTTCCTGCGGCGATCTCAGATAACGGAACAGGTTTGCATAGGTCCAGGGCACATGGCTGGACGACATCGCGCTCGAATAATTGTAGCTTGATCGGGAGGCGCGCGGCCGGTCCACGATACCCCACAGGTTGGGACCGATCTTGTCGGGCCCGCCCTTGCTCAGGTCGTGGCACTGTTCGCATTTCGTGGATATGTCTTTTCCTTTTGCCACATCGGCCTTTGGCAGCACCGTGCCGAAGTCCGGCAACGGCTCCTCGACCGGCTGCGCGGGCGTGGTCGTCAGACTCGCAGCAGGAACGCCCTGGACGATGTAGCCGGGCTTTACCGGCATCGGAACAAGGAAGATCAAATCGCTCGCGACGCTGACCCCGACAATGAACAGCAGCGTGCCCAGGACCGCGCCAATGATCTTGTTCGACTCAAAGGAATCCATAAGGTCTGGCTCCGTGTCTCAAGAGGCTTGACGCATCGGCGGGTACGCGGGATGCGCGAACGACCGCGCGAGGGTACGCGATCCAGTTCCCCGCGAAATCGGCGGGACATTACCCGCAGCCCTTGGAGCGTCATTGCGGCGTAGCGTCGCATAAATGCCGGAGATCACAAGGAAATGGCCGCATGAGTTCAATCGTGATCATCCCCGCGCGGATGGCCTCCACCAGGCTTCCCGGCAAGCCGCTTGCCGACATCGCTGGCCTGCCGATGATCGTGCGGGTCTGGAAATGCGCGGTTGCGGCAGCGATCGGACCCGTTGCGGTTGCCGCCGGGGATGTCGAAATCGCCAGCGCCATATGCCAGGCTGGCGGAACAGCGGTCCTCACCAGTCCCGCACTGCCTTCGGGAACGGACCGCGTGTTCGCCGCGCTTGAATCCCTTGATGGGAAGCGCGAGTACGAGACCGTCGTGAATCTGCAGGGTGACCTGCCGCTGCTCGATCCGGAACAGCTGCGCCGCGCGGTCGACACGCTCGCGACAAGTGGAGCGGACATCGCCACCCTTGCAGCGCCGATCGCAGAACCGCGCGATTGCGACAATACGAACGTCGTCAAGCCGGTGATCGCCTGGCGCGAAGGCGAGCTCTGGGGCCGCGCGCTCTACTTCACGCGGGCGCGCGCGCCTCACGGTGACGGAACATTCTATCACCACATCGGCATCTATGCCTTCCGGCGCGAGGCGCTGGAGCGGTTCGTCGCCCTGCCGCCGTCTCCGCTCGAAAGGCGCGAAAATCTCGAACAGCTGCGCGCGCTGGAAGCGGGCATGACGATTGCCGTCGGGCGCGTGGACGAGGTGCCGCTGTCGGTCGATACGCCCGCCGATCTCGAAAGCGTTCGCGCCGCGGCGGTCTCCAGCGCGGCCGGCAACAGATGAGCCGCTCGTCGCCTGTGCCGCACGCGGCACTCGTCACCTTCCAGGGCGAGCCCGGCGCCTACGCCAATCTCGCCGCGCGCGAAGCGCTGCCGCATGCCATGGCCGTGCCGCGCCCCACCTTCGAAGACGCCGTCGCGGCCGTGCGGGATGGCGAAGCGGCTCTCGCCATCATTCCGGTGGAAAATTCCTTACACGGACGAATCGCCGACATTCACCACCTTTTGCCCGCGGCGGGGCTTTACATCGTCGACGAACATTTCCATCGCGTGCGCCATCAGCTTCTGGGCGTCAAGGGCGCCGCGCTGGCCGATATCCGCACCGTGCTCAGCCAGGCCCCGGCGCTTGGCCAATGCCGAAGGCTGATCCGCGACCTGAAACTCACCGCACGCAACTGGCATGACACGGCGGGCGCGGCCCGCCACGTCGCGGAAGAGCGCAACCCGTCGCTGGCCGCCATCGCCTCGTCGCTTGCGGCGGAGCTGTACGGTCTCGATATCCTGAAACCGGACATCGAAGACGAGCCGCACAACATGACGCGCTTCCTGATCATGGCGCGCGAACCCGCGCGTGCGCCGCCCGGTTCGGGCGCCGTGATCACCAGCTTCATCTTCCGCGTGAGAAACGTGCCGGCTGCGCTCTACAAGGCGCTCGGCGGATTTGCGACCAACGGCGTGAACATGACAAAGCTCGAAAGTTATCAGCTCGGCGGCTCTTTCAACGCCACGCAGTTCTACGCCGACATCGAAGGCCACCCGGAAGACCGCAACGTCCGCCTCGCGCTCGAAGAACTGCAGTTCTTCACCAGCACGCTCACCGTGCTCGGAGTTTATCCCGCGCACCCATTCCGCTCGCAGATGCCGGCAGGGTAGAAGGGTCGGTGGGGGACGTGACGGTTATGATCTCCAACTCATTCCATCAGCCGTCGGCCGCCCACGCCTTCAGCAGATGATGCGCGATGGCGATGGGGGGCGGGATGCGGATGCCGTCGATGGTCTGTCCCGCGAGAAGGGCTCGCGCGGATTGACGGTCGAGCCAGCGGGCGTCGGCGAGTTCTTTTTCGTCGAGATGAATGTCGCGGTTTAGTGCCTCTGCGAAACAGCCGATCATCAGCGACGACGGGAACGGCCAGGGCTGCGTCGCATGATAGGTGACGCGGCCGGCGCGGATTCCCGTCTCTTCGAAAATCTCGCGGCGCACGGCTTCTTCGATCGTCTCGCCAGGCTCGATGAAGCCGGCGAGCGCCGAGAACATGTCCGGCGGAAATTGCAGTCCGCGCCCGACCAGGCAATACTCGCCATCGAGCGCCAGCATGATCACCACCGGGTCGGTGCGCGGGAAATGCTCGGCGCCGCAATTCCCGCAGAGGCGCCGGTAGCCCGCGTCCATCGATTTCGTAAGTGCGCCGCAGCGCGGGCAGAAGCCGTGGCGCTGATGCCAATCGACCAGCGCCTTGGCCTGGCCGAGGATCGCCACATCATGGGACGGCAGCAGGGAAGCAGCCGCGCGCAGTTCGCGAAACTGTCCAAGTCGGGCGAGCGGGCCAGTCGTTTCCGATTCCGATGCGGCCGAAACATCCAGCGCGAAGACCGCGCGGCCCTCGTCAAGTCCGAGAAACACACATGGCGCATCCGGCCCTGCCAGGCTCTCGCATAGCCCCGGCCGGAAGAATGCCGCTTCCAAGGGGCCATTCCCGCCGCCGATCACGAACACCCGCAGATTCCAGAGCGGATGAATCAGCGAAGTCGCATCGGCCCGGCGCGCAGCGATCCAGTCGCGGTCGGTTCTGCGATCGCTCGCCCGGTCGAGCCTGCTGCCGGTGAACGCAATCATCGATGGCCTCCGCGGGCGGGCGCGCAAAGGCTAACCCGCTGCGCGGCGATGGCAAGCGCGCGCATTGCCGAAACGGTCGCGTCGCGCCCGCGGCCGGTGTAGCAAGGTGCGATGATCTCGACGATATCCGCCTTCGTCTCGGAACACGCGGGCTGGGCTCTGGCGGCCATCTGTGCCGCTTTCTCGATCGCAGCCGCCTTCATCGTGGCTTGGCCGGCTTGGCGCGCACGCGGCACCGCTCCTCTGCCACACGCCCTGCTCGCGGCGGCGATTGCGAGTTTTGTCATCGGCGTGGGGGGCGGCGCCTACCTGCTTCTGGGCAGTCCCGAACTTGCCGAGCGCGCGCTCGCGACGCCGGAATCGGTTGGTGTGCGGGGCCTCATTGCAGAACTGGCGCGGCGTATTCGCGACAGGCCCAATGACGTGACCGGCTGGACGCTGCTCGGCCGGGGCTATCTCACGCTCAACGATCCCCAGCAGGCGGCCATCGCTTTCCGTCAAGCGAGTGAGATTGCACCCCCGCAGCAGAAGCCAGAGATCCTGTCGTCCTATGGCGAGGCGCTTACGCTCGCGGCAGGGTCCATCACGCCGGAAGCCGAGGCAGCATTCAGAAGCGCGCTCGCGCAGGACCCGAAGGATTTCGCCGCGCGCTTCTATCTCGGTCAGGCCTATGCGGAGCGCCGCGACACCGCGCAGGCATTGGCGTTGTGGCGGGGTCTGCTTGCGGACGCTCCCCGCAACGCACCGTGGCGGGCCGAAGTGGTCGACCGTATCGCGGCGCTTGAGGGGCGGTCCGGCCCAGTGGTTGACATTTACGCGATGGTTGCCGGGCTCGCGGCGCGCCTGCAAACGCAACCCGACGACCCGCCGGGCTGGGAGCGACTGGTGCGGGCCTATGCGGTGCTTGGCGAACAGGTGAAGGCGCGTGCGGCGCTTGCAAATGCGCGTGCGGCCCTGCGCAGCAGGCCGCACGACCTGGCAACGCTCCAAGCCGAAGCGCGTGCTCTCAAACTGGAGCAGTAGCGTTCAGTCAGGTGTGGACGCGCCCCTGCCAGACCGGCCAGCAGGCGGCGTGGCCCGCGGCTTTGGACGCGTCATAGAGGCGGAGCTGGGCGTCTTCGGCATTCCTGCCGGATTCGGTGGCCATGTAGTCCGTTGCTCCGGGACACCAGACGTAGAATTCATGCTCGCCGGACGAATAATAGTCGTTCTGGGCGCTCGACATGGAACCTCCCGCTGCCGCAACGCCTGCTGCAATGAAAATCGCGCCGCCTGCCATCGCCCCGAGAACGCGCCACTTCATCCTTTACTCCTTACACGAACTCTTTGCAGGACTGATCTCGCCACCCGCGCCAGCGTCCTGCGTATACAGCTTGCCACTGCTTCTGTCACGATTTTTCTGTTTAATGACATAGGTTTAGCAAATGATTTCCTGTCAGCCGTCAACTCGACTCGAAGTCACGCCTTCACCCCGCAGCATCGCCTCGATCTCCGCCGCCGCCTTTTCGACCGCCTCCCCGTCGCGGCCCCTCATCACGAGCTGCACGCCGTGCCCGGCTTCCGCGGAGAAGGGATAGGAGCCAATCGCGACCACGGGATTCTCGCGCTGGATCTGCGCGAGCCTCGCGGCAATCCGACCCTCGCCCACAGGCGCCGATATGGTCCGCGAGATGACCACACGGCCTTTGGCGAGCCGGGCCTCCACATCCTCCAGCATGGCCCGCATGATTATCGGGACCCCGGCCAGGACAAAGACATTGGCGATCTGAAACCCCGGCGCGGCCGACACGCTGTTGCGGATGAGCACGGCGCCATCGGGGACCCGCGCCATGCGGCGCCGCATCTCGTTGAACTCGCCGGGTTCGTAGCGCGGCGCGAGCAGGGCAAGCGCCTCGGGATCGTAATCCACCGCCACGCCGAACGCGCGGCCCACGGCGTCGGCGGTGATGTCGTCATGGGTGGGACCGATGCCCCCTGTCGTGAACACATAGGTAAAGCGTTCGCGCAGAGCGTTGATCGACGCCGCGATTTCGCTCTCCACGTCGCGCACGACGCGCGCTTCGCACACGTCGATTCCGAAGGCGGCAAGGAATTTCGCGATATAGGCGAGATTGGCGTCCTGGGTCCGGCCCGAGAGAATCTCGTCGCCGACCAGGAGAACGGCCGCGGTGGGGGATAGGTCCTGTTCGTTCGTCATGCCGCATCAATTGAAAGCACGGGCCTGACAGACCGGCAACCGCTCGAGCGCCGCCTGCTTGGCTCGGCGCGGAAAATGCCTAGATTGGAACGATGACCGGTTCGCCGTCCCAAACGTCCCAGTTGCTCCAGGGCGCACATCGCACAGCTGCGGGCGTCGACATCCACGCACCGGAGGATTTTGCGGGGATGCGCCGCGCCGGCCGGCTTGCGGCGGAGGTGCTCGATCTTCTGGTGCCCGAAGTCGCTCCCGGAGTGACCACCGCCAAGCTTGACGCGCTCGCCTATGAATATGTTCTCGACCATCACGCGATCCCGGCCTGTCTCGGCTATCGCGGCTACCGGCACACGCTCTGCACCTCGCTCAACCACGTCGTCTGCCACGGCATTCCCAACGACAAGCCGCTGCGCGACGGCGACATTCTCAACATCGACGTGACGGTGATCGTCGATGGCTGGCACGGCGATACCAGCCGCATGTATCTGGTTGGAGAGGTGAAGCGCAAAGCGCTGCGTCTGGTGGAGATCACCTATGAGTCGATGATGCGCGGCATCGCGGCAGTGAGGCCCGGAGCAACCACGGGCGATATCGGGCATGCGATCCAGTCCTTTGCGGAAGGCAGGGAGCGTTGCGCGGTGGTGCGCGATTTCTGCGGCCATGGCGTGGGCCGCGTCTTCCACAGCCTGCCCAACATCGTGCATTACGGCAAACCGGGCCACGGCGTGAGCCTCAGGCCGGGCATGTTCTTCACCGTCGAGCCCATGATCAATCTGGGCGCCTTCGGCGTGAAAGTCCTGAACGACGGCTGGACGGCGGTGACGCGCGACCGTTCGCTGTCGGCGCAATTCGAGCACAGCGTGGGCGTAACGCGGGACGGGGTCGAGATCTTCACAAAATCGCCCAGGGGATGGGACAAGCCGCCCTACGCCTGAGGCGCCGTTGGCCCGCATGCGCAAAACCCGTCGCCAAATCCTGCGACCGGGCATCGCTTCGACAGTTCGTTACGATTGAACCGTTTGCGAAAGTAGGCGCGCAAATCACAATCCAGCCTGATCGGGACGCGATCAGGGATGACGGGACATTTCTCCGACGGCGAAGAACGGCCGCACTATCACGGCCACCGCGAGCGGCTGCGCGCCCGCCTGCTCGAACGCGGTGCGGACTCTCTCGCCGATTACGAGCTGATGGAACTGGTGCTGTTCGCCGCCATTCCACAGCGCGACGTGAAGCCGCTGGCCAAGGAGCTGATCGACAAATTTGGCAGCTTCGCCGATGCCATCGCGGCGCCGCCGGAGCGGCTGAAGGAATTGAAGGGGCTGAAGGAATCGGCGGTCGCGCAATTGAAGATCGTCGAGGCCGCGGCGGTACGGCTGTTGAAGACGAAAATCATCGGCAAGCCGGCGCTCAGCTCCTGGAATGCGCTGCTCGATTATTGCGCCGCCGCAATGGCGCGCTCGTCCGAAGAGGAATTCCGAGTCCTTTTCCTCGACCGGAAGAACGTGCTCATCAGCGACAGGGTGATGAACCGCGGCACCGTCGATCACGCGCCCGTGTATCCGCGCGAGATCGTCAAGCTCGCGCTCGAACTCTCGGCCTCCGCCCTCATTCTTGTCCACAACCACCCGAGCGGCGACCCCACGCCCAGCCGCGCCGATATCGACATGACCCGCGAAGTGGCCGAAGCCGCCCGTGCGCTGCGCATCGCCGTGCATGACCACCTCGTCATCGGCCGCGGCGGCACCGCGAGCTTCAAGGCGCTGGGACTGTTGTGAGCTGGGCCGCGGCCAGCCGCAACACCGAGCGCCCGACGCTGCCTGTGCGGGAGCCCGTTCAGGCCGCCTCAGCCAAAGCTCCGGCGGAATGGCCTCATTAGAGCGGATTCCGGTCAAGTAGAACAACAAGTGTCATGCCCGCGGAAGCGGGCATCCAGGGGCAAGCGACGCGCGGCTCCATTTGGATTCCCGATTCCGCGGAAATGACTTCAACGACTCAATCTCATCGAAACCCGTTCCAGCAAAATCATTGGCGAGAACCTTGTGACGATCCCAGGCTTATGATACGTGTGGGAGAGAAGAAATCGTCTGGGGGGTCAATCATTGTTCCGGGCCGGCTTGTTCTTGGCGCTCATCGTTCCGAATCTGATTATGACTGCATGGGCCCGTTTCACATCGAGATCTACCGGGTACATGCGCATGGCGAGGATCACATCACCAATATGAGCGATCCGCAAATCCCGGCGGCCCTGGCTCCGGCAATTGGCGGCATCGCGTGGCTGAACGACTTCCGCGCCAAGCCGCAATTCACCGGCCAAAGCGAATGCCAGTCCTACGTCGACGGCCAAAAGACGAGTACAGGTTACGTGGTTGTTCCCGCCGATCTCTGGAAAATCTACAATTTTCCGGTTTTTCACCTACAACGGCGCCGGGCAGACGATCGTTCTGGTGGAGGACGGCTATCCCTGCTGTCAGGCCCCTCATATGACCAGGATTGGTGCAGTTTCAGGACGAATTTTTTGGAGAAAAAATGTTCCGCTGACCTGTTCTCCGTACAAAATCCGGGCGACTGCAACGCGCCGATGGCAGCGGGGTCCCTTCGCCTGAAGTTGCGATCGATCCGCAATGGGCAAGTGCAGCAGCGCCTGGCGCCACCATAGTCGTCGCGACTTGCGCGGATTCGGGCACTACAGGAGGGTATCTTATTGCGCTGGAAAATTACGTGAACGAAAATCCCCAACAAATCATCAGCATGAGCTTTGGCTTTTGCGAGGCGTCTCTCGGACTCGGCGGAAATCAAATATTGTACGACACCTATCAGCAAGCGGCGGCGGAGGGTTTTTCGGTCTTTGTCGCCGCGGGAGACGGTGGCGCGGCCGGCTGCGATTACACCGATGGCAACACATATGCGACGGATGGAATCAGTATAAGCGGCTACGCTTCGACTCCCTTCACCGTCGCCGTGGGCGGCACGACCTTTGGCGATTGGCTGCTGGGGGACCCGGGCTATTACTGGAAGTCGAGCAATGGAAAGTACTACGAATCCGCGAAATCATACATTCCGGAAATTCCCTGGAATTCCTCCTGCGGTAACTATCTGCTTGCCGTCTACTATGCTTTTACACGAACTTATGGTTCGTCGGGCTTCTGCAGTTCCGAATTTCAAACGGGTGCTTTGCTGAGGTTCATGGCCGGGAGCGGAGGACCGAGTGCTTGCGCGTTGGCCGCTCCACAAGGGTCGGGTTGCGCAGGATACGGGAAACCGGGCTGGCAAAACGGAATACTGGGCAATCCGGGCGACCAGGTCCGCGACGTCCCCGATGTTTCGATTATTGCGGGCGGAGCCGAATGGGGGCAACAGTTACGCCCCCGCTTATGCGTCGCAGCCTGGCTGGGATTTCACGACAGGGACCGGCACGCCCGATGTGACAAACCTCGTCAACGCGTGGCCGGTCCCATGATATTTTCCCGTGATGCAATAATATCGCTGCAGCGTCTGGCTTCCAGTCTTGCCGAGTCCGGGTGAGAGGCCGTACGGCTGGATTCAATTGTCTGTCCGGGTCCCGTGTAGCCGCCAAACGCGGCGCAGGTCGCGCTGTGCGGGCGCCACTGTTTTGCACCGCGATCTTCATTCTAGTTTCTGCGGCTTGCGCTTCGTCCGCGTCGGCATCCGGTCGGGCATATGCGTATCACAGACTCCACAACTTCTGTTCGAGAGCCGATTGCGCGGACGGCGAGGAACCCGACTCGGCTTTGGTGGCGGATCCCGCGGGCAATCTGTATGGCGCCACCTGGCTTGGCGGCGGTACCTACGAGTTGACGATCGAAGGGCGGAAGACGAAATTGCAGGTCATCCACAGGTTCCCTGGCATCGCGGCCGGCAACCTCATCACTGACACCAACGGGAATTTGTATGGCACGACGCTCTACGGGGGAAAAGCAAAACGTGGAACGGTATTCGAGCTGAGCCCCCAGAAGGGCGGCAAGGGGTGGAAGCTGACAAATCTCTACCAATTTTGTCCGAACGGGAGTTCCTGCAGTCACGGCGACGAATCCGCCACCGGCCTGACCTATGCCGGTGCGGCGGCGGGCGAGCTGTATGATGGATCGTCTCCGCTGTACGGCACGACGTTGTTGGGAGGGACGCACAATGGCGGCGCCGTATTCGAGCTCTGGCCGCCGAAACAGGGGAAGGAATGGGCCGAGCGTGTGTTGTACAATTTCTGCTCGCGGACGAATTGCGCGGACGGTGAGACTCCCAGCGCTACGCCGATCATCGACCAGGCCGGCAACATCTACGGCTCTGCAGTCAATGGCGGTAAAGACGGAGGCGGAGGGGTGGTCTACGTGCTCAGTCCCAGGGTTGGAGGAGAGTCGTGGAAGGAAGCGGTCATCCATAGTTTCGCCTATGGCAGCAGACCGGCCACCGTACTGATGGATAGCTCGGGCGACGTTTACGGGGTTACGGTGGGGGTTACTTACAACAGGGGCATGTTCTACGAGATTTTCCGATCCGACGCGAAATGGAGATTTCGCTCGCTTTATTCCTTCTGTGCCTTCCAGAATTGTGCGGATGGCGCCTATCCTATCGATATCGTCATGGATTCGTCCGGGGATTTTTTCGGGGCGGCCATGTCGGGTGGCGCAAACGGTCAGGGCGGGGCGGTCTTCGAGTTCGCTCCGGACGGGTCCAAGTGGAAGCTGTCCGTGCTCTACTCGTTTTGCAGCCAAATTGACTGTGCGGACGGCAAGGAGCCTGTCACGGTGACGCTGGGATCTCACGGCAGTCTGTATGGCACCACGGAATTCGGCGGTAAGCACGGCGGAGAAGACGGCGCAGGCGTCGCTTTCGAGCTGAAAGCGCAGTGAATTATTCGGGACGGGGCGCCCGGAACTCGGCGGTCGGCATCGACATGACCCGCGAAGCGGCCGAAGTCGCCCGCGCGCTCCCCATCGCGGCCACGACCACCTCGTCATCGGCCGCAGCGGCACGGCGAGCTTAAGGCGCCAGGGCCGTTGTAGAAATCACCTGTCGTCCGGCCAGAGTGCGGGGGAGTCCTTGGCGCGGAATATGGTCGAGGCGCGCATGACGCCGACGTGGCCCCAGGAGCCATCGACGCGGACGGCATGCCAACGAATAGAGGTATGGAATTGTCTTCCCGAATGGCGCGCTCTGCGTCAACCAGGATGGTCCGCCCCATGCGGGTCCGCACAGTGATCGACGATCCGCGAATTCTTGTGACCGTGCCATAGATTTCATGACCCGGCTCAGGCGGATCGGCGGCAGGATCAGGTCCCTGGAACGCAAGTTCCTTCCGCTTCCCGGCGTTCAGACCGAAAATCACCAGGTGAGAACCGCCGGCGACATAGACATGGCCGGGCCTCGCCACGGCCCAGACGATCGCCGTATTCGCGGCCATGCCGTTGGAAGAAACCGAGGTAAAGAAGCCGGGATCTTGCCCGGACGCAAGCGCAGGCGAAGCATCTTCCTTTTTTGTGATGATGCCGGGGTCGGCCGCAGTGCTGCCCTCGGATGCGGCAGTTTCATCGGAAGCCGCGAACGCGCCCGGTCCCAGTCTCGCGCTCTTCAAGAAGCCCTACTACCGCTGCACCTCCAATTACTATGTCGCCACCAACGGCAGCGACTCCAATAACGGCACCAGTGCGAACACGCCCTGGCTGACGCTCCAGCACGCCAATGATTCGCTGCCCCCTGGCGGCGCGGCGGCCGGGTCGTGCGTCAATGTCGCGCCTGGATCCTATCCGGGCGGCGTCGCGCTCAGCACGGGCGGTGCGAAGGCCACCGCGAAGGGATACGTCGTCTACCGCTGCAGCGCGCTCGACGCCTGCACCATCGCGGCCGCCGGCTGGGCGACCGGCGCCTTCGATGCAACGGGCACGGACGAGGGCGATCCTCATCCGGCATATCTCATTTTAGACGGCTTCAGGATCACGGCACCAGAGCCGTACCGGTATTCCGTGGCGATCTCGTGCTGGGCCGGCAATATCGGCACTGTCGCCACCTGCCATCACTGGATGGTGCTCAACAGCATCATCAAGGGATACGGTGAGGGTGCGATCGATCTGGCCGACGGCGAATACTACGTCTCCTCGCACAATATCGTCTACGACAACGCCGTGTTCTGCGACGGCCAGATCTACGGTTCCGGCATCTCCTATGTCGTCCTTAAGCCTGTGGCGAACTACGAACAGACCGCCGACGACACGAATGCGAACGACAATGCCGCGCTGAATCTCATCGGCATCCAGGGTCCGGATTTTCCCTTCCACAATCTCGTGGCCTGGAACACCGCTTATACCAACCACAACACCTGCAAGGGCAGCGATACGGACGGCAACGGCATCATCATGGACTCGTTCAGCATGGGCAATGGAAACACCGTCGAATACACGAATCCGACGCTCGTCGCCTTCAACCTTTCCTACAACAATGGCGGCGGCGGGGTTCACATCTTCTTTTCCGAGGACGTGACCGCGGCGAACAACACCGTCTACAACGATTACCTCGATTCCGACAATGTGGGCGCGACGCGGGCGGGCGCCGACACCAATCAGAGCTACAGCGACACGATCCTCAACAACATCGTCATCGGCATCCTGGCCGCGGCCGGCGCCGGCGGCTGCGCGTTCTATGAAAAGCCCTACGCCCAGTTCAACAGCGCCATGCTCGGCGGCGTCAGAAGCGGCATGCCGGTCGATTCCTTCGCCAACAATGTCACCAAGCTCCAGGGCGGCAACAACAGCTGCTGGGCGGCGTTCGGGGAAGACCCGCCCACGGGCGAGAATCCGATGTTCAATGCGGATGCCTATTCCTGCACGGCCAATCACTGCGCGACCGATCCCGCCTGGGTTGACGTCGGAAACGCTTCGACGGGAAACGAGAAAAAACAACCGAAGGGCGCCAACTTCGCGCTTCAGACGGGCAGCCCGGCCATCGGATACGGGCTGACGGAACCCTGGCTGCCTTCGCAGTCGGGGGACACCGGCGCCTGCTATCACACGCTCGTAACCTGTCCCCTCAAGCATCCTGAATAGAGCTGGAGATACAGGCAACGGTCTCCGGAAACATCAGGAGGACCGTTGTCCCTTCGCTGTTGAACTCCCGCCAGACGGAGCCGCCGAGTTCGCCGGCCAGCGCATCGACGATCCGCGTCCCGCGGCCGGGGCTGGCCCCCGCCGTCGATCTGCCGTTGTCGCTGACGAGGCATTGCACGACGCCCTCTGCGCTCTGGATCTCGACGGCGATCGTGCCACCCGGACTTAAAAAAGCGTGCCGAACCGAATTGGTAATCAGTTCCGAAAGAATCAGCCCGACGCGCCAGCAACGCTCCGGGGCGATCTCCATGTCTTGCGTTACAAGTGTGAGACGGATGCCGCGCTCCTTCAGGCGTGCGCGCACAAGAGATTCGCACAGTTGCTCCAGATAGTCCGACAGGTTCACAAGGGCGCCGGCCCGCGGCGGCTGAAGCGAACGGTGCACACAGGCGAAGTCCTGCAACCGCCTTGCGGTTCCCGCGAGAGCGGCCTTGACTTCAGGGCTGCTGCTCCGTGCCGCCGCCAGAGAGATCGAGGACATCGCCATGGAAAATTCGTTGGCGACCCGATGCTCTATCTCCTCGACCAGCAGCCAGGGCGTGTGAGGCGGGGTGCGGGGTGACGGGCTCGAAAGGCTTTGCTGCATGATGTTTATTCCTTATGTGTCGCGATCACCGGCCTTCCGGTTTCGCATTCGTGGAGAAGAACATCACGCGAAAAAGCCCGCAGGTATTGAACGCCGGGACATCGTGTTGAACAAAACAGCATCCGCGATATGACCGGGGCAGACCGGGTCGTCACAAGGGAGTCCTGCCCGATCTGATTTGTGCGCACGCCTGCAATTGCGAACGGGCGGCACCAGGCCGCCCGCTGTTGCGTGCTGGCCGGGCGCCCGCGCCGAGTTTGAAACAAATCAGTTTGCGAACTGTGGGGTACGGCCCTTACCGCCCCCCGGCAGTCCGCCGCTCAGACCCCGGGGTCCGGGGTTCGGAGTGCCCGCAGGAGGTCGGCCGGCCGGCGGCTTGTCCGATGCCGGAGTATTGTTGTGCGGTCCGATACCGTGATGATGCCCGCCATGAAAGTTGCCGGGACGGCCGCGGTGCCAATGATGCCAGCCAAAGGGGCCACCCCAGCCGAGATGGTCGCGCCAAGCATAGCCGCACCGGTACCAGCCGGGGCCACGCCACGCCGTGTCGTACCAGCAGTAGCGTTCTTCCCGATAGAGGTGGGGGTAGGCCTCGCCGCCAATCGCAATTCCCGACGGCGAGATGACGACCTTCGCCTCCACGCCATTTGCCAGTGCCTGGAACCCGATCAATCCGCCGCTTACAATCGCTGCGATGACGATCGCAAGTGCCGTGTTGTGCCGCGGCGATCTGCGCAGTCTGTCGTCATGGCGAGGGTCGGCGCTCGATACTGCTCTTGCGTTTGTATATTCCTGATTTCTCATGGGCTTGAAACAGCCTTCACTGTTTGACTGGTTGCGATTTCAACATCGGTTGTCGCGCGTGCCAGGTATTGAATATCAGCGATAATCTTTGGAATGGTATCGCGTCGGGTGACGTTGATGCGCCGATCACACGCGATACGCTCTCCCGATAGTCAAAAGGCCCGCCGAGGAGCAGCGGGCCTTTTGAACGGAATAGAATTGGTACTTAGGATACGTGCGTGAGGCTGATCGCGCCGATTCCGGCCGCGATATTGAGACCCTTCTCGCCGGCAATGCTGACGGGCTGCAGCGCGATCGACCTTTCCGAGCCGCCGATGAGTACATGTGCGCCGCCTCCAAGTCCGAAGACCGCGCTTGCGGTGGCGCCCGCGTATGTACCCTGCAAGGCTCCCCGGCTCGTGTCGAAGGACGGCGCGACGACCTGCCAGATGATCACGCCGCCATGGGTGTAGCCGATGTCCAGACCGAGCTTGGAAACCGTTCCGACATACCGCTCGGGTTCACCGCTTGCCGGCGCGTAAACGCATTGCAGGTCTTTCGACGATCCGAGGATATAGCCCCAGCCGCCGCTGACATCGCAACTCAATACTCCAACCTTGACGCCGGCCGCATTGGCCGGCACACCACCTGCAAGGAGTGCCAGTGCAAGGCAAGCTGCGCCGGCTGCAGTCCGGAATTTGGTGAGAATTTTCATGACCATTGTGTTCCTTGTTGTTGCGCGGACACCCATTCGTTGTTTGGCGAAAGGAAGTGCACGCTGCACCGGCTCCAGTTGGCCGGCCTCAGATAAATGGTCTTATATTTCCATATTGTATTGAACAGCGAGTGGTTGTTTTGAACGGGACGACAGCGGAAGGAGGAAAAGGGATGGGAATGGAGGATGCGCAGAAAATGTAAGCCGGATCGCGTGTCGGGTCAGGGTTATCCCGGCGACAACTACGTAGTAAATCTCGAAATAATTGTGGCGGTGGATCAGGCGCAGCGGGCCCGCCGCCAGGCGCCTGGCGTCGTTCCAACTGCAGCCGAAAACGTGCGCGTCAAATGACTCTGATCCGCAAATCCGCACTCATAGGCAATCTGTCCGAGCGACAGGCTCGAATTCAGCAGCAGATCCTTGGCGCGGTCGACGCGAAACGAGCGAAGCCAGGTATGAGGCGGCATTCCGGTCGTGTTGCGAAACGCTCGAATGAGCCGGCTTACCGGCAGGCCGCAGGCGAGGGCGACTTTCTCCATGATGGGTTGCCGGGTGAGATCCGCGACGAGCGCCTCCTTGGCGGCGCGCTCCTGTCGCGCGGTAAGCGTTCGGCCGCCGGGCGCCTGCCGCGGTCGCAGCAGTCCGAATCTCGCGGCGAGGCGGGCGTAGATGGCGATGGTGATGTGATCAAACAGCTGCGACTCCGCACCGCGCGCGCCGATGCTCGGCAACAAGGCCCGACCCAGATCGTGCACGACCGTGTCCATGGCGCCCGCCTGATCGATGAATTGTCCAATCCTGGGAGCACCGTGATTATCCGCCAATTCGTCGAAGACGATCTGCGGGACGTGAATCAACAGCATGTCGAATGACGCGCGCAGATTGAATGACGGCTCATCCTCGAGATGGGCAATCACGATGGAGCCTGCAGCGAACGGCTCTGCCGCCACCTGATGGCCTGCCTTCCAGAGTTCGGTTCCGGGCGAATCCTGCAATTGAAGCGTCACCGCGTAGGCTTTTTCCGGCGGGACCGGCAAAGAGAGTCCTGTTCCGCGCTCGATCGATGCGAGCCGGGAGACAGCGATCTGTCCCGCCTTCAATGTCGTCGTGGCCGTCGTCTGTACTGACGGCACGTTGAAAAGTCCGCCGATGGCCCGGCTGTAGCATTCGCGCCCGGGCAGCGTAGTCCCTTCGGGGCGAACGAGCGGCTGTTCGGTAATGGTCGCCCCGGCAAGCGTTCCGCTGAACGCAACGCGTTCGGCGTGCGTCTGGTAAACGCCGGGTTGACGCGGCGAAGCGATATCAAAAGTCATGGATGTGCTTTCCCGTCTTGATTTGCGAGAGCGGAGCGGATGCAATTCAGCAGATCGTCTTCCCGGAACGGCTTGGCGAGGTAGCAGAATGCGCCGGCCTGCAGCGCGCGCGCGCGAAGGTTTTCGTCGTGGCGGGCCGTGATCAGGATCGCGGGAATCAAACGTCCCGAGGCGGCAAGTCGGTTGAGCAATTCCAGGCCCGTCATGCCGCGCATATGCATGTCGGCGATCAAACAGTGTGTACGGCGGCTTGCATCCGACAGCAGAAAATCTTCGCCTGATTCGAATGCGTCTGCCGCATATCCGTGCGATTGCATCAGAGTTACCATCCCGTCCCGGACCGATTCATCGTCATCCACGATTGAAATTGTGACGTGTCTTGCCAACTGTTCGCTCCAATGTTGGGTCAGAGATTAGGCTGTGCCGCGGCGTTTGCCATTGCGCGTAAGGCAGAATCGGCCTGTGCGATCGGAACGATCATCAGACTAAGATCTCGTTCCACTATACTTTGGTATAATCGGACGCGGCCGCCGGGATAATGGCACGGGGTCTGCGAGCCGGCCTGTCACGCAGTCGGCGGGAACGGGTCCATGCCGGGTTCCCCGGCGGGAAGCGCGAACGCGAAGACTGCGCCGCGGGGTCGGTTCGGCGTGGCCCATAGCCGGCCGTCATGGGCCTCGATGATCGAGCGGCTGATGGAAAGACCCATGCCGGTCCCCTCGGGTTTCGTTGTAAAGAACGGATCGAACAGGCGATGCACGTCTTGGGGCGGCAGCCCCACGCCGTTATCGGCAACGGAGACGGCAACATGACCTTCTTCCGATCGGCCGGATCTAACGGTGAGTTCGCGCGCCGTTCCGGACTCTTTCATTGCGTCGACGCCGTTGAGGATGAGATTGAGCACCACCTGTTGCAACTGAATCCGATCCGCCATGACGAAGGGCAGATCCGCCACCAGATCGGTCCGGATCGTCGTCGATTCCCGTGCGGCCTGCGCGCCCAGAAGTTCGACGGTCTCCCGAATCAGCTGATTGATATCGACCGGCTGCCGTTGCGGCGTGCCCTTGGTGAAGAGCTGGCGGACTCGACTGATGATGTCGGCTGCGCGCCTGCCATCCCTCACGATTCTCGATGCGGCGGCTTGCGCCTCCTGCAGGTTCGGGCTCTCGCCGCCAAGCCAGCGCAGGCAGGCGCTGGCATTTGTCACCACGCCGACGATGGGCTGATTCACCTCATGCGCGATCGAAGCTGTCAACTCGCCCATCAGCGTCACGCGGCCGGCATAGGCGAGATCGATGCGCGCCCGGTGCAGCGCGGCCTGCGCCGCAAAGCCCCGGACAACGAGGTATGTCGACAGCACGATCGCCACGATGCTGACCAGTGTGTTGAAAGCTCCGATATAGGCGACCTGATTGTTTTCCAGAACGTATCGATGCGCCAGGAATTGTGCGCCGACCGCCAGGGCTGCGCATCCCAGACTGGCGAACCATAGTCTCCTGTCTCGCAGGAAGTTTCCGGCCATCAAAACCACGACGACATAAAGCCCGGATACAACGCAGTCCGGGGGCGTGAAGACGTCTGCGGCAAATATGGCCAGAGCCGCTGCCGCCGTGGCGACGGGAAGCAGAGGCGAGCGGAAGGTTCCCTCCGAGACGGGTCTGGACTTCATGCCGAATTGAACTCCTCGCTCGCGCGCAGCACCGTGTAAGGATCGCCTGGATTTAAGCGTTGCGCCGCAGCCTGCGGCCATTCACATTTTACACGCTTTGAGGTACCGCTGTAGCAAATGTGTCCATCCTGAGCGGCCCGCTGTGTGACCGACACCAAAGACACCGTGATCGTCATCGACGACGATCCCAGCGTGCGCGAGGGGCTGGAAAGCCTTCTGCGGTCGGTCG
Source organism: Rhizomicrobium sp. (assembly GCA_036266955.1). Lineage (GTDB taxonomy): Bacteria > Pseudomonadota > Alphaproteobacteria > Micropepsales > Micropepsaceae > Rhizomicrobium. The sequence continues at coordinate 54,502 of DATAWY010000055.1, forward strand.
GGCTGCGGGTCAAGACCTTTGGCGCTGTCGCGGATTTCCTCAAGGCGGACCCCACCGAGGGCCCGACCTGCCTGGTGCTCGACGTCCGCCTGCCGGGGCAGGGCGGCCTCGATTTCCAGCGCTATCTTGCAGAGTCGGGCGTGCACCTGCCGATCGTGTTCATCACGGGCCACGGGGATATTCCGATGTCGGTGCGTGCCATGAAGGGTGGCGCTATCGAGTTCATGACCAAGCCGTTTCGCGAACAGGATTTGCTGGACGCGATCCTGTCGGGCCTCGAGCGGGACCGGACGGCGCGCGAAAAGGAAAAATCCGTCGCGCAGTTCCGTTCCCGCTTCGATTCGCTGACGCAACGCGAACGCGAAGTCATGGAACTCGTCGTGAAGGGCCGGCTGAACAAGCAGATTGCCGACGATCTGGGTCTCAGCGAGATCACGGTCAAGGTACACCGCGCCAACGTGATGCGAAAGATGGAGGCAAAGTCCCTGGCGGAGCTTGTTGTCATGGGCGGAAGGTTGAAGCCATCGGACGACGTGCACTAGACTAGCCGCCCGCGCCGTGCCGCGGCTGCGCCATTCAACGAGACGGCGCAGCGTTCAATACTTCGTCGGCCGCGTCTGAAATCTGGTACAGCCAAGTCGTCCCGCACTGATTACGGTACCAAGAAATCATGTTCAAACTGCTGATCGAGAATTTCGTGACATTGTTTGTCGTCTTCGATCCCGTCGGTTCGATTCCGATATTCCTGATCGCGACGTCCGGACTGGCACCGGACGACCGCAGGAAAGTCGCATTCGCAAGTGTGGCGGTCGCGTTCATCGTATTGATGCTCTTTCTGTATTGCGCGCAATATGTCCTCGACGAAATGCACATCGGAGTCCCGGCGTTCAGGATCGCCGGAGGAACGGTGCTCTACATTTTCGCACTGCAGATGATTCTGCGCGGGCACCATCAGGGCGGACCGTCGGAAGCGCCGCGAACCGTCCTGGAGATCGCCGTATTTCCGGTCGCGATGCCTGCCATCGCAGGCCCGGGCGCGCTGCTTGCAGTCGTGTTGCTCACGGACAACAGCCATTTTTCGCTGCTGCAACAGTCGGTGACCGCGGGCATTGCGGTCGCCGTTCTTGGCGTGGTGCTGCTCGCGATGCTGCTCGCAGGCAGGGTCCAGCGCTACCTGGGCTCCGCGGGAATCATGGTGATGACCCAGATCATGGGGCTCGTCCTCGCCGCTTTTGCCGTTCAGCAGATTCTTGATGGCCTGGGATCAAGGTTGGTCAACGGGGTGCATTAATTCCTGCGCGCTCGCCTGGGCGAGCTGGTGGTCAACGACGCCCGGCCCATAGGCGCCAGCGCCCGCCATATTTCCGATTTCCGGATAGGCTTGACTGTGGCATGATGGGACACTGCCAGGGCGGCAAGAGCGCGGCCCGGGCGTTGCCCACACGCGAAGCGGGGTCTGCTCGATTATGTGGAAAGTGACGAGGCTCGGTCTTCTCAGATACGCTTTGACCGCTGCGGCGCTCGTGATCTGGCCCGGTGCGGCAAGCGCCGGCTCGCTGGTCGATGAAGCGGCGCACACGTTGATGACGCGCGCCGAGCCCGTCACCTGGATCGATGGCCATCACACGGGCTCGGCATGGAAGAGCGTCGTCCAGGCGCCCGATTATCAGACAGATCGCGACGCAGGCGCCGCAGGTGTCGGCATGGGTTTTCTCGCCGCTTACGACACCACCGGAAATGCGGCCTATCTCAATGAGGCGAGTTCAGCCGGAGATTTTCTGGTGGCGGCGCAGGTTCCGGAAGGAAGCGGCCGCTGGCCCGACTTTTACAATCCGGACGGTCCGGCATCCTGGGGATTTACCTCTTTCGACAACGGCGCACCCGGGATTGCCGATTTCCTCTGGCGCCTCTACGAGCGGACGGGAAATGCCCGCTACGCGTCCACGGCGCTTGAAGCGATGGATTCGGAAATCTCCAAAGGCGAGGCGCCGCAGGGGCAGTCCTGTCCGGCGGTCTGCTTCTGGCATTGGCAGGATCCGGCGAGCAAGGACGTCTACACGGGCATGGGAGAGGGCGTTGCCGGCATAGCCTGGGCGTTCGACGCCTTTGCCGCCCGTCGCGCGAAAATCGATCCGGTGCGCAGTGCGCGTTACGAGCAATATGCCGAAGGCGCGGCGAAATGGCTGGAAAGCCAGATGGTTCACGTCAAGCTCGCAGACGGCGAGCAAGGCGCGAGCATCCCCGAACGTCCGGGTGCCACCATCTTCGACACCGGCTATCTCTCGGGTTCGGCGGGCGACGCGCTCCTTTTCTACCGGCTCTACCGCAGCACCGGGCGCGCCCAGTATCGCCGCGACGGCGACGAGTTGCTGGCTTGGGTGGGTGCCCAGGCGCTCACGGACGGATCGTGTCAGGGGGTGAGGTGGCCGATTCAGAACAGAGGATATGGCCAAAAGCTGCACGCCGCGGGCATCGACGAAGGCGACGCGGGCATCGGCTGGGTCGCGATCCAGGCCTACAAGCTGCTCATCGCCCGCGAGCCTGTGCAGGCGGTGAAGGATCTCGAGCTGGCGCGCGCGGCCGGTGACTGGTTGCTGTCCTCCTGCGCGGCCCGGACTCACGACCAGAAAATCTTCTGGCCGGAGGATGAGGGCCAGCAACTCGCCCACACCAGCCTCGACAATGGCGCACCGGGAATCGCCGTGTTTCTTTACGACCTGTACGAGGCGACCGGAGCGCCATCCTATCGCGACGGTGCCGCGGATGCGGAGCACTGGGTCGAATCGGTCTCCTTCAAGACCCATGGCGCGTCTTCCTGGTGCGAGCAGGTTCGCGATGGGACCTGGCAGCTCTGCGGCGAACCGTCCTGGGATTGGGGCATGGCCGGGATCATCGACATGGCGGCGCGGCTGAAAGGCTGGCCGCTCGACATTCCCGGCGAAGAGTCCGGTTTCACGCGGAGAATAGACGGGATGTCTGCGGAATAATTGTTTCTGCGACCGCTCCGATTCCCTAAGACAGGCGAGCCATGATACCCCGCTACGCCAGACCGGAGATGACCAGCATCTGGTCGCCGGAAACACGGTTCCGCATCTGGTTCGAAATCGAGGCGCATGCCGCCGACGCAATGGCGGAGGCGGGCGTCATTCCCGCCGAGGCCGCGCGGGTCATCCAAGAAAAAGGCGCGGCCGCCCGGTTCGATACCGCGCGCATCGACGCGATCGAACGCGAGGTGAAACACGACGTCATCGCGTTTCTGACCCACGTCGCCGAGATCGTGGGTCCCGAAGCGCGCTTTCTGCACCAGGGCATGACGTCGTCGGATGTGCTCGACACCTGTTTTTCGGTGCAGCTCCGGCGCGCTTCGGACATCCTGATCGCCGACGTGGATGCGCTCCTGCGGACGCTCAAGCATCGCGCCTTCGAATTCAAACATGCCGTTACGATCGGGCGCAGCCACGGCGTCCACGCCGAGCCCACGACCTTCGGTCTCAAGCTCGCCGGCTTCTACGCGGAATTTTCCCGCGCGCGGGCGCGGCTGGTGACCGCGCGGGACGAGATTTCCGTCTGCGCCATTTCGGGTGCCGTCGGCACTTTCGCCAATGTCGATCCGCAGGTCGAAGCTCATGTCGCCCATGCGCTCGGGCTGAAGGTCGAGCCCATTTCCAGCCAGGTGATTCCGCGCGATCGCCATGCCGCGTTTTTCGCAGCACTCGGCGTGGTCGCAGGATCGCTCGAGCGGCTTGCCACCGAAATCCGCCATCTCCAGCGCACCGAAGTGATGGAGGCGGAAGAATATTTCTCCGAGGGACAGAAAGGCTCCTCGGCCATGCCGCACAAGCGCAATCCGGTGCTGTCGGAGAACCTGACCGGTCTCGCACGCATCGTCCGCGCCTATGTGACTCCCGCGCTGGAGGACGTGGCCTTGTGGCACGAGCGGGACATTTCGCACTCCTCGGTCGAGCGGCTGATCGGGCCGGACGCTACCGTGACCCTCGATTTCGCACTGGCGCGGGCGGCCGACATCATCGAAAAGCTGCTCGTCCATCCCGAGCGCATGAAGAAAAATCTCGAAGCCACGCATGGCATGGTGCATAGCGAGCGCGTGCTTCTCGCGCTCACCCAGGCAGGCATGGCCCGGGAGGAAGCCTATCGTCTTGTGCAGAAGAACGCGATCAGGGCCTGGCGCGGGGAAGGAACGCTCCTCGATCTTCTCAAATCCGACCCGGAAGTCATGGCCGTCCTTCGAGCGCCGGCGCTGGAAGCCCTGTTCGATCTCGACCACCATCTGAGACACGTCGACACGATCTTCGCGCGCGTGTTTGCCGCTTCTCCAGTTCCGTCGAACTCGAATGACGTGTCCGATTAAGGCATTCGAGTCCATTCTCAACGTCGTCGGGATGGAGCTTCATTGAGTCGGAAAGCAATCTTGTTCACGGTGCACTTAAACAACACGGCCTTGAGGGCATACGAAGGCACATGGCAACCACCTATTCGGATCAACACCGTCCCCTCAAAGAGCTGCTGGCCATGGCTGGCAATGGCGACGACGCCACACTTCTGATTCCCGACCTGCAACGACCGTACGTTTCATATGGTTCTTGATGGTCAACGGCGCGTACAAAGCCTGTTGTTAGCATTTGGAGGAGACGGATGGGGATTTAAACTGCTTGATCGTCAGTGGCATGAATATCTTAGCGGCACCAAGCCGCGTGGTGCCCGGGGAAGGGCCCATTGGTCGTTGGGTTGTCTCAGCGTTGATATTTCCGCGCTCTGCGCAGCTTACGCAAAAGCCAAACGTGCAACAGCGATCGACTACACGGCGATCCTCCAGTGGGTGATTACCGACGATGCAATGGGACAATCAAAACTCGACAAACCCACGAAGAACTATAACGAACCATTGCGTAGGGCGTCTGCAAGTGGAGGGCAGCTTGTTCGTCTTGCCAGATTCTGGGAGGCGGCACCAGAGCAAGCAGGCATCGATCCCTATGAAGCGGAGGATCTCGCAGCCAATATTCTCCGGGAACACGGCGCCCCGGAGGCGTATCGTGGCTTGGGACATGTGGCAATCGAAGTTCGCAGTGCTCCAAGCTGAGTCAGTGGCGGACAGTACAAATTCAGCGAAACTCACTGCTGAGGAGGCCGCTCCCAAAGTCAATAACCTTGGCAATGTATGTTACTGGAAAAGAACTTTAACATTTTGAAGAGCAATTTCCCTTTGAAGGACTTTCTTGAGGGCGCATACGAATTCAAGAGTGGTAAACTCACGATTTGTGCATGGGGCGCAGCGCTCGACTTAGATATGGCTCTGGTTGACTCTGCCGACACTCCCATAGAGTTGCTCTGTGCACTGTTCGATACTCGATCTCAGAAGATTCGCGGAGATCTTGAGCGCTTTGTTCGCGGAACGACCGCGCGCGTTGATCTTGGGCAAAATTGAAATTGTAATATCGTAGTTGCGAAAAGACGCGTGAATATCTACTGCTTCCCGTCGACAAACGCCGCGTTCCAGTGATTTATCCTGCGCTACTCGAGAGAAGGGTCTGGCGAGCGTTCCGCTGGTTTGTAGGAAAGTCCGTCGCATAAAGCGCGCTATCTCCAGCCACCGGATTGAAATGGGGTGGCGCTCCGACGGCTTCCGTCAAAGGACATGTTCGGGCTGAATTTGCCTGGCTCCGGATGCGCTGCACCGCGCAAACAGGGAGCCCGGAACGAGGATCGTTACGTGAAGCCGGCAAACAGGTCGAAGCGTCAGATCTTGTTTGGTTGTGCCTGCTTCTTCGCCAACGCGGCGAACTGTTCTACCGTGAGTCCGCTGGCGCGAATGAGGCTGCGCAGCGTGCCGGGTGCGACTTCGCGGTGATCCGGCACGGAGAGCGTCGCCCAGCTGCTGTCTTTAACCAGGATGATGTGGCTGCCTCTTTGACGTGCAACTTCCCAGCCTGCGTGGCCGAATGCCTTGACAACCGCTCGCCCGCTCAACCTCGGCAGTTCGGGCATCAGACCGCGACTTCGACCTGCTTCGTTTCAATCGTCAGCGGCAGCCCGCGTTCTGCTCGTACTTCGAGGCAGAGCTCGATCGCCTCACGAATATTCTTGAGCGCTTCCGCCTTGGTCTGGCCTTGGCTCACGCACCCGGGAATCGCCGGACACTCCGCGACCCAGGCACCGCTTTCATCGCGATCGATCGTAACCGTGAATTTCATCGATCACAGCGTAAGTGGCGCAGGTCGCGAGCGCAAGTGCCCATGAATCACCTTGTCCATGAATCACCTCAGTTTTCGCCGAGATCCTGCTTGCGCCCGACGGGAAACAGCAGAGCTGGAACCGCGCGAAAGGCGGATCGATTCCCCCTTGCAACCCAAACGAAGACGAACCGGGATGAGCCACGCGCTTTCAGGCGCCAAGGGCACAACGGCCGCTACAGCCAGCGGTAGGTTGGACAAATATCCCGATCAGCGGGGGTTGTTTGCGGCTGCGGCCGCCAACGCCGGGTCGCGCGATTCTCCCGCGGCGGGCAGCGGTGAACCCGTTGGCAGCGGCTGGAATTGCGGCCCATGCGTTTGCAGGCGAACCCATGGGCCGCGAGAACTAACGCGCGGCCGCCGCCACCCGGCGGCAGTGTAAGCTTACTCGTGGCCGTGTTGGGCGGAATGTTGCTTGCTTGCCGGCTCCGTCGGCGTGATGCCGCGCCTGACTCATGTGCCCATGCGCGCTGTGGGCATGGTGGGCCGCCTTTTCGTGATTGGCGGCTTGGTGGTGCCGGGCTGCTTCGCGATGGTGCCGCGCCGCATGTTCATGATGTTCGGCCGCGTGGTGATGATGCTCACAAGCGTCATCACGGCAAATCCGCGACGTTTGGATCCTCGGCTACATGGGCGTGGCCGATGGCGTCTTTCAGGTCGTGGTCGACCTTCGCGCAGTCGAGAATCACTTTTTTGTCATGAACGTCCCGCACCGCCGAAAGCGGCACGGTGAAATCGCCTGCATTCTCGACGTAGATGACGATCTCCGGCCTGCCGCCGGACGAGACCTCGCGCACCGCGCCGAACGCCACCTCGCCGTCATGCATGAAAACCTCGAAATCCGCCTCGATCCGTTCCATGGTCGTCTCCTGAAATTGCAAGCTGCTCACTACACATAACGCGGGATCGGGCCGTTGTGCGGCGTCATGCGGTCCGAAAGGTCGAACATCACCTCGTCGACATAGCACCAGCCCCAGCCTTCGGGAGGGTCGTAGCCCTCGATGACGGGATGTTTGGTGCGATGAAAATGTTTCGTGGCGTGTTTGTGAGGTGAGGAATCGCAGCAGCCGACATGGCCGCAGATGCGGCAAATCCTCAAATGCACCCAGGGCGAACCGATCTTGAGGCATTCCTCGCAGCCGAGCGCGCTCGGCGTCACTTCGCGAATCTCATCCATGTGACTGCAGGTTCCCTGCATCTTCGGCCTCCTCTCTTGCCTGATTTCGCGCGGCCGCGCGGCGGCGCCAGCATAGACGCATTGGAACGTGCCCTGCCAATCCCCCAACCAGGCCGGATCCATGATGGCATGCAACGGCGTCGCTTCGGGGCTGTTCGCTTGGGCGATGCTCGCCACCCACATCAGCCATGCGCAACGGGTACGGCGTCCGTCCGGGACGCCGCCAGCCAGGCGTGAAGCGTCGCAACGACCTGCGATCCCTCGCCCACCGCGGCGGCCACCCGCTTGACGGAGCCGGAGCGCACATCGCCAACGGCGAAAATGCCGGCCCGATTCGTCTGGAACGGATAGCGCCCGTCGCCCGCGAAGCCCTCGGCGCAGACGAAGCCTTTGCCGTCCACCGCGATGCCCGATTGCGTGAGCCATTTCGTATTCGGCGCCGCGCCGATGAAGAGGAACACGTGGCGAATGAAACGAACCGTCTCCTCGCCTGTTTCGTGATTCTTCCAGCGCACGCGTTCGAGCGCACCGTTGGCGCCTTCGAGTGCGGTGACCTCGGTGTGCGTCAGGACCTCGATATTGGGCTGCGCGGCGATGCGGTCGCAGAGATAGCGCGACATGGTGGCGCCCAGGTTCTTGCCGCGCACGATCATCCAGACTTTTTCCACCCGATCTGCGAGATAGACGGCGGCCTGGCCTGCGGAATTGCCGGCGCCGACCAGCGCGACCTCCTCGCCCGCGCAAAGCCGGGCTTCGAGCGGAGACGCCCAGTAATGCACATGGGAGCCCTCGAATTCCGCCAGGTTCGCGACGCCGAGACGCCGGTACTCCGCGCCGCTCGCGATCACGATGCTGCGCGCCCGCACCATGTCGCCGCTTTTGAGCCGCAACAGAAACGTGTCCTCGCAGGCGAGGCTCACCGTCTCTTCAGGAATCGCGATTTCGGCGCCGAATTTCTGCGCCTGATTGTACGCACGCGCCATCAGCGCAATACCGGAAATACCGGTGGGAAAGCCGAGATAGTTCTCGATGCGGGCGGAGGCGCCCGCCTGTCCGCCAAAGGCGCGGCAGTCCAGGACAACGACGGACAGGCCTTCCGACGTCGCATAGACCGCCGTGGCAAGACCTGCGGGCCCGGCACCCACCACGGCCACGTCATAGACCGTAGACGCGTCGATGGCGCGCGACAGGCCGATGCAGCGTGCCAGCTGGTTCTCGGTCGGGTTGCGCAGCATGGTGCCATTCGGGCAGAGAACCGTCGGCAGATCGGCGGGTGCCACGTGAAAGCGCTCGATCAGTGTTTTCGCGCAGTCGTCGGTGCCGGAATCGAGAAACTGGTCCGGATGGCCGTTGCGGCGCAGGAAATTCTCCAGCCGCAATACGTCGCGGTTCCCTGCCCGGCCGATGATGATGGGACCGCCGACATGCTGCTCCAGAAGGCGCACACGACGCAGGATCAGCGCCCGCATGATGCGCTCGCCCAGTTCGGCTTCCGCGATCATCAGATCGCGCAGGCGGGCCGGAGGGATGAGGACCACCTCGACGTCATCGACCGCCAGGCCGTCCACCAGCGATGGCCGGCCGGACAGCTGGGCCAGTTCGCCCTGAAATTCGCCCGGACCATGCGTCACGATCGTGGCGTCCGGATGCCCGTGGGGCGCCATGCGGATGTGACCCGACAGGACCAGCATCAGCCCTTCGCTGGGCTGCCCGGCGCGCACGACAAACTCGCCGGCCTTGTGGCGCCGCAGTTCGCCGAACCGCCGCAGCCTTTCGACCTCGGCCGGCGCAAGCACCGGGAACATCTGCTCGCGGCGGGTGTCGATGATGGAGGCTGGAGGCATGGCTCACCTCTGAATCGAGATATTTGCAAATCAACTTGCCGACGCGTCGGCAGCATCGACTGTTGCATGGATCGAAAACCCAATCTATCCGGTGGTGTGGGCGCCGGCGGGGTCAATCGTCTCCAAGGGCGCAAAGTCTCGACGCTCGTTCGAAAACGGCCACCGCGATCCCGCTTTCTTGAGATCAACCGTAGAAAGATGAATAGCGCGCTTCCAGGTTTCGTTCTTTCCAGACCCGACGAGAACGCACCGTCTTCAGCCCCTGCCGGACGATGGCGAGCATAGTTATTCATCTCCTTCGGGGCCAAAGCGTTCTGTTGAGAAATACCCTTAGCGACGCGATGCCGGTTGAATCCGGCTTTGATAGCTGGCAGACTTTCGATCAATGGCACACCGGGCAGCCGGGATTTCAAGGCTGGCGGGGGCTCTCCTGGTGATTCTTCGTGTGTTGAATTCCGGCCGCGTTTAGGGAACGATGAATAATTCACGCCATCTGCCTGCCTTCTTGCGCGGCAAGCTTCGGCTTTTGACGGACTCGCAACTGTTCGCGTGCGTCGCCCTGCTTCTGGGTGTCTTGGACGCCACGTTTCTTATGGGGTGGCATCAGATCGATCCTGGAAACCTCACCTGGCTCAATGGCGACCCGGCCGTCTATCAAGCCGGTTGGGAATTTCTCCGGCGGCAGCCATGGACGTTTCCTCCGACATGGATTGCTCCCCTCGACTATCCATTCGGGATTTCCGGCGCCTTCCTTGACATTATTCCCATAGTAGCGGTTCCGTTACATCTGGTCTCCTATTTTTTGCCGCAAAATTTTCAGTACCTCGGAGCCTGGGCGGCGATTTGTCTGGTATTGCAGGCCTTCTTTGCCCTGAAACTACTGTCGTGCTTCACGTCGGACAGGGCCATCATCCTGGTCGGTTCCCTGTTCTTTCTTAATTCCCCGATTCTGCTGAACCGTTTCTACGGCCACTACTCTCTGTGCAGCCAGTGGCTGATACTTGCCGCCCTCTACTACTATTTTCGGCCCGCCAATCGCGGCGATCTCGTGCGCTATATGTCACCTTTCGCGGTGCTCGCGGCGGTCTCCGGCGGTATCACCCCCTATCTGGCCATGATGGTCCTGGCGATCGGTTTTGCGGGACTGTACCGTTCCTACCTGGAAGCACCCGCAAATGCTGCGAATGGTCCGCTTCACGACGAGACCACTCCCGCCGGGGCCGCCCCACGGGTTCCCGGCCGCGGGCGGCTGGTCTTGCGCCGCGTCCTGACTGCAAACCGTCCGGTCTGGGGCATCATCCTGGCCGCAGTGACGGCGATTTCGTTCACATTCTTCGGATTCATCGTGCTCGGCTCGATTCCAAAACTTGGTGATGAGGGCTACCGGATATATTCGATGAATCTGCTTTCGCCTTTCAATCCTTCCGGTACGTCCCTGATGACAAAATTACTCCCTGTTTTCCCGGTCCAGGGGTACGAAGCCTACAATTACCTGGGACTTGGCGTGATATTGCTTGGCGTCGTTTGCCTGATTCGCCGCCCGGGCCTCGTGGCGAAGCTTTGGACGCCCGCCCTCCGGCCGCTCGTCTTCGTGTCGGTACTGCTGACGCTCGTTGCGCTTTCCGTCCGCTTCTCGCTCGGGCCGCATGTTCTCTTCGCGGTCCCGCTGCCACAGGAACTGGATCATCTCTTCGCGATCTTTCGTAGTGGTGGACGGTTTTTCTGGCCTGTGCACTATCTGCTCACCCTGGGAGCCATCGTTGGCGTCATTATCGCCATGCGCCGGTCCGGAACCCGGCGGGCGATACTCACAGCAGCGCTATTGCTGCAATTCGTGGACATACTGCCGGTACGTGATGCGGTGGCGAGACTGATTCGAATCGAGCATCATGACCCGTTGGTCGCGAAAGACTGGGCTGCCATTGCCAGGTCCCACCGCCATCTCGTTGTCCTGCCGGCCTGGCAATGCGATCAGGCCGGTACGCCAGGCGGAACCGGCGATTGGCCCTGGTTTGCACGTCTGGCTGCGAAAAGCGGGTTGACCTTGAACAGCGTGCGCGCGGCGCGCGAGTCGGCGGCGAGCGTCGAGTACAACTGCACCATCCTTCCGAAGCAGCTCATACGGGCCGGATTGCGTACAGACACGGCTTATGTTCTGGGTGACCGTCTCGCGCTGTTTGTCGCGGATCGGTCTCACGCCAGCCATTATTGCCGCGTCGTGGACGGCTTCAACCTCTGCACCTTCGACCCCGCCCGAGCCTCGCTTTCGCATCTGCTTGCCGAAAAACTGCTGCCTCCCTACGTGCTCGGAACGACATTCAGGGCAGACCGTCCCCCGCCGAAGAGCATGCTCATGGCGGGCTGGGACTTGCGTCCATTCCCTGGAATCTGGACCCTCGGAAAGAGAGCATCTCTTTATATTCGCCCCGTGCTGCCACCCGCTGGGGACTTGCGGCTCGAAGTCGACTTGGCCGGCCCTGGAGCGTTGCTGACGGCCCGACACCCGAAGCAGCGAGCGATCGTAACGGTCGACGGCAAGACGATCGGCACCATGACATTCGTTTTCGGGGGCGAAAACGCCAGGCGTTCTCTCGTTATTCCGCGCGCGCTCATCGACGACGGGCGCGTCATTGAAATTGCTTTCGACTTGCCGGATGCTGCCAAACCGAGCGCTTTGGGCATCAACGGCGATGGTCGGCTTCTTGGCCTCTACGTTTCGCAGATTCGCGTCGTCGACAACAAATGAGCAACAGCTAATGGTCAACGCAGGGGTAGTCCCGGTATCGCTCACGAGCCTCCCTGATTGACGCACGAACGATCCGAAGCGCCGCCTCGAGTCAATATCGCGATCCGGTATCCAGCCACTTCCGACAAGCGGCAGATGTCTTTCGCATAGGTCGCGCGCACCGTGGCGAGAGTCAGTCGGGCCTGGTTCGGCTCCTGCCACATGACGAATTGAGGCCGGGAAGGGTAACCCGTCTCGTCGGAGGCCCACGCGACGGCCACAAGCCGACCGTTGCGGGGCGCAACGGAGCGGACCCTTACGCGCAAACCCGACATTGCCGTTACGATGTTGGACGACCAGTAGTCGCCGACGCCCAGTGTGAGCCCGTGCTGTTCAAGCCATCGCGCGGCGGCGTACGGCGGATCGTCGGGAAGCCAGGACGGTTGCGCCGCGACGGTGTTGGACAACCCGCTTCCGCAGATCATTATTGCAGCGGCGGTTGCAAACAATGCGCCGCGGGCGACGAATCGCGGACGCGGTGCCGACAAACCGGCCAGCAGAACCGGGACTTGCCTTGCTGCGAGGGAAGCGGCGAACAGCACGGCGGGTGCCAGATAACGCACGGCGCCACCCCCAGTCCACATCCCAAGCGGCCCGATCTCACGGTTGAACTGGCCACTCAGGGCGCAGGCCGTGAGAACACACAGCACACCCGCGCAAAGCATCCGATCCAGAAGGGCCACCTGCTCATTTGCCAGCAGACGCTTCGCGACCCGGACGACAGCAATGACGACGAGGGTAAACGCCGCTGCGAAAAGAATTGCCAGAGCCGCCGGCCAGGTCCGCGCATCGAGACCGAACGGATAGGCGCCATAAGAATAAAGATTGCCGAAGATGATGCAGACGATATTGCGACCCAACTGGGGTGCAGAAACAAACGCCGGCACGATATTGTTGGCTGTCGCAAATCCGCCCATGGCCGCAACTGCGAGCGGCAGCACGCCCCCGATTGCGACCCCCGCTGCCATAGACGCCAGAGCCGCGACAAGCCCTGGGCGAGCCCCACGGGAAAGCACGTCGGCGGCCATGACTGCCAACGCGGGGCCAAATCCAAACACCAGGCTGAACGGATCGCTGGCAACCGTCGCCAGAGTAACCGCAACCAACGCAACGCTTGCTGTCGCACGTCCGGGTTTACCGGCTTCATCGTCCTCGACATGGCGCGCGGACAGTATCATCGCCGCCAACGCCCCCAGGACGGATGCAAGGTGCATGTCGGCGAACAGCTCCGGGTCCCAAATTCCAACCCAGCGGGGCGACGACAACAAGACGGCTATCCCCGCGGCGGCCTCGAAGTTATGAAGATATCGCCTGTGCTTCCCAATACAGGACATCGCGACAAGAAACACCACGGTCGCATATGTAACGGCGGGAACAAGCGCCAGCAGCCAGGGCCGAGGGCCCAGTACAGCTTCGAACGCGGCGAAAGGAAGTATATCCGTGAAATAAAAATTATCGGCGACCATGTGCCAGCCGCGGAGAAGGACATTGCCGTGAAGGACCGCATCGGCCGCGAGCAGACTGACCGCGGTGTCGGAAGTCTGGATCAACTTCCCTGCGATGAGCAGCGCATTGAGCAGCGCCGCAGCCGTCAACGCGGCGACGAGCAGCGCAGAACCCAGCCAGGCCATCCTCCGGTGAGCCGGCCCCGCAATCGCGGCTTTGGGATTGGTCGCGATTGCCGTATCCACTATGGACGTCACGGATTCATCCTGTCGGGAGCGTCCTTTGACCCAAAATCAAGCATTTTTCAATTCCATGCCGCTAAACACGCCGGGTGCATCCCGATAGCCATGACACCGACACGCGACTGCGCCGGGTGACCGGGGGCGGATGCCGGCCATTTTCAATTTCCTGGACTCCAGGGCGTTCGCAAGACGAGATGGAACGGGGGCCGGGTGTCGCGGGAGGGTCACCCGAGTTGCGAACCGTTTTGGTTAATCCGCAGACACCACCGACTGTGTTACCGGCCGCGAGGGACGCATGGACGTGAAGGAAGAGGAACTGCTCGGTGGATCGGTCCGGGATCACTGGTATTATCGCTCGAAGCGGCTGGCCCTCGATTCGATGCTGCGGGACACCCGGTTCCGGCGCGTTCTCGATATCGGAGCGGGATCTGCCGTTTTTTCCAAACATCTTCTCCAACGCGGAGCGGAGACCGCCCTGTGCGTGGATTCGGCCTATGCCCAGGACCATTCCGAAACCTATGATGGCAAGCCGATTCGTTTCGTCCGCGCCGCAAATGCCGGGGACGCCGATCTTGTGCTGCTGATGGATGTGCTTGAGCATGTCGATAATGACGTGCAATTGATAAGATCGAGCGTTGCGGGTGCCGCAGGCGGCGCGCATGTTCTTATCAGCGTGCCCGCCTTCCAGTCGCTGTTTTCCGCGCATGACAGGTTCCTCGAACACCGGCGGCGCTATACGATCCGCTCTTTGGAGGCGGCCGTGACGGAGGCTGGCCTGAAGATCGTTTCGACCCGGTATTTCTTCGCGATGATACTGCCCCTCGTTGCGGCCATGCGCGTGCTGGAGCGCAAAGGACCGCCCAAAAGCAGCCTGATGGTGCATTCCGGTTTTGTGAACGCCGTGCTCACTCTTGCGCACCGCGTCGAACTGCCGTTTTTCAGGTACAACCGGTTCGGTGGTCTGTCTGTCTTCTGCCTCGCCCGCGTGCCATGACGGAGCAGATCGGTCTCCTCTCCATCGTCGTTCCGGTCTTCAACGAGGAGGAGGTGATCGCGGAATTCAACCGGCGCGCGCTTGCCATGCTGCGGGAATTGCCTTTCCCGTCCGAGCTCATCTATGTCAACGACGGCAGCCGCGACCGCACATCCCGGATCATTCGCGGCTTTCTGCAGCAGTTCCACGAAGTGGCGCTCATCGAACTGAGCCGCAATTTCGGAAAGGAAGCCGCCATGACGGCCGGTCTCGACTACGCGAGCGGGGATGCCGTCGTGATCATAGACGCCGATCTGCAGGACCCTCCGGAGCTGATACCGGAGCTGGTCAAGGTGTTCCAGACCGGCGATTACGACGTGGTGTACGCGCAGCGAGCCAGCCGCAGCGGCGAAACCTTCCTCAAGAAGACGAGTGCGCACCTGTTCTATCGTGTCATCACCCGGCTGACGGGAATCGACATTCCCCGCGATACGGGCGATTTTCGCCTGCTGAACAGACCGGCGGTGGAGGCGCTGCGCAAATTGCGCGAGCATCACCGCTTCATGAAGGGCCTGTTCGCCTGGATCGGCTTCCGCCAGGCGGCGCTGCGCTACGACCGCGATCCACGTTTCGCCGGCGCATCGAAGTTCAACTACTGGCGGCTGTGGAATTTCTCGCTCGAGGGCATCACGTCCTTCACGACCGCGCCTCTCAAGGTCGCGGCCTATCTCGGGCTTCTGACATCCGTCGGTGCCGGTCTCTACGGCATAGGCATCGTTCTGGGGACGCTTCTCTATGGCAATCCCGTGGCCGGCTACCCGTCCCTCCTGGTCGTGGTGCTGTTCCTCGGCGGATTACAGCTGTTGACGCTGGGCATCATCGGCGAATATCTGGGACGAATCTTCAACGAGGCCAAGCAACGGCCGCTGTACTTCGTGAGAGAACATATCCCCCGCCGCAACGAAACGGAGGCGACGCTCATAAACGCGGAAGACGCGGAGGTTGCGAAAAGACGCAAGGAATTGCTGCGCGCTGAGCGCTCAGGACCGCCTGCGCGCCCCGTTTGATCCGCGACCTCCGCGTGGGATCATTTCCGCCGTTCATGTTTGGAAGACCTGCCCGTGAGCAACCATATGGACAAACATGGGATCGCCATCGTTGCCAACGACAGGGTCCTTCACTGGCTCCTGCCGTTCCTCGAAAGCTACCGGACAACCAATTCGGCGCTCCCCCTCCATCTCATTCCCTTCGACGACAATGTTGCGGCAACCCGCCGCGCGGCGGAGCGATACGGCGCAATCTGGGTCGAGGACGAGATGGCGGAGCTCGATGCGCTGGCCAGGCGGCTTTACCCTTTCTTTCCGCAGCACCGGCGGCGTCTGCGCAAACTGCAGGCGCTTGCGCTGCCGCTCGATCAGGTCATCTATGTGGATGTCGATACGATCCTGTTCCGCGATTTCCGGAACGTCTTCGGGACGCTGCGGCCTGGAGAGACGGATTTCGTCATCGCCTCGGCGAGCGAAGACTACGTGTACAACCGGCGGCGCAATGAGCACGCGTTTCTTTCGGGAGCCACCCTGTTCAATGACGGGTTCTTTCTGACCTCACGCCATGTCCTGTCGCTTGCGGATTTCCAACGCGTAATCGATGCCGACGAACATCTGTTCCATGACGTGCGCAAACGCGGAATGCTTTTTGCCCAGCCGCTGGTCAATTTCGTCGTTCACAGGCTCGGCCTGAAACTGCGCGCACTTGCGGATTGTGTCCCCAATGCCTCGAATGAGAGCTTCTACAAGGCGGAGGGTGTCCGGCTGTCCGACAACGGACCGCTTGATTGGCAAGGCCGGGAAATCTATTTTGCCCATTGGGCGGGAGCCGTAACCAGGCCGAAGCGCCGCATTTTCGATTCTCTCTGGCAGGACTACGCGCAACGCGCGCGCATCCGGATGGCGGCATGAATCAGTCTTTCCAAGCGTCGCAGAGTCCCTCTTGAATCTGCTCGCCATCCTGCCGGTGCTCTGCGCGCTTTGGTGGGGCTCCGCCGTCGCTGTTCTTCTGTTGTCGTTCGCGGCTGCCCTGGCCCATCCTCTGCGCAAGGAGCGCCCCACCGCTGCGGGCGAACACCTCCCGTTAAGTGCCGTCGTACCGATCGAGTTCATGCACTGCGACTTCGGGAATGCGCAGAGATCGCTGTTTGCGCAAGATTATGAAGGGTTGGAGATCGTTTTTTCGGCGCGGCGGGCCGGGACCCCTGCCATCGCCGCCGCCAGCAGGATCCGGGATGAGTTTCCGGCCATCCAGTCCCGTTTCGTGCAGTCCCACGGGAACGACGCCGTCAGCCCGAAGCTCAACACCATGTGGCAGGGCATCTGCGATGCGCGCAATGACCTGATACTGACCAAGGATTCGAATCTGAGCCTCGGCCCGGGCGAGGTCGCCGATCTGGTTCGGCATTTCAGGCCCGGAGTCGGTCTGGTAAGCGCCATCTCGATTGCCACGGATCCGCAGTCGTTTGCGGCATGGATCGAAACCTCCATCATCAATTGCTATCATGCGCGCATTCTGATGCTGGGGGATGCGGCGGGTCTTGGATTTGGGCTGGGCAAGGTCATGCTGTTCCGGCGCTCGGATTTGATGCGCGCGGGCGGCTTCGACGAACTCGCCTGGGCTCTGGGGGAAGACATGGCACTGGCACGGGCGATGGGCGGATTGGGCCTGCGTACCGTGCTCGCCGCCCGCGTGAGTCGGCAGAAGCTGGGACGCCGCAGTTTCTCCGATCTCTGGCGGCGGCAGTTGCGCTGGATGGTCGTCTGGCGGGTTCAACTTCCGGCCGTGTTTGCCGGAGATATGCTCGGTGCAGCGCTTCCGACCGCTCTCGTGGGTGCCGTGGCGGCCAGTTTCTTCGGATTCGCGCCCGGAATCGTGGCTTTGGGCACGCTGGCGGGTTGGTTTTGCGTGGAGTTCCTGTTGTGCGCTGCAAAAGGCTGGCCTCTCTCGCCATGGTCCCCGATTGCCTTCATCGCGCGCGAAATGCTGACCCCCGTTCTCTGGCTGCGCGCCTGTACCACTTCGCAAGTCGTGTGGGCCGGAGCCGTGCGTAAAGCCGTCCGAAAGGCCGAATTCGCGGGTTGTGCGGGTTCGCAAGCAATGAGCCGCCTCGCGGCAGATCGCAACAAATGATCGTGCCTCACGCTGTTATCCTGGTGGTCGACGCGATCGCCGCCGTCACCCTGCTTGGCGTGATTGCCGTTGGGATCGGATTCCTGCTTCTGCCGGCTCTTTATCTGCTGGAGTGGGCGCGCGGTACGCAGGCCACAGCATCCGCGGCGGTCTCGCCGGCGGCCAATTCCAATCCGCCGGAAGTCCTGATCCAGTTGCCCGTTTACAACGAGCCTCCGGAAGTGGTTGCCGGCCTGCTGCAATCGGTTTCGGAGTTGGACTGGCCGAAAGACCGGCTCCACATTCAGTTGCTGGACGACAGTTCCGACACGAATCGTGTGGCGACCAAGGCACTCGTCGAGCGGCTGCGCGAAAATGGGGTGCATGCCGACCATCTGACCCGCGAGCATCGGCAGGGCTACAAGGGGGGGGCGCTTGCTGCCGGACTTTTGTCAAGCGACGCGCCGTTTGTGGCGATTTTGGATGCCGATTTCCGCCCGCCGTCCGATTGGCTGCGCGCGGCCGTTCCGGCTCTGGTCGCGGAGCCGTCGGCGGGATTCATTCAGTCCCGCTGCGAATTCTCGAATTCGGGGACGAACTGGCTCACCCGCGCCCAAAGTCTGCTTTTCGATACGCATTTCATTATGGAACAGGGCGTGCGCGCGCGGGCGGGCCTGCTGTTTCAGTTCAACGGAACGGGGGGCATCTGGCGGCGCCGCGCCATCGAAGACGCCGGGGGATGGACCGCGGATTCTCTCTGCGAGGATCTGGATCTGACGATTCGGGCGGCACTCGCCGGCTGGAAGGGGCTTTTTTCCATGCATCCCCCGGTTACCGGGCTGGTACCGGACCGGATGCGGCATTGGCGCGTTCAGCAGCGGCGCTGGGCCACCGGATTTGCGCAGATTGCGCGCAAGCTGAGCCTGCCGATCTGGCGCTCGCGCTGGAGCCTCGCCCAAAAGCTCCAAGTGGCTTTTCTGATTCTTTATCAGGCGGCGCTGCCCGTGATTGCCATTGCGATCGTGGCTGTCACGGTCGACGTGATCCTGCGCGGCGGAGGTTTGCCGCCGGTTGCTCCGCTGTTTGCCGTCATCTTGATTCTCTTTCTGCCGGTCGTCCTCGGGATGACTTTACCCCCCTATCTGGAATTGAAGCGCGGCGGCCCCGTGCGTTACCTTCTGGCGGTCTGTGCGTTGCCACCGCTGATAGTCTATTTGAGCCTTGCCAATGCGCGCCCGATCATCGCGGCCTTCCTCGGGAGAAGCGAGGTCTTCAAGCGGACACCCAAGCCGGTGGCCGGAGGCTGATCGAGTCTCGAATGGCCGCATATTCATCGCGCGTTCATCTTCGCTGCGCCTACATCGGATTGTGCGGTGCGGCACGCAATGGGTAGCTGTGCCGCAAGGACCATGTTAAGCACCGAACCTGCTCTGGCGCAGGAATCGCGCGACCCAGAGACCCACTGAGGGGAGGATTTCGCGGGCCGCCATGTCGTTGCCACAGCTCTACGATATCAATCACGCCGTCTTTCTGTCGTGCCTCGCCGTCCATTGCGTTTTGGGCGCGTCCGTATTCTGGATCGTGTTTCAATACCTGCGGCGCCGCTCCCAGGCGCTCGGGAAAGAAGCCGATCTGCTCGCGCTGCCCCTTCCCTTCGAGGCAGCCCTGCCGGATGTCCTGATCCAGCTGCCCGCGTTCAACGAAGGCTCGCTGATCGGGCGCGTGGCCGAAGCCGTGAAATCGCTCGACTGGCCTCGCAGCCGCCTGCACATCCAGATTCTCGACGACAGCACCGATGGCAGCGTTTTCCACAGCGAGGCCGCCGTCGCCGCGCTTCGGGCAAGCGGAATTGCCGCGGTGGTGATCGCCCGCAGCCACCGCGCCGGTTTCAAGGCGGGCGCTCTCGCGGAAGGGTTGCTGCGCTCTCCACAGGAATTTGTCGCCATCCTGGACGCGGACTACGTGCCCCAACCCGACTTCCTGCGGAACTGCATGCGCCCGCTGCTTCACGACACCGGGCTCGGATTCGTCCAGGCGCGCTGCGACTACCTCAATGCCAACGACAATCCCGTCACTTGCGCCGAACAGCGCATCCTCGATGGACACTTTGCCGTCGAGCAGGCCGCAAGAAACTGGTCGGGTCAGTTGATGCCGTTCAATGGCACCTGCGGCGTCTGGCGTCGCGCAGCCATCGAAGCAGCCGGAGGCTGGCAGGGCGACACGCTGGCCGAAGATCTCGATCTCAGCTATCGCGCGCAGCTTGCGGGTTGGCGCGCCCTGTTCCTGTCGACCGTTGCCGTGAAAGGCGAGCTTCCCGGATCGGTCGGCGTCTGGCGGCAGCAGCAGTTCCGCTGGACGAAAGGTTTTGCCGAAGCCGGCCGCAAGCTTCTTTGGCGCGTGTGGTGTTCGCGGCTCTCTCCGGGTCAGAAGCTTGTTTGCACGCTTCACCTTGGCGGCGGCATGCTTGGGCCGCTGTTCGCGGTGAGTGCTGCAACGGGTGCGATCGACCTGACCCTCGGCTATGGACCCACTTGGCTGTCCATGACACTCCTGCTTCTGTCCCTGATCGGCGGCGCAATCGTCGGTCCGGCGCTGCTGATTCTGACGGGGCAAATCTTCGTGCGCGGATCAAGCCTGTCGTCCGAACTTCCACGCCTCCCCGGTGTTCTGGGCCTGCAGATCGCGACCGGTCTGGCCAATCTTGGCGGCGCCCTTGAAGCGCTGGCCGGCCGCGCCACCACATTCGAGCGCACACCCAAGTCCCCCCAATCTGCAATCCCGGCAGCACAAGGCCGCTATGCGTCCGGAACCCGATCATAGCGCGCGCCGGGCCGCGATTCTCGCGGCCAGACCGGAGGTGAGGCGCCTGTTCGGCCCGGTGGGGACAACCGCCTGGCTCGGCCTCGGCGTCATTGCGCTCCAGTTCGCGCTCGCAGCGCTGCTTGTGCATCAATCGTGGTGGGTGGTGCTCCTGTGCGCGTTTTGCATGGGCGCGTTCGCCGTCCATTGCCTCAACTGCATCATTCACGAATGCACGCACAACCTCGTGTTCGCGAACGGCGCCGCGAACAGGGCGCTGGCGATTCTCGTGAACATGCCTTCGCTGGTGCCCTCCGCCATGGCATTCCGCCATTATCACCTGCTGCACCATCATCATTTCAGCGTGCGCGGCATGGATTCCGACGTACCCACGAGTTGGGAAGTGCGCGTGGTGGAAAACCGCAGCCTGCGAAAACTTCTATGGCTGCTGCTGCTGCCGGTCAGCTATGGACTCCTGCACCCGTTTCATGTCCGGGCGCGGCTTCCCTTGGACCGTTGGGTGCTGATGAACATCGCCATGGTTGCTGTCGCATGGGTGGCGGTCGTCCTGATCCTTGGCTGGAACGCCGTTCTCTATCTGCTGCTGTCGACCTATTTTGCGACGGGTCCGCATCCCGCGGGCGCGCATGTTCTGCAGGAGCACATCGCCTTCGACGGCGGCAATGGCATGGCATCTTATTACGGCCCCCTCAATCGGGTGTCGGTCAATCTCGGCTATCATCTTGAGCACCACGACCTGCCCGCTGTCGCGGGCTGGCGCCTGCCAGCGTTGCGCCGGGCCGCGCCAGAGTTCTACACATCCCACTACCACCACATGTCACGTATCGCCGGACTTTGGCGGTTCGTGTTCGACCGCCGGATCTGGCTGGGCAGCCGGCCGATCCGGGAGATGAGATCGATGGGTCTGGTTGCGGGGCCAGTTGGCTGACATCGTGCCACTTCGGGGCGCCGGATGGAAATCAGGGATACAACGCAGCAGACCGCGAAGACGCTCGAACTTGACGAGCTGATGGAGCGAATCCGTGCCGAAGTGTCGGAACGAAAACGGCAGTCGGGCATAGCGGCTCCTCGCTCAGAGCCGGGCGCAACCCCGCCGGATTTTGCCTCCCATCGATGGACCGCCCGCGAGTTGTTGACCCTGCCGACAGCAGAATTCGTGCGTGCGTCGCATCTGGCCTTCCTCGGCCGCGAGCCTACGCCGGACGAATTCGTGGAACTCCGGGATCGCATTCTTGTGAGCTATGTCGGCCGGATGAGAATCATCCGCGAATTCCGCACGTCGAAGGAAGCGTGCGCGCGGCGGCAGCACCTCCCGGGTTTTTGGCGCGAGTCCGCAAAAGACCGCCTCTATTGGAGCCCCCCCGCCAAATTTGGCCGCCGCGTGGCGGGCCTGATCGGGGGCATCTACGGAATGCCGGGACGGATCCGCGAGTACATTGCTCGTATGGAGTTGCTGGAGCGACGCGCCGCCGAGGCGTCTGCAACAATCAGAGCGGTGCAGTCCGCCCAGGCCGCGGACCGGCAGAACACGGGCAAACAGTTCGCCGGAACGAAATTGGCGCTCCGCCAGCTTGATAATTCAGTCGCAGCGATCGAACGCAACGTGGCAAATCACGCACAAAATCTTTCGATTGACCTTCCGGCCCGGCTGTCCGAAATCCGGACAATGCTGACTGACCATTGGCGGACCATTGTCGATCAGAAATTCAGGACGGAATCGCTCCTTTCCTCGGGACATCCGGAATTCTCCGCGAATCAGGTCATGCAGGAAAAATTGAAACAAGAAGAGCCGCACCAGCTGGACGCGTTGTACCTTTCGTTCGAAGATCGCTACCGGGGGACCCGGGAGGACATAAAGGACCGTCAGCGCATCTATCTTGCGCGGATCGCAGCCTGTGTCGCTCTGACAGGCGATGGCTCCGTGTTCGACATCGGATGCGGCCGCGGCGAATGGCTTGAGCTGCTGGCTGAACGGGGCATCGCGGCGCGCGGCTATGATGCGAACCGGATCGCCGTGGAAGAATGCCGACAACGCGGTCTGGATGCGCATGCAAGCGACGGACTGCTCGTGCTTGCAGCGGAGCCGGACAGCAGCTGTTCCGCGATCACGGCTTTTCATGTCATCGAACACATTCCGTTCGAACAGCTCGTAGCGCTCCTCGATCACTCCCTGCGGGTACTGAGGCCCAATGGCCTGCTCATTCTGGAAACGCCCAATCCGGGCAATCTCATTGTCGCCGCGGAGAAGTTTTACTTCGATCCAACCCACCGCAATCCTCTTCCCTGCGAACTGACGGAGTACCTGGTGAAGTCGCGCGGCTTCGAACAGGTTGCGATATTGCCGTTGCATCCTGTTTCCTGGCAGCCGCAAAAAACCTATGAGGATTCCATGCTCGCCTACCTGCAGGAAAAACTGTTCGGACCTCAGGATTATGCCGTTATCGGGCGCAAGCCTGCTTGACGGCTCGCGTCGCGATCGTTGCGTCCCTTTCCGCCAACGGCGAGCAGGGAGGCGCCGAGCGGTTCTTTGTCGGACTCCGCGATGCCCTGCTGCAGGGAGGGCTGGCAGCGGAAATCGTCGAAGTCTATAATAATGAAAGTGATTTTCAGCAGATCAAGAAATCCTATCTGCGCTTTTACGATCTCGATCTGGGGGCGTTCGATGGGATAATATCGGCGAAGGCTCCCTCCTATGTGGCGCGCCACCCCAATCATGTCTGCTATCTCATGCACACAATTCGGGTGTTCTACGACATGTTCGAGTCCACATTTCCCCGCCCGACGCCGCAAGTCCTGGAACAGCGGCAGCTTCTCCATGCGCTCGATACCGCAGCACTGCGCCAGGCGCGGCGCATCTTTGCCATCGGCGGCGAGGTGGCGGAGAGGCTGAACCGGTTCAACGGACTGGATGCCACGGTAATGCGGCATCCGACCTCGCTCAAAGGCATGCACGAAGGCCCATTCAATTATTTTTTCCTGCCGGGGCGGCTGCACCGCTGGAAGCGCCCGCACCTTGCAATCGAGGCAATGCGCTTTGTCGCCGCGCCGGTCGAACTGATCGTCGCCGGCACCGGAGAGGACGAGGAGCAGTTCCGGCGGCTGGCTGCCGGCGATTCCCGCATACGATTCCTGGGGCGTGTCCCCGACGAAGCTCTCACGGAGCTCTACGCGGGCGCGTTGGCGGTGATTTTCACGCCTTTGCGCGAGGACCTGGGACTCGTCACTCTTGAGGCGTTTGCAAGTGCCAAACCTTTGATCACCTGTGCCGACAGCGGCGAGCCGTGCCGAATTGTGCGCGACGGTTGGAGCGGTTTCGTGTGTCCGCCCGATTCTGCCCAGATCGGAGCGCGCATGGACCATCTAGCACGCAACCGGAAGGATGCCTGTCAAATGGGGCGCAATGGTGCCGCGACGGTGGCTTCGATCCGCTGGGACCACGTCGCAAACGTATTGCAGGCGGCATTGGGTCTGGGTCCCGGGGAGGCAAGCCGATGAGTTTGTCCGCACCATGAAGGTGACGGTGCTGGACATGCAGCCCATCGAGCCCGCCATCGGGGGCGGCCGGCTGCGCCTCCTTGGCCTGTACCACGGGCTTGGTCCAGCTACCTCGACGCTTTACGTGGGAACCTATGACTGGCCGGGGCCGGGCTACCGACGCCAGAAGCTGTCTCCCACGCTCGAGGAACTTCTCATCCCTCTCAGCCCCGGGCATTTCAAGGCGGCCGACGAGCGCGCGCGATTGGCGGGGGGCCGGGTGATCATCGACTCGACCTTCGCAGAGATGGCCCATCTGTCGCCCGATTACGTCGCCGCAGCCCGCAATGCCGCGGCAGAAGCCGACGTCGTCGTGTTTTCTCACCCGTGGATATATCCGCTGGTCCGGGAGATGCTGGATCCCGCCCGACAGCTGATCGTCTACGATGCGCACAACATGGAAGCATTGCTGCGGATGGAGCTGCTTGATGATGGCCGGGCCGGAACGGAAATCGTCCGTGACGTCATTCGCGTCGAGTTCGAACTCTGCCATGCCGCTCATCTGCTCCTTGCCTGCTCGCATGAAGACCGCGTTGCGTTCAACAGGTTCTATGGTCTGGCTTACGAGCGCATGCGGGTAATTCCGAACGGAACCTTTACCGAGAAGATAAGACCTGCAACGCCCGGGCAAAAGGCGTCCGCGCGGCAGGAACTCAACCTGGACAGCGCGCCCGTGGCATTCTTCATCGGCAGCAACTACCACCCTAACGCCGAGGCGGTAGCCTTCATCGCCGGCGTGCTTGCGCCGGCGTTGCCCCACATGCTGTTCGTGGTCGCTGGTGGAGTCGGTGAAGGCTTTGCGAACAGGCCGAAGCCTTTCAATCTGCATGTGACAGGCTACGTTGACGACGATGAAAGGCAACGCTGGCTCCATGCCGCCGACATCGCCGTCAATCCGATGTTTGGCGGCTCGGGCACCAACATAAAAATGCTCGACTACATGGCAGCCGGTCTTCCTGTTGTGACGACCCCGGTGGGCGCGCGCGGCATCGATGTCAGCGAAGAGGCGTTTGCGGTTGCGGATCCGGCGCAATTCGCCACTGCCGTCGACACGGTGCTCACCAATCCGGCCCGCGCGGCCGCACTGGCCGGTGCCGCGCGCCAGCAGATTCGCACGCTTTATTCGTGGGAACGCATTTCTCGCAACCTCGGCCACCTGCTCCGACGGCACCACTCGAGGCTCGATAAACGGCGTCCATTCTTTTCCGTGGTCGTACCGTCCTTCGAACGTCACGGCCAGCTCACCCTTCTGATGGAAAACATCGGGCGCCAGACATATTCCGACTTCGAGGTGATAGTGGTGGATCAAAGCGGATCGCAATGGCCGGACAGGGAAATTCCATGGACGATGGATTTGCTGTATCTGCACACCGATGTCCGCGGGCCTGGATTTGCCCGTAATACCGGAGCGATGATGGCGCGGGGGCGGGTGATTGCCTTCATCGATGATGATTGCGAACCGTTCCGGGACTGGCTGGAGGGAGCGCGTGGCCATTTTTCGGAACCGGGCATCGTCGGGGTGGAGGGACTGATCCTTTCGGACAGAGCCGGCGATCCCGAATGGCGGGCCGTCACGAATGAAGGTTTCGAAGGAGTTGGCTTCATGACGGCAAATCTGTTCGTTCGCGCCGAGGTTTTTCATGCCATCAACGGATTTGACATTGCATTCGGGGATCTGCCGTTCCGCGAGGATACGGACCTGGGCTGGCGCGCCCAGGAACTTGGCACAATCGTGTTTTCACGCGCGGCACGCGTGTATCATCCACCCCAACCGCGATCGCTTGAGCGTGAGTCGCTGGAAGCGCGCTCGCACTTTTTCGAGCGCGACGCACTCCTTCTGCACAAACATCCGGGGAAATACGCCGAGCTGATGCGTCGCGAACGGCAGTGGCTTCAGAATCCCTATTTCTGGCCGCATTTCCTTGCGGGAACGAGGCGCTATCGCGTAAAACTCCCCGATAACGTGAGAAACATGATCCCGTGGAATATACGTCCCAAAGCCGATTCGGCCTGAGTCCTTCTCGACGAACGCAGGTTCGGCCGGGTCATGTCGCGGGTCGACAGGCTAATGTTTCCGGTGTTACCCTGACACCGCGGTGGGGCAATCACATTCGGGTGTGGAGATGGATTTCGGCAACTCCTCCCATTCGATCTTCGGATCGAGCCGGCAGTATCCGACGAAATCCGGTTCTCCCAGCTGAACCACATCCATCTCCGCAATCCTGTCGCACCAGTGGAAGCAGCGCTCCGAGTGATCCGGCCCCGTATGAAGCGCGACGCCCACGGAATACCGGCCGCGATTGAGGTTTGCCCGGAAACTGAATGCGACCCGATATCCGTTACCGGCCTTCAACGGGAGAATTGCGGCGCGCAGAAAGGTGTTTGTGCCGAAGACAACCTCGCCGAAGGAATCGCTTATTTCAATCCCGGCTGTCAGATTTGGCACGTCGATGTGCGCCGCCAGGGTGATCTGAAGAGAAACCGTTTCGCCTGGTACGACGGCATTTGTACCTGATTCCGCGCCGACCACGCACACCTTGGTGACCTCAACGCACTTGTCCCCGAACGTTTCGAACTTCCGAAGCGGCGAAGGCGGCGGGGTGGGGGGCGATGCGCCGGACGCGGGCATCATCGTAATATCGTGCGTTGCCGCTTCAGAGGCAGCTTTCTTCTTTGGCTCCCCGAAAAGGGCCGAGAACGGCAGCCTCCCTCCGGGTTTCGGCACGGGTCGGGCACGCCGGCGCGACTGCCTATCCGACAACAATGCGTGCAACATCCGCCGCTTCTTCTGTTCGAAAGGGTTCAGGGCGTGCTCATAGAGCTGGATATCCAGTTCGTTCATGCGGGTCAGCTGCTGAACCGCCCGACTGTCCAGATCGCTCATCCGGATCCGGGAGCGTGTCACATTTGCGTGTGGTACCACGGCGACGGGCGGAAGCCCGAACTGCCAGCAAAACACGTCCACGGTGTCGTGCAGGTATTCGGATATTCCGACGAATTTGTATTGCCCGAGCGACTGCTTTGCCAGCTCGATCATCTTTTCGTCGTCTCCGGGTTCCCGCGAAATTCTGCTGGCGAAATGTCTGGTACAGAAATTCGTGACCGCCGCCTCGCCGCTGTTCATGCGCGCCGCAAAATAGTCTGCGATGTCGTAGCGTTGGGCCCACGCGCCCAGCCTGTCGTCCACGCCATGATGGCTGTGATTGCGCCAGTAGAAATATTCGGAAATGGCACGATCTATCGGATGGCGAAGCACGGTCAGGCGGACCAGGCGGCCGCCCCGGTCGTCGTTCGGAATCAGCGAGAGAAAATGTCCGGATATGACGCGGAATCCGGAAAATTTCTGGACCGCCCAGATTTCCGACCTGCCCTCGAGATGTTGTGTTACGTTTTCCTTTCCGAAAAGTTCGTGGAACACCAGGCGCAGCGCCGTGCCGCCCGTTTTCGGGAGATGATCGAACAGAAATGTTCTTTGGAACGCCAGCGTCATCGGGAAATTTTCAGATCGCGCGGGATGCCCGGAGCGAAGGCACGAAAACTGCTTTGTCCCGACACCTGGACTTCTGCACCGGCGAATCGGTACCCGGGGAGCACCACATGCAATATCTCCGTCTTCAAGAAACCCTTCCACAGGACGAAGCCAGGCGATTCTACAGCTGTCGGGCGAAACCCTACAGCGTGAAGCGCAGGAATCCAATTGAAAAAAGCAAGGACAAAGACTCGCCCCACCACTGTCCGGGGCCTGCTGCGGCGCAACACAGCGTATCCTATATTGACGACGACTGCCGCCATGAGACCGGAATCAGGATGAAGCGCGAATTCGAACGCATCTACGAACTGAACAGCTGGGGACACGGCTCCGGCGAGGGCTCGCTCCCGATTCATGTCCGGCCTTACGTCTTGTTCCTGCAGACCTTCCTTCGCAAGCGCGGGATTGCGAGCGTGGTGGATTTCGGCTGCGGTGATTGGCAGTTCTCGAAATTTGTCGACTGGAGGGGGGTGGATTACCACGGCTACGATATCGTCGGGTCCGTAATCGCGACAAACCGTGTCCGTTATCAGACCGGCCGCGTGACTTTCGAAGAGGTTGACCGCACGGGTTACGACCTTCCCGCCGCGGATCTCCTGATCGTCAAGGATGTGCTGCAGCATTGGTCCGACGAATCGATACGCGAATTCCTGCCAAGGCTCGCCGGATATCGCTACTCATTGATCACGAATTGCGTGAATCCCCGTGGGCCAACCACGCACCAGTCCATTGCCGATGGCGGGTTTCGTTATCTCGACATTCGCCAGCCCCCCTTCAATATGGCGGCGCGCGAAGCGTTGTCGTTTTCGAATCACCGCCCCTTCCTCAATCACCTGTTCGGACGGCCCCGCTGGTTGAAAAAAGTTTTGCTGGTGGAGCAGTCCACCGTTCAACAACCGGCGGAATGAGCACTGGGGCCGGCTCTTTCGATTCGAACGTCGGTCGCAGGCAGGCCGATAATTCCGTGGCGAACGGGCCCATCTTCCACTTTCAGCAGCACGGATTCCTCGATCCAGTGGACGTGTATGTGATCTTCCTGTGTTCCTTCCGTGATTGCCGCAGTCAGCGCGTAATCGCCCTTGGCCAGAAACGGCAGCTGGAACCTGAATCTGGCGGTAAAAACTTCGCCCGCACGCAGCGGCCGGGGTCCGTTTCGGCAGGCGAGATAAGTGCTGTCGCCGAGAATGTTCTGGCCCAGCCTGTCGCGAAGGAGAAATCCGACGATGGGGCGCGGCAGATCCCGATCGGCGCGGCATTCGACGCGCAGTTCGACTTCGTCGCCGCCCTCGATCTGGTCCAGTCGCTGACCGTCTTCACCGGCAAAAGAGACATCGACGATGCAAGCCCCGCCATGCCCATGCCAGGGCGCGTCCGCGTCGAAGCGTGAGACCGCGATCCTGTTTGGGCTTCTCTTGCGTTGATCTCTCACCAGAGGGGGAGCCTGAACCGCCTTCCATCGGGGCGCACCCGCTGCCTGTCGGAGTGCCGATTGCTTCTCGGACCGCTCCGCGAGATTCGTCACATAGTTCGCGCACACGTCGCCGGCCGGACCCAGTTCCCGCACCTCGCCATGCTCGAGCCAGAGGGCGCGGTCGCACAGCTTCGCCACCAGCCCACTGTTGTGCGATACGAACAATAGCGTTCCGCGGGACCGGAACTTTTCAAAGTATCCGGCGCATTTCTGTGCAAAGGCTGCATCGCCGACCGCGAGAATCTCGTCTACGATCAGAATGTCCGGATCGACGTGAGCGCTGACCGCAAAGGCCAGGCGTGCCCGCATTCCGCTGGAATAGAGCATTACCGGCAGGTCGATGAACTCGCCGATACCGGCGAATTCCGCAATCGCATCGAACCGCTCCGAAATTTGCAGCTTTGTGAGCCCATGCACGGCTGCATTGAGCCAGACGTTCTCGCGCCCGGTAAACCGCGGATTGAATCCGCTTCCGAGCTCCAGCAAGGCAGATATGCGGCCGGTCACGGTCACGCTTCCGGCGGTAGGCTGGGTAGTTCCGCACAGGAGGCGCAGCAAAGTCGATTTTCCGGCGCCATTTTCCCCGATAATCCCCAGCGCCTCTCCGCGCCGCAATTGCAAGTCGACACTCTTGAGCGCCCAGAAAGGTTCGTGACGGGCGCGGTTTCCGATCAACATCTGTTTCAGCTTGTCTTCGGGGCGCACGAACAGACGGTATGCCTTTCCAAGTCCCTGCGCCGATATTGCGATGTCGCCGATGCTCATCGTGCGGCTCCTGTGGCCAGGTGCAGCTCCGCACGCTCGAAATCGGTGGTGGCGGAAGCCTCCTTGGAGCCTTCCTGGATTTCGAGGAAAACGCCGCGCATGGCGACGTTCGCCAGTCCGCTGGAGGGATGGATGGACTGTACGTACAGGAACTCACTGCCCATTTGGCGCTGCAGCAACACGAAATCCTGCAATTTGCGCTCGAAAACAAAAGCTTCGATCGCGTAGGGCCCGCTCGCCAGGTAGGGCAGGAGAAAATCGAATTTGGCGACGAACCGTTGACCGTTCGACATCGCGCGCTCCGCGCCGGGTGACCCGTTGTGCGTGTCGTCTGCGAACAGAACCTGGCCCAGCCGGTCGCGGACGGCGAAGGCCACCGCCACGTGTGCGATCGGGCGATTTGCGCAACATACGATGCGTAGTTCAGCGGCTTCTCCACCTGCCGCCACGCGAAGACAGATGTTATCCAGGCCATAAAAGCCGATCGATTCGATTTCTACTCCCCCCTGCGCGTCCAACTCATCATCGGTTTCGAAAACAAGACGATCTGTCTCGATCGCGGGCTCCGCGAAGTACGGTCGCGCGGGTTCTGTTGCTTCCGGGGCAGGCCGCTCTGCATTGCGGCCGCCGAGGCGAAAACGCGTAGAATCCTGCGTCGCGTCTTCCGCCTGCGCCGCCAGATAAATCCGGCACATTTCCTTGGCCGGCCCCAGTCCCCGCACGAGACCCTGGTCGAGCCACAGTGCGCGGTCGCAGAGCTTCACGATGGCGCCGCTGTCGTGCGAGACGAACAGCAGCGTGCCATGCATCCGGAAGCGGTTGAGGAAACGCATGCATTTCTGCTGGAAGGCGGCGTCTCCCACCGAAAGCACTTCATCGACAACCAGTATGTCCGCATCGACATTCGCGCACACCGCGAAGGCGAGCCGCGCATGCATGCCGCTGGAGTAATGTTTCAGCGGCTGATCCATGAACGCGCCGATATCGGCAAATGCAGCGATCGCCTCGAAACGGGCTTCGATCTCCTCGGCGCCCAGCCCGAGAACGGCGGCACCCAGCCGGATGTTTTCGCGGCCGGTGAACTCGGGATTGAACCCCGATCCCAATTCCAGCATCGCTGCCACGCGACCGCGGACGCGGACCTCGCCGGCGCTGGGCCTGAGCGTCCCACAGATCATCTGCAGCAAGGTCGACTTGCCAGATCCGTTGCGGCCGATGATGCCCACGGTTTCGGCACGGCTGACGCTCAGATCAACGCCCCTCACCGCCCAGTATTCGTGGTAGTAGCGTCGCCAGCGGCCCCACAGAAGCTGCTTCAGGCGGTCCTCCGGCCGCAGATAGATCGGATAGGCCTTGCCCAACCCGCGCGTCTGGATCACGGGTTCAGACGACATCGGCAAATCCGGGTTTTACCCGCAGGAACCAGCGATAACCCGCTGCCGCAAAAAACCAGGCAATGGCAGCGTATATGGCGAGCGCCAGCCCGTTCGGCCATTCGCCAGCGAACAGCGCGGCACGCGTCGATTCGATGGGGAATGCCAGCGGATTGAAATAGAAGAACGCGCGCACATGCGCGGGAAGCGTGGCGAGGGGGAAAAAGATCGGGCTCAGATACATCATTACCAGCGCAAGCACGCCCATAAGCTGGCGAAGATCGCGCACATAGGCGCCCAGCGCCGCCAGAAACCATACCGCCCCTAATACCAGGAGCGCGAAGGGCGCGACGACAAAGGGTATCGAGAGGATCGCAAGCGGCGGAACTCCCCTTATGACAACAAAGAAGATCAGGAGAATCGCGCCCGTCACGCCAAGCCGCACCAGTGAGGCGCCCAGAGCGGCGCAGGGCAGGATCTCCAGAGGAAACACGACTCTCTTCACGAAATTCACATTGTCCAGCATCAGGCCGGGGGCGGCGCTCACCGATTCCATGAAGAAGTCATAGAAGGTCAGGCCCACGAAATAGAGCAGCGCCGTTTCGAGCGGCGTGTTGTGGTGGCCCGGCCATTTCACCTTGAGAATGAATCCGAGCACCGTCGTATATACGGCGAGGCGCAGCAGCGGGACGAGTGCCGTCCACAGCTTGCCCAGCACCGATCCGCGAAAACTCGCTTCCACGTTGCGCGCGACCAGCAGCGAAACGAGATGGCGGTGTTTCCATACCCGATGGAACATGTCGGTCAGAAAACCGCCGTGCCGGGGAGCGGACACGGCTTCTGCCGGCGCGGCCGACGGCTTCCCGCGCACGGATTCGTCGCCTGCGGCATCCAATGCGCGATGTTCCGTCAAGACCCCAGACGCAACTCGGCAGCCGTCTCGGCTTCTGCGCGCCGCCGGCCGGCGGGCATCGCAGCGGCGAGCACATCGAGAACGTCCGCGATGTCTTCTCGCGTATGCGTCGCGGAGATGAAGAAGCGGATGCGCGGCTTGTTCTTGGGTACGGCCATGATCGGAATGGGCGGCGCGTAGTAACCCGCTTGCAGCAGTTTTTCTGCTGCCTGCATGCACATGTCGTAGCTGGGAAACTGAATCGATACCACCCCGGCCCCCACCGCATCGCCCACGTTCAGGTCGCGCGCGCGGGCCTCGTCGAGAAAGAACCGCGAATTCTCCTGGACGCGCGCCGTCCGCCAGGGCTCGTGGCGCATGACGGAAAGGCCTTCCCGCACCGCTGCGGCGATCACCGGCGACAGTCCAACGCTGAACATGCAGGCGGGCAGCGTGAAGCGAAGCCATTCGATGACGCTCTTGCGTCCGGCAATGAATCCGCCGCTTGCCGCAAAGGTCTTCGACAGCGTGCCTATGATGAAATCGATTTCGCCCGGATCGATTCCAAAATGCTCGGTAATGCCGCGGCCGGTGGGACCCAGCACACCGATCGAGTGCGCTTCGTCGAGCATGAGCCAGGCGTCGTGCCGGTATTTGAGATCGAGGACGCGGCGCAGGTCCGGCATGTCGCCGTCCATGCTGTAAAGGCCCTCGACGACGATCAATGCCCGCTTGGCCCGCGGGCGGTGTTCTGCAAGCAATGCGTCCAGAGTGTCGAGATTGCCGTGGTCGAAGCTCAGAACCTTGGCGTGAGAGACATCCGCGCCGACCACGATACTATTATGTGCGAGTTCGTCGATGACGATCAGGTCGCTGCGCGTCAGCAGATAACCCAGCAGTGAAGCATTGGTCATCCAGCCGCTGACCAGAGTGACCGAATCTTCCACGCCCAGAAAATCCGCGATCTCGCGTTCGAGCAGATCGTGTACGGTGCGGCTGCCACCCACCAGGCGCGAAGCCTCCGCGCCGACGCCAAGCGACAACGCCGCATCCGCGGCAGCCTGGCGAACCCGGCTGTCCTCTCCGAGGCCGAGGTAGTCATAGTTGGCAAAGCTCACGAAGCGGCCGGCGCGCGCCCTGACTGCCGCCTGCAAACTGTCCAGCGGCTGGAAATAGACTTCCTTGAGGGCGGCGACATTCTCTTCAATCGAGCCGTGCCTGAGCAGCGTACCGCCCGCTATCCGCATCCGGCGCCAGATATATTCGTCCAAGCTACGCGTACCGCTCATCGCTCTTGTCCTCGACCGCCGGCAGACGGAAGACCCGCCGGTCGGCGCGTATCGGAATATCCCTCGCGTGCCCCACCTTTGAGCCGCCGGTCAGCCATTATATTTCGCTGCGCGGTCATGCCCACCTATCTTTCGCGTCCGGATTAGGATCGCCCCCTGCCGGGAACATGAAATTCATTCAGCGGATCGGCGTCCGCCCGCTGTTGTCCTTTCCGGCTCCCCGTGGACCGCGCCCGCTCAGCGTGTGTTCTGGGGCGCTCACAAGCGAAATCACAGCTGCGAATGACCCTCTCGGCTCCAGCCCGGAGACGGGAACTCCCGGCCGGAATCCAGCAAGTTAACCGCGAAACAGCCCGGCAGGCAAGCAAGCCGCCATGTCTGCACAAGCTTCGGCTACGGGGCTGCATCGCCGCGGAAAGGGAAAAATGCAATAGGGCGTGATCCTACAGCTACCCTGGCCAGGCAATTTGCGAGTCTTCAGTTTCCAACTCCCTCCTGAATTATCCGCGATGCGCGGCAAGTGAAGCACCTGCGTGAGCCTTGGGGCCACGACGAAGTCCGTGCCCGGGCGAGGGGGCGCCGGGCGGGGGCGTCCGCGGCTTTGGCGGCACTGCGACCGGTAGGCGGCGGGTGCGAGCCACATTCTGTGGATAAGCGCCCGTGCGAGCGAGCCCGCGAACGCCGCCGCGCCCCTCCCGGAAGCACCGCGGCGGCAAAGCGGAGAACCAGCGCTATCGCATGGCAGAGTGGGCTGCTATAGGGTTGCGTGCCGTTAGCGGGAAAAAGGGGCTCCTCATGTTGTTCCGCACACCACGTTTGCCCACGCTCATGTTGGGGGCAGCCTTTGTTGCGACAGGCGCAACCTGGGCGCAGGCGCAGGCGCAGGATGCGCGCCAGGCGCCGGCGAAGTCACTGACGATCATCCTCGACGGCACGCTGGGGCCGGTGATCTCGGGCAGCGATCCCGCAGGACTCGACGGCGACAGCGCAACCGTCACCGTAACGGCCAGCGAAAAGCTCAAGCCTTACAAAACCACCGGCAAATCCGCGAGCTATCATATTCCGGCGGGCGACGTCACCGTGGACGTGGACGGCACGGACTACATGTCGACCTCGCGATCGAGCATGACGGTCAAGCTCGGAAGCAAGGCGGACCTTCTCACGTTCAAAGCCTCGCTGGAAATCGATGGCTTCAAAGTGAGCGTGTCGGATATCAGCTCGCTTCAGACCGGCAGCTGGAGCAAATCCGTGCTGCAGCACCCCGCGCTGTTCTCGCCGTCGCCGCAGAACCTCACTGAGCCCAGTTCCAGCTTCACCTATACTGTCTTCGGCGAGGCGACGGTCCTCGGCGTCACCGGGACAGCTTCGAACAGCGACGCCGCGGACTGATCAGCCCGTCCGCCGAGCTCGGCCAGCCTGGCGCAGTGTGTGTTCCGGTTGGGGGTTCGTGAGGTCGTTCCAGAGATACATGGCGGCGTAGCCGCGCCAGGGGAGCCATGCATCGGCGCGTTGGAGGAGCGCGTCGTTCTCTGACGGAAACGCGTCGGGCTCGCCCAGCGCGCGCATCGCGACATATTGCGCCGTACACTCGTCGATGCCGGGAAGTTCGCGAAATCCCGCGAGGAAGGCGGGAGAGTCCGTGACGCCGTCGAAGCAGATGGCGCCGTCGCACACCGCGCGCGACAGGGCGCGGACCGTTTCCGCGCGCTCCCCCGCCACGCCCGCCCGGGCGAGATCGGCGGCGACAAGCGCTCGAGGCTCCGGAAACAGATGAGTGAGGCCGCCGCCGGCCAGAAACGTCCGCCCGAACAGCCTCGCGACCGCGCCGGCGACTGCGGCCGCCTCATCGACGCCGATGCCTCTGCCGATGATCGCGCGCGTTGCGAGTTCGAATCCGTTCCAGCAGCCAGGCACCCTCAGGCCAGGTTGAGCCTTGAGCCGCGCCGCCAGGAACGGATCGGCACTCAGCCCTTTCACGATCGCGGCCCAGTCGGCGTTCAGATCAAACAGCGCGCGAATGCGCTCGACAATGAAAAAGAGCGCGCACGGATCGCCGAACTGGATGCGCGCGCGCAGCGCCGGATCTTTGTCGTCGAGGGACACCTCGAACCAGCCGTCCGTGCCGCCATGGGAGATGGTCCGCCGATAGGCGTTTGCATCCACCGCTTCGACGCCTGGCGTGACAGTCGCAGCGACAAACGCCAGCATGAACGTCCAGTCGTAGGGCGGCCGGAAGCGCAGGCGGAACAGATAGTGATGTTCGGGCAGCGCGTGTTTCTGCCGCGCGATCGAGCGGATCTGCGTGGGCGTACGGTGATAGGTCTTGTGGATGGCGGCGTTGAAACGGCGCACCGAGCCGTAGCCCGCCGCGATCGCAAGCTCGGTCATCGGCAGGCTCGTCTCGTCGATCAGCTTCTTGGCGAAATGCACCCGGCGCGTCTGCGCGATCGCATTGGGCGTGGCACCCAGATGTTTGAGGAACAGCCGGCGCAGATGGCGTGAGCCGACGCCCAGGCGTTCGGCAAGTTTTTCCATGCCGCCCTCTTCAGGCGCGCTCTCGTGGATGAGGCGCAAGGCGCGCGACACGGTGGTCGAGGTCCCGAGCCAGGCTGGCGTGCCCGGCGCGCTTTCCGGACGGCAGCGCAGGCAGGGCCGGTAGCCCGCTTCCGCGGCCGCCGCGGCCGTCGGGTAATAGCGGCAGTTTTTCTCTTTGGCGGTGGGCGCGGGGCAGATGGGACGGCAATAGACGCCGCTGCCGCGCACGCCGATGAAGAACTTCCCGTCGAAGCGCGCATCGCGCGTCACCCGCGCGCGCGCGCAGACGCGCCAGTCGAGATCCATGTCGCTCACCATCCCAGAATACCCCATCGCGGGCCGGCGGCCGGACGTTTTCGGACCTCGCCCCGACAAGAGCGATGTCCGTTTGCGTCCGACGCCCGTTCGCAATCGGATGTAAGTTTCGCCTGCTCGAAAGAGGGAGACAGCAGATGAACCCCGCACGATTTGTTTGTACCACGGCGATGGCGGCCGCCACGCTGGCCATCATACTTCCGGCAGCCGCGCAGTCGGCCGGAAAGAATCACGGCTCCTACGAACTGACCATTCTTCCCAATCCGCTCGGCGGCAACCTGGCGCAGGGTACCAGCATCAACAGCAGGAAACAGGTCGCCGGATTCGCCGTGCTCTCCGGCAACACCACCATGCACGCCATGGTGTGGGCGAAGGGACATGCGCCGCAGGATCTCGGCACGCTGGGCGGCCCCAACAGCGCGATCGCCTGGCCCAACAGAAACGACCGCGACCAATTCGCCGGCATTGCCGAAACCTCGGTGCAAAATCCGCTGGGCGAAGACTGGAGCTGCGCGCTGGCGGTTTTCAACATCGCTGCGCCGACGGGCGATATCTGTCTCGGCTTCCGCTACCAGAATGGCGTGATGACGGCCCTGCCGACACTCGGCGGCTATGACGGCTTCGCCACCGGCATCAACAACCACGGACAGATCGTCGGCTGGGCGGAAAATTCCACGCGCGATCCCACCTGCGTCGCGCCGCAGGTGCTTCAGTTCGAGGCGGTGATCTGGGGCCCGGAGGACAACGAGTTCGAGCAGCTGCCGCCCTATGGGACCGATCCCGACGGCGCGGCGACCGCCATCAACAGCAGAGGCCAGGTCGTGGGCATTTCCGGCCAATGCGGCATCGCCGTCGGCGGTGCGAGCGCGGAACACATGTTGCTGTGGTACAAGAATACCGTCATGAGCCTGCCCACGCTCGGCGGGCAATACTGGAACACGCCGATGGACATCAGCGACAATGGCGACGTGACCGGCTTTTCCGATCATCCCGGCGACAGCGTTTCCTCGCCCAACTTCACGACGTTTCTGTGGATAAGCAGCACCGGCCAGACGCAGGACCTGGGAACGCTCGGGACTGACAATGTGAGCGAAGGCCTCGGCATCAACGACAGCGACCAGGTCGTCGGCGTGTCCTATCCTTCAGGTCATGGGTTCATCTGGCAGAACGGCCTGATGACGGACCTGAACAGTCTCATGCCGCCCAACTCGGGATACACGATCACCGACGCACAGGACATCAACAACGCCGGCGACATCACCGGCGAAGCACAGGACAATTCCACCGGCGTGACCTATGCCTTCATTGCGACGCCGAGAAAGTAGCTTCCGTCTTCCCCCTTTTTTGGGGGGAGAGGGCAAGGGTGAGGGGGCTCGCCGCTCCGCAAGAGACCAGAATGAAACCGGGACCAAACAGCGCAGCTTCAGTCATGACATCTGTCACAGGGCAAAGTAGCGCGGCTCCAGAAGCACTTACCTGTCTTTGATCGGGTGGGCAGCCAGAAACTTTGCGATCGCGAAGCTTGAGCGCGCGTTGGAAATGCCCACGGCCAGGCCCTCGCCGGTCTGCAACACCATACCGAGCACCTTGCCCTTCGAGTCGTAGACGGGGCTGCCGCTGCCGCCAGGCCAGGACGCCCGATCGAGTACCATCTGGACAGGACCGCGCGGATCCAGCGTGTAGGCGCCGATATAGCCGCGGGAGGAAACCGGCCGGATGTTCAACAGCGGAAAGCCAGTGATCGCGATCGCGGTCCCATCGTCACGTTGGCTCGCATCGAACGTTACAGGACGCGGCGCATAGCCGCCGCCGGCCAGTTTGCTCACGGCGTCGATGGTATGACAGCGGGCGATATCGAGCTCGATGTCGGTGACGCAGTCGGACAGGGAAACGACAAACGCCACGCCGCCGAAGACTCCGGGCACATCGACCGCGCCTTCGTACAGGACGGTCAGCGGACAGTTCGCAAGCTGCCCGCCCGGGCCGAAGGCCTGCAGCACATGGGCGGCTGTCAGGAAGTCGCCCCGGCTGCTGATGAAAAATCCCGTGCGGTCGACGATGGGCGCACCCGCCGCAGACGGCGAAGACCGGGCGCCGGACTGCGGCTGCGGCGGCTGTGGCGGGCGCATGAGCTTGATGGCGGAAATGAAGGTGTCGTCCGCGGCAGGTTGCGCAAAAGACGTTTCCGCGCTGCCCGCGAGACGCAGCAGGCTCAACACGGCGGCGGCCAGTCTTCGCATCTCTCGCTCTCTCGTGCGGCGCGAGCATCCAGCCCGCGATCTGGATTATCATTCCCGGCCGGTCACATGCTCACGCTTTTTTTGAAGCCGCCATCTGCCCTTTTTTCGCTACGATCCTGACCGGAAATGCACCACGAAGAACAGGATGGGTCACATGCAGTTCGGCAAATTCGGATTGGCGCTGGCGCTTGCGGGCGTGTTGATCGGGGTCGCTGCGGCGCAGACTGAGAAGGAGCTGACGCCGGATTCGCCAGATCCGTTTCTGTGGCTTGCGCAGATCCACGGCGAAAAACCGCTCGCCTGGGTGAAGGCGCAGGACGCAAAGACGCTGGCCTTGCTGAAATCCGATCCGGAGTACCGGAAGGATTACGACGCCATGCTCGCCGTGCTGAATGCGAACGACCGCATTCCGGTGGGCGAGGTCGAGCGGGGCACTGTGCTGAATTTCTGGCAGGATGCGGCGCATGTGCGCGGGCTGTGGCGGCGCACGAGTGCGGGCGATTACGCGCGCACCGCTCCGCGCTGGGATTTGCTGCTCGATCTCGACGCGCTCGACGCGCGCGAACACAAGGATTGGGTCTGGGAGGGCGCCGCTTGCGTGGGCGCGATGAAGCGCTGCCTTTTGCGCCTGTCGCCCGGCGGCAGCGATGCCTCGGTCGTGCGCGAGTTCGATCCGAGGAGCAAATCATTTCCAGCTGAGGGATTCACTCTGCCGGTCGCGAAATCCGATGCCGTCTATGTGGACGAGAACACCATCCTGTTCGGCACCGATTTCGGGCCGGGCTCGATGACGCAATCGAGCTATCCGCGCATCGTGAAGCTCTGGCGTCGCGGCACGCCGCTGTCGGCCGCGAAGACTGTCTTCGAGGGGAAGGCGAGCGATGTGTCCGTGCGCCCGCTCGTCTTCCGCGGGCCTTACGGCACCGTGCCGCTGATCGATCACGGCCTGACCTTCTTCACCTCCGAATTCTATTTCGTGCAGCCGGACGGCACGACGCTGAAGCTGCCCCTGCCGCTCGGCGCGAACATCAAGGGCGTCACGCGTGGCGAATTGCTGTTCACCTTGCGCGACGCCTGGACGACTCCGGGCGGCAAGCAGATCGCGCAGGGCTCGCTGGTCGCCTTCAACGTCCTGCCCTTCGCGAAGAACAACGAGGTGCCGCGCTACGACGTCCTCTACACGCCGGGGGCGCGCGCCACCATCGAAGACGTGGCGCCCGGGCGCGATGCCGTCTA
The DNA here is from genome assembly GCA_036266955.1 of Rhizomicrobium sp. Classification (GTDB taxonomy): domain Bacteria; phylum Pseudomonadota; class Alphaproteobacteria; order Micropepsales; family Micropepsaceae; genus Rhizomicrobium. Next base: position 94,375 of record DATAWY010000055.1, read on the forward strand.
TGCCGCGATTTTCGAGAACGTCACCGGCGCGATCCACGAGTTCCGTGCGGACAAATCCGGCGCCTGGACCGACACGGCGCTTGATCTGCCCAAAGGCGGCTCGACGCATATCATGGCCGCCGATGTCTGGACACCGCTGGCTTATTTTACCTTCGAAAGTTTCCTCAAGCCCGTGACGCTCTATTCCTATGAAGGCAAGGGCGAGCCAAAGGAGATCAAGTCCGAATCGGCGCGCTTCGACGCGAGCGGACTGGTGACCGATCAGTTCGACGCGACCTCGGCGGACGGCACGAAGGTTCCGTATTTTCTCATTCACGCCAAAGACCGGCACGGCCCGGTGCCGACCATTCTTTACGCCTATGGCGGCTTCCAGCTCTCCCTCGAGCCCTGGTACTGGAACGACGGGCACCGCCCGCTCGACGCGGGCCAGACCTGGCTCACCAAAGGCGGCGCGGTGGCGGTGGCCAACATCCGCGGCGGCGGGGAGTTCGGACCGGCCTGGCACGAAGCAGCGCTCAAGACCCATCGCCAGCGCGCCTTCGACGATTTCGAGGCCGTGGCCGCCGATCTCGAGCGCAGGGGCTTCGCGGCGGCGAAACACGTCGGCAGCGTCGGCGCCTCGAACGGCGGATTGCTCGTGTCCACGACCATGGTGCAGCGGCCCGACCTGTTCGGCGCGGTGGTCTGTCAGCGCCCGCTGATCGACATGCTGCGCTACACCCATTACGGCGCGGGCGCCTCCTGGGCCGGCGAATATGGCGATCCCGCCGATCCCGCGATGCGCGCGGCGATCCTGAAATATTCGCCGTACGAGAACCTGAAGCGGGACGTGAAATATCCGCCGGTGCTGTTCATCACCGAAACGAGCGACGACCGGGTGACGCCGGTGTTCGCGCGCATGATGGCAGCGAAGATGGAATCAATGCATAAGAACGTGCTGTTCTACGAAAGCCTCGAAGGCGGCCACGGCCCCGGCGCCACGCATGAGGAAGAAGCGCAGATGTGGGCACTGTCCTATGTCTACCTCGGCCGCGAACTCGGATTGCAAGGCAAGTAGCGCATTTTGCAACTACCAACAAAGTTTGTCATCCCCGCGAAAGCGGGGACCCAGCCGCCGCGTGTCCACGCGGCGAGTCGACTCTTTCCGCGCGCAGACGCGCACTACTGGTTCCCCGCTTTCGCGGGGATGACAACCGGGGAGCGACCCGGGCGGCGCAGAGGCCGCCGCTGGCGGACCCACGCGGAGTCGCGGAGAACGCGGAGAACCTTGTTCACCACCAAGGCACAAAGTACACGAAGAAGAATAGGCGCGGGAAGCGCCCGGTGATCTTTGTGACCTTGGTGTCTTTGTGGTAAAATTACTTGTTCCGCGTTCTCCGCGCCTCCGCGTGAGAAACCGGTTCGCGCGATGCCGGCGGTGACTTGGAAGTCGGGCAGGCTGCCGCCGGGCGCGACGGACATCCGACGACCTGTCGACCGCCGATGATCGGCGCGGAACGGCCGCCGAAATCTTCCGCATCACGCGCTGTTCAGGTCGGGCCGGCGGCGGATAGACTCGATTCGCGAACGGGCGGGAGGATTGGGTGCCGACGGAAAGCAAGCCGCTGTTCAATCACGACCTGCTGATGAACCCGGAAGACGTGCGCGCCGCCCGGCATGTTTTTCCGGCCATCGGCGACGTTCTCGACTGGCCGGACCTGCGCGCCGCCTTCGCGCCGCACGAGCGCGCGGCAATCCACGCAAAGCGGCAGTCGCGCGGGAGCGGGGTGCTGGCGCTGGCAGCCGCGCTCGCGGCTCTTTGGCTCGCGGTGCTCGTTCCCGAAATCACCCGGTACTTTCCCGGGAGGCTGACGCCCCAGGTCCTGACGATTGCCGTTGCCGCTCTCGCCACGGCCGGCCTCGTTCTTGCCAGCCGGGTGCTGATCGGCGCCCGAAAGGAGCGCTGGCTTCACCACCGCACCGCGACCGAGCGGCTGCGCCAGCTCCACTTCCAGTTTCTGGCGCGGCGGGCCCGCCAGATCGCCGAAGGGGACGGCACCGTGACGGCGGCTATCCTGGAGGAGCGCGAACGCACGCTCGAAATGCTGAGAATCGACCTGCGGCCGGGAATGACCAGGCCGGCAGACGCCATCATGGAGGATTTGGGCGGCGCCGATTGCTGGCTGGTGGATGAGCCTGCGCCAGATCCGGCTCTTGCGGCGCGTCCGGCCGTGCTGGGCGAATTGTTCCACGCCTATGCCAGGCTGCGCTTCCAGCACCAGGCGGATTACGCGACCAAGAAGATTGCACCCGGCATCGGCCTGTGGCCCTGGGAGCCCGAGGGCCAGGCGCGCCGGATCAATGCCACCGCCTACGCGCTGACCTTCATGGTGGTCGTGTGCAATGTTCTGGCCGTTGCCGTGCTGGCGCTGGCTCTGCCGGGGGAAGTCTGGCTGAGTGTCGGGACCCAGACGATTTCCATGCTCGCGGCCACGGGCGCGCTGGCACTCAGGGTCCTGGAGGACGGCATCCGCCCCCGCGCAGAAGTCACGCGGCTGCGCAACTACCGGGGCGAGGTGCTGGAACTGTACCGCAAGTTCGAAGCGACGACGGATGTGGCGGTGAAGATTTCCCTGATGGAGCGGCTGGAGGAACTGAGCTACCGCGAGCTGCGCGACTTCCTCACGCTCCACCACGAGGCCAGCTTCGTGCTGTGAGCACCGGGATAAGTGAGATTCGACTCCCCGCGGGGTACGGCTTCGCTTACGCTTTTGCAAACGCAGCAACCATTTCGTGCCACATCGGAGTCGGTTGAAGATCGGCGTCGAGGGGAGCATGCGGGGGCGGTAGCCTGTGAGAGCGCCAGCGAAAGCCTGGTCGCGAAGCTCCGGCGTGCCAACGGCGGAGCCGTAAAGCATGCCGCGTTTCGCGGCGGCGCGCCGCAAAGTTGGCGTGCCGCCGTCGACGATGCTGCCGCAGTGCCTCGGACCATCCGCGCGGAACAAACAGCATGGCGGCGCCCGCGACGCCAGTGCTTCGAACGATCTGCCGCCGGGAGAGCATGGGCATTCAGCGCGGCGCGGACTGGGCGACGCAATCGCCGCGCGACCAGATGTGCCCGCGCCGCCAGGCGATGATCCAATCCGCCAGCCGCCGATAGAAGCGATCCGAGGTGAAAATCTGGATCAGTACGACAGCTGCGAGTCGCGGCCGGTAGCAGCCTCGAAGCACGGCGACGAGATAGAACCGGAGCGCGGCAAGCCCGTGTCTTTGCGAAAATCCTTTGGCGACCATCCAGCCGCGGCCTCCGTAATAGGAGCGCTCCGGAATGCGCGGCCGCATGACATCGAGCCATCCCAGCAGCCGTCCGTTCTTGCGTCCTGCGGAAACGCGTTTGGGATCGGTGATGTCGTTCCACACGCCGGTCGGCTGCGGCGCCATCGCAAAGCGGCAGCCCGCAAGAAACAGGCGGATCGCGAAGTCCGTATCCTGCGCAAAGGGCAGGGCTTCGTCATAGCGCACCCGGGCCGCCCATTCGCGCGGTACGACGAGCGTTGTCGTCGGCACGAAGCCGCGGTCGCAGAGGAGATACGTCGCCATGTGCTCGCCGGCTGCCAGCGCGCGCGGCGGCTTGACGAAACTGCGCCCGCGTCCGCGATCGACAACGACCGGCGCATAGCCCGCAGTGTCCCGCGTTCCGTCGAGAAGCCGGCGCATTGTTGCGAGATGGTGCGGAAGGAAAACGTCGTCGGAATCGAGAAAGGCGACGTAGCGGCCCCGCGCGCGGTCTATGCCGGCGTTGCGCGCCGCGCTGCCGCCGCGATTGTCCTGCCGCGCCAATACGATCCGCCGATCGTGGAACGACTCGATAATATTTTCCGGAGAGTCCCTGGAGCCGTCGTCGATGACGACGATTTCGAAATCCTGCTCGCTCTGCGCAAGCACGGAGCGCAGCGCCGCACCGAGCGTCGCTGCACGATTGTAGACGGGAGTGACGACGGAAAATAACGGCATCATGGCGCCACCGGCAGAAGGCCGATGGAGGATTTCGAAACCGTCATGACCGTGAAGCCCATCCCTCCCAGGCAGAAGGCGCCATTGAGCAGGGGACGGGATTTCAGCGCCTGAAAGAAGAACAGGATAGCGGTCATCGCGCTTACGGAACCGGCGATGTTCTTGTGGAAGTACAGGCCGCGCCAGTCGCCGACGAGCCCGGGGTCGGTCTCGCCGGCTAGGTGGATCGCGTTGTGGACAAGCGGAATGGACGCCCAGTTGATCAGGAGCACCACAGCCAGCACGCCGCGCGTAAGAGCGAGGCTTCGCTGTAACAGAAAACAAACAAAGGCTGCGTCCGCGAAGCTCCAGGCTGCGCGTGCCGGAATGCGGACAGGAAAGAAAGCGGTCGCCTCACTGACCATGGGTCACCGCGTATTCGTCGTAGCGGGCGCCAAATGCGGCGGCAAGCTTGCCGCTCGCGCGCGCGAATTTGCACAGTGGCATCATGCGCCGTGCGGGAAGCGGCGCGAGCAGCACCGCGAGCGCAGGCGACAGACACATCGCGCCGGCGATCTTCGCGGCTTCGCGGGCGCGCGCCGCAAAACCACGCTCATGTTTGATGAAGACGCGCATGTCGGAGTTGCCGATGCGAAAGGCGCGCCTGAGCGCCCAGGCCGGGTTGCTGCGGGTCACCGGAACATGGGCATGGACGACCGCTTCGTCGGCCCACGCGAAACGCGTGCCGGCTTTGGCGAGGCGGGTGAAAAAATCCTTGTCCTCGCCCCCCGAAAGCGCAAAGCGCGGATCGAAGAACGGCGCTGCCAGCCGCTCCAGGGCCGCGCGGCGGATGAGTACGTTCGACGTGCCATGGATCATGGCGACCGGTCCGGTGATGCCGCGCAGCGGAGAAAGGCCGGGGCATGGTTCGGCCCAGCGGCCCGGCGCGACCTCGAACCGGGGAAGCACGGCCCCATGCAGCGCATCGGCGCCCGTGGTGCGCGCGACATCGAGAAACGCTTCGAGCCAGCCCGGCCCCGGCCATTCGTCGTCGTCGAGCATGGCCACGTAGTTCGCCTGGCCGTGCGCCAGCGCGCGTGCAACAAGCGCGTTGCGCGCCTGCGCGATGCCGCGTTCGGGTACAAGAATCGCTTCCAGAGGCCAGCGCCAGGGCTGCGCTTTCAGAGCTGCCACGACAGCCGCGCCCTCGCGGCGTTCTGCGTCGTTGTCGGCGACCAGCACACAAACCTGCGCACGCGTGTCCAAGCCCGCGAGCGCGCCCAGCAACCGCTCCAGACCTTTCGGCCGGCGGAAGGTGGGTATGGCGACGACTACGCCGGGCATGGCTCGCGCATCCACCGCCGCGACAGCGTAAGCACGCGGCTGGTCACGACCAGCTCTCCCGCGAGAATTCCCGCGAGCGAAAGAACCGGCCCGGCGAGCAGCAGCAGCGCCAGTGTGGCGCCCAGCGACACGACGGATGCCCAGAGGCTGGCATGGGCGAGGGACCGGAACTGTCCGGCAGCCTGGAGGAGGACGGACTCCGGTGTGCGCAGGCTGCGCGCGGCCGTGATCGCGGCGAAAAAGCCCAACACGGCCAGCGCCTGCGCCGGGTCGTAGCCCTTTCTCAATACCGCTTGCGGAAACCATAGAAGGAGTGTTGCTGAACCCGTCACGGTGACGAGCCAAACTGCGCCAGCGGCCAGTCGAAATTGGTTAACGGAGTGCCGAGCGCCCATGTGGTCACCGCGGCCCAGCTGCCGCGCCATGATGGGGCGCTCGCGATCCGGGACGGCCGCGAGAACAAGCTGCACGGGTCTTATGAACAGCGCGCCAGCCGCGAGCGGCGCGAAAGCCGCCGGTCCACAAAGGAATGTCACGAGATAGGCGTGCGCATTCACCGTCATCTCGGTCAGGACGGTGCCGAGCGCCGACCAGCGGGCGAGTTCCAGCCAGATGGGCTTGTAGCCCATGATCGCCCGCAGGTCCGACGGCTGGAACTGTTCGCCCAGATGCTTTGGTCCGAAGCCTGCCAGACCGAGCGCCGCCGCGCCGGAAAGCAGTTCGGCTGCGTGCGTTGCCGTCAGCAGGTGAAAGCCCCGCAGGATGAACAATCCGGAGAGCAGGACGAAGCTGTACAGAAGATCGGAAGCAACGACGCGCGCCGCAATTCCCCGCGCGTAGGAAAGCGTGCGCGCGAACCAGCGCAGCGTCATCGCGCCGGCATAGGTGCCGAAGAGCAGCGCGAGAGACGAGTCCGCCCCGCTCAGCCGCATCAGCACAAATACGCCGATGGCGGCCAGCATTCCCAGGGCAAGGTTGGTTTTCAGATAGGTGCCGAGTTCGCCCGGCCGCATTGTGCCGTTCCGCACCGCGATGGCGACAGGCGCTCCTATCAGTGCGCCCGAAAGGCTGAGACAGAACGGCACGACGACGAGCGCAAAGGAGAAGAGCCCGAATTCCGCGCGCGAGAATGAGCGCAGAAACACGACCGCGGCCACGAAATGTGCAGCAGAGATGCAAACGGGCCCCGATGCCGACAGCGCATAGCGCGTGACGATCGGAGCAATTCCGCTCCGCGAAACCGCAGGAATCCCCACGCCGGACGGCAAGCACGACACCGCGGCCATTATCCCATCGTGCCCGCGGCACGCACGTCGCGCACCGCAAGCGCGGCCTGCGGCGCCTTCAGCCTGGAAGTGCGGGTCAGAAGCAGATAAAGCGCATGCGGATTGGTGGTGGCATAGCGCCAGAAAAGACGGCGCGGCTCGCGCCAGAGCCGATAAAGCCATTCAAATCCGGCAAGCTGCATCCATCGCGGCGCGCGTCCGTAATGACCGCTGACATAGTTGAAACATCCGCCCGCCGCGATCAGCCATCCCGCACGAATGCGATGACGATTGCGCACGCAGAACGCCTGTTCGAGCGGAATGCCGAGCCCCACCCATACCAAATCGGCCCGGGCTGCATTGATCCCGGCGCAGATCGCGGCTTCTTCATCGGGACGGAAATAGCCATGATGGCGCCCGGCGATCACCAGACCGGGATGGCGCGCCCGCATGATGTCGGCGCAGGCCTCGTTGTTCGTTTCGGTGGCGCCGAGCAGATAAAATCGCAGACCCCGCTCGCGCGCGGCGGACGCGGCATCGTGAAAGAAATCGGTGACCGGCGATCGTTCCGGAATCGGAGGCGATGCAAGCAGCCGCGCCATCAGCACCAGCGGCTGGCCGTCGGCATGGACGTGGTCGGCGATTTCATGGAACCGCCGAAACTCAGGATCCTGTGCGGCAAGCGAGATCGCCTGGCCGTTGGCGCCAAACACGAGCTTGGGTGCCATACCTCGCGATCTGCGTGCCTCGAGACATTCGCGCACCATGAGCCGGACCAGATCGGCGCGGCCGAGGCAGGCGATCCGCAATCCGCCGGCGAGCACCTCGGGATAGGATTTTTCCGCCGGCGTGCTCATCTTCATCACCACGCGTTGCGTCCGCGCAGGACGGCGAACGGCGTGGCGAAGAGAATGCGCAGATCGAGCCGCAGCCCGGCGCGGCGCACGTACCAGAGATCGAAGCCGACGCGCCGGCGCATATCCTCGAGCGTCGCGGTTTCGCCGCGCAGGCCGTGAATCTGCGCCCAGCCCGTCAGGCCCGGCTTGACGGTCTGCCGCAGCGCATAGTTCTCGATCCGCTCGGCGTAGTAATGGTCATGCGCGATCGCGTGCGGCCGCGGGCCCACCAGAGACATCTCGCCCCGCAGGACATTGATGAGTTGGGGCAACTCGTCGAGGCTGAGCTTCCGCAGGGCACGACCCAGCCGCGTCACACGCGGATCGTCGCGCGTGACCTGGGTGATCATGTCCCCGTCTTCGACAACAGTCAGCGTTCGCAGCTTGAGGACGCGAAACGGCCTGCCGTTCAGCCCGAGCCGCCATTGGCGAAAAAGCGCCGGTCCGTTGCTCTCCAGCCGGACGGCGACAGCGGCGGCAAGCAGCAAAGGCGCGAGAAGAACGAGCAGAATGCTCGCGAGCAGGATATCGAGCAAACGTTTGCCGTTGCGCCGGCTTGAGGACAGCGGCAGCGGGATCGGTACCCGCGATACGGTGACGGCCCGGTTGCCGACTACCCGGAAAGCCACAGGCTGGCGTAGCGGAGCGGATTCGGACGCCGCGGCCCAGCTGGACTCTTGCGCCGGTTCGGGCATGCCCACGGCCGACCTCCTGCGAAATATTTACTTCGCAGTAACCAGTGCATTGGCCGCGCCAGTGCGTTTTGGCAGTCTTGTTCCGCTTCGATACATCGCAAAGCGCGGGCTGTTGCGAAGGCCGTGCGGCTCGGCGACCAGGTGTCAATGCGAGACGGTCAATGCAGGGGCGGCTCCGGTCGTCAGCCTTGCGAGCCTTCGGTCGGCCATCCGCAACATCGGAAGCAGAGCGGGAAGGTGGCGTTCGTCCGCCCGCAGGGCGTAGCGCGGAAGCAGCCAGGGATTGAGCGCCGGCCCGAGCGTCCCGGACAGGGCCGTAAAGGCGTGGCTGTAGCCCGCTTCGCGAACCGCCTGCCAGGCTGCATTCGAGACGTCCCCGACATTGCCGAACGGATAGCTGAAATAGCGGCAACGGCCGATCCGAGCGACGATCGCGTCACGCGGCAATTTCGCCTGCAACTGCAAATCATCGGCGGACTGGTAGTCGTTCATCGGCCAATGCCAATGCGCATGCGCGCCGATTTCCACGCCGCGCCCGTGCAGCGCCTTCACCTCGTTCCAGGTCAGATAGCGCTCCGATTCAAAGATCGCCCGGAGCTGTGCGAGCCGCCCGGCAGGAAATGCCGATGTCATCGCCGCGATGGCTTCGCGCGCGTGGCCGGCCGGAAGGCGCTTCAAACGCTGCAGCACGGACACGGCAACCGGACCGCGCGTGTCCGCGCTGCCCAACGCGATCGGCTGTTGAATGCGCGGGATGTCGTAAGGCCCCTCCGGCGCATAATGCACAAACAGCCGTGCCAGGATGAGCGGATTCAACTCCCCTGTTTCAATGTGCCGGCTGCTCACGAAAAGCGTCCAGGGCAGGCGCAGTTCTTCGAGGACTTCGGCTGCGTGCATTGTATTGGCATAGCCGTCGTCGGACATGAGAAACACTGCGCGCGCGTGCCGCTCCGGCCGGTTGAGCGCGTCGGTCAGCGCGTCGAGCGGCAGGATGTTGAAGTGCCGCTTCAGCTGTACCGCGATGGCGCGAAATGCCTCCGGGGTGTGATGATTGATTTCGATGCGCGGGTCCGCGATCTGCGGTGCCACCCCATGGAAAAACAGCGCGACCGGCCGGCCGAACGGTCTGACCGCAGCCTGCGGAATCCACTGCGCGAGAATTCGCAGTGTTTCGGAGCCTCTCCTCATGGAAAGCGGCTCTGCAAGCTCCGGGCCGTCGCAGATGAAAGAGTACAGGGCAGGAGACGGCGCGAACCCGGGTGGTTATCTGAAAGCAACCAGTTCGCCGTTCCTGGAGCAATCCGGCGACAGGAGATCCACAATGATAGGGCACACGGCTTCAGGCGGATCCAGCGCTTCCGGATCTTCGCCCGGCATGGCCTTCTGCCGCATGCGGGTGCGCAAAGGTCCCGGGTTGAGCAGGTTGGCTGAGACTGAAGTGCCGGCGCATTCGGCGGCGTAGGTCAGAACGATTGCTTCCAGAGCCGCTTTGCTCATCGCATATCCGCCCCAATAGGCGCGAAAATTGCGCGCCGCGCCCGATGTCACAAAGAGTGCGCGGCCGGCGTCGGAGCGCCTGAGAAGCGGATCGAGCGAACGGATCAGCCGCCAGTTGGCGGTGACGTTGACATCGAGACATTCGGCAAAGGTCTTCGGATTGAGATGGGTGAGCGGCGTCAGCGTTCCCAGCACGCCCCCATTGCCGAGCAGCGCGTCGAGGCGTCCCCAGCGCTCATAGATGGTCGCGCCGAGCCGGTCGAGCGCCGGAAAATCCTTCATGTCGAGCGGCACCAGCGTCGCGGTTCCGCCGGCATTGCGGATTTCGTCGTCTGCCTCTTCCAGGCCGCCTACCGTCCGCGCGACGAGAATGACATGGGCGCCTTCGGAAGCCAGCGCAATCGCCGCCGCCCGGCCGATGCCGCGCGAGGCGCCAGTGACGAGAGCAATGCGTCCGGCGAGCCTTGTCATAACCAGAAAGAATTCACAATGAGACGGTGAGACACCAGAGCACGATCCATTCGAGTTGAATCGTTGGAGAGGAGTCCCCCCTCCCCGGCCTTCGGCCGGACCTCCCCCACGGTGGGGGAGGAAAACAAAACTGCGCGCCGTTTCTTTCCTCCCCCAGCGTGGGGGAGGTGCCGAGCCCCCCGGTCCGCGCGAAGCGCGGCCGGAGGACAGGCTCCGCGAGGCGGAGGGGGAAGTGTCGCATCAGCATGAGCGGAATCCGCTCTAAAAAAACCGGTGCGCGACTCCTGCTCACTGTCTCATTGTCTCCCTGTGAAACTTCTTTTTGCCGATGGCTCCGCGCGGCGCGATACACGCCACTTCGTGCAATTGTCACGCAACCTCGGCCAGGAGGGACAGCTGGCCGTCCTTGCGTCCGCCGTGCAGATCGGTGAGCTCGATGGGGTAGTCGCCGGAAAAGCAGGCATCGCAGAACTGCGGCTGTCCGGCGTTGCGCCTGGGTTCCCCGGTCGCGCGATAAAGCCCGTCGATCGAGACGAAGGCGAGGCTGTCGGCTTCGATATGGCGGCGCATCTCCTCGACCGTCATGCAATGGGCCAGCAGCTCCTCTTTGTTCGGCGTATCGACTCCGTAGAAGCAGGAATTTGTGGTGGGCGGGCTCGCGATGCGGAAATGCACTTCCGCTGCGCCGGCATCGCGCACCATTTCGACGATCTTCTTGGATGTGGTGCCGCGAACGATGGAGTCGTCGACCAGCACGACGCATTTGCCCCTCAGCATGGAACCATTGGGATTATGCTTGAGGCGAACGCCCAGGTGACGGATCCGCTCCGATGGTTCAATGAAGGTTCGGCCCACATAGTGATTGCGGATGATGCCCATCTCGAACGGAAGGCCGGACTGCGCCGCGTAGCCGAGCGCGGCCGGAACACCGGAGTCCGGAACCGGAATGACCATGTCCGCCGCGACCGGGGCTTCCCGCGCCAGCTCCTCGCCGATCCGCTTGCGCACTTCGTAGACATTGCGGCCTTCCACCGTCGAGTCGGGCCGCGCGAAGTAAACATATTCGAAGATGCAGAAGCGACGCGGCTGTTTTTCGAAAGGGTAGTAGGATTGAATGCCGTCCCTGTTCGCCACGACGATTTCGCCAGGCTCCACGTCGCGCACGAACTCCGCCCCGATGATGTCGAGACCGCAGGTTTCGGAAGCGAGGATCGGCGCGCCGTCGAGCTCGCCCAGCACAAGCGGCCTCACGCCGAAAGGATCGCGCGCACCGATGAGCTTTTTCGAGGTGAGCGCAACGAGAGAATAGGCGCCCTCCACCTGCTTGAGCGCATCGATCAGCCGGTCCACGATCGGACTGAATACGCTGCGCGCCATCAGGTGGATGATCGTCTCCGTATCGGATGTCGACTGGAAAATCGCACCCTGTCGCACGAGGTCGGCGCGCAGCGCGCGCGCGTTGGTGAGATTGCCGTTGTGCGCGATCGCAATTCCACCGCGCGCGAGTTCGGCAAACATGGGCTGGATGTTGCGGGCGATCGAACCTCCGGTAGTCGAGTAGCGGGTGTGGCCGACGGCCTGCAGCCCCTTGAGCTTTTTTGCATGCTCGCTGTTCATGCCGAAAACATCGCCCACCAGGCCCGGATGGCGTTCGGCGATGAATTGTGTACCGTCGAAGGTCACGATGCCGACGGCCTCCTGGCCACGATGCTGGAGCGCATGCAGCCCGAGCACGGTCAGCGCGCCGGCATCGGCGTGGCCAAAGACGCCGAACACCGCGCACTCCTCGTTGAACCTGTCGTCGTTGAAGCGGCCGGGGCAGGATCTGGTCATTGCCTTCCGTTCCCGGAAGCGCTCGTGGTCTCGATCAGGTGGTCAAGCGCGCGGCGATCGGCGGCCCGATAGATTTTTTGCGCGTTGTGTTCAGCCGGGGCGGACGGCGGCTCCGCTGCATCCGCCGCTTCGTCGTCATCAATGAAGGCCGCGTGCCGCAGATCCGGGATTATCGACGAAACCGCTTTGCTGGAATACTGGAGGATCGGCAGGAGTCTCGCATGCGTCAGCCACGGGGGCTGCGCCCGGAAGGGCATGACAAAGCAAACGGCAAGGTAGGCCACCCCCACCAGTACCAGCCCCCGCAGAATGCCGAATGGAATGCCCAGGCCACGGTCCAGCATGCCGATCGCGGAATTGCGGACCATTTGCGAAAGCCGGTGGCTCGCGATGGAGAACGGTATCAGCATCACCACAAAAATGCCGATGTAGGCGAGGAGGGGGGCTGCAAACGGAGTCGAGATGTAGTGCCGCAGCCACCTCGTCGCGGCCGGACCGAAATAGAAGGCTGCGGCAATCGCGGCGGACCAGGCGAGAATGGAAAGCGTCTCGCGCACAAAGCCGCGAAGCACCGCGATGAGCGTGGAGATGACGATCACGGCCACAACCAGAATATCGACCCAATTGATGTTCAGCCCGTGCATCGATTCGATCCTACCACGCCGCGGTGTCGTGCGCCTGCATTTCTTCCGTGCTCGCCAGCCTTGCCAGTTCGCGCACATCGCGCACTTCGCGAAGTGCGAGCCCGGCATTCGCCGCCTTTAGTCCAGGCGGCACGATGGCGGCCGTAAAACCGAGCTTGGCCGCTTCCTTAAGCCGCAGCTCCGGTTGCGGCGCGGGCCGGACTTCGCCCGAGAGGCTGATCTCGCCGAAGAAGACGTGCCCTTTCGGGAGCGCCCGGCCGCTCAAGGAGGAAACAAGCGCCGCCGCGGCCGCAAGATCGGCTGCCGGCTCGCCGATCTCCAGCCCTCCGGCAATGTTCAGATAGACATCGTGCCCGCCCGCGCCAAGCCCCGCGCGGGCATCGAGAACCGCCAGAATCATCGCCAGTCTTCCGCTGTCCCAGCCGACCACGGCCCGGCGCGGCGTGCCGTAGCTGGTCTGCGCCACGAGCGCCTGAACCTCGACCAGCAGCGGGCGCGTGCCTTCGAGACCGGCAAAGACCGCGGCGCCCGGCGCGCTGCTGTTGCGGTCTCCCAGAAACAAGGCGGACGGATTGGCCACTTCCGTCAGCCCCGCGCCGGTCATTTCGAAGACGCCGATCTCATCGGTCGCCCCGAAGCGGTTCTTCACTGCTCGCAGCACGCGGAAGTGATGGCCGCGTTCGCCTTCGAAATAGAGAACGGCATCGACCAGGTGCTCGATGGCTTTGGGCCCCGCTATCTGGCCATCCTTGGTGACATGGCCCACCAGCAGGATCGCCGCGCCGCTCGCCTTGGCGTAGCGCACAAGATCGAACGAGGCGGTGCGCAGCTGCGCGATGGTGCCGGGGGCCGCGTCGAGGGCGGAGGTCCAGATGGTCTGGATGGAGTCGATGGCGACGAGTCCCGGCACAGCTCCCGCTTCCAGCGTTGCGAGAATATCTTCAATGCAGGTTGCCGCTCCCAGGGCGACGGTCGCGTTGGAAAGCCCCATGCGTGCGGCGCGCAGGCGAACCTGGCCCATGGCCTCTTCGCCCGAAATATATACTGCGCGTCCGCCGCTCCCGGCATAGGACGCGAGCGCCTGCAGGATCAGCGTCGATTTTCCGACGCCCGGGTCTCCGCCCACCAGCAACGCCGATCCCGGCACGAGCCCGCCGCCGCACACCCGATCGAATTCCGCAATTCCTGTCGCGCGCCGCGGCGGCGGGTCGTCCTCGGTCTTCAGGCCTTCGAGCGCGATCACACGTCCCCGCGTCGGTTTTCGTGCCGCAGTGCCAAGCGGCGCGGACGGCTTCTCCTCGACGATGCTGTTCCAGGCTCCGCACGCTTCGCACCGCCCCGCCCATTTGCCCGACGCGGCACCGCAGGATTGACAGGTGAAATTTGCCTGGGCTCTGGCCATCACTTAAGCGCCTGCTTTTTTTCCTCCCCCAACGTGGGGCTAGCGTTGGCACACGTTTTTTCATGTCTGCGGAAACGCGCGTGGGCGCGCGCCCACTTTTCCTCCCCCATCGTGGGGGAGGTGGCGCGCGTCAGCGCGCCGGAGGGGGATGTCATTTCTGCAGCTTGCAAAGGTGCAATACTCCCCCCTCCGTCTCACTCCGCTTCGCTTCGTTCGACACCTCCCCCACGTTGGGGGAGGAAAGCTCTGTTGCAAACCTGACGCGAGCGTTCAGCCGCGGATTTCCATCTTGATGGGGCCTTCCGCGCGGCCGTGGATGAACTGGTCGACGAAAGGATTGCCGCTCGAATCGATTTCGGCGGTTGGTCCCTGCCAGATGATCCTGCCCTGATAGAGCATGGCAATCCGGCTCGAGATCTTCCTGGCGCTTGCGATGTCATGCGTGATCGACAACGCCGTGACGCCCAGATCCTTGACCGTCGAAACAATCAGATCGTTGATCACGTCGGCCATGATCGGATCGAGGCCTGTCGTCGGCTCGTCGAAAAAGATGATATCGGGCTCCGCCGCGATGGCGCGGGCAAGTCCGACTCGCTTCTGCATTCCGCCGGAAAGCTCGGCCGGCCATAGCGCGCCCACCTCGGGTCCGAGTCCGACTTTCGCCAGCCTGTCGATCGCGATCTCCTTTGCCCGCGCGCGGGAAAGGCCGCGGCCCTGGATGAGTCCGAAGGCGACGTTCTCCCACACCGGCAGACTGTCGAAGAGCGCAGATCCCTGGAACAGCATGCCGAACTGGCCGAGCACGGCGTCGCGCCGCCGGCCGCGCAGATGCGTCACTTCCTGCCCGTCGACAAATATCTGGCCTGCCTCCGCATGCAGGATGCCGAGCACGCATTTGATCATCACGGATTTGCCCGTGCCCGAGCCGCCGATGACCACCAGCGATTCGCCGCGGGGAATCACCAGATCGAGACCATCGAGCACGACCTTGGATCCGAAGCGCTTCTTTACCCCCCGCAGTTCGACCTTTGGAACAGCTTCGACCACCGCTGTCACCGCGGGAAAAGTATGGAGGTAAGAAAGTAGTTGGCCGCCAGAATGAGAATCGACGAGGTGACGACCGCGTTCGTCGTCGCCGCGCCGACCCCTTGCGCGCCGCCCTTCGAGTGAAATCCGTTGTAGCAGCCCATCAGGGCGATGATGAAGCCGAACACCGCCACCTTGATCACGCCGCTGGTCACGTCGGCGGTGGTCATGAAGTCCATCGTGTTCTTGATGTAGATCGCGCCGTTGAATCCGAGGCTCTGGGTGGCAATCACATAGCCGCCGAACACGCCGATGGCGTCGGCCACGATCACGAGCAGCGGCATGGTGACCACCGACGCGATGAGCCGGGGCACGACCAGATAGCGCATCGGGTTGGTCGAAAGCGTGGTCAGCGCGTCGATCTGCTCGGTGACGCGCATGGTGCCGATTTCGGCGGCGATCGCGGCGGCCACGCGGCCCGCCACCATCAGCCCCGCGATCACCGGTCCCAGTTCGCGCGTGATGCCGAGCACCACGATGTTGGGAACCACGGCCTCGGCGCCGAACCGGTTGCCGCCGACATAGATCTGGAGCGCCAGCGCGCCTCCGGTGAAGAACGCCGTCAGCCCGACGACCGGCAGCGAGTAATAGCCGATGCGCAGCACCTGCTGACCGATCAGATACCAGTAGATGGGCGGCCGCACGCAATTCAGCAGCGCCGAACACGTGAACAGCACGAGACGGCCGGTTTGCGCCAGAAAAGTGAGAAACGCCCGCCCGATGCCGGCCAGCAGATTCATGGCGTGTTCACATGCAGACGGGGAAAGCGTGAGCCCAGACTTGTAAGGATTTCATAATTCGCGGTGCCGGCCGCGGCCGCGGCCTGTTCCAGAGAAATCGTCTCGCCGATGAACTCCACTTCGGCGCCAACGGCCGCCGAGGCAATCCCGGTGACATCCAGCGTGATGAGGTCCATGGAAACACGGCCGGCGACCGGCGCCCGAATGCCGTCGATGGCGCCTGCGCCTCTGTTTGCGATCGCCCGCATGAGACCGTCTGCGTATCCGAGGCCCACGGTCGCCAGCGTCGTCGGACGCTCCGTGTGAAAGGTGGCTCCGTAACCAACGCTCTCCCCCTTGTCAACGCGGCGAAGCTGCAGGATGCGCGCCGTGAGCCGCGCCACGGTTTTGAACGGATTGGGCGCGCCCGGCTGCGGATTGCCGCCATAAAGGGCGATGCCCGGCCGCACCATGTCGAAGGCGTAGTCCTTGCCGAGCAGCACGCCGCCAGACGCGGCGAGGCTCGCCGGCGCGGCCGGCAGCATGGCCAGCGCCGCATGAAAACGCGCGAGCTGGATGGCGTTCATCGTTGCGGCGGGATCATCCGAACAGGCGAGATGACTCATCACCAGAACGGGATTGACGTTGCGCAGACGGTGGGCGGACTCCGCCGAAAGCGTCGAGAGTTCCTGTGCGGGCAGGCCGAGCCGGTTCATCCCCGTATCGACGTGAAAGGCGCCATCCAGAACCGTTCGCCGCGCGCAGGCCGCACCCGACCATGCCGCGATCTGATCGAGCGTGTTCAACACCGGCACAAGCCTGTGTTCGATCTGCACCGCCGCGGTTTCAGGCAGCGTGCCATCGAGCACAAAAATGCGGGCTTGCGGAAGGAATGACCTGAGCTGGATCCCTTCTTCCAGCCTGGCAACGAAAAACGAGTCGCAAGAGGCATCGCAGAGCGCCCGCGCAACCGGCCCCAACCCCAGCCCATAAGCGTCCGCCTTGACGACGCCGGCTGCATTTGTTCCGGATAGCTGGCGACAAATCCGATAATTATCTGCGACGGCACTCAGTCTGATTGCGAGGGACGCTGTCGCGGATGATGCTCTGTCCATAGGCGATGGAGAATGACAGACCGGAACACCGCGCGTCAAAATATTGGTTCCGGTTGTTGTCTGCTCGTTGAACCGCCGATCTTCAATTTGCGACCGGGATATCTCATTTTCTCCTCAGCTGACCCGCACATTCGGGCTTCACGTCCGTCAGCTTCCGCCAGGGCGAAACGCGGGATGGACTGCCGCTGCGGGGTTTCCGGTTATCCTGACACACAAAAACCGGGCTCAGTTTCCACCCGCCCCGCTCCTGCGCTTCTCCGGCCCAGGGCTCTCCGGGGCTGCCGGTGCGGCGGCAATTTCCCTGGCTTCTCCCTGTTCTTTCGCCGCGGCGGCTTTTTCATCGAGGATTTTCAGGATCTCCGCGATGCGTTGCAGATTTTCTCCCTCAGATTCTCCCTCACTCAGGGAGAATAGCTGGGTCCGCTCGTCCTTCGTCGCCTCGGCCTTCGGTCCCTCTTCGAAGGATGGCGCCTGGCTTTGCTCGGACTCGATCAGCCTTGTGACCCAGTCCTGCTTCTCGCCGGCGTCGGCCTCGAGAAGCGACAGCAGCAGGCGCTGCGCGGAGGTGCGTCCCGCTGCTGCGTCCAGTGTCAACTGCCGGGCGACCGAGGCAAGCGTGTCGGTGGGCCGCGCGGCTTCCAGCGCCTGCGACTTCTTCTCCAGCGCCTCGCGCAAGGCACGGTGGAAGCGCTGCTTCAGCTGTTTCGCCGGCCCCGGCCGTCCCCCCGGATTGCCGGACTGTCCCTTCTGAAAGCGCGAGTGGAGCGGCGGCCTTCCGGGGCCGACGGTATAGCCGGATGTGGTCATGAGAGCCTTCCCTTTGGTGTCAGGGCCGACTCTATAGACCCAATAGGTATCATTATCAACCGATGTGGTTAAAAAAACGACTAGCCAGACCCGCGCTCGGCCCTGCGCGCTCGGCTTCCGCACGAGGCCGAATCCCGCACAATCCCATCCGTAATGAAACGAACTGTGCATGACCCTCGCCTTCTGAGGTGGTGTTCATCGATGGCCGGGACAACAGCCCGGCCATGACGGGTGTGGGGCTTGCGCGTGCGAGGCCGGGATCGCGAATGGCGGCGGCTTCGACCCCGAAGGTACGCACTTTCGGCAGCGGGCCGGCTTCACGCGCGACCCGGGTTGGACGGACTCCGTTTGGCCTTTTTGTCAAATGGCTCGACATGGTCGCGCTCTGCAGGAAGGCCCTTCCTGCGACGAACAAAATTGTCGCCGTAAACCACTATACCGCGCATGTTTCGGGACGGCGCGACGCAGCTGCCACATTGCCGGAAATCCATCTCCATCTGGGCAATTTCATCACGCATCCGAAATGGGCCGGGCTTGCTCCGCCGGTACCTTCGTTCAAACCGGGGCCGTCAGTTCTTGGTATCTCGCCGACGCCCCTGGTCGCCTAGGTTTGGAAAACGGAAGAAAAAGGCTCCGACGTCAAGCTTGCTGCCCATCTGGTGCGCGATGGATTGCACGGAGATTTTGATGAAACCGCCGTGCGCGCCAATGATACCGATCTTTGCGAGCCGATCCGCATCGTGATCCAGGAAGCAGGGTTGCCTGTCACACTTCTCACTCCTGTCAATCAGCCACATACCAGCCTGAAGGCGCTTGCATCAGCGGTCCGCCACATAAAGCCCTATCTGGGCGCATCCCAACTTCCCGATCCCGTTACAGGCTCGCACGCGCGGCCGATTCACAAGCCGCCGAGCTGGTAATTCATGCCGAAAGGGTGGAACAAAACCACGGAGCACCGGCCTGCGTGCTTCGACAGGTTCCGCATGAAGGGAGTCTTTCTGCCATGATTGCTGGGGATATTCAGCTCTCGACGATCCGTCCCCGCTCATCGATCGTCACGGCGCGAATGGGGCGAAGTTCGACATTGGCGCGGTAGCGGGCATAGCGCCGCTCGCCGCTGCGGATCAGCGCGCCTTTCTCCACCATGTCGGCAAGATCTCGTGTTGCCGTGGGCGCGGATGCCCCGGTGATGGTGATGTAATTGCCCGCGCTCAATCCGCCTTTGAAGCCTTCCGGTCCTTCGCGCAGGACGCGAAGCAGCGCTTTCTCCTGCCGCTCGTTCAACTGGACCTTCAGGCGGTCCAGCAGCTTCGTCTTGTCGAGCAGGAATTCGATCAGGGCGGTCGTCCGCCACTGCGCCTCGATCGACACACCCGCGAACCAGCGCAACCAGTCCGTCACGTCGATCTCGGTGCTATTGCGCTCAAGCGACTCATAGTACGCCTTGCGCCTGGCGAGCATGGTCATCGCAAGCGCGGCTAGCGGCGGATGCTCGAGGCCCTGCGCCAGCGCTTTCCCGGCGATTGCCCGCCCGACGCGCCCATTACCGTCCTCGAAGGGATGGATGGACTCGAAATATATGTGCGCGATTCCGGCGCGCGTGAGAGCGGGAAGCGGCGACGGCCCCTCCGGCACAGTCCGGTTGAACCATTCGACGAAGCGCTTCATCTCGCGCGGCACAACGCGGGATGGCGGCGCTTCGAAATGCACCTTCGGATCATACACCAGGCCCGAGACGACCTGCATCGGCTGCTTGTGCGTGCGATAGAAGCCGATGTTGCGGATGTCGCGGCGTCCGTTCATCAACATACGGTGCCATTCGAACATCATGTCGTCGGTCAGCGGCTCGATGAACGAGCGGTAGAGATCGACCGTCATTTCGGAGACGCCCTGCTCGGCGGGGCTCACGCGGCGGCGGTCGGCGGCAAGGCCAAGCTGCTGCCGGAGCGACGATTGCACGCTCGCACGATCCAGCACCTCGCCTTCGATCTCGGAGGTGGTCAGCGCTTCGGTACTGAGTGCCTCGATGACGACCTGGTCCTTGTCGTCAGCGCCAAGGTGGGCGAAAGTGCCTGCGAACATCCCGCCGCCCAGGAGGAACTGCTCTTCGGCCCTGCGCAGGAGGTCGGGATTCCAGGTAAAATGCGGCCACTCGGGCCTTTGCCAATTCCACGGCATGATCGATAGAGAACCTCTTTATCGATCATAACATGCCCAAAATGTGATCGATAGCAAGAAACCTGTCGATCAGGGTGCCAGTCGGCGCGGCAGCCATGCCTCCGTTCGGATTTGAGACGACCGCCGCGCTCCTGACGATCGCACGCCCCTCCGGCGGGAGGCTCTCTTCGGCTGCCGGCGCGGCGGCGATTTCCCTGGTTTTTCCCTGCTCTTTCGGCGCGAAGGCTTTTTCATCAAGGATTTTCAGGACTTCCAGTATGCGCTGCTGATTTTTTCCGGTATTATGGCACGACGATGATGGCCTGTTTGATCCCCTGATTCTGCAACTTGTCGAGCGCGATGAACATGAGCGCGCGGCTCTTGCCCGAAGCCGGCGGCGTCTTGATGAGAAGATATTGCTCGCCGCGCTTCAGCCAGGCCTTCTCCCGCATCGCCCGCATGCCCAGCGCGTTGGTCTTTGTCGAATTGCCGTTCCGGGCATAGGTGACCGAAACAGACGGTACGAAAGAAACCATTCACGTCACCATGGATTCGCGGGCTGCCGGCTACGCCGGCATTTCCCACGGATTGAGCAAAGAAATTTCGAGCCGTGCAAAATCCTTCGTATTGCGGGTGACGAGCGTAGCGCTCTTCACCATGGCCGTTGCCGCAATAAAGGCGTCGAGTTCGGCCAGAGGATGCCCTTTTGCCTTCCCGACGGCCCGCAATCTGCCCGCTGTCTCGGCGATCGGAAAATCGACATCGATGATCCGCCCTTCGAACCGGTTCCGCAGCATGATCGCAAAGGCCTGCAGTTTGGAGCGGCGGTTGGTGTCGCGCGCGCACTGGATACCGAACTCCAGCTCATGAAACACGATCACGCTCAGGAACAGATCGGAATTCTGGTTCAGAAACGCAATTACCGCCGACTGCGGAGCCGGGCGCGTCAATTCGGAAACGACGTTGGTGTCGATAACGAAAGGCGCCATGCGGCTCAGCTCTTGAAGGGATTGCGGTCGCCGGCCTTGCGCTCGGGCGCCTCGAATTCCACCTTCGGCGTGTGCTCGACAAGCCAGCGGCCGAGATGCACCTGGCCTGCCTTGCGCTCCAGATCGGCAAACGCGCCCATAGAAAGAACGACGCAGGGGTCCTGCGTGCCGATCACCTGCGGCTCTCCGACCCGCGCGCGGCGCAAGATTTCCGACAGCCGGCTTTTGGCATCCGGCACGCTCCAGACCCGATGCGCCATTGTGCGCGCCTCTGCGGTTTATGGTCTAGCCTAGACTGGATCACATTTACGCGTCAACATGAATTTTCCACCCCCGTCACGGACGGCAGGAACTTTGCCGGGCCGCGGCCACAAAGGAACGGGCGCCCGTGGCGGCAAGCGCGATGTCGAGAAGAAGCGCAGCGTCGTGCCAACCTTCATCGGACCCTTCAGGCGGCATATCACGCCCGCAATCGAATGAACCGCGGTCGTCTGTTTCCGCAAGTGGCCGCGGCGCGCCTATCTTTGCTACTTCGGCGGCGTGCGCAGCAGTTTCTTTAGCCCCGCGATCTTTCGTGCAGGCCGGTGAGTCCATGCCTCGAATACCTCCCAGTCGGAAGCCGGAATCGTGACCACGCGGCGTTCCAGAAACTCGATCTCCGCGGCTTCGATCGCCTTGTGCCTGATGAAGTCGCTCAAATTCGTGTGTGCCTGCTCCGAGGCCGCCTCAAGCAGCGACCGCTCGTCGTCGCTGACGCGCACGCTTAGAACGGATGTCGCCATCACCTTGTATCCATTTCACGGACCGCCTGTATGACAATAGCATACGGCGGGACCGGATCACACGGGCTTGTCTCTTGCGGCTACCCCGGCATTTTCATCGCGCTCCCGCCCGGACGGAATCTCCCTTGGCGCACAAGGCTGTCCGGGGAAAATTAGTGAGTAACATCCGCCTCGCCACCCCTGCGACATCAACGCGACATACTCGGCAAGCATGGACGGATGCTTCGCAAAAGAATGTGAACACGGAGCCGCGGCAGAGAACAGGTTCACCACTAAGAACACCAAGAACACCAAGAGCACGAAGCTTGGCCGCGCACGCAGCGCGGCGAGAGCGCGCAATTCTTCTTGGCGTCCTTTATGTTCCTGATTGCGAATCAACTCCGCGGTAATTGCTCACCCCGTATCGAATAGGGGTTGACGGGCGAGGGTCATGCGGATTGCGAGCATCTGGTTGATGGCGTGGCGTTGTGCGGTTTCGAGGACGGAGCGGACGTTTGCATAGAGTCTGGGGCTCCATTTGGAGCGGAAGCACTGGGTGATTTTGCGGAAGACGACACAAGGCCTGAGCGCCCGTTCGGAGCCGTTGTTGGTGGGGGGCAGATCGCGGTTGGTGACGAAGACGAAGAAGTGCTGGCGGAATCTTTTGACCATTTTCAGGAGCTTGCGGCCTTGGTCCACTTCGGGGGTGAGGCGGAGCAGTGCGTTGAGCCTGTCGTCGAGCTTTCTTTCGTAAGCGCGCAGGGTTGCGTCGGCCAGTTGCTCCCGCCTGCGGCCGATGGCGCAGGCCTCCTGCAGGAGAGCCTTGAGGGATGGCGCAAAAACGCTGTCGCCGGCATCGATGGCATATTGCGCGTCGCGAATGAGATGGGCGAGGCAGACCTGATGGTCCTTGTTTGCCCAGCCCATCTGCGCCGCCAGGCGGTCGGAGACCGAATAGTCCGGGCGATGGCCGTCCAGGAAGGTCTCCATCACGTTCTTGCCGCGGCTGGGCTCGATGACGAAGCAGCATTCGCTGCCGTGATGGAACACCCAGTTCCACCATGTTTGCTTGCCGACCCGCATGCTGGTCTCGTCCGATTGCAGAATAGTGCTTGAGAGCAATCTGGATCGGATGAGGCGCGCGGCGTGGGCGAAAGCCTCTGTGGCGCCGTGCAGCAGGTTGACGATGGCGCCCTGGCTGATCTTCAGGCCGAGCAGGTCCGACATCATCTGCGCCAGCCGCTTGAGCGGGATGGCCTGGTGGCAATGCAGATAGATGACCAGGCTCTTCGTGTTCGGTCCGAAGGGGGAGCCGGGCTCCAGGCCCTGGGGCGCCGTCGCCTTGAACGGCTTGCCGCAGCACGGACAGATGCCGCCATGCAGCACCACCCGTGTCACGTCCGGCTTGATCTCGGGTATATCGATGCGGTCGTAGCTGTGATGGGGCGCTTGCGCCACGCCCGATACGTTTGTCCCGCAGTGCAGGCACTGCGAGGCCATCACCTCGCGCACCCGCGTCGGGTCGGGATGCAACGCACGGAATGCGCCAGGATGGCCCTTGCGTGGACGCCCGCGCGAAGCTTGGCCGGAAGCCTTCTGGGCTTGGCTTGGCGGCAGGCTCGAGTTGTTCGGTGTCTTGGGCGGCTTGCCAAGCCTGGCTTCCAGATCGGCCACGCGTTGGCGAAGCGCGTCGTTCTCCGCCATCAACGCATCCAACCGCTCCAGCAACGCCAGGATCAGCGCGTCCTTTGCGGCGCTCTCCAGAGAAGCAAGATCGGGCGGCAAACTCACACCGACTTTGAGTCAGATTCGCGCCTGCCGCGGAATCCCCTTCAAGCAGCCCGAGTCAACTCGTCACAGGGGGGGGTGAGCAATTACGGCGTTTGCGCCATAATACCGGAAATCCGCGTCTTTATTCGCGTCGGAGTTCCTGACTGGAAACGGGAGTATCGCAGATGATCAAGAGGGGATTGTTGCTTGCGGCCGTGTCGTCTCTCGGCCTCGGCTTTGCCGCCGCCGGTTCCGCTGCCACGCCGCCTTCGGCGAAAGAGTGCCAGGCGCGCGACAACGATACCCAAACCACGCTTCTCGCATGCATCACCGAACAGGGTCTCTGGAACCACCTGAAAGTGTTTCAGAAGATCGCCGACGAGAACCCGGGCGCGAACGGTCACGGCAACCGCGATACCGGAACCTCCGGCTACAGGGCGTCGGTCAACTATGTGGCCAAGCTGATGCGCGAGGCCGGCTATAAGGTTACCATCCAGTCCTATA
Organism: Rhizomicrobium sp.; assembly: GCA_036266955.1. GTDB lineage: Bacteria > Pseudomonadota > Alphaproteobacteria > Micropepsales > Micropepsaceae > Rhizomicrobium. The sequence continues at coordinate 118,302 of DATAWY010000055.1, forward strand.
TCTGGCGGCACTTCAAGGTGAGCGGAGAACCCGTGTTCGAGGCGGGCGGACGTAATTACCAGCCCACGAAGGACTGGTATGTCGCGCGGCTGTCCGGCAGCGGCTCGCTGACCGCACCCGTGCAGCCGGTCGGTAACGTCGGCGACGCGTCGGAGAGCGGCTGCTCGGGCAGCGATTTTGCGGGTTTCAAGAGCGGACACGTCGCCCTGCTCGGGCGCGGAACCTGCGACTACGATACGCAGGTCGCCAACGCCGAAGCCGCGGGCGCGGCCGCAGTCGTCATCTACAACGCCCCCGCCGCTTCGGACGAACCCGATCGCGGCGGCCGGCTGGACGGCGGCGCGTTCGAGGCAAAGCTTGTCGACCCGGCCAGCATTCCGGTCTTCGGGGTCGTCTCCCATGCGCTGGGTGAAGAACTGGCGCTGGCATACGGCGCCGGAAGCGCGCCGAGCGTTCACCTCGACGTTCACACGACGCACAAATCCGATGTCGATTACAACGTGATCGCGGATTCGAGATTCGGCGATCCCGATCATGTCGTCGTTCTGGAAGGCCATCTCGATGCCATCTACGGCGCGGGCATGCTCGACAATGCTTCCGGCTCGACCGCCATGCTGGAAATCGCCCTGAACATGGCGAACACGCGCGCGCGCCACCAGCTTCGCTATATCTGGTTCGGCGGCGAGGAGATCGGCCTGCTGGGGTCGAAATTCTATACGCGGAACCTGTCGCGCAAGGATTTGCACCGCATCGTCTTCGACATCGATGCGGATGTGGTGGCAACGCCAAATTTCAAAATGTCGGTCGCCGATCCGGCGCACGCCTGGAATGCCAAGCGCTTTCCGAAAAATGTCATCCCGGAGTCCCGCGTCGGCAATCAGGACTTCATCGACTATTTCGGTTCCGTGGGTGTGCCGACCGTCAATGCCTCCAACGATGGCACGGACTCGAATTCCTTCAGTGTTGTTGGAATCCCGAACACCGGCTTCTACACACAGCAGGACTGCTGCAAGAGCGAGCGGGCCGTGAAGATTTGGGGTGGCTATACCGGCGATTTCGAAGGCGTGGTGCCGGGCTGGCATGAGGCCTGTGTCGACATGCCCCATCGCTGGTGCGACAACCTCTCCAACAACGATCCCTTCGTGTTCGAACTGGTGTCGAAGGGCGTGGCCGCGGTAACGCTGAAACTCGCCAACGACAAATCGCTGGATCACGAGAAGCGGCCGGACTGAGTGGTATCGACGAGAGCGGAAGCCGTTTAATCAAACGCGTGGGATCGGGCCTTTGAGCCTGACGGGTTGGTCCGTCCGTTGCCCTGCACCATTGCCGATCCGTGGGTTTGCGTCCCTTGTACCCCGGAGCTGCGGAAACCCTTGCGAATCCCCGATCTTCGTCCCGGCGACAGGCTCACAGTGCCGGTTGACTGCGGCGCGCGGATACCTATAATCCGCGCCCTTGCGGCGACCTGACTTCCCAAATCTCGCGGTTTCGGCCCTTTTGTCGGTGGGGAGCGGCAGTTCGCGTTCCAGCTCAGCCGGGTGCCAAGTGGCGCCCTGGAGCAAAGGAGAAGTCTCTTGGCCCGTATAGCCGGCGTCAACATCCCCACCCAGAAGCGGGTCGAGATCGGCCTGCGCTACATTCACGGCATCGGTCCGGCGAAGTCGAAGGCGATCTGCCGGAAGGTCGGCATTGCCGACAACCGGCGGGTCCATGACCTTACCGATGCGGAAGTCATCCAGATCCGCGAGGCGATCGACCGCGACTATGTCGTGGAAGGCGATCTCAGGCGCGAAGTGGCCATGAACATCAAGCGGCTCATGGATCTCGGCTGTTACCGGGGCCTGCGGCATCGCAAGGGCTTGCCCGTGCACGGACAGCGCACACATACCAATGCGCGGACCCGCAAGGGCCCGGCCAAGGCGATTGCCGGCAAGCGCAAAGTCACGAAATAACGGGATCGAAAATGGCAAAGCCGGCTGCGCGCACGCGCAAAAAGGAAAAGAAGAACGTTGTCGTGGGTGTGGCGCATGTGGCCGCGACCTTCAACAACACGATCATCACGATCACCGACACCCAGGGGAACACCATTTCCTGGTCGTCGGCCGGATCGCTCGGATTCAAGGGCTCGCGCAAGTCCACGCCCTATGCCGCGCAGGTCGCGGCGGAGGACGCGGGCAAAAAGGCCGTGGAGCACGGGATGCGCACGCTCGAAGTGGAAGTGAGCGGGCCGGGTTCGGGCCGGGAGTCGGCGCTGCGCGCCCTCCAGGCGATCGGTCTGCAGGTCACCTCCATCCGCGACGTGACGCCGATTCCGCACAATGGCTGCCGGCCGCCCAAACGCCGCCGCGTATAGAAGCGTACCGCGTTCCCTACCCGTCGAACGAATTGGGCGCGGATATCGCGTCCGGGAAACGATGAGGACAGACGTGTTCCAGAAAAATTGGCAAGAACTGATCAAACCCCAGAAACTGAAGGTCGAGACCGGCCATGATGCCGGCCGTTCCGCAACCCTGGTCGCCGAGCCGCTCGAACGCGGCTTCGGACTGACGCTGGGCAACGCGCTCCGGCGCGTGCTGCTGTCCTCGCTGCAGGGGGCGGCCGTCACCTCGATTCACATCGAAGGCGTGCTGCACGAATTCTCGTCCATCCCCGGCGTGCGAGAGGACGTGACCGACATCGTGCTCAATGTGAAGCAGATCGCGATGCGCATGCATGCGGAGGGCCCCAAGCGCCTGACGCTGCGCGCGACCGGGCCGGGCGAAGTCACCGCCGGGCAGATCACGGCCATGGCCGACATCGAGATCCTCAATCCCGGTCTGGTGCTGTGCACGCTCGACGAGAAGGTGGAGTTCCGGATGGAGCTGACGGTGGCGACCGGCAAGGGCTATGTGCCGGCCGACCGCAACCGCCCGGAGGACGCCGCCATCGGCCTCATCCCGGTGGACTCGCTGTTCAGCCCGGTCAAGAAGGTGAGCTACAAGGTCGAGAACACGCGCGAAGGCCAGATCCTCGACTACGACAAGCTCACGCTCACGGTAGAGACCAACGGCGCGGTGTCGCCCGACAATGCGGTCGCCTACGCCGCGCGCATCCTCCAGGACCAGCTGCAGGTCTTCATCAATTTCGAGGAACCGCGCACGCGGGTCACGGAAGAGGCGAAGCCGGACCTCGCCTTCAATCCCGTGCTGCTGAAGAAGGTGGACGAGCTCGAACTGTCGGTGCGTTCGGCCAACTGCCTGAAGAACGACAACATTGTCTATATCGGCGACCTCATCCAGAAGACCGAGGCCGAGATGCTGCGCACCCCGAATTTCGGCCGCAAATCGCTGAACGAGATCAAGGCGGTGCTGGCGGAGATGGGCCTGCACCTGGGCATGGAAGTGCCGGGCTGGCCGCCGGAAAACATCGATGATCTGGCCAAGCGCTACGAAGACCAGTATTGACGGGCCGATCCCGGCTTTCCCCCGATCTGGTTGAGGGGTGGCCGGGACGACAGGAGCTAGAGAATGCGCCATCGCAACCAGGGCCGGAAGCTCGGCCGTACCACGGCCCACCGCGAGGCCATGTTCGCCAACATGACCGCGTCGCTGATCAAGCACGAGCAGATCAAGACGACGCTGCCCAAGGCGAAGGAGCTGCGGCCGATCGTCGAGAAGCTGGTGACGCTGTCGCGCCGGGGCACTTCGGATTTGCACGCCCGCCGCCAGGCGCTGGCGCAGGTGAAGGACGCCACCCAGGTGCGCAAGCTGTTCGACGTGCTGGGACCCCGCTATGCGGAACGTCCTGGTGGTTACACAAGGGTACTCAAGGCCGGATTCCGCTTCGGCGACCATGCCGAGATGGCGTTCATCGAATTCGTCGATCGCGACGAAAGCGCCAAGGGCCAGGATTCCGGTCAGGCCGGCGAGGATGAACAATCCGGGGCGTAAGGGTCACGCGGAGACGCGGAGCCACGGAGTGAAAAAGTTTTCACCTCGCCCCGTCAAACAGTAAGCCAGAATGGGCGCGCGCTTTGCGTGCAAAGAAATCATTTCTGTCTCGCTGGCTCATGTATCGTTTCCGCGCCTCCGCGTCTCCGCGTGCCGAACTGGCGCCCGCGAAACGCGCGATGCCGAAAAAAGGACAAAAAGGGGGCGGTAGCCGAACCGCCCCTTTTGAGTTTTCGAGGTCCAGAAGGGGTATCGGGATGAACTTGAAGACCTGGATCGCCGCAGCGGCGCTTCTGTCGCAGGCCTGGATCGCAAACGCCTCTGCGGCCGGGCCGCAATCCATGCCGCAGGTGCAGCTGACCTTCGCACCGGTGGTGAAGCGCGTCGCGCCCGCCGTGGTCAACGTCTATTCGCAGTCCGTGGTGCGCACGGAGGTCAATCCGCTCTTTTCCGATCCGCTGTTCCAGCGCTTCTTCGGCGCCTCTCCCGAGTTCCGCCAGCGCGTCCAGCAATCGCTGGGCTCGGGCGTGATCGTGCGCGCCGACGGCGTGATCGTGACCAACAATCACGTCGTGGAGGGTGGCCAGAACATCGTGGTCGCGCTTTCCGACCGGCGCGAATTCAAGGCGCGCGTGCTGCTGGCCGACAGCCGCACCGATCTTGCGGTGCTCAAGATCGACACCAAAGGCGAGCGGCTGCCGACCATCGAATTCGGCGACAGCGACAAGCTCTCGGTCGGAGATATCGTGCTCGCCATCGGCGATCCGTTCGGCTTCGGCCAGACGGTGACGATGGGCATCGTGTCGGCGCTGGCGCGCACCCAGATCGGCGCCAGCGACTATCAGTTCTTCATCCAGACCGATGCCGCCATCAATCCGGGCAATTCCGGCGGGGCGCTGGTCACGGCCGACGGCTGGCTCGCCGGGATCAACACGGCCATCTACTCCAGCACGGGCCAGTACGCCGGCATCGGCTTTGCGACGCCAGCCAATCTCGTCAGGCGTGTCGTCGAGGGGGCGCTCGGCGGCGGCGTGAAACTGCCGTGGATCGGTGTCGATGGCCAGGCGGTGACCGAACAGATCGCGCAGGCGATGAACCTTTCGCGCCCCGGCGGTGTGGTCCTGAAGAGCGTTTATCCGGCGGGACCGGCCGCGGCTGCGGGGTTGAAAACCGGCGACGTCATTTTGCAGGTCGATGGCATCGACGTGGACGACATGGAAGGCCTCAACTACCGCATCGCCACGCATCGGCCGGGCGATGTCGTAAAACTGCGGGTCGCCTTTGGCCGCCAGACGCGTGCGGTCTCTCTTGCGGTTTCGGTGCCCCCGGAGAACCCTCCACGCCAGCTGACGACCATCGGTGCGCGCAATCCCCTGACTGGGGCTCGCGTGGAGAATCTGTCGCCGGCCGTCGCCTCCGATCTGCAACTCGATTTTTCGGCACGGGGCGTGGTAATCGTATCCACCAGTCAGAACACACCATCCGGCTCCTACGGATTCCAAGCGGGCGACATCGTACGCTCGATCAACGGCGCGGAAATCCACTCCGTCGGCGAATTGCAACGTGCGCTGGAGTCGGCTCCCGGCCGCTGGGATCTGGTCATCGACCGCGGCAACCAGCAGCTCACGCTGTCGGTCAGCGGATAGAAGAAAGTTGTTCAACGCGGAGGGCGCGGAGGAAGCGCTGAGGACGCGGGGGTAAAGGCGCGCTTCGCGCGCAAACTCTCTTCCGCGTCCACCGCGCAACCTCTGCGCACTCCGCATTAAACCGAGATTCTTCCGGCCAGCTCTCTGCTTTACACAGCGCGAACGCTGAAAGAGCCGGCACGGGCACATGATTTCGAGAACTACCTTTCTCTGAAGGAGAGGTTTTCCGATGCCTGGCGCCAGTTTAGTGCCGCGGCACCCCCTCCCCGAAATTTGCTACGCAAATTTCGACCCTGCCTCAGGAGGAGTGTGGGCGAGTGCGCGGATTTGACGACACCGCCCTCACACATCAAATTCCGGCACGCCCGGATAAGTGTCGAGAACGGATCCCAGCGCTTCCTTCAGCGGTCCGAGCCAGGGTTCGTAGTTGCGCCAGCGTTCGACGGCGTCGGTGAAGATCGGACGACGGACCTGCTCATTGCTGAAGGAGTTGAAGGCGCGGTCGTTCTTGTAATATTCGAGACAGGACGGCTCGAATGGGACACCAATAAATTCCAGCAGCCGCCGCACCTCGCCATCGAGATCGGCAACAAGTTTCTCATAGATGACGCGGTGGATTTTCCCCGGCAGCACGCGGTCGAAATGCGCCATCAGCCGTACATAGTCCCGGTAAAACCGGCCTATATCCGTCAGCCGGTAGGACAAAGGCGGGGCGTGCGCAAAACTCATCGTGAAATTGGCCAGGCTGCAGCCAATCGGATGCCGGCGCACATCAATGATTTTGGCGTTGGGAAAGATCAAGTAGATCAGCCCCACATGCCAGAGATTGAACGGGCATTTGTCGACAAAGAACGGCCTGCCATGCACGCGGTGGATTTTGGAAAGCTCCAGATATTTCTCACCCATGGCCCTGAGCTCCTCGGCGGTGAGCTTTGCCATGCCGTTGGGATAGTCCGGTCCGGTCCTGGGCATGACGTCGTCGCCCACGATACGCAGGATCGACTGCAGCTCCCCGGCGCCTTCGATCTGCGAATGCGAGCCGAGAATCTGTTCGGCCAGCGTCGAACCGGCGCGTTGAAGACCGAGCACGAAAACAGGCGCGATCGAGTCATGCCCGGAAGCGGACTTTTCGCGGAAAAGTTCCGGCGTAAATACGGCTTCCACGCGCGACACCATGTCGGTGGTGTCATCCGGGTCATAGCGCAGATCGATGCGCCGGATCGCGTTCCCTCTTGTGTAGTGCTGGAAGGATTTCTCGTAGTTCTCCAGATCCCCATGCGCCTTGCCCAGCGCGAAATGCAGGTCGGCGCGGTGCTGGGCGGATGCCGGCGCGCGGGCAAGCTGGGCTTCCATGGCATCGGCATCTGCCTGCGAGAATTCGAACGTCTTCATGCTGGCAAGCGACCACCAGACAGAGCCCATTCCGGGAGCCAGTTCGACGGCTTTGCGGAATGCGTCGATGGCGGCCTGCGTCTGTCCGCCGAGGCTGCGCAGCGTGCTCGCCAGCATGCACCAAAGCTCGGGACAATCGGGATGATCCTCAGTCAGCTGGCGATAAAATTCCGACGCCTCCGCAAACTGTTTTTTCCGGCACAGGAGCGTCGCGCAGAAATTCCGGAACAGCGGATTGCCGGGCTCCGCCGCCAATAATGTCAGGCCCTCGTCCAGCGCTTCGGCGACTTTCCCCACGCGCAACAGCAATAAGGCGTAGTTGTACCGGTAGACCTTATTCTCCGGCTTTTCACGGAGGCAGCGTGCGGCAAGAATCAGCGCCTCGTCGTTACAACCTATATGGCACGCGATTGCCGCCTGCAAATTGAAGGCATCGGTGTCGTCCGGATATCGGGCCAGAACCTTGGATACGATCCGGCCAGCCTGTTTGACACGGCCTTCGTGGAGCGCTTCCGCGGCGCGCAGAAGGCGACCGTCGCTTATCGGCCACGCGGCGTACAGATCCTCATACGCCTTTGAGAAAACTGCGTCAGCCTGTGATGTGGTGGCGGATGATGGGCCTTCGCGCTCGGCAAACCCCGTGTCGGTCGCTTCCAAAAGTTTATCCCATTCTGTGGCCGCGGCGCGAGTCCCTCGGCGGGACGATGTAGCCGGGTTCACGATATCAATCGGCACGCTGGAAATGTCGGGGCCCCGTTACTCTACTCGCACGAAGGGCGCCAGTCCGGATATGGGAAGCCATTTGGACTGGATGCTATATGAGCTGGCGCTGGAATACAGATGGGCATAATATTGATAGTAGCCCTTTTCCGATCCTCGATTTCTGGGGTTCCACATCACCGCATTCTCGGTGCTGCTGCTACCGCTAGGTATGTGACTGACGCTCTCCACAACCCAGTATTTCTTCCCCGCCGTGAGGAATGTCTCTGGAATATCGATTCTTGTCTTCGCAGCGTCGGCGCGACCGTTGCCGCCGACAATCAGATTTCCAGGGTGACCGTGGCGCGAACTGTATATAGCGGCGGTGAAGCTGGAATGTCCACTGTAAGGCGCATCTTCCACTATGATCTTGCTGACATTCGTGCCCTTCCCCTTTATTGGCACCGCGACGCGCTGGCAGCCCCGATAACGGTCGGTAGAATGGGAGACAAAAATATTATCAACAAAATATTGCCCATCGCTTCCTTGCTTCGGCAGAGCCAAGTAGCCATAGGCACGCAGAAATTCTCTGTTTCTGTCCTTAACGGAGCTGCCGAGGAGTGCCGGAATGTGCGGTGCGGGAGCCTGAGCGTCTTTCTTACCCGCGGCATGTTCGCAAAAATATCCCTTCTCTGCAGCCCTGATGGGGTGGTTCTTTGAAACTGTCGCGGCGTTGCCGGCACCTCCCGATCGGTCCCCACCAGTTGTGCCCGATTGCGCGCCTGTGGAAGAAACCGATACGACAAGCGCCAGCGCCGTCGTCGCGAGAAACCAGTTCCTCATCGTGTAGATCCTCGATCCGCCGACATTCCCCGGATGATCCCGGGTTCACATGGAAAATACCGCATTTCCGAGGTACGCGGAAGCCGGAGCGGATGTTTTCGTCGCGGGCGGCGTCCCTCTCCCGGCAAGACCATGCCGTTAAAAAGAATCTGAACACAGCAACTGGCAGTCGGGGTTATCTCCGAAGCGGTTTCCCCTGTAATATCCACCCATGCCCGATCTCTTCGAAGCCGGTGGACTGCAGGAAAGCGCGCCACGGCCGCTGGCCGAGCGGCTTCGGCCGCAGGCGCTCGCCGATGTCGTCGGGCAGGACCATCTGCTCGGACCCGCCGGACCCATCGGGCGCATGGTCACGGAAAACCGGCCGCACTCCATCATCCTCTGGGGTCCGCCGGGGACAGGAAAGACCACGATCGCGCGGCTGCTCTCGAGCGCGTTTCGCCTGCATTTCGAACAGCTTTCCGCGGTCTTCTCCGGTGTCGCCGATCTCAAGAAGGCCTTCGAAGCCGCGCGCCAGCGCCGGCGCGTGGGGCAGGGAACGCTGCTCTTCGTCGATGAAATCCACCGCTTCAACCGGAGCCAGCAGGACAGTTTCCTCCCCGTCGTCGAGGACGGCACTGTCATCCTCGTCGGCGCGACCACAGAGAACCCCTCGTTCGAGCTGAATGGCGCGCTCCTGTCGCGCGCGCAGGTGCTCGTGTTGCGGCGGCTCGACGATGCCGCGCTCGAGACGCTGCTTGCGCGGGCTGAGGAATTTTACGGCAGGCCGCTGCCGCTGACCGCCGAGGCGCGCGAGACGCTGCGCGCGATGGCCGATGGCGACGGGCGTTACATGCTCAATCTCGCGGAAGAACTCGCTGCCGTCAAAGCCGCGGCCCCGCTCGATTCCGCAAGCCTGGTGGCGCTCGTCCAGAAACGCGCGCCGCTTTACGACAAGAGCCGGGAAGAACATTATAATCTCGTCTCGGCGCTTCACAAATCGATCCGTGGTTCCGATCCGGACGCCGCGCTTTACTGGCTCGCGCGCATGCTGGCCGGCGGCGAACAGCCGCTCTACATCGCCCGCCGCCTCGTGCGCGCCGCGGTCGAGGATATCGGCCTGGCCGACCCGCAGGCGGTCGTTCAGGCGCTGGCGGCGAAAGATGTGTATGATTTCCTCGGCAGCCCCGAAGGCGAAATCGCGCTGGTGCAGGCCGTGCTCTATCTGGCGAGCGCGCCCAAATCGAACGCCGTCTACAAGGCCCATGGCGCCGCGATGCGCGCGGCCGGCGAGCACGGCTCGCTCATGCCGCCCGCCCACATCCTCAACGCGCCGACGAAGCTGATGAAATCGCTCGGCTACGGCAAGGGCTATGAATACGACCACGCCGCCGAGGACGCATTCTCGGGACAGAATTACTTCCCCGAAGGAATGGCGCGGGAATCCTACTATCAGCCGAAAGAGGCGGGTTTCGAACGCGAGATCGCAAAGCGGCTGGAGCACTGGTCCAGGCTGCGCCGGCAGCGCTGATCATGCTGTTCAACGACAGGCTTCTCTTTGTCCATGTGCCCAAGACCGCAGGCGACTCGGTCACCAAATTTCTCATCGACAATCTGCCCGGCAGGAAGACGCTGGTCGAAGGCTCGAACAAGCCAGATCCGTCCGTCAGGCTGCCGCCGGTCGTAATCGCCAAGCTGCACACAAAGGCGTTCCTGAAGCGCTGGGGACTCTGGCTGCCGGCATCGGTCGCAACCATGGAAGGCGAGCGCCATGCCCGCCTGCACGAGATCAGGGAGATATTCGCGAAATTGGGCCGCAGCCTCGACGACCTTCGCGCCATCATCGTCTGCGTCCGCAATCCCTATGATCTGGAGGTGTCGCGTTATCACTTCCTGCGGCTGGGATATCACGGCGTCCGCGGCGTCGCGCGGGGCCGGGAACAGAAAATCGCGATCGAGGGAAGTTTCGAGGAGTTCGCACGGACCGCGCCCTATCATGGCCGCCTGCCGGCGCGCATCGAGGCGTGGTACGAACTCGGCGGTCGCATGCCCGCCAATCTGCGCATCATCCGCTTTGAAAACCTCGAAACGGATCTGCACCGTGCCGTGGGCGAATTCTGTCCAACGCGGACAGGATTGCCGAGACTGAACGCAACAGTGCACGAACCATACAGTTCGTACCTCTCGCCCGCTGCCGAGGAGGCGATCTACAACAAATACCGCTGGCTCTTCGACAGGCAATTCTATGAGCGCGAGCTTGCGACATCGTCGAGATGTGACGTGTCATTATAGCGCTCCAGGCGCACGCGATCCGGCGAAAAAACGAATTCGTTGAGCGCGCATGGACTTTGTTGGAGCCGCCAATAGGCCGAGAGCGGTTGATCGAGCACCTGCAGGAGGATGGCGCGGTTGATGCTCGCATGGCCGACGAGAACGACTGAATCGTCTTCGTGTCGCGCCAGCACCGTCCGCAGGACATCGGCGGCCCGCGCAACAAGTTCTTGCAACGACTCCCCCTCGGGAAACCGCATCAATTGGGGAGTTGCAAACCAGCGCGAAAAGAGCTCCGGCTGTTCCAGGCCCATCGCTTCGTAGGTTTTCCACTCCCAGTCGCCGTAATCGAGATCGGCCAGCGCGTCGAGCACCAAGGCCCGAACCCCGCAATGTTCCGCAATGGCGGCGCCCGTATCGACACAACGATGCAGCGGGCTTGTGTAGACGGCAGCGATTTTCCACTCGGCGGCAATACGCGCCGCGACAGCGCGGGCCTGATTGCGGCCAAGCGGGGTAAGCGGAATTTCCCGGCGACCGCGAAAGCGCGGCGGATCGATGCCTTCCACATGCCCGTGCCGGGTAAGAAGGATATGTGTCATGGCCTTCCTTCAATTTCGCGCTGGCGGGACCTCAGCCAGGCTATGATCGACGTGCGGCTGCCCCGCAGCGGCTTTGCCCAATGGGCGGACCGGATGACTTCGCCGTTGCGGCCGGCCCACCAATGTTCCTTGACCACAATAAGCGTCCAGTTCTTAGCAGCACTGCTCGCTTCGTAGGTTTCCACGGCGAAACCGTAATCCACACCTTGATAGCTGTGACGCGCATGCAGCCACGACACGCCGGCACTTACCCAGCGGTCGGGCGAGTCCTTCGGTTTGTCGCGGCGAAGGATTTCCTCGAAGAGGAGAAAGAAGGAAGTGTCGGCAAAGGATTTCACCGGAGACACCGATGCAGGCACGGGAGGCGATTGTTCGCCGGTACATGGCGTGATCCGCTGGAAGAACCGGTCTGCGCGGCCCTGCGAGTGTTCAGGCGGCGCATTCGCGCGTCCGGCGCTTGTGATATTCGGCAAGATTTCGGCCGCACAGTTCCAGGAAGTCCCAGCGACTTCCCCGGGTGATTTCCAGCAAGCCGTCCATATAGGCTTCGCCCAGGTAGAGATTGGGACGGATCGCGAGTTTCCAGTGCAGGCTACGGTCATGCAGCGCCACGATGACGTCCGGCCGTTCACCCCGCGGGATGGCGCCGAAACCATGCAACGCGCCGTTGGCGTCGATAACGCCGATGTTTCCAGCTGTTATGAATCCATGAAGAAAGCGACCAAGCACATACATACAGTTCTCCTACGGTCCAAGCAGCGACGTGCCGCTCAGATTTCGCCGTAGGGGTCATCAGCCCGAATGTGGCGGTTAGGCGGGAACCCCATCCCGTCAGAATGTGAGCAGGCTATGTCCTCGGCCGGCTGAAATCAAGTCGGCGGCGTGGAGCTTGGCGGACCGGGTTTGGCATGGTACCAAGCGCTGGCGATCGCGCCGGTGTCGTTTTGGAATGCCCCGGCCGGTCGTATCGGAATGCCGATGGCGATGGAGTTCGCCACAACCGCTCCCAGAGCTGATGACTCCTGCGAAAAGCGAATTCACGGGAGAAGTCTGTGCAATCCGGCGCGGTCCTGACGATGCATGTCAGTATCTGTTCGCAAGCTGCGTGCCACGCGGGACGCGAGCTCTGGCCCGTCAATAAGTCCGCTGGACGGAAATGGGCGTTTCGTCCCGCTGATGCCGGCTCGCGGGGGTACTCGCGCGCGATTTGCGCAGCCCATGCCGGAACCGGGTGCGGGCGATGAGCTTTCAGAGCATCCTTTTTCCGGACGACAGAGACCGCCTTCCCGATGTGGAGCCGGATACACCGGAATTCTTTCGGGATCTCAATCTGGATCGGATCATCTCCGCGATCGTCGCGGGGCGGGAAGAGTATGATCTTGGGCCGGTTTTCCGCATGCCGCTGCACGACGCGGACGCCGTAGCGTTTCGCCACGAAGTCATGCGCGATCTTGAAGATCGGGATCTCATGGCAGTGGTCAATGCTTTTGCCCAGACTATGCGCGCCATACGCGCAGGGTTGGACCAGGCCGGAAAACGGCATCATGCGCGCCAGAAACAGCGTTGGTTTCTGGAGGCCGTGCGCCGGTATGGTCGGGCGGTCGATCGTCTGGCTCGGGGCTTGTCGACCGCGAGAACCGCGTCGCGCGGGTTTATGGGCCTCTCGCAATTCGTGTCGCGATATGCAGCCTCGGACCACTTCAGACGCCTGATCGCGCAGGCCGACGAGATTGCGGCAGGGCTTTCGGCCATACGCTACGTGGTCGTAATCCACGGGCTCCGCGTCGAAGTTCGCCCCTATGAGGAAGAATCGGATTATGGTGCGGAGATCGCGTCGGCATTTGAGAAGTTCGATTCGGGCGATGCCGGTTCGTATGAATTCGGATTCAGCCAAGCGGCCGACGTCAATCGTGTTGAGGGCGATATCCTCGACCTGGTGACGCAAATGCACCACGAGATATTCAAACGACTGGAAGCCTATTTCGCTTCAAATCAGGACTTCATCGATCCCGTTCTGCTGCGTTTCGACAATGAAATTCAATTCTACGTTGCCTGGCTCGAGTTCGTCGCGAAATTCAGGAAAATGGGCCTGGACTTCTGCTACCCGGAACTCAGCCATGGCGACAGAGACATTCATGCCCGGCAGAGTTTCGATCTGGCGCTGGCCATTGAGCTTCTCGCCGATCACGCTGTTCCCGTTTGCAACGATTTTCGCCTCGGCGGCCCCGAACAGATCATCGTCGTCACTGGTCCGAACCAGGCCGGCAAGACCACATTCGCCCGCGCGTTTGGCCAGCTGCATTATTTCGCGCGCCTTGGATGCCCGGTTGGGGCCAGGGACGCCCGGCTTTGTCTTGCCGACGGAATATTCGCGCATTTCGAGAGAGAAGAGAATGCCGCGGCGCTCCGGGGCAAACTTCAGGACGACCTCGTCAGGATCCACCAGATCCTCAATGCGGCAACGTCGCGGAGCATAATCGTCATCAACGAGATATTCGCTTCCACCACGCTCGACGATGCCGTCCTTTTGAGCCGGAGAATAGCGGCGTCGATGATGGAGCTTGGCGCGATCTGCGTCTGGGTGACATTCCTCGACGAACTGGCGGCGTTGGGCGAGAAGACCGTCAGCATGGTTGCCGAAGTCATGCCGGAAAACACCGAACTGCGGACTTTCAGAATCGTCCGCAGAACCGCTGACGGCCTCGCTTACGCGTTGTCTCTGGCCCGGAAGCACGGGCTGACCTACGAGATCATCGGCCGGCGCATCAGGTCATGAAGGCCCACCTGCTCTATCCGGACCGGGATTTCGAATGGTCGGCGGCCGCCCCCTGGAATGAGGCTGCACTCACGGCCGATCTCGCGTTGAACGTTCTCTTTGACGCAATGGCGCAGGGGGGTGCGTGCATCAGCGACGCCGCCACGAAGGTGGTCCTGTCGGGCGTGAGAGGAGATCTCGAAACGATTCGTTACCGGCAGGAGATTGTCCGGGAATGCCTAGACCATCCCGATGTTCTTCGCGACCTCTATTCCGTTGCCGTCGAGGCGAAAGAGAGGGAGAAGGGCAATTACCTGGGGGGTCTGAAGCGGTACCCGCACTGGGTCCTCAGAAATGTGATCGAGCAGATGGAAATGTACGTCGGGATGCTGAGGAAACTGAGAAAGCTGATCGATCTGCACGGGATGAAATTAACCTCGCGTGGCTGGACGAACCTCTGCGGGATGTTGCAGCGGGAACTCGACGACGCGTATCTCGCCCGCATTGCAGCACATCTGGAACAGCTGAAATTCCCCGGCGCGATAGTGCTGAGCACCGCTCTCGACGGGGGAAACAAGGGAACAGATTACGTTTTGCACCCTGGGCGTTTTTCCGGCGAAACATGGTGGGAATCGCAGTGGCGGCTGCTGAGGGACTCGGTGTTTCCTCGAAGGCCGCCCCCTTTGGGTTTTGCTGTGCATCCGCGCGACGAGGCCGGCGCCAGGGCACTGGAGAGTCTGCGAGACCTGGGAATCCGCGGCGTCGCGGTCGCGCTTGCGCAGTCCCGGGATCATGTGCGCAATTTTTTTGCGGCGCTGCGGCAGGAGCTGGGTTTTTATGTGGGTTGCGTGAACTTGTACGAGCGCCTGACGCAGATAGGAGAAACCGTCTGCCTGCCGGAGCCCGCGGCGCCGCAGGACGGGCATTTGTCTTTTCGCGGATTGTACGACGCGTGCCTCACGCTCAACCTCGATCGGCGCGTGGTCGGAAACGATGCGAATGCCGACGGCAAGACTCTCATCATCGTGACAGGTGCCAACCAGGGAGGAAAATCGACCTTTCTGCGCAGCGTCGGGCTGGCGCAGCTGATGATGCAGTGCGGGATGTTCGTGCCGGCGCAGTCGTTCCGTTCCTCCCTCCGCACCGGGCTCTTCACGCACTACACGAGAGAGGAAGATGCCGCGATGAAGAGCGGCAAGTTCGACGAGGAACTGAGCCGGATGAGCGATATCGTCGATCATCTGTCGCCGCATGCGTTGATCCTGTTGAACGAGTCCTTTGCGGCTACCAACGAGCGCGAAGGTTCGGAGATCGGCCGACAGATCATTACCGCCCTGTCGGACAAGGGAATCAGGATCATCTGTGTCACGCATCTGCATGAAATGGCCAGGAGATTTTTCGAAAGCAATGACGGACGCATCCTGTTTTTGCGGGCCGAACGCCTGGAAGGCGGGGCGCGGACATTCAGGCTGGTGGAGGGGGAACCGTTGCCGACGAGCCACGGTGCGGACCTGTACAACAGCATTTTCGGCGCCGACGCCGATGCCGGCAAACGCGCCTCGATTGCGCCGGCCGGCCAGGCGTGTCAGCCTTGCGACGCAACCGGCCGGCACAATTCGCGGAATTCGGAAAGCACGTCCCGATAAAGCTGGTGCTTGAACACATGGCCGTGTGCATTGAGGAGCATGATTCCGGCGCCCAACCGATAGGCATCGGACCTTGTCGGCATGTCATCGTTTTTCATCTTGGCCATTTCCTTTGAGAATTTGGTGATTCGTCGTGGTGGGATCGCGGTGATCGAAGTTCGCGCATCCTCCCGCGCGCGCTTCGACGCGAAGCAGAGCGGTCAACACGCGATGGTCGGGCCAGTCGCGCGGTTCGGGTTGCACGCGCCGCTCGGCGGAGATCGCGTCCACAACGAGGCTCTTCGCCGCGGCGAAATGGCCCGTAAGGCGATCTTCGATTTCGGCGGACAGCAGCCCATCCGCAACCGGGAGAAGCGCAATCAGCCGCCGGACCGCCTCGTGCTTCAGAGCTCTCGGCGCGCTCGCGAGATCGAGGCTCAATCCGCACGCCAGCACGGCAATTGTCGGATCGCAATCCTGCAGCAGAGCCGGAAAAGCGCGCCACGGCCACTTTCTGGGCAGGCCGATTTCGCGGAGCAGGGCGAGAGCGCTGCGGCGCCTGAGGATGCTCGCCCCCGTCTCTCTTCCGAAAGCCAGCCGATGGTCGGTGGCGGCCTGCATCAGGTCGGCTCGGGCCTTTGTTCCCAGCATGCGGATGGCTGCCTCGGCCGCCGGCCGGTAGAAATCCTCCGCGAGAGCCTCGATGAAGAGAGGGAGGGATTCGATGCAGCGGAACCTGCCGACCGCCTCGATCACGCCGGCCAGCGGTTTCTCGCGGAGAAGCGAAAGAAGGAAGGGCAGATCGCCCCGATCGCCGAGCTTGCCCAGTGCTCTTGCCGCGGCGTTGATGACTGCCTCCTCGCCCGTCAGTTCGACCGGATCGGAGATGTCGCGCGGCGTGCAGAGAAATTCGCGCAGCACATCGTGGGCGCCCAAGGCCGCCAATGCCTCGACCGCCCGCCGCCGCGTTTCGTACAACCCGCTTGGCTCCCGCGCGAACAGGACGGCGCTCAGCGATGGAATGGCGCGCTTGCCGCAGGCGATCGTCTCGACGACGCCGATGTCGCCGTCGTGCAGCGATTTCAACTTCCGTATCGCTTCCTTCACATCGTCCGGCATCCATGGAAGGACGGTCGCGCCGCTCATGGCCGCCGCGCCGCCTACGAACTGCTTGCCGCGAAAGGGTCGGAGAAGATCGCGACGCTGCCCAACTCGCGTTCGATCTTGAGAAGGCGATTGTACTTTGCAATCCGCTCGCCCCGACACGGAGCCCCGGCCTTGATCTGTCCTCCTCCCATTGCAGCTAGCCCTGACGCCTGTGCTTGCGGCGTTTCGTCGGCAGCGCGATCACGACGCCATACGGCGCCGGTTTCGGAACGCCGGAAGGCACGAACAGTTTTCGGGTATGGTTTGCAACTGCGCGCCACAACGCGCCAGAACGCGCGAAGCACTCTCGCCGGCATCTTCCCGCCATCCTATGTTCGGCAGGAGTCATCAGCCATTGCGGCAGTTAAGGGGGAACTCCATCCCCGTCCGCTAATGAAAACACCCGGGGGCGGCTCCGTCAACAGTTACGACAGTCCGCTCTCCGACGAGAAAATGCGGCTGTTGATCGATTTCGATTCGACCCGATGCCGCATATTTCTCGTTGTGAACAAGCAGGATCTGGTCAGCGAGGGTGAAAGGCTGGAAGTCCAGGAACACATTTGTGCGCGGATACGTGGAGTTCCGGGCGAGCGCATCGAAATTTTCTCGCTGTCGGCGCGCGATGCGATGGAAGCCAACCGGTCCGGCGATCCGGACGGGTTTGGCCGGAGCGGATCACCACGAACGACGAAATAAACGCTCATCTGAGAGGCCTCCTTGCACTCGCAGGCCATGGCAATCTGGGTCTGGACCGGAGCAGCGAACGATGAATGACGGGCACAGCGAGGGGGCTCGCGCCTCCGGCAGGCGCAACAGCGATCTCCCGGCTCTGATCGAAGATGCGTGCGCGGTTGCGCCTGTCCGCTCGGCTACGGCGAAGCAAATTGTATCGCGATTGCAGAATCTTGCCGAAAGGCTCAAGGCGCAACGGCTTCAACTCGCGGTACTCGGGCAGTTCAAACGCGGGAAGAGTACGCTGCTCAACGCCTTGCTGGGCGCTGCCGCCCTGCCGATGGCGGTGACGCCGCTGACGGCGATCCCTACTTTCATCGCGTTCGGCGAAAACCTGCACCTGCGAACGGTCGGGATCGAAGGCGATGCCGACGACATCCCCGTTGCGGACATCGAGACGCTGCATGCGGAGCTCAAGGCGCGGGTCACGGAAGAAAGCAATCCGCACAACCGGCTCGGGCTTGCACGCGTGGAAGTCAGGCTGCCTTCGGATCTGCTGCGCAAAGGGGTCGTCCTGCTCGACACGCCCGGCGTCGGCTCGACCTACCTGCACAACACCGAGACCGCGCAGGCTGTTCTGCCCGAATGCGACGCCGCGCTTTTCGTCGTCTCGCCCGACCCGCCCATCACGGCCGCGGAGCTGGACTATCTCGCCCGGATTCGCGCCACCGCACCGCGTGTGATCATGGTGCTCAACAAGATCGATATCGTCGAAGGCGAGGACAGAACCGCGGCTGTCGAATTCCTCCGCAGAGTCGCCGAGCAGACGGCGGATTTGAAAGATTCCCCGCTGTTCTGCGTTTCCGCCCGAACCGCTCTTCGTGCCAGATTGGCGGGCGACGCAGAGGCACTGCGCACCAGCGGCATCGCGGCGCTGGAAAGCTATCTGAGCGATTTCATCAAGAACGAGAAATTGCTGGCTCTCGAAAGCGCCGTCGCGCAGAAGGCAAGGGCGTTGGTCGTTGAGTTGAAATTCGACGTCGAAAGCCGTCTGGCGGCTTTGCGGATGCCGATCGCCCAGCTCTCGCAGCGTCTTGAGAAATTCGACCGGGCCGCGGCGCGCTTCGAAGCCGAGCGCAATGCGAGCAGCGATCTGATCGCCGGCGACCGCAAGCGCCTTCTCGCCGAACTCGATGCGGATGCGGAGCGCTTGCATTGGCAAATGGCGGCCGTTCTCACGAACCATATGGATCAGGCTGTCGAGGCCGGCGAAACGGAGACTACCGTCTCGACAGCGCTCGTGGAGCGCATCCCGGTCCTCTTCGAGGCCGAATCCCATGCGCATGATGCCCGGGTGCGGCACCGGTTTGTCGAATTGCTGCGCACGCATCAGCAACGGGCGGATGCCCTGATCGCCGACGTGAGGCACACGGCGGCCGATCTTCTGCAGATCGACTACGCCGCACCGGTCGCCGAGGAAGCTTTCGAGTTGAAACGGATTCCGTACTGGGTGACCAGGCCGCGCGAAGCGCTGCGTCTGCTGCCTCCGGGAACCTTGGAAACACTCATGCCGGCGCCGGCCCGCAAGCAGCGCATGCGAAAGCGCATGACGGACCAGCTCAATGAAATTCTGCGGCGGAACGTCGAAAATCTTCGCTGGCCGATGCGACAGAATCTCGAGGATGGATTCCGTTCTTTCGAAACCCGGCTCGACGAACAGCTCAAGCTGACGCTCTCGGCGACGCGCGAAGCGCTGCAACTGGGACTACAGCGCCGGAGCGAAAAATCCGCAGGCGTGGAGACGGAGACCGGCGCCCTGGTTGCCGCGTCGGCCCGCCTCCGGGATATCCGGAACAGATTCGAGTCAATGACTGCGAACCGCGAAGGCAGTCACGGATACGGACGATGAGCGTAGTCGTAGACTCTGACGACAACGGCGCCCGCCTCGACCGCTGGTTCAAGCGGCACTATCCTGCGCTCGGGCACGGGCAGCTCGAAAAGCTGTTGCGCACCGGCCAGGTGCGTCTCGACGGCAAGCGGGCGAAGGCCGCCGACCGGATTTCCACAGGACAGATCATCCGCTTGCCGCCGCAGGTTCATACAGTGCACAAATCTGTGGACGCTTCGTCCACACATGCACAGCCCAAATCTCCACAGCTATCCCCACAGGCGAGGATAGAGGCGGAAGAGCTTGTAATTCATATGGATTCGTCGGTTCTGGTTCTCAACAAGCCGTCGGGCCTGGCGACCCAGGGCGGCAGCGGCATCAGCGAGCATGTCGATGGCCTGCTCGGCCGGCTGACGCTCGGGAAAAAGCAGCGGCCGCGGCTTGTCCACAGGCTCGACCGCGACACCTCGGGCGTCCTCGTCGTTGCGCGCACTTTGCCGGCGGCCGCGGCGCTCAGCGAGTCGTTGCGGCGGCGGGACGCCTCGAAAACCTATTGGGCGCTGACGCGGGGCGTTCCCCATCCGCCGCGCGGGACGATCAAATCCTCGCTGGCGAAGGAAGCCGTGGGCCGCGAAGAGAAGATGGCCGAGGTGGAGCGCGAGTCGGAGGGCGCAAAAAGTGCGGTGACCGACTATGCGGTCATGGAAACCGCGGGCCGGGATTTCGCCTGGGTCGCCGTCAGGCCGGTGACCGGACGCATGCACCAGATCCGCATCCATCTGGCCTCGCTCGGCACACCGGTGGTCGGCGATTTCAAATATGGCGGCGCGGCGGCGCGTCCGCGGGGCGAGATCGAAAACAGGCTCCATCTGCATGCAAGATCCATCGACATCGCCCATCCCGACGGCGGGCGTCTGCGGGTCACCGCACCGCTTCCGCCCCATATGCTGAAGACGTGGAAGCTGCTGGGATTCGATCCGGAGGCCGCCGGCCCGTTCGAGCGCGAAAGGACTCGCAAGCGGCGATGAGGTCAGGCGATTGCGGTAACGTGACTGTCCCGGCGCTTTACCAGCATGAATTTCGCCACCAAGGACACGTAAGGACACGAAGCCGGATTGGCGCGCGACGCGCGTGTATAACTTGGTTTCCTTTGTGTCCTTGGTGGTGAATCTTCCCGCCGACTTGGATTTGGGACTACGCGGTGTCACGCTGGCC
The DNA here is from genome assembly GCA_036266955.1 of Rhizomicrobium sp. Taxonomy (GTDB): domain Bacteria; phylum Pseudomonadota; class Alphaproteobacteria; order Micropepsales; family Micropepsaceae; genus Rhizomicrobium. The sequence goes on from DATAWY010000055.1 coordinate 138,964, forward strand.
AGAAGCGGCGAGGGGATTCGATGAAGCATATTCTCCAGGAGCTGGAAGAACGGCGGCGGCGGGCGCGGCTGGGCGGCGGCGAGGCGCGCATCAAGGCCCAGCATGACCGCGGCAAGCTCACCGCGCGCGAGCGGCTGGAGTTGCTGCTCGATCCCGATTCCTTCGAAGAATTCGACATGTTCGTCGAACATCGCAACGTCGATTTCGGCGCCGACAAGAACCGGATCCCCGGCGACGGCGTCGTCACCGGCTGGGGCACGATCAACGGCCGCATGGTTTATGTCTTCGCCAAGGATTTCACCGTCTTCGGCGGCTCGCTTTCGGAAACCCACGCCCAGAAAATCTGCAAGATCCAGGACATGGCGATGCAGAACCAGGCGCCCATCATCGGGCTTCTGGACGCGGGCGGCGCGCGCATCCAGGAGGGCGTCTCGAGCCTCGCCGGCTACGGCGAAGTCTTCCGCCGCAACGTGCTGGCGAGCGGCGTGGTGCCGCAGATTTCCGTGATCATGGGGCCGTGCGCGGGCGGCGACGTCTATTCGCCCGCCATGACCGATTTCATCTTCATGGTGCGCGATAGCTCCTACATGTTCATCACCGGTCCGGACGTCGTGAAGACGGTGACGCAGGAAGACGTGACCGCCGAGGAACTCGGTGGCGCGCGCGTGCATACGACCAAGTCGGCGGTGGCCGACGGCGCCTACGAGAACGATGTCATCGCCATCGAGGAAATCCGCCGGTTCTATGATTTCCTGCCGCTCAACAATCGCAGCCAGCCGCCGTCCTGGCCGACCGGCGACGATCCCCGCCGCGAGGAGCCGTCGCTCGACACGCTGGTGCCGGAGAATCCCAACAAGCCCTACGACATGAAGGAGCTGATTCTGAAAGTCGCGGACGAAGGCGATTTCTTCGAAATCCAGGAAAACTTTGCGAAGAACATGATCACGGGGTTCGCCCGCCTGGAAGGTTCGACGGTCGGCTTCGTCGCCAATCAGCCGATGGTGCTGGCGGGCGTGCTCGATTCCGATTCGAGCCGCAAGGCCGCGCGCTTCGTGCGCTTCTGCGACTGTTTCAATATTCCGATCGTCACTTTCGTGGACGTGCCCGGATTTCTTCCAGGCGTGGCGCAGGAGCATGGCGGCATCATCAAGCACGGCGCGAAGCTGCTGTTCGCCTTCACCGAGGCGACCTCGCCCAAGGTGACCGTCATCACCCGCAAGGCCTATGGCGGCGCCTATGACGTCATGGCGTCAAAGCACATGCGGGCCGATGTGAACTACGCCTGGCCGAGCGCGCAGATCGCGGTGATGGGCGCGAAGGGCGCCGTCGAAATCATCTTCCGCCAGGATATCGGCGACCGCGACAAAATCGCGGCGCGCACCAAGGAGTACGAAGACCGTTTCCTCAACCCTTTCATCGCCGCCAGTCGCGGCTATATCGACGATGTGATCCGTCCCCATTCCACGCGCTGGCGCATCATCCGCGCGCTGCGCATGCTCAGGAACAAGCAGGTCCCGCAAATCTGGAAGAAGCACGGGAATATACCGCTGTAGTTTGCGCTGAGATTTTCCTCCCCGCGCCTAATCTTTCCTCCCCGGCTTCGCCGGGGGAGGAAAATATTGTCGGAATTTCTTCCGCTCTCGTCTCGGCTTCGGGCCCGGTTTCTGGCGGGCGAGGGTGCGGCCGAGGCGTTTTTCGAGGCGGCTGACGAATGCGGGCGATCCCAGCGGCCGGCCGGTGCTCTCATGGGATTGGATGGCTTTGCGCTCGTCGTCGCTGATGCCTTGCGCCAGAAACTCCCGCCAATCCCCGACCCGATCGCGCAGAGACTGAACCCGCGCCAGCTCGTCGTCGCGGCCCAGAAGATGTGCGCGGGCGCTCGACCAGCGCCAGTCGCGCGGGCGCTTGACGAGCTTCGCCAGCACCGGGCTTAGCTCGACGTAGCGGGCACAGGCCGGCAGATGGGCCGCGTCCATGGGGTAGGACGCAAAGCGGCCCTGCCAGAGGAAGCCGCGCCAGCCTTCGCGGTTGTTGATCTCGCGGGTGTAGCGGCGGTGCGCCTCGCCCAGCGCCGCGCGCAGCCCGTCTTCGTCGCGCGGCACCAGGATCAGATGCACCCGGTCGGGCAGCAGGCACCAGGCCAGCACGGAGGTATGCGCGATGCGGCAACCCTCCGCCAGCAGGGTTTTGTAGAGTTCATAGTCCGCATCGGAAAAAAACACGTTCTGGCCGCGGTTTCCCCGCTGCGTCACCAGATGCGGCGCACCCGCCGCCACCACTCTCGCCAGTCGCGCCATGGCCTGACATAGGCGGGAGCGCCAAGCCCTGTCAATTGCGTATCATGTCCCCGTGCGACCGGGCGCCCAGGCCCAGCATTCCATTTCGACCGCGGCACCAAGCGCAAGCGCGCTCGCCGCGAAAGCCGAACGCGCGGGCAGCCGGCCGGGCCGGAAATAATCGACATAGACCGCGTTGAATGCCGCCCATTCGGCCATGTCCGCGAGCATCACCGTGCATTTGAACACATCGTCGAACGAGCACCCCGCCGCGTTCAGCACGCGCGCGATGTTGTCCATCATTTGACGGGTTTCGGCCTCGATGCCGCCGGGGACAAGACGAAGCTGGCCGGGTTCGCTGCCGATCTGGCCCGAGAGACAAAGCATGTCCCCGACCCGGACGGCATCGGAGAAGGGCAGGCCCGCGCTCTTCGTTCCGTGAGAAACCAGAAAATCCATGTACCGCCTCCGGAGGATGGCGTCTTGTGGCCCGTGGAGGCACAGAATTCCAGCCCTCCAGCGCCGTTTACGGGCCAGGCGCGAGCGCCTAAAACAAAATGTCACGAACCGATGCGCCGGGGCTCGCGTGTTCAGGAAAATACTGATCGCCAATCGCGGCGAGATCGCCTGCCGGATCATCCGGACCGCCCGCCGCATGGGGATCGCGAGCGTTGCGGTTTACTCCGAAGCGGATGCGAACGCGCTGCATGTCGAGATGGCGGACGAGGCCGTGGCCATCGGTCCCGCGCCCTCGGCGCAATCCTATCTCCGCAGCGACAGAATCGTGCAGGCGTGCCGGGATACGGGCGCGGAAGCTGTCCACCCGGGCTACGGCTTTCTCTCGGAGCGGGAAAGCTTCGCGGAGGCGCTGGCCGAGATCGGCGTTGCGTTCATCGGCCCGAACGCGAAGGCGATCGCGGCGATGGGCGACAAGATCGAATCCAAGAAGCTCGCGCTGAAGGCCGGCGTATCGGTCGTGCCCGGCTTTGTGGGCGAAATCCGCGACGACGCGCATGCCCGCTCGCTGGCGCGCGAGATCGGCTATCCGGTGATGGTGAAGGCTTCCGCGGGCGGCGGCGGCAAGGGCCTGCGCATCGTCCATCACGAGAGCGAACTTTTGCAGGCGATACGCTCCTCGCAGAACGAAGCCCGGGCGAGCTTCGGCGACGACCGCCTGTTCCTCGAGAAATATGTGACCGAGCCGCGCCATATCGAAATCCAGGTGCTTGGCGACCGGCACGGCCATGTCATCCATTTGAACGAGCGCGAATGTTCGATCCAGCGCCGGCACCAGAAGGTGATCGAGGAAGCGCCATCGCCTTTTCTCGATGCGGCGAGGCGCCAGGCGATGGGCGATCAGGCGGTGGCGCTCGCCGGCGCCGTCAACTACGACAGCGCGGGAACGGTCGAATTCATCGTCGACCGCGACAGGAACTTCTACTTCCTCGAAATGAACACGCGGCTCCAGGTCGAGCACCCCGTGACGGAGCTGGTGACGGGGCTCGATCTCGTCGAACTGATGATCCGGTCGGCGGCGGGCGAAGAGCTTTCGTTGCGCCAGAAGGATGTTCCACTGAACGGCTGGGCGATCGAATCGCGCGTCTATGCGGAAGATCCGTATCGCGGTTTCCTGCCTTCCACCGGCCGGCTGGTGCGCTACCGTCCGCCGGCAGAGGGACGCACCGGCGAAATCACTCTGCGCAACGACACGGGCGTCTACGAGGGCGGCGAAATTTCCGTCTACTACGATCCCATGATCGCCAAACTGTGCGCCCACGCGCCCTCGCGCAGCGCGGCGACCGACGCCATGGCCGATGCGCTGGATGAATTCCGCGTCGAAGGCATCAGCCACAACATTCCGTTTCTCGCCACGATCATGCATAGCCCGCGGTTCCGGGAGGGGCAGCTTTCGACGGGCTTCATCGCGGAGGAATTTCCGGACGGCTTCCACGGCCGGCCGCTCGACCCGCTGCGCGCGCGCCGGTTCGTGGCCGCCGCGGTCGCCGCGCGGATCCTGCGCGCCGAGCGGGCCAGCGCGATTTCCGGCACGCTCGATGGCCCGCTGGCAGCGAACGATGCCTTCGTCGTGACGCTGGGCGAGCTGTCGTTCTCCGTCACCCATGCGCGCCTGAAGGATGGCCGGCTGCGCATGCGCGTCGATGGCGCGCCGCACGAAGCGGAAATCCTCTGGCATCCCGGCGACCCCGCCATGCGTGTCGTCGAAGGCGGGATGCGCCATACGATCCAGTTTTTCCGCCAGCGCGGTGGATACCGCCTGTCGCAGGGCGGAACATCGCTGCTCGCCACGGTTCGCCGCCCTGACGCCGCGAAGCTCGCGGAGCTGATGCCGAAGAAGGCAGCGGCCGATACGTCGAAGTTCCTGCTGTGCCCCATGCCCGGCCTCGTCGTGTCCGTGAATGTCTCCGAAGGCCAGGAGGTCAAGGCGGGCGAGACACTCGCGATCGTCGAAGCGATGAAAATGGAAAATGTCCTCAACGCCGAGCGCGACGGCACCATCAGGAAGATCAACGCGAAGAAAGGCGACAGCCTCGCGGTCGATGATGTGATCCTGGAGTTCGCATGAGCAGCGATGCGGATATCACGACACTGCGCCTGCGCATCGAAGGCTCGGTACAGGCGGTCGGCTTTCGTTATTTCGCGTTGGGCGAGGCGCGCAGGCTGGGCATCGCCGGCTGGATCCGCAACCGCTCCGACGGGACCGTCGAGGCGCTGGCTTCCGGCAGCACGAAAGCCGTAGAAGAATTTGTCGCGGCCTGCATGCGCGGGCCGCCCGGCGCGCAGGTCACAAATCTCGATCTGCACCAGGCCGACCCGCCGGACGAACCGGGCTTTCACAGACGGCCGACGGTGTGAAGGCGCGACTCTCGTCCGGAGGGATGTGCTGCCGGCACGCTGAACGCAAACGGGCACGCTTTACGGCACAACCTGTTTTGGCGGCACGGGTACCTGTTCAGACGGGTCTAATTCGGGCTTGCGGTTCGCGCGGCGGCTTGGCCAGCCGGAATGAAGGAATGAAGGTCTTGCATGCCGCAAAAGATGGTGAATAATGGGTTGCTTCTCGCCGCCGTTGCGGTCGAGAAGAGCATTCCGGCTTAGGGGAAGGAAAATGACAGAGACGATCCATCGCGCGGCCGAGAAGCAGATCTTCGGCAAGACCATTGTGGTTTTTTTCCTGCTCTGCGCATCGGCCGCTTCGTCGCTTGCGCAGACCGTGTCGGATCGGCAAGCGCTTGCCGGGCAATCCGCCGCGGCCAAAGCAAAGGGCTATGTCTACTGGACCAACGAGCGCAACGGCTCCGTGGGCCGGGCCACGACCGCCGGCACCCACGTAGATGAGAAGTTCATCGCCTTGAAGACGATAGACTCAGGCGGAGGGCTGACGGTGAACCAGAGCTATATCTACTGGACGAGCGCCAACGGCGGAACGGCGACAACGATCGCGCGAGCCAAACTCGATGGCAGCGACGTGGACCAGGACTTTATCACAGGCGCCACGAACCCATGCGGGGTGGCAGTCGACAAATCGTACATCTACTGGGCGGGAGACGTGGGCAGCTCCATAGGGCGGGCCGACCTCGACGGCAGCGACGCGAATCAGGACTTCATCGCGACGGGCACCGGCGTGTGCGGCGTTGCGGTCACCAAGAAGTACATCTACTGGGCCGATTACGAAACCGGCGAGATCGGCCGGGCCAACCTCGACGGCAGCGGCGCAAACGATGATTTTATCAGCGGATGCGGCTCGGGAATTGCCGTCGAAGGCAAGTACATCTACTTCACGACGGCCAGCGGCACCGGGATCGGCCGGGCGAATATCGACGGCAGCGGCGTGAACCTGGGCTTCATCACCGGCCTGAACGGGCAGGTCGCTTTCCTTGCGGTCGACAAGAATTACATCTTCTGGCCGGACTGGGGAGACGCCGGTACCGGTACCACGATCGGGCGGGCGAATATCGACGGCACGGGCGTGAACCAGAGCTTTATCAAGGGCACCAAGGGAGGTTTCGGCATCGCCGTCACCGGAGGAGACCCGTAGACGGCATGCATCAGCCGGAACTCACGCCCGCAGGAGATGCGGTGAAATTCATCCTGGGACCGCGGCCGTCCCGGTCGCCCTTGCGATCCCAGGGAAGATTGAATGCCAAATACACCAAGTCAAAGGTTCGCGCGCCTATACTATCAGATTGCTTATTCATGGAGCGCGTTGCAGTCCATCTCCCTTGCGGGAAGCAGTACGAGGTGTCTCGATCGGTCCGGCGCGGGCAAAGGGGAAATCCCGCGCCGGGGGATCGGGAAAGTCGCGCTCGCGACGGACTCGCGCGGCGGCGTTCGGAGCCGCCGGGCGATTCTACTCCTTGATCCTGAAGACGGTGCCGAAACCGTTGGTGCATCCGGAGTATGTCGTGCCGTAAAGATAGCATCCGATTTCCATCAGGGTGCCCGCGCCCATGGGAGCCACCCCGTCGTTCGGAGGGCCAGCGAAGGCATGAAGCACCGTCTCGGTGCTATCCGGCGCGAGTTGGAAGACCGTGCCGTAGTCGGCGCTGCCGGCAGCAGACGTCGTGCCGTAGAGGTCACCATCCTTCGTCAAACTCGCGGCGGTCATCAGATTTGCGCCATCGCTCCCGCCCTGGAAGGAATAGAGTGTAGTAAATGTTCCGTCAGGCGCCAGCTTGAAAACATCGCCGTAACCATTCGCACCGCCGCTTACCGCTGTGCCGTACAGATTGTCCGCACTGTCCTTGATCAGGGGAGCGTTGGGCCAGCCACCGTCGGCCCTTCTTGTCTTATTTTTTGGTTTCGGATTTGCCCTGCAACTCGAACATGAAGTCACCAGCGAACCCGACGCAGCGATCAAGCGTGCCCCAGCTCGTGCATCCGCTCTTGGACCCGTTGCCCGGTTGTTCCCATTGGGCGGGATCGTTGTGGATAGTGCCCGTGATGGCCCAGCCCCACTCGGTGCAATTGTAATAGGCGCAATTGACCATGACGCCAACCCAGTAGTGCCCGGCCTTCAGCTTGACACCTTTTCCGAGGCTGATCTGGTAATTGGAGTAGCCCGTGCCGTTCAGATCGGTGAAGGATCCGCCCTTGACGAGTTTCCCCGGTACGCCCTTCTTGTCCTTGTAGAAAAAGACGTTCTCGGTTCCGGGGGAATTCGCGCCTTCTCCCGTGACATCGACTTCCGTGACTATCCAGGTCTTCCCTTTCGGCACGATGAAGTCGTCCGCGCCCTGGTCAGCGTAGTCGGTAGCTATGGCGGACGTGTAGTTCTGGGAATCCAGGTACTCGCCGTCGCCATTGCTGTTCTGGCTGTAGAGCACCTTCGCGCCCTTGGAGTGATGAACGACCCCGTGGACTTTGGCGCCCATGAAGGTGGCGACCGGACTCTGCGCGGCGACGGCGGATGCGCCGCCGGCCGTCAGGGCGATGGCCGACATGGCGGCCAGAATTGTAGATTTGCTCATGAGAGCCTCTCGATGTTCTGGAACAGGATGGTTTCTTTGCATTCACGCATACTATGCCACAGCCAAGCTATTCTACGGCTTGATCCTGAACACGGTGCCGACAGAGTTTGCGCCTCCAGAGAACGTCGTGCCGTAAAGATAGCCCCCGATATCCGTCAGGTGGCCTGCGCCATTGGGGAAAGCTCCGTCGTTCGGAGGACCGGCAAACGCATGGAGCACCGTCTCGGTGCCATCCGGCGCGAGCTCGTAGACCGTGCCATAGCCGCCGTTGGCGCCTCCGTAGTACGTCGTGCCGTAGAGATTGCCGTTTTTGGCCAGCCGCGGAGCGGATGACGGATTTTCGCCATCGCTGCCTCCCTGGAAGGAATAGAGCACAGTGAACGTATCGTCGGGCGCCAGTTTGAAAACATCGCCGTACCCATTCGCACCGCCGCTTGTCGCCGTGCCGTAAAGACTTCCCGCGCTGTCGTGGATCAGGTCAGAAGTGGGACCAGCGCCGTCGGCCCCTCCTGTAAAAGAGTATAGAACTTTTTCGGTCCAAGCGCCTTTTTTTCCCTTTACGAGCTCGAACACGGTGCCGCTGTTGCCGGCGCCGCCGCCAGTGGTCACGCCATATAGATTCCCACCAATCCTTATCGGGCTGGAATACGGGTAAGCACCATCACTGGGGTAGCCCGCGAAGGAATAGAGCACGGTCTCGGTTCCATCCGGCGCGAGTTCAAAGACGGTACCCCAACCATCGGCGCCTCCATTTTCTGTCGTGCTGTAGAGATTGCCCTTGGCGTCCGCGATCAATCCGGCAAAAGGGGTCACGCCGTCGGTTCCGAAAGAACCGAAAGAATAGAGCGCCGTCTCGGTGCCGTTTGGCGCGAGCTTAAAGACGGTGCCGTGACCATAGGCGCCGCCGTCTTGGCACGTGCCATAGAGATTACCCGCGCCGTCCTCAATCGGGGTACCAGGATCGGGATAGTAGCCATCGCTTCCGTACTGAAAGGAATAGAGCACCGTCTCGGTTCCGCCCGTCGTAACCTCGAAGACCGTGCCGTAATTGGCACTCCCGCCGCGGACCGTCGTGCCATAAAGATTGCCGGTTTTGTCCTTCATCAGGTTGGCATCGGGCAAGGCGCCATCGTTTGGGGAGCCGGCAAAATTGTAGAGAACCTCATAGGACACGCCCTTTGCGAGCGCGGTCGAAAGACCGCCCGCGGCAAGGGCGGCGACCGCCGCAAGGGGCAGCGCCACGCCGGCTCGCAGGCGTGCCCGATAATTTACCAGTTTCGACATGACGCTTCCTCTTTTGCTTACGTCGCCGATGATTGCGCGGGCGACCGGAGTGCGGAGAATTCCACGCTCTTTCCAAGTCTTGACGGCAAACGGGGCGCCTGTCCTGATTCAGGCACTAAAATCGTTCGGGAGCTCGGGTAATGGCGACCAGCGCACCGGAAGCCCGGCGATCAGGGCTTCATGAGCGCAAACACGGTGCCGTCGTCATTGGCGCCGCCACCTTCCGTGATGCCGTACAGCGTGCCCTTCACATCGATCAGGCTGGCCCTGGGGTGCTCGCCGTCCGTGCAATTCTGCTGACCGCAAAAGGAATAAACCACTTTCTCCGCGCCGGTCGTCGGGTCGACCGAGAACACCGCGCCGCAGCCGAAACCGAAACCGCAGCTGGTGCTGGTGCCACCAACTTCGGTTGCGCCATACAGCATACCCTTCACGTCGATGAGACTGGCGTAGGGGTACGTGGTGCTGCCGAATGAGTAGAGCACCGTCTCCGCGCCGGTCGTCAGGTTGACCGAGAACACCGTGCCGTCGCCAGTGCCGCCACCTCCCGTTGTGCCATACAGCGCGCCATTCACATCGATCAGACTGGCGACGGGGGACTCGCCGTCCGTGCAATTCCGCTGACTGCAAAAGGAATAAACCACTGTCTCGGCGCCGGTCGTCGGGTTGACCGAGAACACCGTGCCGTCGCCATAGGTGCCGCCCTTCTCCGTTGTGCCATACAGCGTGCCACCCACATCGATCAGACCGGCGAAGGAGTACTCACCGTCCGTGCCGCTGCCGAATGAGTGGAGCACCGTCTCCGGGGTGGTCTTCGGGTCGACCGAGAACACCATGCCGTCGCCATAGGCGCCGCCCCTCTCCGTTGTGCCATACAGCGTGCCATTCACGTCGATCAGACTGGCGACGGGGTAGATGCCGTCGGTGGCGCTGCTGGGGAATGAGTGGAGCACCGTCTCCACGCCGGTCGTCGGGTCGACCGAGAACACCGTGCCGGTGTAGCCGTTGGCGCCACCGGCAACCGTTGTGCCGTACAGCGTGCCCTTCACATCGATCACGCTGGCGCCGGGGTAGTTGCCGTCGAGGCCGCTGCCGAATGAGTGGAGCAGGGTCTCCGCGCCCGTCGTCGGGTCGACCGAGAACATCGTGCCGCCGCTACCGTCACCGGCATAGATGCCGCCCACCTCCGTTGTGCCATACAGCGTGCCATTCACATCGATCACACCGGCAACGGGCAAGGCGCCATCGTATGGGGGGGCCGCGAAGTTGTAGAGAACTTCGTAGGAAGCGCCTTTTGCGAGCGCGGTCGAAAGACCGCCTGCGGCAAGGGCGGCGACCGCCGCAAGGGGCAGCACCACGCCGGCGCGCCGGCGGGCCCGATAATTTGCCAGTTTCGACATGACGTACCCTCTTTTGTTTACGTCGCCGATGATTGCGTGGGCGACCGAAGCGCGGAGAATTTCCGCGCTTTTCCCAAGTCTTGACGGCAAACAGGGCGCGTGTCCTGATTCAGTCACTAAAATCGCCACAGTGGTGCGTTCGGAGTATC
>DATAWY010000056.1:0-4260 GCA_036266955.1 Rhizomicrobium sp.
GTTGTCGTCGAGGAAATTGCCGTTCACCGACAATTTTTCGGCCCCGGTGAGATCGAGTCCGGTGCCGGCGGACTGCTCGATCACATTGTTCGCGACGGTGATATCCGTGCCGCCGAACCGCACGCCCCTGCCGCCCGCGCCTGAGATCACGTTGCCGGTCACCCGGACGTTGGGGCAGCCTCCAAGAGCGAGATCGTCCGCGCCCGAACTCGTGAACTGCGAATCCTTGAGCTGGAGCCCGGCCATCGCCGTCGAGGTGCAGGCGACATTGTTGTAGCCGTTCTCGATCAGCGAATGGCCGTCGATCGTATCCCGCGAACCGATGACGGAGACCGCATTGGGGCCGTTGAAGGATACGAGCTCGGAATGCGAGGTCGTGACGGTGGTCGAAAGGGTCACGCAAGGATACGGCACAGTCGGGTAGCAAGCCGTGCCCAATGAGCCCGAACTGCTGCTCACCCCGACGACGCTCGTTAAAGACGGAGACGAAGGAATGTCGGCAGCCGTCGCGATGTCGCCCAGCTGAATCTGGCCTATCTGGTGCGGATCCAGGTTGGTGACATACTGGCTGGGGGTCGCCGGCGTGCCGTTCGTCGTTCCGTTCATCTGCAGTCCGCTGCCGTCCACCGCCACGCCGGAGAGCCGGCACCGGTTGCCCAGCGTCAGAACGGCGGCGGGGGCATTGGACGCGAACGAGGTCCCTGAAGGGTTGCGCTCGGCAAAGATGCGGACGAGCGGCGATGCCCCGGTGCTCTGGGTGGCAAGGCCCTGGATCAGCGCGTTGTCGGGGCAGGTCAGCGGCGCGATCACCATGTAATTCGCAGGAATCGACGCGTTCCACGGCCCGAAATTGGGCGGCGCGGTTGCCGGCACAAAATTGGCGTTGGCGTTGACGTTGCCATAGGCGCCAAACCAGTTCTGGATGGCTACCGTATCGTCATGCGGGGTGCCGCTGGTGCCATCGCCGTAAGCGCCGAATTCACGCGGATCGCCGCGGTAGTTGATCTTCTGCCAGCACTGGTTCAGGCCCGTTCCCCCGTAATTGTCGAGGATCAACGTGCCGGTGTTGTTGCCGGCGATCGTGATGGTGAGGGATTGGTTTGTGCCCATGCCGGTGAGCGGCAGGGTCAAGCTGATTCCAACTATGGTGCCGAGATGGTTGGTAGTGATGCTCGCGATTTCGCTGCCGGGCTGAACCTGGAGCGACGATCCGCTTCCGGATACCAATTCTCCGACTGTCAACCCGGTGGGATTTGGCATACCGGTGATGTTGAGCGCGGCGGAACCGGCGCTGCCGGTTACATTGGTAAACCCAGAATTGGTGTATCCATTGCAGACGGACGGGCTGCCTCCCTGCGATCCCAGCATCACGTACTCGCCAGCGCCCCCAAAACCGCTGCCCGCTTTGTTCCTGTCAGAGTTTGAGGTGCATGGACCAGCGTTCACCCGCGTGGAGGCACCGCGCGCGGTCGGACCTACGTTTCCTGCCGCAACGCTGCGGCATAAAAACGGTCATGCTCCGCCAGACCCGGTTTCCACCGGCGCTGGTGAATGTTGGTCCAGGCATAGCTTTTCCGTATGAGAAAATATGAGAAGGGTGTTTTTCTAATTCGTAATGCGGGGGTCGGGTGTTCGAGTCACCCAGGCGGCACCAGTTTCCCGAACCGCGGAATGCCACGGGCTCCTTGCGTTTTCTGGCAATCCACAATGGATTCGATGCGGTCTTCGGGCGGTTTCGGATTGCTGCGGTTTCATGGGTGAACCGGCATCCATATGGCGGGACGTGACGCTCCTCGCTCGCACCGGCTACGCCGTGATTCTCGCGATCGCTTCGACCGCGGTCACAATGGGAATCCCGGCGTGAGCATGCAGGATGAGAAGATCGGCATCGCCGGTCACAATCAGATCGCACCGGGCGGCAATTGCGAGCGCCAGTACCATGTCATCATCGGGATCGCGACTGACCGGCTCCGGCAAGGGCGGAGGATCGATGATTTCGGCGAGCTGCCGAAGCTGTGCCAGAATATCGTCAGCCCCCGTTCCGGCGCGAGAGAGGATCGTCCGAAACTTCGCGCGACCAATCACTTCCGCAAATTCGGCGAGCAGGGCAGGGGAACTGATCAGAGCAAGCGATCCATCCCGGACAAGCTCGATCAGGAGATGTGGCGGACCACGCCAGAGCAGCCCCGACACGAGCACATTGGTGTCAATGACGGCCCGCACTCTGGCGGCGCCCGATCCGTGTGGCCTTCACCTCGGCTGTAATCTCTTCCATCGACATCGGCGCGACGCCCGCCTCGCCCACACGATCTGCCAGGGACAACAAAGCATCCGCCGCGCGTTGCCGCTTTATCGCGTCCTCGAGCAGCCTCTCGACTGCCTGAGGCGTCAAAAGACCCGCATCGCGAGCCGCCTCGACGGTCGCGTCCGGAAGCTCGAGCTGAATCTTGGTCACGCGCAGTGTCCCGTTACCGATTACTGGTCGGAGAATAACACCCCGTCGATGGATTTGCCAGCGATCGCAGCGGGTTCGCCGCCGGACGGGGAGGACAAGGCCCGCAAGGTGACACCGGCGTGCCGCCTTGGCTCAGCCGGTAGAGCACCCCATTCGTAATGCAGGAGTCCGGTGTTCGAGTCACCCAGGCGGCACCATTGCCCGAAGCGCGGAAGGCCGCGATTGGGCTGCTGGGCAGCGGTAATCTGGTCCACAACCTTCATACCTATGCCTGGGGGCGGCACATGCCCGAACCCTATGATTGGGCGAGCCGCTTCGAAGCGGAAGCGAAGGCGCTGATCCTCGCGGACGATTGCGCGCCGCTCACTCACTACGAGACGCTCGGGCCCCGATGCCGTGCTCGCGGTGCCGACCCCCGAACACTACCTTCCGCTGCTTTACATCCTCGGCGCAAGGCGCGCGGGCGACGCCATCACCTTCCCGGTCGAAGGCGTCGACGGCGGGTCGATTTCGATGCTGGCGGCGCGGGTGGGATAAGCGTGCGCGTCTGCAATTACGCTGCCAGCGCGTCTCTAACCGCTTTTGGATTCCTCTGGATTACCAGCAGATAAGCCCGCACCGCCAAATCCGGATGCGTTCGCTTTTTCTCCTGATCGCCGCTTGATTGCCTGAATTTCATTCTCGAGTGCGCCCAGGAACCGCGAGCGATCCTGCCTGGTAAAGTTTGCATGGATCGTCTGTTGGCCGGTTGCTTCCCGCAAGTGCCGGTGCAGATCGCGCATGCCGAGCGCCATGCCGATGCTCTGTTCCGTAAACAGCCTGCCTGACGGGCCAACGGCGGAAGCCTGTTTCCTGAGGCACCGCGCAGCCAGCGGAACATCGGCCGTGACCACGATGTCGAACGCTTCGACATGTTCGGCGATCCAGTCATCGGCCGCGTCGGCCCCTTCGGCGACCGTGATGTGGTGAAACAGGGGATGGGCGCGCGGGCGGATGCCGCCATTGCTCACGACAAATACGCGCAGCCCGTGCCGGCCGGCGACACGCTCGACCTCATCCTTCACGGGGCAGGCGTCGGCATCGACGAAAATTTGCAGCAAAACGTGATTCCTATGAGGGCGGCGCGATTGGAGAATCGTGGTCCTGCTGCCGCTATCCTATCGTCGAACTGGACGAACGTTGGCCCAGTCACGTTCACTACAATTTCCGGAAGAACCTGACTCCGCAACAGCGGGTCAGCTTCGCCGGAAGCGAGGCTACGCTTCACGAGAATATGCCCCTCGTCGAGCTGCGGCAGGCCCGTCTCCTGACGAGCGCTAACTGCATCAATAGCTCCCGGAGGGGCACCCGCTGCCGGGGTTGTAGAACAGGTTGCGAACGGTCAATCAGCGCAGAACATTCGAAGCTTTGTGAATTCATGGTTGTCAAATAAAATAGGCGTGGACCAGAGTCTGGGGCTTCTCGATGGGACGAAGGTAAATTATCACAACAAGGATGTCTCTTATTCTCTTGAGGCTTTTCCCTACAACCGCACTTACCAACGAACGGGCGGGCCGCCTATTCAATTGGCTACTCTTACACTTAGTGAACGTTGGCAGAATTCAGTCGTGGGTGTTGATAGCCCCGCGGGTGTTAAGTTTGATCAAGCCATGACAATGGGTAAGCGGTAAGCGGTGGTTTGAGGCCCTTTGTTTGAGGGCTTGACTTTTGCGGCGATGAGGGGCTGTCGCGAGTTTCAGGCGGCGCGTAGCAGCGGCTGGCGGGTGGCGGCCCAATTCCATGGCAGGAGTTCATCGAGGCGGCCG
>DATAWY010000057.1:0-14697 GCA_036266955.1 Rhizomicrobium sp.
CTGATCCATGCGGCCAGCCCGCGCTCCAAGGGCGAGTTCGTCGCCATCGGCGCCGCCGACATGACCCCCGATCGGGTGGACCTGGAGCTGTTCGGCGAGGAAGGCGAGGGCGGTCGGCCGCGCAAGATCGGCGTGTTCGAACGCGCTCACGCCGGCACCCTCTACCTCGACGAGGTCGCCGACATGCCGCGCGAGAGCCAGGGCCGCATCCTGCGGGTGCTGGTCGAGCAGCGGTTCCGCCGCGTCGGCGGCGACACCGACGTGCAGGTCGACGTGCGGGTGATTTCGTCCTCGTCGCGGGACCTGCGCGAGGAGATCGCCGCCGGGCGCTTCAGAGAAGATCTGTTCCACCGCCTGAACGTGGTGCCGCTGCGCGTACCGGGCCTGGAGGAGCGGCGCGAGGACATCCCCGAGCTGATCCGCGACTGCGCCGAGCGCATCGCCGCCGCCCAAGGGCTGGCGCGCCGGCGGTTCGCCGACGACGCCATCGCCACGCTGCAGGTCCAGTCCTGGCCTGGCAACGTGCGCCAGCTGCGCAACGTGATCGAACGGATCCTGATCCTGGCGCCGGGCGACTACAGCCAGGTGATCACCGCCGAGATGCTGCCCAGCGACGGCGCCGCGCAGTCACCCACCGGGGGCCTCGGGGCCGAGCGGATCATCGCCCTGCCGCTGCGCGAGGCGCGCGAGCTCTTCGAGCGCGAGTATCTCGAGGCCCAGATCATGCGCTTCGGCGGCAACATCTCGCGCACCGCCGCCTTCATCGGCATGGAGCGCTCGGCGCTGCACCGAAAATTGAAATCGCTGGGAGTCGGCCCCCGGGAGCAGACCGTCAATGCATGAGCGCTGCGCGCCTGCCGGGCGGATTGCCTATGTGAACGGCCGGTACCTTCGCCACGACCTCGCCTCGGTTCATATCGAGGATCGGGGGCTGCAATTTGCCGATTCCATCTACGAAGTCTTCGGTGTCTTTGGCGCCTGCATCTTTGACGAGGAGGAGCATCTCGACCGGCTCGAGCGTTCGGTCGGCGAGATCGCGCTTTCCATGCCCATGCCGCGCGCGCCGCTGAAACTTGTGCTGCGCGAGATCGCGCGCCGGAATCATATGGATGACGGGCTGATCTATCTGCAGGTAACGCGGGGCGCGGTCAGGCGCGATCACGCGATTCCCGCGCGACCCCCGCGACCGACGCTCATCTTGACCGCGCGGGCGACCGATTCCCGGGCCTTCGAGAAGCGCCGGGAAGGCGGAATCCGCGTGATATCGCGGCCCGACGAACGCTGGGCGCGCTGCGACATCAAATCGACCGCGCTTCTGCCCAACATTCTCGCCAAGACCGCGGCGCGCGACCGCGGCGCCTGGGAAGCCTGGCTGATCGATGGCGAGGGCCATGTGACGGAGGGGTCTTCGACTACCGCCTGGATCGTCGATCGCGACGGCCATCTGGTGACCCGCGATCTCGACAATGCCGTCCTTCCCGGTGTCACACGGCGCGTGCTTGCCGAAGTGGCGGCAAATGCCCAGATCCAGCTTGTCGAGCGCCGCTTCTCGCTTTCCGAAGCGCAGCAGGCGCGGGAGGCCTTCATCACCGCCGCAACTCTCGGTGCATTGCCCGTGGTGGAGATCGACGGCAAGCCTGTGGGCGCCGGCAAGCCGGGGCCGGTCGCCCGCCGCCTGCAGGAACTTTATCGGCACGCGGCCAGCCTGAAGGCCGCAGCGCACAAAGGTCAACATTAGGTCTTCGCGAATCTGTCGACTGCAACTATGCTCGCCCCAGGCGAGGGGCCCAAAACTAGAAAGAAACCAGTCTGCACAATGACGGAAAAACAACAGAATCTGCAGGACACGTTTCTTAACGCGGTCCGCAAGAGCAAAGCGTCGGTGACGATCTTTCTGGTCAATGGCGTGAAACTGCAGGGTAACATCACCTGGTTCGACAATTTCTGTGTCCTCCTGCGCCGCGACGGTAATGTGCAGCTGGTCTACAAACACGCGATCTCTACGGTGATGCCGCTCGGACCGATCCAGCTCCAGGACGTGGAACCGGCCGTGCTGGAAACGGCCTGAGCCCGTCCCGCCGAAAAACCGCGGCCGACGGCGCCGGGCATGGCGTGGCCGCGGTCGTACTCCATGTCGAACCCAAGCGGCGCGATGGCGCGCGCGCGATCCGTGATGCGGAGGCGCGCCTCGCCGAGGCTGTGGGCCTGGCGGGTGCGATAGGGCTCGAAGTCCTGTCCCGCCGGATCGTACCGCTTTCGGCGCCGCGGCCGGCGACGCTGATCGGGATGGGAAAGGTCGACGAGGTCGCGGCCGAAGCGCGCGCGCTCGAGCCGGAAGTCATCGTGGTCAATGCCGCGCTCAGTCCCGTGCAGCAGCGCAATCTCGAAAAAGCCTGGAATGCCAAGGTGCTCGATCGCACCGCGCTCATCCTCGAGATTTTCGGCGAGCGTGCGCGGACGCGGGAAGGGCGCCTGCAGGTCGAGCTGGCGCATCTGACCTGGCAACGAAGCCGGCTGGTGCGCAGCTGGACCCATCTCGAGCGTCAGCGCGGCGGTTTCGGCTTCCTGGGCGGCCCGGGCGAAACGCAGATCGAAACCGACCGCAGGCTGATCGGCGAGCGGATCGCCAAAATCCGCGGCGAACTCGAGGACGTCCGCCGCACCCGCGGCCTGCATCGCCGCGCGCGCAAGCGGGTGCCTTACCCTGTCGTGGCGCTCGTCGGCTACACCAACGCCGGCAAGTCCACGCTCTTCAACACGCTGACGAAATCCGCGGTCGAGGCCCGGGACATGCTGTTCGCCACGCTCGATCCCACCATGCGCGGTATCCGCCTGCCGGGCGGGCGTCCTGTCGTGCTCTCCGACACGGTGGGATTCATTGCGGATCTTCCCGTGGAGCTGATCGCCGCGTTCCGCGCCACGCTGGAGGAAGTGCTCGAAGCCGACGTCATCGTTCACGTACGCGATGTGGCGCATGACGAAAGCGAGGCCCAGAAGGCCGACGTTCTGGAGGTGCTGGCGGAACTCGGGATCGACAAGGATGGCGAGCGGCGCATGGTCGAGCTTCTCAACAAGATCGATCTGCTCGCCACCCCCGAGCGGTCCGCGCTGCGCGAGCGCAACGGCGGCGATCAGTCGCCCATCGCCGTCTCCGCCCTGACCGGCGAGGGCACCCCCGATTTCCTTGCGCGGCTCGACCGGCTGCTCGACCGCCAGTCGCTCTCCGTCGAGCTGAAACTGCCACCCAGCGACGGCGCCGCCATCGCCTGGGCTTACGAACATGGCCGCGTGCGCTCCCGCAAGGACCGCAACGGCGGAGTCCATCTCACGCTCTCCATCGAGCCCGCCGATGTCGGCCGTTTCGAGAAGCGCTACGGCGAACGGATGGCGCTCATGCAGGGCGCAAATGATACGCCGTAAGCCATTGCCGTTATTTGCAATATTGCGACCGAACCTTCATCTCCACCACGTCAAGACCACCCCTTATTTCACCATGGCCGGCCTTGAGCCGACCATGGTGAAATCAAGATCTGATCGTGGCGGCTACCGACTCCGCCTGCAGTTTGAGCCAGCGGACGCCGCAAAGGATAGCTGCCGTATCACTCCTTCGCTTTCGCGGCCTGCCAGAGCGCTTCCATTTCGGCAAGCGAGGCTTCGGTCAGCGAGCGATCCTGCCTTGCAAGAGCAGATTCGATCTCCCTGAAGCGCCTGACGAATTTTGCATTTGTGGACCGCAGCGCCGTTTCGGGATCGACCCCCAGATGCCGCGCCAGATTTGCCACGGCGAAAAGCAGGTCGCCGATCTCGTCCTCCAGCTTTTCCCGCGGCGCGCCGCTGTCGCGGGCCTGTGCAATCTCGCCGGCTTCTTCGGCAATCTTCTCGACAACCTTCGGCGCGGAATCCCAGTCGAACCCGACTCGTGCGGCGCGCTGTTGAAGTTTCAGCGCACGCAGCAGCGCGGGCAGGGCAGTCGGCACATCGTCGAGCAGGCCTCGCTGCTTTGCCGTCCGCTCGCGGGATTTGTGGTCTTCCCAAGCGATTGTCTGGGCCGACGCGGTCTCGATGCCGGCAGCATCCGCAAACACATGCGGGTGCCGCCGCAGCATCTTCTCCGCGATGGCTTTTGCGATATCGGCAAAATCGAATAATCCCTGCTCGTCAGCCATTTGCGCATGGAAAACGACCTGAAACAGGAGGTCCCCCAGTTCCTCCTTCAGCGCCGGCCAGTCCTCTTCTTCGATTGCGCCGGCGACTTCATAGGCTTCCTCGATCGTGTAAGGCGCGATGGTGCGGAAATTCTGTTCGCGGTCCCACGGGCAGCCGCGCTCAGGATCACGCAGCTGCCGCATGATCGCGAGCAGCTCGGCGATCGGCTGTTTTTCGTCGTCCGTCATGCGTTCATTGAGAAAGCCAAACGCGTTGGCGCGCAAGATGATCACGCGCAGGCGCGGAGACCCAAAGGGAATTTACCACAAAGGACACGAAGGACACGAAGAAATAAGACGCGCCGCGCGCGCAATCCTTCTTTGTGCTCTTGGTTTTCTCTGGTTCAACTCTTTGCGCTCCGCGGCTCCGCGTCCAATTTGAATCACGGCGCTGCGGTGTCGGCCTCCCCGGCGGCTTTCCACGCCTTTTCGATGAACGCGAAGATTTCAGGATTGAGCGGCAGCTTTGGCGCCGTTTTCGGATCGGCCATCGCTTCCTTCCAGACCGCTTTCGCCTTCGCCGCGATTTCCGGATTGCCGCCGGTAAACTGATTTACCTGCGCTTTCCAGCGGCGGGCGAGGTCCTTTGCTTCCGGCGAACCGGGATCGCCCTTGACCATCAAAGTCCGCGCTTCGGCCATGAGGCCGTCCCATGTGCCGGAAACTTCCGCCTGGTCGTAGGAGCGGGTGCGCAGTTCGGCTCTTTCTTCGTCCGTATAATGCTTGTCGATGATGGGATCGAAAATCGCCTTCATCTCGTCTCTTTGCTGTTGGGTCGTCATCGTCGTCTCCTTGGTCAGTTGGATGAGATCGTCGATGGAGAGCGTCTGTCCCGCCGCAAGCTTCCCGCGCGCCGAGCGCACCACAGCGAGCGCACGGCTCACGCGGGTCTGCTCGCGCGACAATGCATCCTCCTGCACCGCAAGCACGCGCTCCAGCGACACGCCGCGCCGTGACAGAAGTTCTTCTATCCGGGCGAGGGGCAGGCCAAGGCGCTTCAGCGCGAGGATGTGGTGCAGCCGGGCGATTTCTCCCTTGCCATAGGTGCGCCAGCCCGCCTGCGAACGCAGTGGCTTGAGCAGCCCGCGTGCCTCATAAAGCCTGAGCGCCTTCGCGCTCACGCCCATGCGGCGCGCCACTTCCGCCGGACTGAGGTGTCCTTCTTCCGCGGGGGACATGGACCAACTCCCGATCAACCCCGAGACCTGTGAGGACTGCCCCAGGGGCCGGGTCAAGCGGAATTTTTGCAGCGTCCAAAAAAACATTGTCATTCCCGCGAAAGCGGGAAGCCAGTAGCGCGCGTCCGCGCGGGGAATGACCCCTGATCGCGATCCATGGCGGACAAGTGTCTCTTTGCGCTCGCAGACGCGAGCGCACCGGGTTCCCGCTTTCGCGGAATGACAAAAATTACAGCTGGAATGACAATGAAAAGCGGATCGCGCGTTGGTTACAAATGCACCAGGCCGCGGCGGAGGCCCTTGGCGACGGCTTCGGCGCGGTTGGTCGCGCCGAGTTTGCGGAAGATCGACTCGGTGTGGAATTTCACCGTGTGCTGCGAGATGTCGAGATGGCGCGCGATCGCCTTGTTGCTCAGGCCATCGCTCAGCGCGAGCAAAATTTCCAATTCGCGCGGCGAGAGCGGGGAGGGTGCCTCATTCTCTTCGACTGCCGAGAACCGTCGCGGACCGTTGGCGCGCACGCGCACGGCGAGCCCGGCCGCAGCGGCGCGTAACGCGGCATCGATCTGCGCCGCGGACGCATCCATCGGCAGCAAGCCTGCCGCGTTCGAATCCATGCCGCCGATTATCACCGTCGCGATGCCGTCGACCGCATCCGCAAGGCCGTCGGTGAGCGCGACATCCGCGTTCGAACGATCCGTGATCGCATGCCCCAGCCCCCGGACGACATCCGCGAGCACGCGTTCGCGCGCGGGCTGGGCCGCGCGTATGGCCACGCGCAACACCGCAAGCCCGGGCATGCGCGCTGTCTCAGCCATGCCGGTGATGGCCGCGTCCATGCCCGCGACTGTCGTCAGGGCGATGGCCGCAAGCGGCCAAGTCCGGGTCATGACCGCCACTGTCCGGCGCTGCTGCGATCGTCGCGCGGAGGGAAACCACCGTGCCTCCGCGCAGGACACCCAGCTCGACCTGCCGGGCGATGCTATCCGATCCAAGACTCTCCGCCAGACCGCGTACATGGGTTGCGCGAGCGCCATCGATCCTGAGCAGGATGTCGCCCACAAGCACGCCCGCGGCTGCGGCAGGACCGCCGGCGACGGTGGACATTACCATGAGCCCGCTCTCGCCTCCTGCCGGGTCGCGCCACACATCGGGAATCGCGACGGGCTGCAGCGCCACACCCAGCCAGCCGCGATCGACGCGGCCATGCGCCAGGAGAATCCCGACGCTGCGTTCGACGGTGGGCGGCGGAATGGCGAGAACGGACTCGCGGTGGCCGAGCGTCGAGATGCCGAGCAGGCGGCCCTGCGCATCGAGCACCGGGCCCCCATCCTCGTGATGCGAGAGCGTCGTATCCAGCACAATGCGGCGATCGACCTTGCCGCCGCCGCGGCTGCGCCATTCCGGCGCGACGGCGCTCACGATGCCGAGCCGCACGGCCACACCGCCATAACCGTCGGCGCCGACCGCGAGCGCGAGCCCGCCGGGCTCGGCGTCGCCCGCGGCGGGCAGGTGGCCCTGTGCCGGCGCATCGAGACGCAGCACCGCCACATTGGTGCCCGGATCGCGGCCCGCGAGCGTCGCGCGCACCGGCGCGCCTCCCGCGATCCCGACTTCATAGGATTCCGCCTCGGGCAGCGACTGCTCCGAGGTCACCACGATGTCCGCACGCCAGAGCGTGCCGCTGCGATAACGCGACCCCGGCGCGTGGATCTCCGCGGTGAATTCGCGCGCGGCCTTCGCCCGTGCGCCGAGCGCGTCCGAAAATTCCTTCAATGGAGCTTGCGTCATCATCTTCTCCCGTTCCTCAGATGGGAATGAGATTGCGATCTGCCGAGCGCGCGCGCCATCGGCCGGATGGGCAGGTTCCACCCGGACACATGACCGGGCGGGACACGGGAATTGAACCACAAAGAGCACCACGGCCACAGGGAAGGCCGACCAGGAATGTTTGCGCGCGAAGCGCTAGCCAATGCGCAATCCAGATTGCGTATAATCTATATTATGGGAAATCAATGGCATTTCCCGCCGGCGGAGACAGGCGACAGGTAGCTTCGCCTCCCAATGGGAGGATCGACGATTACCGGCCGGCCTTCCGCGTGCTTCGCGCCGAGGCTTTAGGAAAACGGAAACGGGTCGTGCCGGATACTGGCGGGAGAACGGGCAGAGGCGACGGTTCCGCACTGTCATGACGGTTTTGCGCGCCCTTCTTACGGGCTGGCCGGCGGTTTTTTCCCTGCTGGTCTCCCCAACGCTCGCGGTTTTCCTGGCGCCCGGCGCTCCAGACATGTGGAAGCAGTGGCTGTGCGCCCTGCCCCTCGTGGCCGCCTATGTCTGGTTCACCTGGCCGCGCAGACCGACCGAGGTCGATTAGCGGAAAAGTATTTTCCGGCAATCGGAATGAAATACCGTTAGAGTCCCGCGCCGATCGCCATGCCGTCATAGGCGGGCTCGACACCCTCGGGCAGTTCGCGCTTCAGCCGCTCGTAGTCGAGATCGATATGGAGATTCGTCAGGATGGCGTGGCGGGGCTTGACGCGCGCGATCCATTCGAGCGCGGTGGCGACATTGGCGTGGGTGGGATGGGGCGTGTAGCGCAGCGCGTCCACGATCCAGCATCCGACGCCTTCGAGTGCTGCGAAAGCTTCCTCCGACAAGCCGTTGACATCGCTCGAATAAGCGATCGGGCCGAAGCGCAGGCCGAGCGAGCGGATACCGCCATGTCCCTGGGGGAACGCCAGCACGGGAATGTCGCCACCCGCGCCTGAAATCACAAACCCCGCAAAAGGCTCGGCGATCACATGCGCGTTCAGGATCGGCGGATAGACGCTGCCCGGCGGCGTATCGAAGCAGTAGCGGAAGCGCCGCAGAATGCCGTCGAGCGTGGTGGCGTCCGTATATATGTCTAACCTGCGCTTCATCACATGAAACACGGGCCGCAGATCGTCGATGCCGTGCAGCTGGTCGGCATGGTCATGGGTAATGATCACACCGTCGAGCCTTGCCGCGCCCGCGGCCAGGAGCTGCTCGCGCAGATCGGGCGAAGTGTCCACCAGCAGCGATGTCGTGCCGTAAAGGGTCTTGCGCTGAACGAGGACGCTGCAGCGCCAGCGCCGATTCTTCGGGTTGGCAGGGTCGCACGCGCCCCAGTCGCCCTTCCCGTCCGTACCCCCCAGCCGCGGCACCCCGGCCGAGGACCCGCAGCCGAGGATGGTCACGATGAGACGGTCGGTCATGATGCGAGACCGTAACTTTCCTCCCCCAACGTGGGGGAGGTGGCGCGAAGCGCCGGAGGGGGGAGTATCCCGGTGCGACGTCCCCCTCGGCCTCGCTGCGCTCGGCTCCCCCACGCTGGGGGAGGAAACCTCAGCACGGAGGACGACAATGCGCTGCTATTCGACATCTGCAGGCCGCGAGGCGCGGGTGAAGAGGCGGAAGAAATTGTCGGTGGTGGCGCGGGCGAATTCCCCGCTTGGGACAGCTTTCAATCCGGCGAGCAGGGCAGCGGTGTGCACGACGAACGCCGGCTCGTTGCGCTTGCCGCGAAAGGGCATCGGCGCAAGATAGGGTGCGTCGGTTTCGACCAGCAGGCGGTCGAGCGGCACGCGCCGGAAGACATCGCGCAGCGCCCCGGAGTTCTTGAAGGTCGCGATGCCCGACGCCGAAATGTACATCCCCAGAGCGAGCGCGGCATCTGCCAGGCGCTGCGTCCCCGTGAAGCAATGGATCAGTCCGGTGAAGGCGCCCTGCCCCATTTCCTCGCGCAGGATTTCGATCGTGTCGTCCTCCGCGTCGCGCGTGTGCACGACGAGCGGCACGCCGAGCGCGCGCGCCGCGGCGATATGCGCGCGGAAATTCGCCTGCTGCTGCGCGCGCGGGCTGTGCTCGTAGTAATAGTCGAGGCCGGATTCGCCGATGCCGACGACTTTGGGCTGCCGCGCCAGTTCCAGCAACGGCCCGGCGTCTGCGAGCGGTTCCTGCGCGGCCTCATGCGGATGGCTGCCGACCGTGCAGTAAACATGCGGAAAACGCGCCGCGACGGCTACAACCTCCGCAAAGTGCGAAAGCTTCGTGCCGATCGAAACACAGACGCCCACGCCGGCGGATTTGGCGCGGGCGACGACCTCCGGCAACTCGGCCGCAAAATCCGGAAAATCGAGGTGGCAATGGCTGTCGACGAGCATGGGAACGAAACGCGGGTCTCTCACAAGGCGCCGCGCCGGGCCGCAAGTTCCAGCGCGCGCGCCGATGACAGGATCGTCTGGCGCGGCTCCAGATGCAATGCGGCGGAACGGGCGAAGCTTGCCTGCACGCGGTTGCGCAATTCGACCCAGCGTTCGAGGCCCGGCGCATCGTTGCGCGCACGCGCCAGTATTCGCGCGGCGAGAATCTGGGAGAGGTGGGAGCCGAAACCTTCCAGCCCGCGGTCGAGCTTCGCGACTCGTTCGGCGAGCGAGAGCGTCGCGGCGAAATCGGGCGCGGCGACCCGATCGATGAGGCGCTCGGCATCCGCGGCAAGCTTCAGCCCGTCTTCGCCCGCAAGCCGCAGCGCCGCGCCCAGCGAGCCGCCCGACAGCGCCACCAGCCGCGCACGGTCTTCGGCGGGGAGTTTCGGCAGGCGCTGTTCCAGTTCCGCGGTGAGCGCGGCGTCGCTCAAGGGGCGCAGGCGCAGCAACTGACAGCGCGAACGGATGGTGGGAGCGAGCTTCGCCGGCGCGTGCGCGAGGAGGATGAGCAGCGAGCGCGACGGCGGTTCCTCGAGAATCTTGAGCAGCGCGTTCGCTGCGGCATCGTTCATGTCGTCGGCCGTGTCGATGATGGCAATGCGCCAGCCGCCCGCGCCGGAAGTCAGGCCGAAGAAATTTCCGAGCCTGCGGATTTCGTCGACGCGCAGCACCGTCATCGGCTTTCCCGATTCCGGATGAAGTCCGCGCTTCAGCACCAGCAATCCCGGATGCGCGCCGGCCCTGACGAGCGCCACGACGGGATCGTTGGCCGACACGCCCAGATCGACCGGCCCGCGGTCGCTCGCGCCGAAGCTCAACAGATAGCGCGCAATACGATAGCCGAACGTTGCCTTGCCGATCCCCGGCGGGCCGCCGATCAGCCACGCCTGCGGCGGCCGCCCGCCCGAGATGGCGCGCCGTGCCCGTGCCACCGCCTCGTCCTGACCGATGAGCGTCAGCGTCTCCCGCGGATGCGCCTGCCCCGCCACGCGATCGCTCTCGAATGGCTCTTCTTCACGCGTGCGTTTGGGCATCGTGTTGGCTCGCCAAATGGTTTTCCTCCCGCGTTTGCGGGGGAGGTCCCCCGAAGGGGCAGAGGGAAGTCTAGCAGGGCATGAGGTGCCGTGCGGCAGATGTTTGAACGCTCAATCTCCCTCTCCCCCGAAAGCGGGGGAGAGGGAGAAGTTCAAACAGCGAACCGAGTCGACACGGCCTGCCAGATTTGCGCGGCCACATCGTCGGGAGGCGCGGTGGTGTCGATCAATATGCAGCGGGCCGGTTCGCGCGCGGCGAGAACATGGAAGAACTCGCGCAGACGGATGTGGAACGCTTCGTCGAAATGTTCGAAGCGGACCTCGTGATCGCCGCGCGCGCCGGCGCGGGAAAGACCTGTCGTGACAGGCACATCGAGGATGAAAGTGAGATCCGGCTTGAACGATTGAACCACGGCAGATTCGATTGCGGCGATCTTCTTGTCGTCCAGCCCGCGGCCTGCGCCCTGATAGGCGTAGGTCGAGTCGGTGAAGCGGTCGCAGACTACCCAGCGCCCCGCGGCAAGAGCCGGACGGATCGTCTGCGCGAGATGGTCCGTGCGCGCGGCGAACATGAGCAGGGTTTCGGTGAGCGCATCCCATCGGCCGGGCGCGCCCTCGACCAGCAACGCGCGGATCTGCTCCGCGCCGGATGAGCCGCCGGGTTCGCGCGTCAGGCACACGGAAAGTCCGCACGCTTCGAGCGCAGTCGCCAGCCGC
Source organism: Rhizomicrobium sp. (assembly GCA_036266955.1). GTDB lineage: Bacteria > Pseudomonadota > Alphaproteobacteria > Micropepsales > Micropepsaceae > Rhizomicrobium. Next base: position 11,361 of record DATAWY010000057.1, read on the forward strand.
TTGGCCTGCGTGGATTTACCGGCGCCCTCTCCGCCTTCCAGCGTGATGAAGCGCGCCGGTGCCATCACGCGCCGGGCGGCCCGAACACGAGCGTGCGCAGGCCGAGATACATGCGCGCGAAGATGCTCGCGCGCAAAACCGGTTCCGCGGCATAAACCGGCACATTCTGTCCTGGATAATCCGGCGCCGTGATCTTCAGCACGCCGATCTTCTGGCCCTTGGCGATCGGCGCCTGCACCGGGCCGTCATAGGCCAGGGTGACCTTCATGCCAGGCCGCGAATCCACTTGCATGGTGACGTCGAGTGGTTTGGCGACCGCGAGCGGCACGGTATCGCTGGCGCCCTGCCACACCTGCGCCTGCCCCACCACATCGCCGGGCTTGTAGAGCCTGTATTGCCGGAATTCGCGGAAGGCGATGCCGAGCAGCCGCGCCGCTTCGTCGCCGCGGAGCTGCACGCCATGCCAGTCCTGCGCGGCGGGCGACATCTTGTCGAGCTGCGGATAGCGCAGCCCGTTGAGCACCAGGATGAGCCGGTGACCGTTCTGCACCGCCGATACGGTGATGCCGTAGCCTGCGGCGTCGGTGTGACCCGTCTTCAGCCCGTCGGTGCCGGGGAATTTGTCGAGCACCGAATCGCGGTTCTGCTGGGTGATGTGCCGCCCGTTGCCGACATCCATCGTGAAGCTGCGCTCCGCGAAGTAATGATAATATTGCGGATAGGCGTAGATCAGGTGCCGCGCGAGCGTCGCGAGGTCGTGCACCGACATCATCTGGCCCGGAGGATCGGGCAGCCCGTCGGGATTGACGAAATGCGATTGCGTCAGCCCGAGCTGCTTTGCCCGCGCATTCATCATGTCGGCAAAGGCCTCGACAGATCCGCCGAGCGATTCGGCCACCACCACGCACATGTCGTTGGCCGACGCGATGATGATGCCGCGGATCAACGTCTCCACGGGGATGCGCGAACCTATCATCGCGAACCCCTTCGAGCCTTGCGTGCTCCAGGCGCGCTCGGAGACCGGAAACGTGTCGGTCAGTTTTACGCGTCCGTCCTTGAGCCGCTGGAATAGCAGCTCCAGCGTCATCAGCTTGCTCATCGAGGCCGGCGGCGATGGCGTTTCGGCGTCTTTCGCCCACAACACCTGGCCCGATTCGCCATCCATCAGGATCGCGTGCTCGGCCGCCGTTTCCATCGCCGCGGAGGCGGTCTGAACGCAAAGCGCCGTTAGTCCGATCGCGACAAGAACAGGCGAAAGAAAGCGCAGCAGGCGCATCGACGGGGGACTCCTTCATGCTGCAGTCTATTGATCGACGACGATCCTGGCGTCGCTGCTGCCAAGCCCGGCAAGCCTGGCCACCGCCGCATTGGCGGCGCCGATATCGTCGAACGGACCGAGGCGCACCCTATAAAGAATCCGGCCGTTCCTGTCGATTGAAGAAATGGTCAGGTTCCAGGCGTCGGAGAGCTCGGCCTTGAGCCGCTCGGCGTTCTCGCGCGCGGCGAAGGCGCCCGCCTGAACGTAGAGATGCGGCGGCGACGAATCCGCCGTGACAGGGGCGGGAGCGGGTTCTGCCGGTCGCAAGAGGGGCGCGGGCGGCGGCGAAGCTTCGGGGACGACGGGTGCCGCTTCCTCCGACGCAGCTGCCGGCGCGATGGCGACGGGATCGAGCGCGGCGACCTGAACGCGCGGTATGGGTGCCGCGGCCTGGGAAGTTGGCGCCTGCGCCGCCACGGCGGTCGCGGCAACCGTTGCAGGCGTTCCGGCCGGCGGGCCACCGCTGCCGTCCGCGCGCGCAAGATAGGTCACGCGCACCTTCGCCGTGCCCTTGCCGTAGAAGCCGAGAAGCTGCGCTGCGTGCGCCGAAACGTCGATGATGCGCCCTCGCGCGAAAGGCCCGCGGTCGTTGACCCTGAGGACCAGCGAGCGGCCGTTCTCGAGATTGGTCACGCGCACATTGACCGGCATGGGGAGGGTGGGATGCGCGGCGGTCAGCCCGTCCGCGTCGAATATCTCGCCGTTGGCCGTGCGCCTGCCATGAAATTCGCCGCCATACCAGGAGGCGATGCCGGTCTCGTCGTAATCCGGCTGCTCATGCGGCGTATACCAGACGCCCCCTTCCTCATAGGGCTGACCGACCTTGTAGCCGCCCGAGGATGGGGCGGACATTTCCGGTGCGGTCGAGCACGCCGCCGCCAGCGCGCCGAAGGCGCAGACCACGACCAGCTTCTGAGCCGTACCCCGCATGGGATGCAATCAGCCGCAGAACGGTAAATGATTGGTTAATTGAGCCCGGACCCCAGAGATATCTCGGGTACCCATTTCCGGCGCAGAGCCTATTGGTGATGCGGTAGGAGCGGCCCCTGTCGTCTTCGCCGCCGTACGGCGGGTGCCGTAGACAGTGCCTATGCGTCCAAGGTCGGCCACTGCCCGGGCTCGTATCTGGAACCTTGCGGGATTGGCCATTCAGCCGCTCTTGTACCACGGCGCGGCGCGGCTCGATGGCTCCTCCCGAGCCCTTCTTGTCCGCATTTCCGCTCCGGTCGCAGTGCAACATAGATAGCTGCGCGAGCAGGCGGCACACCGGGTCGTTTACGGCACCTGTTTAGCCGTAAGTGCGAAGACACGGCGGACATTTTCGAAGCCGTCGCCGGCGTGGCACGGGAACAGACGTGAACGAAACGGGTTCGCCGGCAAATGTCGCTGGTGGCAGACGGGTGACAAGACCTGTTCTCTTGAAACAGGAGCCACGCTCAAGTACTTGATTTCATTGACCGGATGGGTGGCCGAGCGGTTGAAGGCACCGGTCTTGAAAACCGGCAGGCCCGCAAGGGTCTCGTGGGTTCGAATCCCACCCCATCCGCCAACTCAGAACAGAACTGCGAACTCCGGGCGTGGCCGGCTTTACGCCCAAGCCGGCGGCAAGGATTCTGAGCAGATCGCCTTTCGATCCCGTGATGCGGACCTCGCCGTCTGCGTCCTCGACCCGGCGGGCCGGTGCGCGAAGGTGATCACGGCGATTCCACGATATGGCCGGCAACAAGGCCGTCGAGTTTTTCCATCGGGATCGATCGGCCCTTGCACCCGGTCTCGCCCTGCCGGGCCTTTATCGAGCAGGTGTAGTAGCGATAGCGCCCCCTTACCGGTCCTGAGCGTCATGGCCCCGCCGCAGTCAGCGCAAAAGCAAATGCCGGTAAGAGTCCGTCCGGAGACTTTACGAGGAATTGCATAGCTTTCGCAGCATGAGGCGGATGGAGGCGAGTTTGAGGAAGGCGAGCGCATTGCGGTTGAGGTTTTCCCAGTCCTTTGCCAATCGGCGGCAGCGATTGAGCCAGG
>DATAWY010000058.1:0-14590 GCA_036266955.1 Rhizomicrobium sp.
ATACCGAAGGCTGCGCGCAGTTGCCGCCCGCCTGAGTCCCGAGACGCCACCTACGCTGGAAGCGCGCCTGCGGTATGGACTGGGGAAATTATGTTTGAATACCATGGCGGTCAACACGGCGCATGAGGAACTCACATCCGCGGTTATGCTCTATCGCGCGCTTGGCAACGCCCCGCAACGCGGCAGCGCGCTTGCCGATTTGGGATTTGTGTTGCTCATGCTTGGCCGGATCGACGAGGCGGAACGGGCCGTCGCGGAAGCGCTGACATTGCTTCAGCACGCGCAGCGACCACGAACGCTGGCGGAAGCCTATTCCGTTCAAGTGTGTATCGAAGTCCGCCGTGGCCGCTACGATGCCGTGCGTTCCGCCGGAGAAACGGCGATGCGGTTGTGCGAGCTGGCGGGCGCCGACCGAGCGGGCTTTGCGATGTCCGCCGATCTGGTCGAAGCCGCCTTGGAGATGGGCGATGTCGATGGTGCTATCTCCAGGGGACACAGCCTCGCAATGCGGCTGCGCGACACGCCCAATTCGGACATGCTCGGCTTTGTGTTGAGCGTTCTCACCGCTGCACTCACAGCACGCGAGGACTTGGACGAGGCACTGGCCGTAGCCCGGGAAGCCGCTCCATTGCTTCGCGATCATGGCATATTGTTCTGGCTGTTCGATCATCTCGCATTGCGCGCCGGACTCGCCGGGCGTAGCCGGGACGCGGCGCTCATCGCCGGCTATTCGGATGCGCTACATCGCGTATCCGGCTGCCCGCGCGAGCCGGTCAGACACCAGGCTATCGAGCGCTTGGGCACCCTGCTGCGCGAGGCGCTGCCGGACGGCGAGATTGCGCGGCTCGGTCGACTTGGGGGGCAACTCATCGAAGATCAGGCGCTGACATTGGCTCTGGGCGATTGAGGCGCGGCCAGCTCGACCCGCCCGCCGCGGGGTTCACCGAAGGGCGATCCCGCTGAGTTGGCAAGTCTCGGATCACCATCGTGCGTCCTTCGATCCGCCTTCCCCAAGGCTTCGGCGGACAAAACGGTTCAATTGACCCGCCGAAGCTTCAGCGCAGGCGGGCAGGCTCAGCATGAGGGGAGTCTTACTGCCGTCAGCGGCCGTGCAAACAAGAAGCGCTTGTGCAAATAAAATTTTCCTCATGCTGAGCTTGTCGAAGCACGCATGGCGCGGGGGCAGGCTTCAGCTGCGATTTCCAAACACGCTCCCGAATTCCGTCCGCAACGCCGCATCCACATCCGCCATCGAAACATCGACGCCCAGCCCGGCGAGGCTGGTCACGCCGTGGCCGCTTATGCCGCAGGGGACGATGCCAGTGAAATGGCCGAGATCGGGGGCGACGTTCAGCGCGACGCCGTGGAACGTCACCCAGCGGCGGATGCGCACGCCGATGGCGGCGATCTTGTCCTCGCTTCCGTCCGCGCGGACCACCCAGATGCCGACGCGGCCCTCGCGCCGCTCACCCGTGACGCCGAAGCGGGCGAGGGTGCGGATCAGCCAGTCCTCCAGGTCGCGGACATAGGCGCGGATATCGGCTTTGCGCCGCCTGAGATCAAGCATCACATAGGCCACGCGCTGGGCCGGCCCATGATAGGTGAATTGTCCGCCGCGCCCCGTCTGGAACACGGGAAAGCGCGGCTCGAGCAGGTCGGCCGGGCGCGCGCTCGTTCCCGCCGTGTAGATGGGCGGGTGTTCGATCAGCCAGACGAGTTCCGGCGCGGTGCCGTCGGCGATTTCCGCGACACGCTGCTCCATGAAGGCGACGGCGTCGGGATAGGCGAGGAGTCCCGGTTCAGTTCGCCATTCGGGCGATCGGCTCACGTTGAAACACCACTTCCCCCTCCGCCTCGCACAGCCTGTCCTCCGGCCGCGCCTGGCGCGGACCGGGGGGCTCGGCACCTCCCCCACGATGGGGGAGGAAAGACAAAGGCGCGCCCATATTTTTCCTCCCCCAACGTGGGGGAGGTCCGGCCGAAGGCCGGGGAGGGGGGAGTCCTCTCAGGCGGTTCAATCCGAACGGAAAGCGCTTTAGTGCCCATCCAGGTAACTTATGGTCTCGATCATGCCTTATCCACCTGGGCCGCGGGAAGCTTCCCACCGGCGAATCGATTTGCTACACCCCGCCCCCTGTCTCGCGGTCGTGGCGGAACGGTAGACGCGCTAGCTTGAGGTGCTAGTGGGGCAACCCGTGGAAGTTCGAGTCTTCTCGACCGCACCAGCCTTCGCCGCTTTGCGGCTACGGCTCGGCAAGCCAGCCTTCCTGCAAAGCGGCGAACGCTGTCGCGCCGAAGCCCGGAGGGCGCAGGCGGACCGCATCCCGCAAGCTTCGGCTTGGCAAGTCCGCCAATCCCGAACATAACCTCCCCATGATCCGCAATTCCTACCCCACCCTCGATTACGGCCTGGGCGACACGGCCGACCTGTTGCGCGACAGCGTCCGCAGCTTCAGCGACGACAGGATCGCCCCGATCGCCGACGAGATCGACCGCTCCAACAAATTTCCCCGCCACCTCTGGCCGCAGCTGGGCGAGCTGGGCCTGCTCGGCATCACGGTCGAGGAGGAGTATGGCGGCTCGGGGCTGGGCTATCTCGAACATTGCGTGGCGATGGAGGAGGTGAGCCGCGGCTCGGCGTCGGTCGGCCTGTCCTACGGCGCCCATTCCAATCTCTGCGTCAACCAGATCCGCCGCAACGGCAGCGAGGAACAGAAGCGCCGCTACCTGCCGAAGCTTGTTTCCGGCGAACATGTGGGCGCGCTCGCCATGAGCGAGACCGGCTCGGGTTCCGACGTGGTGTCGATGCGGCTGCGCGCGGACAAACGCGGCGGCCATTATTTGCTCAACGGCACGAAGATGTGGATCACCAACGGACCCGAAGCCGATGTTCTGGTGGTCTATGGCAAGACCGATCCGGGTGCGGGCCCACGCGGCATCACCGCGTTCCTGATCGAAAAATCATACAAGGGATTTCATCCCGCGCAGAAGCTCGACAAGCTCGGCATGCGCGGCTCCGACACCTCGGAACTGGTGTTCGAGGATTGCGAAGTGCCGGACGAGAATGTGCTCGGGCGCGAAGGCGGCGGCGTCGGCATCCTGATGAGCGGGCTCGATTACGAACGCACCGTTCTCGCCGCGGGCTCGCTCGGCATCATGCAGGCCTGTCTCGATGTCGTTATTCCCTATCTGCATGACCGCAAGCAGTTCGGCCAGCCGGTCGGCGCGTTTCAGCTGATGCAGGGCAAGCTCGCCGACATGTATGTGACGCTCTCCGCCGCGCGCGCCTATGTCTATGCGGTGGCGCGCGCCTGCGACCGCGGCGAGACCACGCGCAAGGACGCGGCCGGCGCCATTCTCCATGCGGCGGAGAAAGGCGTGTGGATGGCGCTCGAAGCGATCCAGTGCCTCGGCGGCAATGGTTATATCAATGATTTCCCGACGGGGCGATTGCTGCGCGACGCCAAGCTCTACGACATCGGCGCCGGCACGTCGGAAATCCGCCGCTGGCTGATCGGGCGCGAGTTGTTCGAAGAGTCCGGTTGAGCACAGACAAACAAGGTGTTTATCCACCACTCACAACATGTCACCCCCGCGCCACAACTTGTCATCACCACACCACAACTTGTCATCCCCGCGCTACAACTTGTCATCCCCGCGAAAGCGGGGACCCAGTTAGCGCGCGTCCGCGCGCGCAAAGAGTTATTTCGCCGCGCCGACGCGCGGCGGCTGGGTCCCCGCTTTCGCGGGGATGACATCGCAGGAGAGCGGCTAGATCACCTGCCGCAGCGCCCAATAGAGCGTGCCTGAAATGATCATCGCGGCGGGCAGGGTGAGGACCCAGGCGGACGCGATGCTCCTGATGGTGCTCCATTGAAGGCCGGAGCGGTTGGCGGCCATGGTGCCGGCGACGCCGCTCGACAGCACATGGGTGGTGGAAACGGGCAGGCCGTACAGCTCCGCCGCGCCGATGGTCGCGGCCGCAACAAACTCGGCGGACGCGCCTTGCGCATAGGTGAGATGGGTCTTGCCGATGCGCTGGCCGACGGTGACCACGATGCGTTTCCAGCCCACCATCGTGCCGAGCCCGAGTGCGATGGCAACGACCACCTTGACCCAGTCGGGAATGAAGCGCGTGCCGGATTGCAGATTTGTTTGATAGGTCTTGAGCGTTGCTTTCTCGGCATCCGAGAACTTCGCGCCGGATGCGGGCAGCAGCCGGATCGAATCCGCGGTCAGATACATGTCGTTGCGCACGTTCGGCGTCGCCTTCGCCGGCACCTGACGGATCGAGCCGTAACTGCGCACCTGGCTGGCAATATCCTGCGACAGCACCGACAGACCTTCGTACACGAAGGGATGATTGAGGTCGCGGGCGCGAAGCGCCGTGTCGACGCGCGTGCGCGCTTCGTCGGGGCTCATCACGGGCGCGCCCTGGGCATACGCGGCAAACACCTGTTCCGCGGCCGCCTCCGATTGCATGAAGGCCGGCATCGCGCCGTCCGGCATGGTGCGGTTGAGGGCATAAGCCGTCGGCGCCACGCCGATCAGGATCAGCATGATCAGGCCCATGCCTTTCTGCCCGTCATTGCCGCCATGCGCGAAAGACACGGCAGTGCAGGTGAAGATCAGCGTGCCGCGGATCCACCAGGGCGGCGGCGTGTTCCCTTTCGGCTCCGAGTAAAGCGCCGGCGTGCGGATAAGGGCCTTCATGAGCAGCAGGAGCAGACCAGCCAGCACAAATCCCATCAGCGGGCTGAACAGCAGCGCTTCTCCGACGCTCGCGGCCTGGGACCAGTCCACTCCGGCCGTGTGCTGCGAGGCCGGCGCCATGAACTGGTTGGCGAGGCCCACGCCCATGACGGACCCGATCAGGGCGTGGCTCGAGCTGTTGGGAATGCCGAGCGCCCAGGTGCCGAGATTCCAGACGATGGCCGCGATCAGCAGCGCGAAGATCATCGCATAACCCGCCGTGCTGCCGACCTGAAGGATGAGATCGACGGGCAGGAGCGTGATGATGCTATAGGCGACGGCGCCGGTCGAGATCAGCACGCCGAGGAAATTGAAACACCCGGACCAGACAACGGCGAATACGGGCGGCATGCTGTGGGTGTAGATGACGGTCGCCACGGCATTGGCGGTATCGTGGAAACCGTTGACGAACTCGAACCCGAGCGCGATCAGCAGGGCGAGGCCGAGGAGACCAAAAGCCCCGGCTGCCATCGGCTCGTGAACGCTCTGGATGTCGGTCAAAAAACCATAGCCCGCATAGAAAATTCCGCCGAGCAGCAGCAGTACAAAGACTGCGATGGTCCCCTTGCCGGTCTTGCCGCCGAGATGCGGCTTGCCCGTTTGGGCGTGGGGCACCCTAAATGTCGCGTCTGTCATCGGATTTTCTTGCTGAGGGCAGGGCGAAGCTAGATGACCTTTTTTACGCTATTGTGACAGGGCGGCAAAACACCTCATGCCTGGGCAGAATAGGGAATTGAGATTGTGAAGGATGTGGTCGTCCTGGCGGGGCCGAACGGTGCGGGCAAGACCACAGCCGCCCATGAACTCGTTCCCGACCGACTTGCGATCCGGGAGTTTGTCAATGCGGACGATATCGCGCGCGGGCTGTCCCCCTTCAATCCGGAAGGGGCTGCCGTTGCAGCCGGGCGTCTCATGATTGAACGGATGCGCGGGCTTGCCGGCGCCGGGCAGAGCTTTGCATTCGAAACCACATGTGCCGGGCGCGCGCATTTGGGATTTCTGGAGCGCTGCAAAAAGGACGGCTGGCGGGTAAGCCTTGTTTATCTCTGGCTCCCGTCACCTGACGCTGCGCTGGCACGTGTTGCGAAGCGCATTCGGCAGGGAGGACACCGGGTGCCTCCGCATGTGGTCGTGCGTAGGTATTGGGCGGGTCTCGTGAACATGTTCAATCTGTATTTGCCGGCGGCGAATATCGTCGCCATATATGACAACTCCGATCAGGAGCGTGTTTTGATAGCCGAAAGAACGGTGGACACCGCACTGAGAGTGATTGACGGCACGCGTTGGGCGGCAATCGAAAGGGCTGCAAATGACCGATCTGACGGATAGGCAGATTTTGGACGCGATTCGCGACGCCCTTGAGGCTGCCGCCCGCCGTGCTGCGAAAGAAGCCAGGTTGCAGGAGATGGCCGTTCGAGAGGGCATCGCGGACTTCAACGCGTCAGATCGGCTATCGCGCGGCACACGTCACGACCGGGTCGGAAATTCCAGGAACGGAGAATTGTCATGAGGGGCGGAGAAACCGTCGTCCTGTCCGGCGCGCGGACGCCGATGGGGGCGTTCCAGGGGGAGCTGGCGTCGAAAACGGCGCCGGAACTTGGCGCCGCCGCGATTTCGGCCGCGCTGGCACGTGCGGAGCTGGTGCCGGAGCAGATCGAAGAGACGCTGATGGGCTGCGTGCTGCCGGCCGGCGTCGGCCAGGCCCCCGCGCGCCAGGCCTCGCGCTTTGCCGGGCTGCCCGACAGCGTGCCCTGCACAACCGTCAGCAAGGTGTGCGGGTCGGGCATGAAGGCGGTGATGATCGCCGCCGACCAGCTCGCGGCCGGTCACGCCGGCATCCTGGTGGCGGGCGGAATGGAGTCGATGACCAACGCGCCCTATCTGCTCCCCAGGGCGCGCGGCGGCTACCGTCTGGGGCATGGCGAGATCAAGGATCACATGTTCCTCGACGGTCTGGAGGACACCTATGAGCACCGGCTGATGGGCGCCTATGCCGAGGACGCGGCGCGGCATTATCAGTTCACGCGTGCTGCCCAGGATGCGTTTGCGACGGAGTCGCTCCTGCGCGCCAAACGCGCCCAGACCGACGGGTCTTTCGCAGCCGAAATCGTGGGCGTGAAAATCGCCGGCAAGGGCGGCGAGAGCGAGGTGGCGCTGGACGAGCAGCCGCGCCGCGCCGATCCCGCGAAGATCCCGACTCTCAAGCCGGCCTTTTCGAAAGACGGCACGGTGACCGCGGCGAATTCCTCGTCGATCTCCGACGGCGCGGCGGCGCTCGTGCTCGCACGGGAAGATTTCGCGGCGAAACACGGGCTGAAACCGGCCGCGCGCATCGTGGCGCAGGCGAGCCATGCGGCCGAGCCGCGCTGGTTCACGACGGCGCCGGTTGGCGCGATCGAAAAGGTACTCGCCCGCGCCGGCTGGAGCAAAGACGAGGTCGATCTCTACGAGATCAACGAAGCCTTTGCCTGCGTGGCGATGATCGCCATGCGCGACCTGAACCTGCCGCATGAAAAGGTGAATGTGAACGGCGGCGCCTGCGCGCTTGGCCATCCCATCGGCGCTTCCGGCGCGCGCATCATCGTCACACTGCTCAATGCGCTCGAGCGCCGTGGGCTGAAGCGCGGCGTGGCTGCTCTCTGCATCGGCGGCGGGGAGGCAACCGCGGTCGCGGTCGAGCGCCCATGAGTGTTCTCGGCTCGTCCGTGAATCCGCGCGAGGCAGGCTTCAAGGACAATGCCGCGGCGATGGAGACGCTGGTCGGCGAGTTGAAATCGCGCATGGAGACGGCGGCGCTGGGCGGCGACGAGCGCTCGCGCAAGCGGCACACCGCGCGCGGCAAGCTCTTGCCGCGCGAGCGCGTCGAACGGCTCGTCGATCCGGGTGCCCCCTTTCTCGAGCTGTCGCCCCTGGCGGCGTTCGGCATGTACGATGGCGATATTCACGCGGCGGGCATCATCACCGGCATCGGCCGCGTGGAGGGCCGCGAATGCGTGATCGTCTGCAACGATGCGACGATCAAGGGCGGCACCTATTATCCGGTCACAGTGAAGAAACATCTGCGCGCACAGGAGATCGCGCGCGAAAACCGGCTGCCCTGCATCTATCTGGTCGATTCCGGCGGCGCCAATCTCCCCAACCAGGCGGAGATCTTTCCCGACCGCGAGCATTTCGGGCGCATCTTCTACAACCAGGCGACGCTGTCGGCGCTGGGCATTCCGCAAATAGCGTCGGTGATGGGTTCCTGCACGGCGGGCGGCGCCTATGTGCCCGCCATGTCCGATGAAACCATCATCGTGAAAGGGCAGGGCACGATTTTTCTCGGCGGCCCGCCGCTGGTGAAAGCGGCCACCGGCGAAGTCGTCAGCGCGGAGGATCTCGGCGGCGCGGACGTGCATGCGCGCATTTCCGGCGTTGCCGATCATTACGCAACCGACGATGCCCATGCGCTCGCCATCGCCCGCCGCATCGTCTCCAGCCTCAATCTGCGCAAGGCGCCCGGCATTGCGCTCAGCGAACCGAAACCGCCGCTTTTCGATCTCTGGGAGCTCGACGGCATCGTGCCGCAATCGCTGTCGGTTCAATACGACGTGCGCGAAGTGATCGCGCGCCTCGTCGACGGCTCGGTCCTCGACGAGTTCAAACGTCTCTACGGCACGACGATCGTCACCGGCTTTGCGCATATCGAGGGCATGCCGGTCGGCATCATCGCCAACAATGGCATCCTGTTTTCGGAATCCGCGCTGAAAGCGGCGCATTTCATCGAGCTGTGCTGCCAGCGCCGCGTGCCGCTGCTGTTTCTGCAGAACATTTCGGGATTCATGATCGGCCGAAAATACGAGGCCGGCGGCATCGCCAGGGACGGCGCCAAGATGGTCACCGCGGTGGCCTGCGCGGCGGTGCCCAAGATCACCGTGCTGATCGGCGGCTCCTATGGCGCGGGAAATTACGGCATGAGCGGGCGCGCCTATTCGCCGCGCTTCCTGTTCTCCTGGCCGAATTCGCGCATCTCGGTCATGGGCGGGGAGCAGGCGGCAAGCGTGCTTGCGACCGTCAAGCGCGACGGCATGGAGGCACGCGGCGAAAGCTGGAGCGCGGAAGAGGAGGAAGCGTTCAAGGCGCCGATCCGCGCGCGCTATGAGGAGGAGGGCAATCCCTATTACGCAACCGCGCGGCTGTGGGACGACGGCATCATCGCGCCGTCCGACACGCGCCGGGTCGTGGCGCTTGCCCTTTCCGCCTGCCTGAACACGCCCATCCCCGAAACCCGTTTTGGCGTCTTCCGGATGTGAGCAGCATTCCCTCTCCCCCGGAATCGGGGGAGAGGGTTAGGGTGAGGGGGTGCAGACGCGCAAGAGCTGTTGAATGTCTGCTCCGGCGTTGAAGCAAATAGTCAATGCCAGTGCGGCGGAGAGGCCCCCTCACCCCGGCCCTCTCCCCCTGAAGAGGGGGCGAGGGAGCTAAAGCGCGTTCGACCTTCGAGCCGCTGCGCATCATCCGCCCGAATGTCACCGAATCTTTACACGTGCGACACAGTCCTGAGAAATTTGTGCTTCAGGTTCAGGGCTCGCGCACGGATTCTCGGAGCGCGTTCGTGCGCGTCCCCCAAAAACTCTTACCGAAAAAAGCGAGGTACCATGTACGCTACCACCCGGGCGATACGGCCCACTTGGCTGCTGGCCGGATGCAGCCTTGTCGCCATTGTTTCTTCGGCAAATCCTGCCGACGCGAAGGCCGCCCCCTTCCTGAAGCCGAATTCGCTCGTCATCAGCAGCTCCACCTATGACAATACGCAAGGGGCGGTGGCGGATTTGCAGGCCGGCGATTCATTGCCCAGCGCTTCGATCGCCGCCACATGCCAGCCGTTTTCGACGGCCGTCGCGGGCAACGACTACGTCAATGTGTGGAACAATGTGCTCGCCGACCCCAGTTTCGGCGTCACCTCCGCGATCACATTGACCGACGTCGATGCCAGAACCGGCAGCACGATATCCACGCTGTCGATCCCCTCGGATCAGGTCGTCACCAGCTTTTCGTCGAAATCGGAACTGGGCCTGCATGTGGAGAATGCCTGGTACGGACCGGTCCTCTCCTTCGTCGGCTATGGCGGAGCGGGCGTCGGTGCGCTGGACGCCTCCAATGCAGATGCCGTTGACGGCCAGGATCCGACAAATCCCGTCACCTGCTTTTTCGGAGACACCTATGCCTTCCCGCGCACGATCGTGAGCGTGGGGGCGGACGGCGGCGTGGCCTATACCCCCACGATCGCCTATGGCGGCGACAACGGACGCTCTGCGTTCTACAGCCCCGACGCCGATACCTACTATGCCGTCGGCAATTCCAACAATGGCGACACGAGCAGCTATGGTCAGGGAATTACCAACCCCGACGTCACGGAGACGACGGGCCTGGAAGTGGTCAATCCGCTCGACTGGCCCACATTCAATTATGGGACGATCCCCTCGGGCAATTCGGCGCAGGTCGATCCGATGTACGCGTCGGTCGCCGGCCAGAAGGCGGGCAAGGACAGCAACTTCCGCGGTCTGACCGAGTACAACGGCGCACTTTATTTCACCAAAGGCAGCGGCAGCAACGGCATCGATACGGTCTATACGGTGACCCCCGGTCTTCCCTCGCTCGGGGACGCCGGCAGCGCCAGCGTCAGCATCGTGCCGGGCTTCCCCACCGATTCGGCCAAGTCGACGGGCGGTGACTACACGCCGTTTGCCGTCTTCTTCGCCAATGCCACGACCATGTATGTGTCGGACGAAGGCGCCGGCGACACGACCGACCAGTCGACCCACGCCGGCCTCGAGAAATGGAGCCTGGTGAACGGCACCTGGCAGCTCGACTACGTGCTGACCAACAACCTCATCGGCACCACTTACACGCTGAACGGTTACGACGGCGCCTGGCCCACCGTCACGACCGTGGGCCTGCGCAACCTCACCGGTGACGTCAAGGGAAACAGGGTGAAGCTGTGGGCGACGACATCGACCAACAGCGCCGCCGGCGATCCCGGCGCCGATCCGAATGAAGTCGTGGAGATCACGGACAAGCTTTCGGACACGACATTGCCCACGAAAGAAGCGTTCGCCGTGGTCTCGGCTCCGAACTACGGCAGCGTCTATCGCGGCGTGGCCTACGTAAGCTCGGGACAATGACCGGCAGTAATCAGCATTCCCTCTCCCCCACGAATGTGGGGGAGAGGGTCGGGGTGAGAGGGCGCCGGCGCGCAACGGGTGTCGACGGGCTGATTGGTGTCGACGTAATGATCAAGCTCCGGTGCTGCGGAGAGAACATTTCCGCGAATGAGTAATCGGATCGTTTTCCTCCCGCCGCGCATGCGCGCGGGGGAGGAAAGTTCTGCCGTGCAGGATCTGCACTTTCCAATCGCGTCGGGTTGCACCAGACCGCACGACCCGGACGCTTTTTACCATGCGCGCGCTTCCCGTGTCGCGAAACGTTCCGTCCTTGCAAGAAAATCCATTGCATCGATGCGGGCGATGGGTTTCGATGATTGGAGCGTGGACAGGCGGTAGCGCCACGAGCCGCATTGAGCTGTAAAGTGCGCCGTGGGTCGACCGAGGTCTGCATGCGGCGGGCGCTCGTGTTGCAGTTCCGTCACAATCAGGGAGACAAGACATGAAAACCGTTTCCATCGCCCTGTTTGCAGGGATGGTTTGCTGCGGATTCGTCGAGTCGGCGCCGGCGGCGGAATCCGCCAAATTCACGGAGAAGGTCATCTATTCCTTCTGCAGTCAGCAGAATTGCAGCGACGGCTACCGGCCCTTGGCCGGTGTGATCGATGTGAAGGGCACACTGTTCGGCACAACGACGTATGGCGGCAATGACAACGGGACTGTGTTCTCGCTCGACCCGGACACCGGCGCGGAGGCGGTGATTCATTCGTTCGACGGCCATCGTGGCGGTTCGCTCCCTTACGCCGGTCTGATCGATGTGAAGGGGAAACTGTATGGAACGACCTCTGACGAGATCCATGGCATGAGACAGGAATGCGGGTCCAAATGCGGGACGGTGTTCTCGATCAGTCGGAACACCGGGGCCGAGAAGGTGCTTCATTCCTTTGTCGGCGGCGCGGACGGCGAGTACCCCGAGGCCGGTCTGATTGATGTGGGGGGCATGCTATACGGAACGACAATCTATGGCGGAGGCACGGGCTGTTACGGCGGGGGCTGCGGCACGGTGTTCTCACTCGACCCGAGCACCGGCGCCGAGCAGGTGCTTTATTCCTTCACCGGCGGCACGGATGGCGCCGAGCCCCTCATCTTCGGGAATCTGATCGCCGTGAACGGCGTGCTGTATGGAACAACCTTTGATGGCGGAGGCACACGCTGCCAGGGGTCCGGCTGCGGCACGGTGTTCTCGCTCGACCCGGGCACCGCTGCCGAGACGGTGCTTTATTCCTTCGCCGGCGGAACGGATGGCGCGATGCCCGAAGCCGGGTTGATCGATGTGGGCGGCACGCTATACGGCACGACATATGTTGGCGGACCTTCCGGCGGCGGCACGGTGTTCTCCATCAACCCGGGCACCGGCGCCCATGCGGTGCTTTATTCCTTTTGCAGCCGGCAGAACTGCACAGACGGCAGAACCCCTACCGCCGGTCTGATCGACGTGGACGGCATCCTGTATGGAACGACGGCATATGGCGATGTCCCAGGCGGCCTGAATGGCCTTGGGTGCGGCAACGTGTTCTCCGTCGATCCGAACACCGGGGCCGAGAAGGTGCTTTATTCCTTCGCTGGTGGTACGAACGGCGCGAACCCTTTCGCCGGTCTGACCGATGTGAAGGGCACGCTCTACGGGACAACATATGCCGGCGGAACCGGCGACAGGTACCACTGCCAATATGGCTGCGGCACGGTGTTCGCGCTGACGAAGAATCGCTAGGCACGCGATATGATTGGTTTCACCTGGCAATCGCATCTGGGGAGAGAAGAGATGACAACCGTTTCCATCGCCCAGTTATCGGGGATTGTTGGTTGCGTCCTGGTCCAGCCGGTTTGGGCAGCTGAAGCCGGCAAATTCACGGAGACGGTCGTATGGTCGTTCGGCAGCGAAGCGACGGAGCTTATTCTAACTCTGATCTGATCGGTGTGGACGGCGTTCAATATGAAACAACCGAATAGGGCGGCAGCGACAATTGCCACGGTGGATGGCTCGGTGTTCTCGCTCACCGGGCGTTGAACGCAGTCGTATCTTCCGCCCTTGTTGTAGACCTTCGTGTTTGCGGACCGGCGAGGTGGCGCGCGTGCGGCCCCGTTCTATGGCAGCATTTCTTCGATGTGGAGCGAAGCGGAGGGTTGGGCGGGGCGAACCGAATGGCAGCTGGATTGTCGGACGAAGGCGCGGGCAACTCGACCGACCAGTCGACCCACGCCGGTCTCGAGAAATGGAGCCTGGTGAACGGCACCTGGCATCTCGACTACGTGCTGACCAACAACCTCATCGGCACCACTTACACGCTGACCGGTTCCGACGGCGCCTGGCCCACCGTCACGACCGTGGGCCTGCGCAACCTCACCGGTGACGTCAAGGGAAACAGGGTGAAGCTGTGGGCGACGACATCGACCAACAGCGCCGCCGGCGATCCCGGCGCCGATCCGAACGAAGTCGTGGAGATCACGGACAAGCTTTCGGACACGACATTGCCGACGAAAGAAGCGTTCGCCGTGGTCTCGGCTCCGAACTACGGCAGCGTCTATCGCGGCGTGGCCTACGTACCTTCGGCGAACTGAGTGGCCGGAGTACGGCCGTTTTGCGTTGACCAGCGATCGGCAGAGCCGGGACCCGGCGATGCCGATCGCCATTTCCGTCTTCTCTGGAACCGCACGGCTGTCCAGAGAAAATGCGTCTGTACGCCCTCGGCTTCCGCATCAGGCGCGAATCCCACGCAATCTGTCCACGCAGACTCGCTCTGCATATTTGTCTCGTCATGGCCGGTTGTTGTCCCGGCCATCCGTCGTGACATCCGCGTGGGCGGGAATCGCCTGGCCGCGCAGCACGGCTGCAACGGCGAGATACAGGTAACGGCGCATCGACTGATCGAACATTTTCTTACGGTATCAGCCGCAAATTGTCGAATCGGGCGCGGGACGGAAGGAGCAATTCCCTTATTCCCTCTTCCCCCGAAGCTGTAATGAGCACCCTTGCTTTCATGGTTGCACAGGCACCCAGGCATACGCGCTCCGTTTCCTCCCCCATCGTGGGGGAGGTGCCGAGCGCAGCGAGGCGGAGGGGGAAGTGGCGCGCGCGCCGCGCGCCGACTCCCCCCTCCGGTTTGCTCCGCTTCGCTTCGCAAACCACCTCCCCACGATGGGGGAGGAAAACACTGCTCGGGCGTTGAAGAAAATGGTTGATGCCGGCTGCGGCGGAGAGAGCCCCCTCGCCCCAACCCTCTCCCCCGAAAGTTGGGGAGGCGCCGAGCCCCCCGGTCCGCGCGAACCGCGGCCGGAGGACAGGCTCCGCGAGGCGGAGGGGGGAGTCGCGCGATTCGCGCGCCGACTCCCCCCCTCCGGTTTGCTCCGCTGCGCTTCGCAAACCACCTCCCCCACGTTGGGGGAGGAAAACAGGGGCGCGGTACCCGGTTGCCTATGGGGGACGAGGGAGAGAAGGTCGCGACAATTCCCTGCTTCAGGGAGCTTCTGAGGGAAAAATTGACAAATTGCTCCCTCTCCCCCTTTGAGGGGGAGAGGGCTGGGGTGAGGGGGCGCCTGTCACAGATGGGCTGTCTCAAGGTACGCTGTTTGGTCCCGGGCTCATTCTGGTTGTTCGCAAAGCGGCGAGGGGGGGGGGGGGGGGGGGGGGGGGGGGG
>DATAWY010000059.1:0-4015 GCA_036266955.1 Rhizomicrobium sp.
ATACCGAAGGCTGCGCGCAGTTGCCGCCCGCCTGAGTCCCGAGACGCCACCTACGCTGGAAGCGCGCCTGCGGTATGGACTGGGGAAATTATGTTTGAATACCATGGCGGTCAACACGGCGCATGAGGAACTCACATCCGCCGCCATGCTCTATCGCATGCTCGATGCGGGACGTCGGCCGCAGCGCAGGCGTTGCGATTGTGCGAACTTGCGGGCGCCCGACATTCTGGGCTTCGTCGTGTCCGCAAATCTGGTCGAAGCCGCGCTCAAGATGGGGATGTCGACGGCGCCATCTGGCGATGCAGAATGATTCTGAGGCGCGGTCTACGAAAGCCACTCCACCGGCACATCCAAAGCCTGCGCGAGCTTCGCGATGGTATCACCGGTCCCCGCACGGCGCCCATTCTCGAGATCGGACAGATAGCCTTGGCCGATACCTGTCTTCAACTCCAGATGCAATTGTGTCTCGCCACGCCAGTTGCGAATGGCCTTCAGCCGACTGTCGCCTCGAAGAACGGCAGCACTAACCTCCGGAGGGAGCGCGCCGCCGCCGGCGGCCAACTCGGCCTTCCGATCGTCATAGATAGCAACGTCGTCGGCATCCTCGGCATCATGATCGGCGCGCTCAAGGAGGGCTTCATATTCGGCCCGTGGCAGCACAACCAGCTCCTCGCCACCGGGAGTCCGAATGATTTGGGGTAAACTCATAGCCGTTGGCTCCTCCTGTAAGTCGTCGCGGTCCGGCGGCCGATGTAGATCGCCAGGATCGTGGTTGCATCCTCGTCGAAGATCACCCGGTAGTTGCCGATGCGAAGCCGGTAGCCGTCACGGCCTTGAAGCGCCTTCACATCGCCCTGGCCTGTCATGGCATAACGGTGAAGCCCAGCTTCGATCCGCTCGCGAGCGTCCTTGGGAAGGGCATCGAGATCCTTCGCGGCGCTCAGCGTCAGGATGATCGTTTTCACGAGCGATAATATCGCTCCTGGATGATTGCGATTCAAGCGATAATATCGCTACCATCGGGCCGGAAGGCGCGGCCCGTCTGCGTGCAGAGAGTGAAAGCAAAACGGTGGTCGCGCTGTTTCCGATTACCAGCGGCATCCCGCCCGCGGGCCGAACTGCGCTTGAAATTCCGGAGACAGAGGCGCACCGGGTGGGTCTCCACGCGCTTTCCGGATCATTGTGGATGAATGGAATTTCGACAACCTGGCGAGATCGCCGCACATCGACGATCCGCGACCTTTTGGCTCATTCAGCCATGCTTTCATGACAAGGGTTCGCGCCAAGGCTGCCGAACGCATTCGCGCGCGGCGCACCCGCGCCGTTCGGCGGAGTTGATCAGGGCATTGCGACCGTCGGCCGACCGGGGGCGCGATCCCCGCCTATGCGGGGATCCCGGCCCGCTATGCGGGCGAGACGCCCGCGGTCCCAGATAAGCGCCCCGGCGCGGGCGAGGGGGAACCCCCGCGCCGGGGGATCTGGAAAGTCGGAAAGGCGCAAACGCCCGCAACTCCGAAAGCGCGAATCGCCCGGGCGTGCCGCGCAACCCCTCTACCGCCCGGCCGGCGTCCGCCGCACCGGACGAGAAGCACCAGCTCCGACTCCCATGACCGGTGTGATTACAACTCTGACCCCGAAAGGCGCCTGACCCCGAAAGGCGCTTCCCCCATTTCGGCTTCGGCTGACCGGCGTCCGACTTGCAAGTATTGCGGATTATGTGCATTATCACCAAAGTACGGAATAGAGCGATGAGCATGGACGAAACCATTACGGTCACGGCAGCAGAGTTTCACCGCAACGTCGGTGTCTATCAGGACATGGCCCTGACCCGACCGGTCGCCATCACCAAGAACGGCCGTGAGCGGACCGTCCTGCTGTCGGCCGAAGAATTCCATCGGCTCAGGCGGCGCGACCGCAGGGTCATCGCCGCAGGCGAACTGACCGACCGGCAGGTCGATGCGCTTCGCAATGCCAAGGTTCCGGACCGGTACGCACATCTGGACGATGAACTCAAAGACTGGAAGGCGTGAGCCTCCCCACACCCCATCCCGGTCTTGTGATCCGCTATTCCTATCTCTGGAGGCAGGAGGCGGCTACCGGCCGGGAGGAAGGCTCGAAGGACCGCCCATGCGCCATCGTCATGGCGATCACAGACGAGGACGGCGAACAGCATGTTCTCGTTCTGCCCGTGACCCACAGCCCTCCCGCCAAACCCGCCGATGCCGTCGAAATACCCTCTGAGACAAAGGTGCGGCTGCGGCTGGATTCGGACCGCTCATGGATCGTCATTACCGAAGCCAACGAGTTCATATGGCCCGGTCCCGACCTTCGCCCGATACCGGGACGTGACGAATCCGCGGTCGCCTATGGCATCCTGCCGCCGCGGTTCTTCGCTCACGTGCGGGCGAAATTTCTTGAGCGCGATCGGCTCGCCAGATCGTCGCGTGTGAAGCGGACAGAATAGGGGAGGAAAACCGTAACGGTGATTCTGGAGCTCGGGAAATGTGTAGATAGCCTGGCCATAACATGGAGTGGGAAAATCATGGCTGCGATTCCGGGAATTGCCGGGGGCACTCAACCGCCCCGGCGCGGGTAAAGGGGAAAATCCCGCGCCGAGGGATGGTGAAGGTTCACCGCCGCGACACTAAGTTCTACTCCTTGATCCTGAACGCGATACCGAGATTGCTGCTGCCTCCCTCGTATGTGGTGCCGTAAAGATAGCCCCCGATCTCCGTCAGCGGGCCAGCGCCAAGGGCGCAACTTCCGTCGTTTGGGCTGCCGGCGAACGCATGGAGCACCGTCTCGGTGCCGTCCGGCGCGAGCTGGAAGACCGTGCCGAAGTAGGGGGCTTGCTGGGTCCCCCCCGTCGTGCCGTAGAGATCGCCGTTTTTGGCCATCAGCACAGCGGAATACGGATACTCGCCGTCGCCGCTGCCCTGGAAGGAATAGAGCACAGTGAATGTTCCGTCGGGCGCCAGCTTGAAAACGTCGCCGTAACCATTCGCACCGCCGCCTATCGCCGTGCCGTACACATTGCCCGCGCTGTCCTTGGTCAGGTCGGCCCATGGGCCCATACCGTCTGCTCCCGCGAAAGAGTGTAAGACTTTTTCGGTCCAGGCGCCTTTTTTTCCCTTCACGAGCTCGAAGACGGTACCATCATTGTTGGCGCCGCCCTGGTAGGTCGTACTGTAGATATTGCCCCCAATTGTTAGCAGGTCGGCACGCGGGTAAGCACCGTCGTTTGGGGGGCCGGCGAAGGAATGGAGCAGCGTCTCGGTACCATCCAGCGCGACCTCAAAGACGGTACCAACATCATGGGCGCCGGCTTCCTGCGTCGTGCCGTAGAGATTGCCCTTGCTGTCTGCGGTCAAACCGGCCTCAGGGTAAGCGCCGTCGCCAAGGCCACCGCCGAAGGAATGCAAGACTGTCTCGGTGCCATCCGGCGCGAGCTCAAAGACGCTACCTTCACAACCGGCGCCGCCCAGTATAGTCATGCCATAGAGGTTGCCCGCGCTGTCGTTAATCAGGGTGCCACGGCCGGGGAAGCCGCAATTGCCCGACCCCTCGAAGGAATAGAGCACCGTCTCGGCGCCGCTCTTCGTGATCTTGAAGACCGTGCCGCATCCATTACCGCCGCAGCCAGTTCCACCGCCCTCTAAGGTCGTACCGTAAAGATGGCCGGAATTGCTCCTCTTCAGGTTGTCATAGGGTATCTCGCCGTCGCCCGCGAAGTTGTAGAGAACTTCGTAGGAAGCGCCTTTTGCGAGCGCGGTCGAAAGACCGCCTGCGGCAAGGGCGGCGACCGCCGCAAGGGGCAGCACCATGCCGGCGCGCCGGCGGGCCCGATAATTTGCCAGTTTCGACATGACGTACTCTCTTTTGTTTACGTCGCCGATGATTGCGTGGGCGACCGAAGCGCGGAGAATTTCCGCGCTTTTCCCAAGTCTTGACGGCAAACAGGGCGCGTGTCCTGATTCAGTCACTAAAATCGCCACAGTGGTGCGTTCGGAGTATC
>DATAWY010000060.1:0-134538 GCA_036266955.1 Rhizomicrobium sp.
CGACTTCCTGAACAAAAAGGTCGGCTGGGCAACCGGCGGCAACATCTATTCCAACGTGGGCGGCATTTATTACTCCGCCGACGGCGGCAAGACCTGGTCGCAGGACCTCGCCACGGAGGACGAAATCGGCTCCTGTGCCGCTCAGAACCTCGGCACCGGACAGACCCAGATCTGGTGCATCGGCGACGCCTACACCAACGGCTCCTTCAGCAGCAATGTGTACAGCACAATCGTCGACACGCCATAGGGTATCTGGCCACGGAGTCGTGCCGGCGGGCACGACTCCGTATGGGATGTCGCCGAAATCGGCCTACCCACGGCAGCTTCAAAAGTGAGGAATTCGGCGACGGGAATTCGGCGGCAGGTAATGCTTTACCTGCCGCCGAATTTACATTCGCCACTTCACCACATCGAACGCGGGAACGTAGGCTAAGAAGAGCTGGGTTCCAAAGCGCCCGGTTGGCGAACGCCAGTTGAAAGACGATGCCTCCCCTGGGGCTTCCCGCAGTTCCGTAGATCGTGCCGTCCGCAGCGGGCACGAGATTGGAAGGTCCGCTCCCGTCCTTGCCGCCGGCGAAGGTCGTGAGCACTGTCTCGCTCCATGTCCCGCCCTTCGCCGGCGCGATCTCTACGACGCTTCCATTGCCGTAAGCCGTGGCGACATAGAGCGTCTTTCCGCTGTCGGACCCGACGATCCAGTCCGGCTCTCCCCCCGTGGCGGTGCCGGTAAAATCGAACAGCGGCGTCTCGGTCCAGCTGCCGCTGCCGGATTGGGGCGGGGTGAGGCGAAACACGCTCCCGCAGCCCTCCTGTCTGCACGCATCCGACCCGCCAGACGCAATGCCGTAAAGCGCGGAGCCGCGGCGGAACAGCGGCGCAATGACATCAAGCAGGCTGCCATCCGCGCCGTTGGCGAAGGTGTAGAGGAATAGATCGTGCCACAGCCCTCGTCGCCGTCGCAGGGACCACTGCTTCTCTCGGAGGCGCCCCTGCCACCCGCTCGTGTTCCGAAGATTCCGGTACGCCGGATTTTCGCTGGTCAAATAATTGGACGGTCCGGGGAATATCTGCTATAGTATTTACGTCGGTACAGGTTGCGGTCCATTCGCACCTACCCATTTGGTTACCAGATTTGTTACCCGAAACGGTTTGGTCTGGGGCCAAGCCACTGAAAACCATGAAAATATTTGCGCGCCGGACAGGATTCGAACGGAAACTCAACTCTTGGAAATGGAGATGCGGCAGCTGTGTGCGGATCGGCGTCGCACGCTTCATGGCACGAGCACGGCGGCGCCGGTGAGTGTTCCCGTTCTCAGATCCGACAGGGCGCGATTGGCATCGCACAGCGGATAGCGGGTCGTTTCGGTGCGGAGCTTTCTCGATCCGGCGAGCGACAGAAATTCCTCCGCGTCTTTCCGCGTGAGATTGGCGACAGACGAAACAGAGCGCTCGTGCCAGAGAATGTCATAAGGAAAGGACGGGATGTCGCTCATGTGGATGCCGCCGCAGACGACGCGGCCGCCGTGGCGCACGGCCCCGAGTGCCGCGGGCACGAGTTCGCCCGCCGGTGCGAAGATGATCGCGGCGTCGAGCGGGGCGGGCGGCATCACATCGGAATCGCCGGCCCACACCGCACCCATCGAAAGCGCGAAAGCCTTCGCCTTGTCATCGCCGGGACGCACGAAGCCGTAGACCTCCTGCCCGCGCCAATGCGCCGCCTGGACGGCCAGATGCGCGGCGGCGCCGAAGCCGTAGAACCCCAGACGTGGCCCGCCACCGGCCGCCTTCAGCGCCCGCCAGCCGATCAGGCCCGCGCACATCAGCGGCGCCGCCTCGGCGTCGGTGTAATTATCCGGCAGCGGAAAGACGTAGCGCGCATCGGCGATTGTTTCTTCCGCGAAGCCGCCGTCGATCTGATAGCCGGTGAACCGCGCGTAAGGACAAAGATTCTCCTCGCCGCGCCGGCAGAAATCGCAAACGCCGCAGGTCCAGCCGAGCCAGGGCACGCCGACGCGATCGCCGATGTTGACGCGCGTGACGTCTGCTGCGGTTTCAACAGCCCGCCCGACGATTTCATGGCCGGGCACGATCGGCAGTTTGGGATCGGGCAATTCGCCGTCGACGACATGCAGATCGGTACGGCAGACCGCGCAGGCCGAGACGCGAATACGTACTTCGCCTGCGGCGAGTGCGCGGGAGGGAATATCCCGTTCCGCCAGCGGCAGTCCCGGCCGATCGAGCACCATGGCGCGCATGTTTAGGGCCGCCTCCCTTCGACGCGGATCAAATTATCTCCGTCATGGCCAGCATTCTCGCATGGCGGTCCGGGGGAAAAAGTAAATCCGTCGGAACCTGCCTGAGCTGGATTGGAATATTGTGCGTATGCCTTCTGTGCCGGCTGAGAGCGAAATCCGTTCAAATTGACCCGCACGTCCCCCTCCGCCTCGCGGAGCCTGTCCTCCGGCCGCGCTTCGCGCGGACCGGGGGGCTCGGCACCTCCCCCACGATGGGGGAGGAAAACAGCGGTCGCGCCTGTACTTTCCTCCCCCATCGTGGGGGAGGTGGCCCGAAGGGCCGGAGGCGGGGCGTCGCTCAATCTGATTCGCAGGCGCGGAGTCGCGGGGAAGAACGGGTTCACCACCAAAATTACAACAGGGGCACGAACAATTGTGGCGCGAAGCGCGCAATATTTCCTGGTGCCCTTTGTGCCTTGGTCGTGAATTCCCTCCGCGACTCCGCGCCTCCGCGTGCCAATTCTTTTTGGGTTACCTGGCCAAGACAGAAATCGGAAATGATTCAGCATATCCAACACCCGCCCTACTCCGGCGCTTTCAGGCGGTAGCCCACGCCCTGTTCGGTGAGAATGAGCTGGGGGCGGTCGTGGTCCGCTTCGAGTTTCTGGCGCAGCGTGCGGATGTAGATGCGCAGATAGGCCACGTCGGTTTCGGTGCCCCAGACTTCGCGCAGCAGGAAGCGATGCGTCAGCACCTTTCCCGCATGGGCTACGAGCGCGCGCAGGAGATCGTATTCGCGCGGCGTCAGCTTCACTTCCTGGTCGCGCACGGAGACGACGCGCCGCACCAGATCGACCGCAAGCTCGCCGACGCGGAAGACCGGCCGCTCGCCCTGCTGCTGCAGGCGGTGGCGCAGCGCCGCGCGCAGCCGCGCCAGCAGCTCGTCCATGCCGAAGGGCTTGGTCACGTAATCGTCGGCGCCGAGATCGAGCGCGCGCACCTTGCCGGCTTCGTCGGTGCGGCTGGACAACACGATGATGGGCAGCGCCGAGCCGGCCTCGCGCAATTGTTTGATGATTTCGAAACCGTCGAGCCCCGGCAGGCCCAGATCGAGCACGACGACATCGACGGCGTTCTTCTGCAGAACGGCGCGCGCCGCGGGGCCGTCTTCGGCTTCCAGCACCTGATAGCCCTGCGACGACAGGCTGGTGCGCAGAAAGCGCCGGATCGGCGGCTCGTCGTCGACCACAAGGACGCGCTGCATCGGCGGGCCGGCGGTCACGCCGCCCGCTCCCGCGGCTGTTCGGCGGGAACGGGAAGCGTGATCGACAGCAGCGCGCCGCGCCGGTCGCTGCGGTTGAAGGCGCGGATCGTTCCGCCCATGGCCTCGACGAAACCCCGGCAGATGGCGAGGCCCAGGCCCGTGCCGGCGCGTTTGCGATCGACGGCCTGCACGCGATAAAATTTGTCGAAGATCCGTTCGAGATCATCGGGCGGAACGCCGTCGCCTTCGTCGGCGACTTCGAGACGTACGAGACTGCCGTCGCGCGCGGCGCGCAGTTCGACCTTCGAACCCGGCGGCGAATATTTGGCGGCATTGTCGAGCAGATTGAACAGGACCTGTTCAAATAAAACGGGATCGAGTTTCAGCATCGGCAGATCGGACGCAATCTCGACGCCGATTTCGTGGCGCGCGAGCACGCCCGACGCGCGCCGGATCGCGCTGCCGGCTATGTCGCCCACATCGACGAAATCGAGATTGGGCGCGATGGCGCCGGATTCGAGCCGCGTCATGTCGAGAAGATTGGCGATGAAACGGTTCAGGCGCTCGGCTTCCTCCTGCACGGTTCCAACCAGTTCCTCCCGCGCTTTCTCGTCGAGACTGGAAAACTGACTCCGGAGTGTGCTCGCCGAGCCGAGGATGGACGCAAGCGGCGTGCGCAGATCATGCGAGATCGAGGTCAGCAGCGCGGAGCGCAGCCGCTCGGTTTCCGCCGCGATGCGCGTGCGGTCGATGTCTTCGGAGAGATTGATGCGTTCGATCGCCAGCGCCGCCTGGTCGGAGAGCGCATCGAACAATCTGCGCTGATCCGGCGTCAGCAACCGGCCCGGCCGGTCGCTGTCGAGGCCGACAATGCCGACCGTGCCGCGGCCCGTGCGCATCGGAAGAAACAGCCATTTGGCGCCCGGCAGCGTATCGGCGCCGCGCCCGGCGGGCGTGGCATGTTCCCAGACCCATTTGGCTGCCGCCAGATCGGCTTCGTCGAGCGTGTCCTCCGGCGGATAGCCCGCGCGGACCGCGATGCTCCTGCCGTCGGGAATGAGAATCACCACCCGGACCTTGAGCATCTGCGCGAACTGGAAGGCGGCGGCCCATAAGAGATCGTCGAGCGTGAACACGCCGGCGAGCTTGCGGCTGAACAGATAGAGATTCTCGGTCGTGGCCGCGCGCTCGCGGGCGGAGACGGCCTGGTCGCGCACGCGCGAAGACAGGTAGCTCGCGACGAGAGCCACAACCATGAAGAAGAACAATGCGACGACATTCTCGGGATCGGCGATGGTGAAGGCGTAGAGCGGCGGCAGAAAGAAGAAATTATAGGCCAGCACGGCGGCCAGACAGGCGAACAGCGAAGGCCACAGGCCATAGGTGATGGCGCTCGAAAGAACCGCGGTCAGGAACACCAGCGCCACATTGGTGATCCCGAACCTCTGCAGCACCAGTCCGATCAGGAGCGCTGCCGCCACCATGCCGAAACTTCCCGCATAGGCTTTCGAATCCCAGGCGGAGGTCTCGCGCACCGGCTGCGGCGCGCGCCGCGGGGACGGCCCTTTCATCGCGCGCGTCAGCTGCTCGGGGACGACGTGCACGCTGATGTCACCGGCGTTGCGAATGATTTCATGCGTCGCAGAACCGCGCAGCAACTCCCACCAGAAGCCGCGCTGCGCGGTCGATGTCACGATGTGGGTGAAATTGTTGCTGCGGGCGTATCCGATCACGCCATCGGCCACGCTCGCGGCGGGTACGCTGACCGCCCGCCCGCCCAGCCGTTCGGCAACACGAAGCGCCTCGGCGACACGGTCCCGCTCCATTTCGCTCAGGTGCCGTGCGGCCGCGGTTTCCACATGTATCGCCGTCCAGGAGGCGTGCAGCCGGTCCGCAAGCCTCCTGGCATAGCGGACCAGAGCCACGGCGCCGGGCCGCTCGTTCACGCAGACGAGCACGCGCTCGCTGGCTTCCCAGGGACCCTGGATCGCATGGGCGCGCATGTAGCTGACCATCTGGTCGTCCACACGCTGCGCCGTGCGGCGCAGGGCAAGCTCGCGCAGCGCCGTGAGATTTCCCGGCACGAAGTAATTCTGTGCCGCGCGCTCGGCGGCTTCCGGAAAATAGACCTTTCCCTCCTTCAGCCGCTGCAGCAGATCTTCGGGCGTGAGATCGACCAGTTCGACGTCATCGGCGCGATCCAGAATGGAATCGGGTACCGTCTCGGTGACACGCACGCGCGTGATCTTCGCCACCACATCGTTCAGGCTTTCGAGATGCTGAACGTTGAGCGTCGTATAAACGTCAATGCCGGCGGCCAGCAGTTCTTCGACATCCATGTAACGCTTGGGATGGCGGCTGCCCTCCACATTCGTGTGGGCCAACTCGTCGACCAGCACGAGTTTGGCCCGGCGCTGCAGAATGGCGTCGATATCCATCTCGGCCAGCACGCGGCCTTTGTACGCGACGCGCTTCCTGGGAATTGTTTCCAGGCTCTTGGTCAGATGATCGGTTTCGACGCGGCCGTGGGTTTCCACCACGCCGATCACGACGTCCACGCCCTCCATCCGGCGCTGGCGGGCCTGGCTCAGCATTTCGTAGGTCTTGCCCACGCCCGGCGCGGCGCCAAGAAAGATCTTCAGCCGCCCGCGCCCCTCCTGCGTCGCTTGCTGCAGGAGCGCTTCGGGGGAGGGACGCTCGTCGCGCTGGTCAGACCGATCCGTCATGGCCAATCGGGCGAAACCGGATCGTTCGCTCGTTCAATGCAGTGAAATCTTGGGGAAGACGATGCGCCTCACTGCACAAAAGATGCTGGAACCGCAATTTTCGCAGTTCGTATTTCCAGGGTGCGATGCGCACGAGAATAACGCCCTTGGACGAAAGCCGGTCCGAGAATATCAGCCGACCGAAATCGGCATCCTCCGTGACCAGGATCCGGTCCTCGCGCAACGCACGGGCAAGCACGGCTTCGTCGGCTTCACCCCGAGAGAAATCGATGAGAAAAGAAACGTCGAATCCTTCGGATCGCGCGACGTGACCCAAATCGCGGGAAATATTCTCGTCGCACAGGAACCCGAGTCCGCCCACGCATCACTCTACGAGCACGTCTTCGTTTCGCACGACCTCCAGCGCATAGAGCTGGGCCGCTTTGATATCCTCCAGGGTGATATGCGGAAAATCGCGCAGGATCTCCGGCTCGCTCATTCCCCCATAAAGCCTTTGGAGGATGGCTTCCACCGTAATGCGCGTACCTCGGATGACCGGTTTGCCGGTCATCACGCCCGGGTTGACTGCAATTCGCTTGAGAAGGGCATCCATGTGTCACCTCGCAGCGGCATCATAGCCTATCGCGTGCCAGCCCGCATATCGTCGAGCGCGAGGTTGAGCTTGAGGACGTTCACATGCGGTTCGCCGTAGAGGCCGAGCCAGCGGGTTTCGATCTGCCGGTCCACGAGGGCATGCACGCGGGCCTCGGACAGGCCGCGGGCCTTCGCGACGCGCGCCACCTGGAAATAGGCGCCGGCCGGGGTGATGTCCGGGTCGAGACCGCTGGCAGAGCTTGTCACCAGATCGACGGGGACGGGCGCGCTGTTCTCGGCCTTCAGCGTCTTCACATCGCCCTTGATGCGATCGAGCAGCGCCTTGCTGGTGGGACCGAGATTGGAGGCGCTCGAATTGTCGGCGGCGTAAGGCGCCGGAATCGTCTTCGACGGGTTTTTCGGATCCGGCTCCGTCGTTACCGACGGCCGGCCATGGAAATATCTGGCCGAAGTGAAATTCTGGCCGATCAGCGCCGAGCCGATCACCTGCCCGTTTCTTGTCAGCAGGCTGCCGTTCGCCTGCCAGGGAAACAACAATTGCGAAAGGCCCGTCATTCCGAGGGGATAGGCGAGGCCGAACAGGAGGGTGGAAACAATCACCATCATGACGGCGGGACGAAGCTCTCTCCACATGGTCTTGCTCCTCAGACGATTCCGATCGCCGTCATCAACAGATCGATGGCCTTGATGCCGATAAAGGGAACGATGACACCGCCCGCGCCATAGATGAGAAGATTGCGGGCGAGCAGACGGCCCGCGCTCTGGGGGCGGTATTTGACGCCTTTCAGCGCCAGCGGGATCAACACGATGATGATCAGTGCGTTGAAGATGACGGCGGACAGGATGGCGCTTTGCGGCGAATGCAGGCGCATCACATTGACGACGTTCAACGCGGGATAGAAGGCGGCGAACATCGCCGGAATGATGGCGAAGTACTTGGCCACGTCATTGGCGATGGAGAAGGTGGTCAGAGCGCCGCGCGTGATGAGAAGCTGCTTTCCGATCAGCACCACTTCGATCAGCTTCGTCGGATCGGAATCGAGATCCACCATGTTGCCGGCCTCGCGCGCGGCCTGGGTGCCGGTCTGCATGGCCACGCCGACATCGGCCTGCGCCAGAGCCGGCGCGTCATTCGTGCCGTCGCCGCACATGGCGACCAGCTTGCCCTTCGCCTGCTCCGTGCGAATGAGCCTGAGCTTGTCTTCCGGAGTCGCCTGCGCGAGGAAATCATCGACTCCCGATTCCGCCGCAATGGCCGCGGCCGTCAAAGGATTGTCGCCCGTAATCATCACGGTGCGGATGCCCATGCGCCGCAGTTCCGCGAAGCGTTCGCGAATCCCGCCTTTCACGATGTCCTTGAGATGGATGACACCCAACAGGCGGCCGTCCCTTGCGACGGCAAGCGGCGTGCCGCCCGCGCGCGAGATGCGGTCGGTGATCTCCTCCAGTTCCCGTGGTGCCTGTAGATTGGGCGTGGAGCTCACCTGCCTGGCGTAGGCGAGAATGGAATCCACCGCGCCTTTGCGAATGGAAGAGCCCTCGACATCGACGCCGCTCATGCGCGTGTGCGCGCCGAACGGCACGAAGCGCGCGTTGAGCGACGCCATTTCGCGGGCGCGCAGCCCATATTTGTCCTTGGCGAGCACGACGATGGAGCGTCCCTCGGGTGTTTCGTCGGCGAGCGACGACAGCTGGGCCGCGTCCGCCAGCTCCTGCGGAGAAACTCCGGGCAGCGGCAGGAACTCCGCGGCCTGGCGATTGCCGAGTGTGATCGTGCCCGTCTTGTCGAGCAGCAGCGTGTCCACGTCGCCCGCCGCCTCGACCGCTCGGCCCGACATGGCCAGCACGTTGAACTTGACCAACCGGTCCATGCCCGCGATGCCGATGGCCGAAAGGAGCGCGCCGATGGTTGTCGGTATGAGCGTCACGAAAAGTGCGACCAGCACAACGACCGGAACCACGCCGCCGGCGTAAGTGACAAAGCTCGGAATCGTCACGGTGGCGAAAACGAAAATGATCGTCATGCCGGCGAGCAGGATGTTGAGCGCGATCTCGTTGGGCGTCTTCTGCCGCTCCGCGCCTTCGACGAGCGCGATCATGCGGTCGAGAAAAGTCGAGCCCTGCGCGGCCGTGATGCGGACCTTGATCCAGTCGGACAGGACACGCGTGCCGCCCGTCACCGCCGAACGATCGCCGCCGGACTCGCGGATCACCGGCGCGCTTTCGCCCGTGATGGCCGATTCATCGACCGAGGCGAGCCCCTCAATCACATCACCATCACTTGGAATGAAATCGCCGGCTTCGACGAGCACAATGTCGTTCTGTTTGAGATCCGGCGCGGGGACCGTCTGATAGTTCTCCGCCGTCAGGCTGGCGAGGCGTTTGGCCATCGTCTGCGTCCGCGTGCGGCGGAGATTTTCGGCCTGTGCCTTGCCGCGCCCCTCGGCCACGGCTTCGGCAAAATTGGCGAAGATGACAGTGAACCAGAGCCAGAAGGCGATATGCACGGCGAACCCGACATTGGTGCCGCCCGTGACGGCGCTCTTGATGACGAGAATCGTGGTCAGCACGGAGACCAACTCGACAACAAACATCACTGGATTGCAGATCAGCGTGCGCGGATCGAGCTTCCTGAACGCTGCGCCCGCGGCGGTGACCAGGATGTCGGACGTTATGCCGGCAACGGCGCGTTTGCGGTGCGTCAGTTCCTGGCCGAATCCGGCGGTGGAAGATCGGTCGTTCATTATCACCGTCCTTTAGAACACGATCCCGTTGAATTGAATCACTGGAGAGCGCTCCCCCCTCCGGTTTGCTCCGCTTGCGCTTCGCAAACCACCTCCCCCACGCTGGGGGAGGAAAGCAAGGGCCTGCGCTTTTCTTTCCTCCCCCAACGTGGGGGAGGTGCCGAGCGTAGCGAGGCGGAGGGGGGAGTGTTGCATCAGGATGAGTTTAATCCGCCCTAGTACAGCTTGCCGGCATACATCTGGAGATGTTCGATGAAAGGTCCGAGCACATCGGCCGGGAAGTAGA
Source organism: Rhizomicrobium sp. (assembly GCA_036266955.1). Taxonomy (GTDB): domain Bacteria; phylum Pseudomonadota; class Alphaproteobacteria; order Micropepsales; family Micropepsaceae; genus Rhizomicrobium. The sequence goes on from DATAWY010000060.1 coordinate 9,849, forward strand.
TTAGCCCGCCCGTAATGACGATGACGCCAAGGAGCAAGCCGACAAAGAGTCCGTTGTCCGTGGGGAACGTGCCGGCCGATGCGGGCACGAGTTTCTTGCTCACCAGCGAACCCGCGATGGCCAGCACCGGAACGGCGATGGCGAAGCGGCCGATCATCATCGCAACGGCGCCCGTCAGATTGTAGAACATCGTGTTGCCCGAGAGCCCTGCAAAGGCGCTGCCGTTGTTGGCGGTCTGCGAGGTGAAGGCGTAGAGAATCTCGCTGAAGCCGTGCGGTCCGGCATTGTTTAGACTCGAAAGCCCCGCCGGAATCACGCAGGCGATGGCCGTGAAGCCGAGCGCCGACAGCGGCACCGAGAGGATCGCCAGCATTGCCATCTTCACTTCGCGCGATTCGATCTTCTTGCCGAGATATTCCGGCGTACGCCCCACCATCAGACCGGCAATAAACACCGACAGGATGGCAAACAGCAGCATGCCGTAGAGGCCGCAACCGACACCGCCGAAGATGATCTCGCCGAGCTGCATGTTGACGATGGGCACGAGTCCGCCGATCGGCGTGTAGCTGTCGTGCATGGAGTTCACCGCGCCGTCGGAGGTGTCGGTGGTCGTGGTTTCGAACAGCGACGAATCGGCGATGCCGAAACGGACCTCCTTGCCCTCCATGTTGCCGCCGGCCTGCAGGACGCTCGCGTGCTGGTCGATGCCGAGCGGCGTGAACGCCGGGTTGCCGGCGCTTTCCGCACCGTAGGAAACAAAGACGCCGACGAGAAACAGGATGGCCATCGCACCGAACAAGGCCCAGCCCTGTTTCATGTTGCCGACCATGCGGCCGAACGTCATGGTGAGCCCGGCGCCGATGAGGAATTCCAGGATTGTCGTCAGGAGGTTCGAAAGCGCGGTGGGATTCTCATAGGGGTGCGCGGCATTGACGTTGAAAAACCCGCCGCCATTGGTACCAACCGTCTTGATCGATATCTGCGAACCCACCGGCCCCTGTGCAATGACCTGTTTGGCGCCTTCGATTGTATGGGCCACCACGTAGGGATGCAGATTCTGGGGCATCCCCTGCCACACGAAGATGAGCCCGAAAAGGATCGAGATGGGCAGCAGGATGTAGAGATTGCAGCGTACCAGATCGACCCAGAAATTGCCGATCGTCGTCGCCGACCGCCGCACAAAGCCACGTATCAGCGCGATGACGATGGCGATGCCGGTCGCCGCGGAAACGAAATTATGGACCGTCAGTCCGGCCATCTGCACCAGATAGGACAAAGTCGTCTCGCCGCCGTAATTCTGCCAGTTCGTGTTGGTGGTGAAGCTGATCGCCGTGTTCAGCGAAAGATCGACGGGGACCGCGGACATCCCCCGCGGATTGAACGGCAGAAAGGACTGGAGCCGGAGCAGCCCATAGAGCGTGACGAAGCAGACAAGGTTGAACAGCAGCATGGCGACCGTATAGGTCGCCCAGCCTTGCTCGCGCGTTTCGTCAACGCCGCACAGCGAATAGATCACCCGTTCGACGGGAGCGAACACCGGCGAAAGGAATGTGCGTTCGCCGTTGAAGACGCGCGCCATGAAGGTGCCGAGCGGCACCGCCAGGGCGGCGATGATCGCAAAGAAGACGAGGATTTGGGCGATGCCGTTGGCAGTCATGGCTGGTCCTCAGAATTTTTCGGGCCGCGCGAGCGCGTAGACGAGATAGACGAGAATGCCGAGCGCAAAGATTCCGCCGAGGATGTAGTCGAACAGCATGGTCGTGCCTCAGATGATTTCGCAAAGTGCGGTGTAGCCGAGAAAGCAGATGAACATCCCCATGCCCATCGCAAGCATCAGAGCGTCGGGCATGTCATTTCTCCTTCGTTCGCGCTCAAAACAGCACGCCGGTTTCGAGCGTGAGACGGGCCTGGGAGGTCTGGTCGAGATGCGGACCGAACACGTAGCCGGCCGCCGTATGGCCGACGCCCACATAGGACGCCTCGCCGCGCGCGAAGAAGATGCCGTGCTGATATGTCGGTGTAACCGTCAGCGACCAGGCATCGCTGCCCGGACCGTAGAGCAGGTCCGGCGTGCCGGCGATGTCGTTGCCCGACGCGCCGATGTATTCGCCGCGCCCGGCCAGCTTCCAGTCGTCATTGATGGCATAACTGATCAGGGCCGCGCCGCCCGTGGTGGGGGCGCTGTGGTCTATTCCAAGAGCCGTATCGGTCGGTACATTCGCATATTGGAGATAGGGACTGAGAGTCCACGGGCCTGAGGTCCAGCTGTAGATCAGATTGAAGATGTCGCCATTGTTCTGCGCCGGCGGCGTGGCAAAACTCGAATGGCCGGTGTGGCCGGTATTGCCGCCTCCGATGAAGGTCAGGCTGTTGGTGCTGTCGATCGTGTAGGCAACCGAACCCGTAAGCCAATTCAACCGGTTCGAATAGAAGCCATCGTTCAAAGAAAACGCCACGCTGACCGGGCCGGAACTGTAATTCGCCTGGACGCCGCGGCTGACCGCGGGCTCCTGATTCCAGAGCAGCCCGCGCTCGATATCCATGTTCTGGAACGTGAAGGTCGACTCTTCGCCAATCAGCGTCGGCAGCTTTCCGGCCTCGATCGAGAAATTGTCTGTCGGGGCAATCTTGGCGTAGGCAACAGGCACGACGCCGTAGGTATCGCTGATAGTGTCGCTCGCGTTCAGATAGGGTGTCCCGAGCGCCGGTAGCGAATAGGCGCCCGCCTGCACATAGAACTGCAGCCAACCATCGGTTTTCTGCACAAAGATTTGCCCGTTGCCGAGATCGGCACGCCACGTCTGATTGCCGGGCACGGGATTGTCCTGCCAGAACCCCAGACCGCTCACGTCGCCGCCGACATAGATCTTTCCGAGCGGCCCCGCGTCGAAAGAAATCGGATTGGGATTGGCAGCCAGAGGCCCGCTCATTGATGGCGTGCTCAGGGCCGTAGCCTGCGCTCCGCCTGTCACCAGCGCGACGATGCCGAACGGAACGCCTCCAAAGATCAAACGTCTGTTCATTCTTTCCCCTTCTTTCTTTCTGGCATCCCGGTTGCCCCGGGATGGTTGACGCGGATCAATCTGCACGCATCTCGCCGGCACGGCGACCAGCGCCTCAAAATGAATTGCCCTATGCGTACCCACGTTTTCTCTGCCATCGCAAAATCTTTTCCGGAGAATGGCGTCTTTGCCATATGGATTCGGGTGGTTTGCTGCGCCGCACAAATATAGATCCCGTATAAAGCAGCCCAGAACCCGGATCCTGAATGCCTACCCGATGTGGAACGCGACCAGGACCATGTTGATCGCCAGCACCACGCCGAGCACGGTTACGAGGACCAGTCCCATTTCGGAAATGACCTTGTCCGCGGCGTCGGCATCGGGGCTTTCATAGTCCCCGCCGAATCGGTCGAATTCCAGCTCTTCGTGCAGAAATTCCTGGTGCTGTCCGTTTTGCCTGTTGCGCGCCCACAAACCGTGCATGGTCTCTTCCTTGAATCGGGTGAACCGCGGAAGTGCGCTCATCAGCATAGAAAATCGAGAGCGCGCCGGAACTGTTTGCATATAAAATTCGTAAAGAAACAACGGTCGGCCCGACATCCGGAGACGTTCAATTGCATGAACGACAGTCAGGGCGAATTGCGCTCATGTTGATGCAACACGTCCCCCCTCCGCCTCGCGGAGCCTGTCCTCCGGCCGCGCTTCGCGCGGACCGGGGGGCTCGGCACCTCCCCCACGATGGGGGAGGAAAACGAGGATCGTGCGCTACCCCGCCGACTGCGCGTCGCTCCAGCGGATCGCCTCGCGCAGCAGTTCGGATGCGTTGGCCAGCTGAAGCTTCTCCTTGATGCGCGCGCAATAGGCCTGGACCGTCTTGATGCTGACGTTCAGCGATTGGGCGACCCGCCTGGTCTCGTAGCCCTGGCCAAGAAGACGGAACACTTCGATCTCGCGGTCGCTGAGCTTCTTGGCGGGTGCGTGGAGACTGGAAAGGTCGCCGTCGGCGAAGCGCTCGGCAAATGCCGCCTGCATCCGGGGGCTCAGATAGAGTCTCCCGCCGAGGACCTCGCGAATGGCCGCCGCGATGCTGCTGGTGGATTCGCCTTTCATCACATACCCGCGGGCGCCGGCGCGGAAGGCCCGCTCCGCGTAGAAGCGCTCGTCGTGCATCGAAAGAACCACGATCGCGGTACCCGGCATTTCCGCCTTGATGCTCTTGATGAGGGCAAGGCCGGAACCTTCAGGCAAGGCGAGATCGATGATGGCAATGTCGGGCTGAGTCGCGCGGATTCCGTCAAGCGCCTTGCCCGCGCCCGCCGCCTCGCCGCACACCCGCAGGTCCACCAACTGGTTCAGCAAATTCGTGAGCCATTCGCGCACCAGGGGATGATCGTCGACGAGAAATACGCGCGAGATGCGTTTGTTCATGAAGCCAGACGATCCTCTATTGCGACCGGCAGACGGCAGACGATTTCCGTTCCCCCCGCCGCACGCCGGGCCGCATGGAAACCTGCGCCGATCATCCGCGCCCTGTGTGCCATGATGCGCAATCCCATGCCGCCCGTCGAGGGCGGAATCCGGGGCACGCCGATCCCGTCGTCCTCGATGCGAAGCTCGTAGCCCTCCTCGAGCGTATTGAGCTCGATGACGATGTTGGCAGCACCGCCATGCTGGACGGCATTGCGCGTCGCTTCCTGCGCAATCCGGAACAGATGCTCCGCGTTGGCCGCAGAATGGATCAACACGGGCGATTCGCAAACGAAGCGGCACTTCACGTCGAACAGGCGGGAGGTGGTCGCTGCAAATTCCTCGAGCGCGAGCATCAGGCCCTCCGCATTCAGGTCGACCGGATGGAGGCCCTTGACCGACCGGCGCGTCAGCGACACGCCCTCCTCGATCAGCTCCACGACTTTCTTCGCATCCGCCGCCTCCTGCAAGCCCCGGCGCTCGAGCTTTTCCCGCAGGACCTGACCGGCGATGGCGGTTCCGGCGAGATGCTGGCCAAGCCCGTCGTGCAAATCCTGACCGATCCGCCGCTGCTCCTGTTCGCTCGCTTCGAGCACCAGATGCTGGAGCCGCTCGCGCTCGGCGATTTCGCGCGTCAGCGCGGCCGCGCGCTCGTTCACGCGCGACTCGAGCTCCCGGTTCAGCCGCCGCAGCTTGACGAGCACGAACACGACAACCACGAAAGACGTGAACTGAACGGTGCCGTTCCAGGCAATCAGGAGCGGGCCGCCAAAGCTCGCGTCGCCGGAAATCATGCTGCCCGCGACCCACACCGCGACGCAAAGTGCCGCGATCAACAGGCCGAAGCCGGCACCCACAAACCACGCAGCAAGCGACACCGGCAACAGGTAGAAGGCGGAAAGCGAAACAAGCGTCCCCGTGGCATAATCGAATTCGCCGATGCAAAGGGTGAGCAGAACCGCCGCGATGGCGATCCACGTCCGCGATGGCTGCTCCAGGAAACCTGTCCACCAGCCCATCGGCGCCACGCTTTGTTGGTCCAAAGGCGGCCGGATCCTGCGCCGCTCCGGAAAGGAAATCCACCCTTCAGGCGATCAGATACCCTCCGAAGGACCGCACCAGCCCGGCAGGTAGTCCGCATCCGGGCCCTTCGCGAGCTTCAGAGCTTCGCCAAGCGCGGCATCGAAGTCATGCTTCACCCGCTGGCGCTTCATGCGCCGCCGCAGGAAGTCGGCCCACAGGAACTCGCTGAAGGGCGTGGTGTCCTTCGCGTAGCCGCCCGCACGCCGCAGCGCGCCGGCGAGCGAACGAAACGGATCGTCCGCCAGATCGCGCACGGAGCGGGGAATCTCGTCGTAGGGCCGGCGATGGCCCTTTGCGTCGAAAGGATGCATCCAGCCGTGGTTGTCGAGCACGACCCAGAAGGCCTCCTCCGACAGCTTTTCGAGCCGCGCTATGGGAGACACAAATATCTCCTCGACGCCTTCGTCCATCAGCGCGCGGGCGAGGTGATGATGATCGATCACATAGTGGCGTTCCTCGGGACCGAGCACGACGGGAATCATATGCGTCCCGAAGAATGACGACTGCTTCTTCTTGCGCGCGCGCCAGCGCTTGCGATGCTCTTCCACCTCGCGCAGTCCCACCGTCATCTGGGTGGGCCGCAGATCGGCCAGGGGTACAGGCTTGAGGATGGGTTCGCGCACCGTCGTCATGATCTAGACTCCGCAGACGAATCAGAACCAATGAAAACAAAAAATAGCACCAGCCGCCGCGCCACGCGCGCGGGCGCGATTTTCACGGGCAGCGCGCTCGCCGGCGATCTCATCGCCGGCCTGACCCTGGCTGCAATCGCCGTGCCCGAACAGATGGCGACAGCCCGGCTCGGCTATCTGTCGCCGGGGATGGGTTTCCTTGCTTTCATCGCCGGGACCGTCGGCTTCACATTGCTTGGCGCCAGCCGTTTCGTCTCTGTCGGCGCGGATTCCACGATCACCCCGATATTTGCTGCAAGCCTTGCGCTCATCGCCGCTGCAGGATCGCCTTCCTACGCGGCGCTGGCCGTGACGCTTGCCGTCATGGTCGGGGTGCTGGTCGGCGCCGCCGGAATTTTGCGCATGGGCTGGGTCTCGAACCTGCTCTCGGCGCCGGTAACCGCAGGGTTTCTTGCCGGAATATCGGCGCATATCATCGCCTCGCAGCTGCCCGTCCTTTGCGGAATAAGTATCGGCGCAGGCGAGGTCATCGCGCGCCTCGCGCAGCTTGGAACGGCGTTGGGGCAGTCAAACCCCTGGTCGGTGTCGATTGGCGCCGGCGTGCTCGTCGCGACCGCCGCGGCGGAAAGGTTCGATCGGCAATGGCCCGGCGCCCTTATCGGAGTCGTCGTGGCGACGCTGGTCACAATTCTGTTCTCGCTGGAGCAGCGGGGCGTGCAGGTCCTGGGCGCGGTTTCGCCGCCAGCACTGCAACTGCCCCACTCCTGGCCGACGACGGGCGAGATCTCGCGGCTCCTGCCACTGTCGCTCCTGCTTGCGATTGTCGTCATGGTGCAGTCGGCGGCCACCACACGATCCTTTCCTCCCGATCCCGACTCGCCGCCCGACATCGACCGCGATTTCATAGGCGTGGGACTTGGCAGCATTCTCGCCGGCCTGGCCGGCGCGTTTCCCGTGAACGCCAGTCCGCCGCGCACCGCGATCGCGGCCGAGGCCGGGGCCCGCACCAAGGCAACCGGTCTTTTCGCGGCGATTGCCGTAGGATTTCTCGCCGCATTCGGTTCGCGCCTGCTCCAGCATATCCCGAGCGCGGCACTCGCGGGCATTCTGCTGTTCGTGGCGCTTCGGATTGTGCAGCTCGGGCTGGTCGTCACGGTGTGGCGCGAGAGCAAGGTCGAGTTTGCGCTCATCATCGCCACGGCGCTTGCCATAGTGGTGCTTCCCATCGAGACCGGCGTCGCCGCCGGAGTTCTGCTGTCCCTGGCGCATGGAATGTGGACGAGCACGCGCGCCAGGGTGATTGTACTTGCGCGCGTCCCGGGCACATCCGTCTGGTGGCCGCCCGTTCAAGACGCACCCGTTCCCGAAAGCGGGGGCGTTCTGGTGCTCGCTTTCCAGGCACCGCTCTCATTCCTGAACGCGGAGGCGTTCCGGCGTGGCATCATGGACGCCACGACCCGCGCGTCGAAACCCGTGAAGCTCGTCGTGCTCGAGGCCAGCAGCATTGTGGAAATCGATTACACCGCGGCGCACGCGATGTGCGCCGTGGCAAACTTCTGCCGCGCCAACGGCCTGATGTTCGCGATCGCGCGCCTGGAATCGCTGCGGGCACAACAATCCTTCGCCCGCTTCGGCATCATCGATCTGGTGGGCGGCTCGCATATCTACCACAGCGTTCATGATGCCGTGGAAGCGCTTGCGCCCGGCGAATGACAAAACAGGCACCAATCAGTCGGCCCTTGCCGGTCCGGGCGTCGGATGAAACCCGGCGGATATTTTCTTCTCGACATGCGAACACACCTATGGAGAATGGGCGCTAACGGTCGCTGAAGCTGGGTCGCGCCGTGTGTCCGAGGCGTTCATGAGCGCGACCGTGACCTATCGCTTCGACCTCTACAACGGCGGCGGAACGCGCGACTGCCTGTTCATCGCCCAATGCTTCGGGGACGAGCACGCGGTGCTGCTTGCGCGCGCGCTGTTCGATAGCACATTCGTCCGCACGACGTGCATCGAAGTATGGCGGGAAGACGTTCTGGTGCACGAAGCCCGCAGGCCGCCAAAAGGCGGTATCAACTGATCGGAGCGCTCCGCCCGCCTACCCGTTCTCGGGGTCCGGCGGATGGGCTTTCCAGTCGACCGAGGATTCGTCCCAGCCTCCGCCGAGCGCCTTGTAGAGAGCTGCAACATCCTGCGCGAGCGCCTGGCGGCTCTGGATCAGTTCATCGCGGGCGGACAGCAGCGTCGTTTCCGCGGTCAGCACGTTGATGAACGTGACCAGCCCATGCGCATATTGCTGGCGGGCGATTGCCTCGGACGAGGCGGCGGCGGTCTCCGCGTCGGCGAGCACGCTCTCGTGCCGCTTCTCATCGGCATAACGGGCAAGCGCGTCCTCCACCTCCTGAAGCGCGCCCAGCACTGACTTGCGATAAGCCAGATAGGCCTGCAGCTCCTCCTCCTTGCTCGAGCGAATGCCGGCGCGAATCTTTCCGGCTTCGAAGATCGGCCACATGATCGAACCCACGCCGACCGTGCCGAAGTTGCTCGTGGAGAAGAGCCCGCTGAGCGAATCGCCGGTGAACGCGGCCGCCCCAATCAGGTTGAATTTGGGATAGAGACCGGAGATCGCCACGCCCTCCTGCGCCGTCGCGGCGGCGAGCTTGCGCTCGGCCTCGCGGATATCCGGCCTGCGGCGCAGGAGATCGGACGGCAGCAACGCGGGAAGGACCGGCTGCGCGGCGGGAATCGGCTGTGCCGCCTGAAGTTCGCCGCCGATCGATTCGGGCGGTTCCGCGAGCAGCACCGCCAGGGCGTGCATCATCGCGCGCGCCTCGGCGTCGAGCTGCGGGATTTGCGCTTGGGCATTTAAGAGCAGCGTCCGCTGCTGGTTCACGTCGAGCTGCGTCACGAAACCCGTTCTTGCGCGGGCCCGGACCATGTCGAACAGCTGGCGCTCATCTGTTACTTGTGATTCGAACAGGGATCGGCGCGCCTGTGCCGCACGCATATCCAGATAGTCGTTCGCAATTTCCGCGCTGAGGGTCACCTCGCCGTCATGCAGATCCCAAAGCGCGGCTTGCGTGTTCGCCTTAGCCGCCTCGACAGCACGCCGCGTGCCGCCGAACAGATCGATCTCCCAGGTCGCGTCGAAGCCCGCCGAATAGAGCCTGATGTTGGTCGGCGTGCTGCCCTGGGCGCCGGACGGTGCGCCGCCGGCCAGCTGCGACAGCGGGTTCGAATTGGAGTGCACGTTCAATCCGGTCCCGCTGGCGCTGAGGCTTGGCCACTCGGCCGCGCCGGCGATGATCTCCTGTTCGCGCGCCTGGCGCACGCGCGAAGCCGCTGTCTGCAGATCGAGATTTGCGCCCAGCGCGCGCGCGATCAGCGAGTCGAGTTCGGGGTCGTGAAAGACCGTCCACCATTTCGAGAGATCGCTCCGGGCCGCAGCAGGAAGGCCCGGGCGTGCCTCCACAAACGCCGAGGGCAGCGGAATCTCGGGCTTCTTGTAGTCCGGCCCGACGTTGCAGGCCGAGAGCGCGGTCATGGCAAGCAGGATCGGCAGGCGCCGGCGCATCAGGCGGCCCCTTCCATCGTGCCGCCAGCCTGTCCCTTCTCCATCAGGAACAGCAGCGGCAAGGTGAAGATCGCCACGATCATCAGCAGATAGAAGACGTCGACATAGGACAGCATCGCCGCCTGCTGCTGCACCGATCGATAGAGATAGCCCAGGACGGCGCCGCCGGTCCCGGCACCTTGTCCCGCCAGCGCCTGCGTCATGTGGCCTGTCGCCTGCACGTAGTTGGGATTGAGCGGATTGAGGTTTTCGACGAGCCGCGACTGATGAATCTGTTCGCCCCGCGCCAGAAGCGTCTGGACGGTGGAGATGCCGATCGTGCCGCCCAGATTGCGCATCACGTTCATCAGCGCCGAAGCCTGGTTGTTTTCTTCCGGTCTCAGCCCGACATAGGCGACGACGCTGATCGGTATGAACAGAAACGGCAGGCCCGCCGCCTGCAAGAGGCGCAGGAAGGCCGCATTTTGGAATGCCATCTGGGTCGACATATGTCCCATGTACCAGAACGCGACAATCTGCATTCCAAAGCCGAAGCCGATGAGATAGCGCGCGTCCACCCGGTTGCTGAGAACGCCGACAACGGGCATCGCGATGATGGTGACGACGCCGCCGGCAGTGAGCGCGAGGCCCGCATCGTAGGCCGTATAGCCCAGCACTTCCTGAAGCAATTGCGGAATGAATTGCGTCGACCCGAAGATGATCACGCCCAGCACGACGAAGAACAGGCTGGAGATCACGAAGTTGCGGCGCCTGAAGAGATGGACGTCGACGACGGGGTTTTTGCGCATCAGCTCCCAGGGAATGAACGCGAGAAATGATAGCGCGGCCACGATCGCGAAGACGGTGATCATGGGCGATGCGAACCAGTCGTCGCGCTGGCCGCGATCCAGCGTCACTTCCATGCATCCGAGCCACAGCGCCACGAAAGCGAAACCCACATAGTCGACGTCAAGGCCGCCCCGGCGCAATTCCGCGGAACGGTCGCGCAACGCCTTCGGTTCGTCGACAAAGATTGTAACAAGTGCAAGAGAGAGCAGACCGACCGGCACGTTGATCAGGAACACCCAGTGCCAGGAATAATTGTCGGTGATCCAGCCGCCCAGCGTCGGCCCCAGGATCGGAGCGGTGACCACGACGAGACCATACGCCGCGAAGGCCAGACCGCGTTTGCTGGGTGGAAACGTATCGGCCAGCATGGACTGTTCGACCGGCTGCAGGCCGCCGCCGCCGATGCCTTGCAGGACCCTCGCGATGATAAGGAAACTCAGGCTCTGCGAAAGTCCGCACATGAGCGAAGCGCCGGTGAACAATGCCACCGAGATCATGTAATAGCGCTTTCGCCCGATGACGTCGGCGAGCCATCCGCTTACCGGAATGATCACCGCGTTGGCGACCAGGAAGCTGGTCACCACCCAGGTGGCTTCGTCGTAACTGGCCGAAAGGCTGCCGGCGATATGGGCGAGCGCGACATTGGCGATCGAGGTGTCCAGGACCACCATGAAGGTGGCGATGGAAATGACCGCGACGATGCTCCAGGGATTGCGGCCGCCGGCAACCGAACGCGCGGGAGTCCAGTCTTCGCTCCTGCCCGCGGCGGACATTCAGATTTCTCCCGCGCCCGTGAGCGCCGCGGCGGACGCCTCAGCGCACATGCACGCTCGGCACGACGCTCATGCCCGGACCGAGCACGTAGCGGCGGTCCCTCGGGCCGTCGATGTCGATCTTGACCGGCACCCGCTGCACGACCTTGACGAAATTGCCCGTGGCGTTTTCGGGCGGCAGTATCTCGAAGGCCTGGCCCGCGCCGCGCTGGATGGAATCGACATGGCCGAAGAAGCCGACGTGGGGATAGGCGTCGATCTCGATATCCACTTTCTGGCCGGGACGCATGAGTTCGAGCTGGGTTTCCTTGAAATTTGCCGTCACCCAAATCCTGAAAGGCACGATCGCCAGCATTTGAGTGCCCGGCGAAACGTAGTTGCCCACGGCGACGGTCAGTTGTGCGATCGTACCATCCTCCGGCGCCACGATGCGCGTGTAGCCGAGATTGATCTGCGCCTGTTCCAGTTGCGCTTCCGCGGTCTTCAACTGCGCCTGCGCGACTTGCACCTGGGTCCCGACCGCCTTGACCTGCGCGGCGGCGCCGGCGGCCTGCTTCTGCGCGGCGTTGTGCTGGGCGGCCGTGTTGACCGCAGTGGCGCGTGCCTGATCGATCTGCTCGCCGGCAACCGCGGATGGCATCGTGGTTTTCAGCGTGCGATAGCGCGAGAAGTCCAGCGACGCGTTCGTCGCCTGGGCGGCGGCGCCCGTAACATTGGCCAGCGCCTGCTGATAGCTCGCCCGGCTGACTCCGATCTGCGCCTCGGCCTGCGCGAGTTGCGCTTCGGCCTGCCCCTCCTGCGCCTTCGCCTGGTCGTACCGCGCCGTCGCGTCGGCAGGGTCGATCTGGATGAGCAACTGTCCTTTTCGCACGCGCATGTTGTCGTCGGCGAAAACGTGCAGAACGCGGCCCTCGATCTGCGTCGACAGATGCACGACGCGCGCATCGATGTACGCGTCGTCCGTATCTTCGTAATTGCGCGCGATCAGCCACCAGACGACCCCACCTATGACGATGACAAGGACGACGACCGCGGCAATGATGATGAAACGGCGGCGCTTTCGCGGCTCCATGCCGCCCTTTTGACCGCCCGGGCGTGTCCCCGAACCGTCATCGTCTCTGGACCGGTCATCCGACATGACATGTTCCTTCGCGCCCGCACGGTATCATCGGGTTCGGATCAAAAACCTGGCGCCGCACATTCGCCAATATACGAAGCCGGACCGCATTGTCACAATGCGATATTGAGTATACCATGCATCCATCGAATTTCGTCAAGCGCGACAGATGCCACGCTCCTACCGCAGCGACAAGCGCCGGGCCGCTGCCGAAAGCACCCGGGAACGCATCGTTGCCGCGGCGCGCAGGATCCTGCGTTCGCGGCGGGGACTCGGGGAACTCACCATCGATGCCGTCGCGGCCGAGGCGAAAGTCGCCCGCATGAGCGTCTATAACGCCGTGAAATCCAAGAGCGGCCTGCTGGAAGCCATCCTGGACGACATCTCGGCAAGCGGGCTGCCGGAAATCCTTCCGCCATCGCGCGGCGCGATCGAGGCGCTCGAATCCTATCTCGCCGCTTTCGCGCATTTCTGGGAAGCGGAGCGGCTCAGCATCCGCCGGCTGCGGGCACTTGCCGTGCTGGATCGCGATGTGCGTGCCGCCGTCGCCAGGCGCGAAAAGCGCCGCTGGAACGTCACGCTTGAACTCGCGGCGCGATTTGCCGAGGAGCGGGGGAAGCCGCTGTCCCAGGAATGCATCGATAGTTTCTACATTGCCGCCAGCTTCGAAAGCTACGACCGTCTGCGCATGATTGGCCGCAGCCCGCACGAAACCGCGCGGGAAATCCGCCTGCTATGTCGGAGCATCATGGACCCCGTCGGGTAGATACTGCCGCAATTCGAACCCGCGCCCGAATGCGCGAACGGCTCCAGTGGATCGCGAGATGATTCCTCAGTCAGTGTCGAGCAGGTAGCGCTCTACCGCCTTGGCGAAACCGTCGTCATTGCAGGAATCGGTCGTGGCCGTCGCCTGCGACTGCACATCGGCGGCGGCGTTTCCCATGGCGATCGAAACCCCGCTGACGCGGAACATGAGGACGTCGTTGGGCATGTCTCCAATGGTGGCGATCTCGGATGCAGGAATGCCAAGCCGGCTCGCATGATAGCGGACGACGGCGCCCTTGTTGGCCTGGGGATTGGTGACGTCGATATAATAAGGTTGGGAGAGCGCCACGGACGCCTCGCCTTCGAGCGCGCGACCGAGATGACCGCCGGCCTTTTGCACCAGCGGGAGATCGTCGCTCACGCCCACAACCTTCACCGCTCTCGCGTAATGATCATCGAAATTTTTCGCCACTTCCGGGCCGAAGGCGACAGTACGTGCTTCGCGCGCAACATGCGGCGCATCGGGATTGCGCACATACCAGGCATCGCCGGTATAGAGCCACGCATCCAGGCCGCAATCCTCAAGCATTTCGACCGCTTTCGAGGTGGCATTCGGCGCCAGCGGCTGGCTTTCGAGCACCCGCATGTCCGGCGCCACATAGGCGCCGCCATTGAAGGCGGCGATGGGTTCCGTGAGCCCCAGCGGGTCGACGAACATCGCCATGCCCCGCGGCGGCCGGCCCGAAGTAATGGCGAAACGGATACCCTTCTGCTGCAACCGCATGACGGCGTTGCGCGCCCTGGGGGTCAGCACCTTGTCGGTGGTGACGAGCGTCCCGTCCACGTCGGAAAGCAGGAGCGAAATCTTTGCGGCGGATGCCATCTGGCGGTTTTAGAACTCCTGTTTCCGATGCCGTCCTGTTGGAACGGGTCGCCCGGCGTCTGGTTGCGCGGCTATTTTTCCTGCATCCCCTTGTGCATCACGTCGCGTCGCCGGGCAAGGAAATTGCATCTCGTGTGAAGGCGGTCAGCTGATCGGGGACACCGTAGCGCGAATGCCGCCCGGTCCGGCATCGGCACCCTTCGGGTGCGGACCCGGATCATTTTATGATGGCGGCGGGCTGCCCAGGATATTCCGGTGTCGTCAAGTGCCAGGGCGACGAAAGTGTGAAGGAGTAGGAGTGGTAGGCCCACCTATGCAGTTTATACCGGAAATAATCCTGCACGTCTCCCGAAAACTCTGAGTCTTCCATGTCCCAACCTCCTTCACAATCATCGCTCTTGCAAGTGACTTCGAGGAAGTACTTCTGTCCGGCCTTGAGGGTTACATGCACATGGACGGAGCGAACCGCCGTGCAGCAGTACTCGTTGTCGCTGGCCGTGGTCGATGCGCTCGCCACTCCAGGCTGCCGGGCAGCCCGCTCGGCGTGGCGCTGTAGATGCCGACATTGAACTCTGTTTGCGAGCCGGTCAGGGAGAAGAGCGGAACTTCGATCCTGGTCACCGCCGCGCCTGTTCCCGTAATCGGAATGGCGTTCGAGGCAGTGTACGAAGAGCAAGGATTAGAACTTGAGCAGGTCTGCTTGTTGCCATAGTCGCCGGCAGTCACGAATCCATATCACGAAAGAAATTCCGCGTTCTTCTCCTTGCTGAAATTGTTGAAGGTCGCATTCGGCAGCCAGTGCGAGACAGTGTTGCGAACGGGGCGAGCACCGGTGTGTCCGATCATCACCGTCGCGGGAACCCGAACTGCAGGGCGCATGGGAAGACCGGGCTTCCTGTGCGAGAGAGAAACTCCGTCGCCGCTTCGGCTCGCCGTCGGTCCGGCGAAGCTTACGGAGACACACAGAACCAAGGCCGTCGTGGCGAGCAATGTTTTCTGCAGCATTGGGGTATCCTCTTTCGCGCTCGGTCTGGCATCGGCGCTGTGTTCGGGTGTGGCTCCAAATCACTTTATGAGGGCCGCGGGCTGCTCCGGGTACTCTGTCGAAAGGTGCCAGGGCGACGAGACAGTTTCGTGGACGGCTGTGGTAAAATGCGCCGTGTAGCGAACGTAATCCTGCACGTCTCCCGAAAAATCCGTGTCCTCCATGTCCCACCCGCCCTCACAATCGTCACTTTTGCAGGTGACTTCGAGAAAGTACTTCTGTCCGGCCTTGAGGGTTACATGCACATGGACGGAGCGAACCGCCGTGCAGCAATACTCCGTGTTGCTGGCCGTGGTCGATGCGCCCGCCAGCTCCAGGCTGCCGGGCAGCCCGCTCGGCGTGGCACTGTAGATGCCGACATTGAACTCGGTTTGCGAGCCGGTCTGGGAGAAGAGCGGAACCTTGATCGTTGCCACCTTCGCACCAGTGCCCGTGATCGGAATGGCCTTCGAGGCAGTGTACGACAAGCAAGGATTAGAACTTGAGCAGTTTTGGTGATTGCCGTAGTCGCCGGCAGTCGCAAATCCATACCAGGAAAGAAATTCGCCGTTCCTGTCCTTGCTGAAATTGTTGAAGGTCGCATTCGGCAGCCTGTGCGAGATAGTGTTGCGAACGGGACGAGCATCGGTGTGTCCGATCATCACCGTCGCGGGAACGCGATGGTCAAAGCGCACGGGAAGGCCGGGCTTCCCGTGCAGGAGCGAAACTCCATCGCCACTCCGGCTCGCCGTCGGCTCCGCGAAGCTCACAGACACACACAGAACCAGCGCTGTAGTGGCCAATAATGTTTTCCGCAGCATTGGGATATCCCCTTTCCAGATCAAATGTCCCCGAGCACCTGTTCGGTCCACGCGAGCGCTACTATAAAATCCGCCCGCGCGCAGCCGGGCCTACCCAAATTCCACTTCGATGCATGAGAATCCGGCGACGGGAAACGCATTAGAATTGTGTCGGGCGCTCACCTGTCGGTCCCGACAGGGTTCCGCCGCGGCCACCGCCTCACTCCCTCTCCCCCTCTGGGGGAGAGGGCCGGGGTGAGGGGGTCTTTTCACCGCCGAGCTGTTGGAGCAGTTGATCCGCTGCCGCCTCCTGGTTCTTCAGAAACTCACCATTCCAGAACCGAACGACACGAAATCCTTGTGAGGCAAAGACCGCATCGCGCTTCGTATCATGCTCTTGCCGCTTGGCGTGTTGTCCGCCGTCCAGCTCGACAATCAGCTTTGCTTCGAGGCAAGCGAAGTCGGCGATGTAACTTCCAATCGGATGCTGCCGCTTGAATTTGTGACCACCAAGCCGACGGTCGCGCACCATCCACCAGAACTTCTTCTCGGCTTCGGTGGGGACGTGGCGCATCGTTCGCGCGTGCACACGCATCTATGCGCGGTTCTTGCGTTCTTTTGAGGTTCGTTCTGTGACCAACGCCCCCTCACCCTCGCCCTCTCCCCCTGAACAAGGGGGAGAGGGGATTTCATTCTGCGTTGCGGCTATTTCTCCCGCATGCCGTTGTGCATCACGTCGCGGATCGGTTCGAGGAAATAATTGAGCGCGGTGTGGGCGCCGGTCTGGATTTCGACCTGCACGGGCATGCCGGGAATGATCCGCGCGTCGGGATTATCCCTGAGAACCGTGCGGTCGACGCTCACATGCGCGAGGAAATAGGACTGCCCGGTATGGGGATCGTCGAGATTGTCGGGCGAGACATAGGTGACGGTGCCGGTCATCATCGGCAGACGGCGCGCCTTGTAGGCGCTGAGGTCCACCTTCGCCGTCATTCCGACGCGGACCTCGTCGGCATCCTGCGGGCGCAGCCGCGCCTCGACTTCCAGCTGATCGTGGACGGGAATGATTTCGAGCACCGGTTCGCCCGGCTTGATGACCGCGCCTTTCGCATGCACCTGGAGATCGACGACGCGTCCATCGACGGGAGCAGCAAGCGTGGTGCGGGTCAGCACGTCCCTGGCCGCCTCGATGCGGTCGGCCAGGTCGAAGCGCTTGCTCTCGACGTCGCGCAGATCCTTGATCACGTCTTCGAGCATCTGGCTTTTCAGATTGATGATCTGGATGTCGTCCTCGCCGCTGTCGAGCTTCTGCTGGGCGATCTTCTGCACCATGTCGCCGCGCTGGCCGGAAATATCCGCCTCGCTGCGTTGCAGATCGAGAAGCTTCGCGGTCGGCTCCAGCCCCTTCGCGACCATCTTTCCGACGGCGTCGGCCTCGCGCTGGATGAGCCCGACCTGCGTGTCGTCGGCCGCGATCTGGGCCTGAAAGCCCTCGATGGCGCGGGCGTCCTCCGCCTTCTTTTCGTTCAGGATATCGACCTGCTGCCTGAGCGAGGCATTCTGGTTCTCGTACGCGGTCTGCTCGCCCAGGATGGATTCGGCGACCTTGGGTTCGTTGGCGCGCGCAAGCAGGTCGGACGGAAAATGAATGACGGGGCTGCCGTCGCGCTCGGCGACAAGCCGCGCGTCCTGCGCGGTCAGCTCGTCCTGCTCATCCTGGATTTGCTGGAGGGCCGTCGCGGCCTGGGTGTCGTCGAGACGGATCAGCGCCTGGCCGGCTTTCACGGTCTGGCCATCCTGCACCAGGATGTCCTTCACGATGCCGCCCTCGAGATGCTGGATCGTCTTGCGGTGCGATTCCACGACCACGACGCCAGGGGCCACGATCGCGCTCTGGAGCGGCGCGACCGCCGCCCAGCCGACAAAGCCGAAAAAGAACAGGGCGACGATGCTTCCGCCCGACCAGATCACCCGGTTGGTGCGGAGAAACGGCAGCACATCGTCGGTCGCGGCCGGATGGCTGTCGCGCAGAACGCCGACAAACGAACTCCACCGGCGCCGGGCGCCGGGGGCCCTAGAGGTGTCGCCGCTCAATTCCCGGGCCGCGTTGCTCACGTTTCCGCGCCCTTCAATTCGGAGTTGGCCGTTACAGGGTGGGCGGCGGCCGGCTGGGTCAGCGGTACCACCTTTGCCTGCGGCGCGCCCGGCGTTTGCAGGGGCCGCGCACCGGCGCCGCCGCGGCCTGCGATCCGCGGCAGAATCTCCTGCCGCGGCCCGAAGGCTTCGACCACGCCGTCGCGCAGGAGCAGGATCTTGTCCACGACCGCCAGCGTCATCGGCCGGTGCGAAACGATGACAAAGGTCACATGCCGTTTCTTGAGCTCCAGAGTCGTGGCCTGCAGGGCCTGTTCGCCCACCGCATCAAGGTTGGAATTCGGTTCGTCGAGCACCACGAAGCGCGGATCGCCGTAGAGCGCCCGCGCGATGCCGATGCGCTGGCGCTGCCCGCCCGACAGTCTGTGGCCGGAATCGCCGATTTCCGTATCGTAGCCTCTCGGCAGGCCGAGGATCATCTCATGGGCGCCCGCGAGCCTGGCGGCGGCGACCACCTTCTCCGGGTCTCCGTCGGTGAGCCGCGCGATGTTGCGGCGGACCGAACTTGCAAACAACTCCACGTCCTGCGGCAGATAGCCGATGTAGCGCGACAGCTCGGTGCGCGGCCAGCTGAAAATATCGGCGCCATCCAGGCGCACATGGCCCGTCAGGCACGGCCACGCCCCCACCATCAGTCTCACCAGCGTGGATTTGCCCGATGCGGACGGGCCGATGATGCCGAGCGATTCCCCGGCGGCCAGCGAAAAGTTGATGCCCGTCAGGATCATGCGGGGCGATCCGGGCACACTGAAACTCGCATCGACGACATGGATGCGGCCTTCGGGCGCGGGAAGCACCATGCCCTCATCGCGTTTGGGCGCCTGCCGCAAGAGATCCTGCACGCGCTGCCACGCCAGCCGCACGTTCACCACATTCTTCCAGGCCGCGACGATGGCTTCGATGGGCGCCAGCGCCCGCGAGCCCAGAATCGAGGCCGCGATCATGATGCCGCCGGAGGCATGGTATTCAAGCACCAGCACCGCGCCGGTGCCCAGCAAGGCGATCTGGATGATAAGGCGTATCGCCTTGGAAATGCCGGCGAGCAGCGAATCCTTGTCCGAAGCGGCCAGCGATGCCTTGAGCGAATCGACCCAGATTCCGAACCAGCGCTCCACGAACGTGGACGACATGCCGATGCCTTCCAGCACGTCCGCGTTCTTGACGCCGTCTTCGGCATAGGCGTGCGCCCGGATCGCCAGATTGATCGAACGGCCGAGCAATCGGCTCGTCAGCGCCTGATCGATCGTGGCAATGAGGCCAAGCAGCACGCCCCCGAACAGCACGATGAAGAAATAGATCCAGTGCAGATAGAGCAGGATTGCCAGATAGAAGACGAGAAACGGCGTGTCGCACAATTGCCCGATCGTCGGGCTGGCGATGAAAGCCTTGATGGTTTCCAGGTCGCGCAATCCCTGCCGCGGTTCGACGCCACCCGTGCGCGACGAACTCGCGAGCATGGAGCGCAGGATGATCGGGGCGACCTGCGCGCCGATGCGCATGCTGGCCCGCACGAACAGACGGGAGCGGAGGGAATCGAGAGTGGCATAGGCGGCGATCGCGGCAACGGAGATGATTGTGAGGAGGAGCAGCGTCTCCTCGCTCCGGCTGGAGAGCACGCGGTCGTAGACCTCGAGCATGTAGAAGGAGGTTGTCAGCGTCAGCACGGCCATCGCGGTGCTGAAAAGCAAGGCGTGCCCGAACAGGCGCGCGCTCGCCGCCACCGCCGACGCCAGCGGATCCGGCGCAATCTCCCGCGAAGCGGGTCCGGGCGATTTCTTCACCAGCAGGGATCTCTACTTCAGCGCGGCTGGAGGCGTACCACAGCTGTTCGCCGGAAGTCATCGGGCGGCCAGATGTCCGCAGCGGGCGCCATTCTCGCCATCGAGGGTCAGGGCTTGATAGGCGGCTGGCTCGACAGCATGACCGATCATCGCTGTCCCCAGTCATGCCCTACTTGCCCGAACTCGGGCCGACATGCACATCTCCCGCCTGCGTGAGGCGGATCGGCGAGGCTGGGGAAGCTTGTGGTTTTTCTGCGGAGCTTGTGCCGCCTTGCGGGTGCCGGAGGTCTCTGCGGCCTGATGATCCTGATGTTGGCGTCGCCTGCGCGTGCGGATGCGCAAACGGATCAGGAGCTTTGGGCGATCCACGGACAGATCACGTTCGTCGATCAGTATCATCCCGCCTTCACCTCGCCCTATCGCGGCACCCACAGTCTCGATCCCGGCAGCCGGGGAGATGAGACGGCTGCTGCCACGCTGTACGCCGGCGTGCGGCCCTGGAGCGGCGCCGAAATCTGGGCAGACCCCGAGGTCGATCAGGGTTACGGCCTGAGCGACACCTACGGCGTCGCGGCGTTTCCGAGCGGGGAGGCCTACAAGATCGGCTCGGCGACGCCCTATTTCCGGCTGCAGCGACTGTTCTTCCGCCAGACCATCGATCTGGGAGGGGCAAGCGAGCCGGTTGCGCCCGATGCCAATCAGCTGGGCGGAAGCCGCACCGCCGACACCCTCATCATCACGGCAGGCAAGTTCTCCGTGGTCGACATCTTCGACACCAATTCCTACGCGCATGACCCGAGCAGCGATTTCCTGAACTGGGGCGTCATCGATGCGCTGGCGTTCGACTATGCGGCCGATTCCTGGGGCTACAGCGACGGCGCCGCCGCCGAGTGGACGCAAGACTGGTGGACGCTGCGCAGCGGGCTTTTCGCGATGTCGACGGTGCCCAACGGTCCGCGGCTCGATACGGATTTCAGCCAGTTCGAAATCGTGGGCGAAGCCGAGCAGCGGCACACGCTGTGGGGCCGCGGCGGAAAGCTGAAGCTACTTGGCTTTCTCAATCGCGCCCGCATGGGCAGTTATGACGACGCAATCCGGCTGGCCGAGGAGACGCACACGACGCCGAACACCGCGCTGGTCCGCAACTACAAATCCCGGGGCGGCGTTGCGCTCAATCTGGAACAGTCGATCACCGACGCGCTGGGATCGTTTCTCCGGCTGAGCATGAACGACGGCAGCCAGGAAGCCTACGAATTCAGCGATACCAACCGCTCGCTCTCGGGCGGCCTGTCACTGAAGGGCAATCAATGGCAGCGGCCGGATGACACGGCGGAACTGGCCTTCGTCGGTGACGACATCTCTCGCTCGGCGCGCGCCTATTTCGCGGACGGAGGTCTCGGCACACTCATCGGGGACGGCCAGCTGCCGCTTTACGGCTTCGAAAAAATCCTCGAAGCGGATTACGTCGCACAGCTGACGAGCTGGTTCTGGGCCACCGCCAACTACCAGTTCATCACCAACCCCGCCTACAACGCCGATCGCGGCCCCGTTTCCGTGCTCGGCATCCGCCTCCATGCGCGGTTTTGAGCTGCAGAAGAGGTTTTCTTACCACAAAGAGCACGAAGAACACAAAGAAACAGGACACAAGTCGCGTCTTTCCTTCGTGCTCTTTGTGCTCTTTGTGGTGAATTTGCTTCGCGGCGCCGCGTGAAAAGCAAACCAGCTGACTACGAAGGCGGTGCCGGCACAATTACCGCGGCGCAGGCATCGATGGCGGCGACGATTCCGTCGGCGATGCGGCCCCGTTTCGCGGTTGCAATGTAGTCTGCGACGATCCTGTTCCAGGCTTCGGTGCCCACACGCGCGTGGGTCTCGCGGTCGGCGATGATTTCCGCGTAGCGCTCGCCGAGCGAGACGAAGAACAGCGCCCCGCCCTTGCGCTCCTGGCTCGCGAGAATGCGCGCGGCGAATTCGTGATGCGCCATCGCCTGGGCATACCGGCCGCGAACATGGCGGGGCACAATCCACATGCGCAACGGCCACCAGTCGAGCAGCAGACTGGAGACAATGAACACGCCTGCTTCGATGGCGAAGGATTCGCGCGAGGTGAGGTGCGGCCAGGCCAATGCCATCACGGCGCCGGCAAAGAGCGCGGCCGCAGCGCCCCAGGCAATCGGGAAGAGGGCGTAGCGTTCGCTTGCCGGCACCACGGATACGGCGAGATGCACATGGGTACGAGCCTCCGCAGCGGCGAGCGCGGCCTGGATGCGGGCTTTATCTTCCGCCGACAGCCGCATGGCGCTCACCAATGACCCGAGGCACCGCCGCCTCCGAAAGAGCCTCCGCCGCCCGAGAATCCGCCGCCGCCGAACCCGCCTCCACCAAAGCCACCCCCGCCGAATCCGCCGCCGCCCCAGCCACCCCGCGAGCCCCAGCCGCCGCCAAGAAACAGCAGCGGCCAGAGAAAGCGGCCAAACACGATCCAGACGAGGAAGATGACGATCGGGAGCCACGGCACGCCGCCGCCATCCCTTTGGTCCTGATCCGAACTGTTCTCATCGTTCGGCGAAAGCGTGACGCCGCCCAGGACCTTGATGATGGCCTGCGCGCCGGCGAGCACGCCCGCGTCGTAATCACCGCGGCGGAAATCCGGCAGCATGAATTCGTCGATGATGACGCGGGACTGCGCGTCGGTGAGATCGCCTTCGAGCCCGTATCCCACCTCGATACGCACGTCATGTGTGCTCGGCACCACGATCAGGAGCGCGCCGTTGTTCTTGCCCTTCCGGCCGATGCCCCAGGCGCGGCCGAGCCGATAGCCATACTGATCGATCGTGGCGCCCTGCAGCGGAGGAAGCGTCGCGACGACGATCTGATTGCCGGTCTGTTTTTCCTCCTGCGCGAGCAGCGCGGTCAGCTGTCCCTGCGTCGCGGCAGACAGGATATGGGCATCGTCGACCACGCGGCCGGTCAGCGGCGGAAAGCCGAGCGCCGCCCGCGCAACACCCGCAGCCAGCAGCAAAAAGGCCAGCCCGCAAACCAGAAGCCGCGGCAGGGATCGCTTCATCGGCGGCGTCAGAACTGGACCTTCGGCGCCTGCTGGGCCTGCTCGCTGATGCTGAAAGTCTGCTTGACCTTCGCGTCGGGATAGAAAATCGCCGCGGTCCAGCGGTAGGGAATCGTGCGCAGCATGGTGTTATACGACTGCACCGCATTGATATAATCCTGCCGCGCGACGGCGATCCGGTTCTCCGTGCCTTCCAGCTGCGACTGCAGCGCGAGGAAGTTTTCGTTCGATTTGAGATCGGGGTAGCGCTCGCTCACCACCATCAGCCGGCCCAGCGCGCTGCCGACCTGCGCCTGGCTCTGCTCGAACTGATGGAAAGCCTGGGGATTGGAGAGAATGTCCGGTGGCAGCTGCATCGTCATCTGGGTCGCGCTGGCGCGCGCTTTTATGACATCGGTGAGAACCGTCTGCTCCTGATGGGCGTAGCCCTTCACCGTGGCAACAAGATTGGGAATAAGATCGTCGCGCCGCTGATATTCGTTCAGCACCTGGCTCCACGCAGCCTTCACCTGCTCGTCCTGGCGCGGAATTTCATTGATCCCGCAGCCCGACAAACCGATGGCGAGGAGAATGACCGCCGCCAGCCCCACCGCACGCGCCTGAAACCTGGACATCACAGCCCTTCCGGATCACCCATTGCCGCACGGAATATAATGCCGTCCTACCGCCTGCCAAGGTCTACGCCGGTTATCTCACCACGAAGGTCACCAAGGACACGAAGAACGAACTTGGCGCCAAGCGCGCAGCACTCTTTGTGTGCTTGGTGACCTTCGTGGTGAATATTCATGCGGCAAGAATGGCGGCGTAGCGGTCGAGGTCCATATTTCCGCCGGAGAGGATGGCGACGGTTGTCTTCGGGTCGAAGCCGTGGGCGAGGGCACCGGCTGTGGCCACGGCGCCGCTCGGCTCGGCGACGAGGCGCGCCTCGCGTGCGATGCGGCGCATCGCGTCGGCGATCTGGTCTTCGGAAACGGTAATGACGTCATGCACGAAAGCCTTGATTTGCACGAAGGGCAGTTCCCCCAGCTGGGGAACCCGCAACCCGTCGGCCATGGTGCGCATGGTCAGTTCCGGATCGACTCGTACGATCCGGCCTGTGCGGAAGCTTTCCTGCGCATCGGCTGCGAATTCCGGCTCAATTCCGATGACGCGAATGCCGGGATCGGACTGCGCCAGTGCCGCGGAAACGCCGCCGATCAGTCCGCCGCCGGAAACGGGAACCGTCACGACCCGCACGTCCGGGCATTGCGACAGGATTTCAAGGCCGATCGTGCCGGTGCCGGCCATGATCGCGAGGGAATTGTAGGGCTCGATCACCGCATAGCCGTGCTCGCGCGCGAGCCTTGCGCAGGTCTCCGCCCGCTCACGGCCGGCGGGATCCACGAGATGGATTTCCGCGCCCCAGTGGCGGGTCGCTTCGAGTTTGGTGCAGGAGACACTGCCCGGCATCACCACCGCCGCCCGGATGCCCAGCACATGCGCCGCATAGGCGACCGCCTGGGCGTGATTGCCGCTCGAATGGGCGATGACGCCGCGCCGCCGCTCGGCTTCGCCCAGGGACAGAATTGCGTTGAATGCGCCGCGCAGCTTGAAGGCTCCGACCGGATGCAGGCTCTCCGCCTTCAACCAAAGACCCGCCGGCGTCATCGCCACGACGGGTGTCTGTGCCGCGTAAGGCGCGATCCGCGCCTGGGCAGCCCGAATCTCATCGAGGGAGAGAAGAGGATGATGGGATCGAAGCTCTGTCATCCGCCTACGGTTAGCACGGCCCGCTGGCGCGCGTGCAGCCTTCGGGCGCTCTGCTGCGTTTTGATTGCTGACGGGCCCGTCGATGCCGGGTGCCGACAAATTTCGGAGGTTGCGAGATGCGCTGGCTTCTTGGGGCGCTGCTGGCTGTCGCGTTGACGGGCGCGCTGCCGTCATTCGCGCAGGAACAGAACGGCCCCAATGCGCATCCCGAGCCCATCCTCGAAGGCCAAAGCACTACGCCCGCAGCACCTTCTGGGGGAGTCAACCAGCAAGGAATCGCAACGCCAACGGCTGTGCCTGCTCCGCCCCCGGGGCCGTTGCCGCCCGGGCCGCCCGCCGGAGATGAACGGGCCGCCTATCTTTCCGACAACGCCCTGATCGCGGGCGGCGTGGCGGTGACCGCGATCGTCGTCTGCGCCATCGCCTGCTTCAGCAACTCCAGCAGCACGACGACCTCGACCACCGTCGTGCATCCCTGAAAGCGGACCCCGCCTCAAGGGCTGGTGTAATCTCCGGTGCTGAAGGCCTAGCAAATCCGCCGCACCAAAGAGTTGTGCCGGCGAGGCATTCTCTTCCAACGCGCTCGCGGGTGACATTTCCAGGACTTTGGCGCCATAGTCGCCGGTGATTCACGCTGCCTGGCGGCGCAAGGGGACGATCATGAACCTCGATCAGTCATCGCAGCTTGCGGAAAAGCCGGCCATGATTCCGGCCGTCATCGACGTGGGCGAAAAAGTTCACATCATCGCGCGGCGTCATTTCAAGGAGGACCAGCGCCGCCATTTCGTCGGCACCGTCTCGATGGTGTCTGCGGGGCAGATTCGCGTCGAAGGCTACACGTTCGGCTTCAACCCGACCTCATCGAGTTTTCAGCGGCTCCCGGAGCTTCGCACCCGGATTTTCGGAATTCTCGACAGCGGCTACGTCATCAATGTCATTCCACGGCATGTTGATGTCGATCGTCTGCGTTATCACGCGAACCAGGGAACACTCGTGATGTCGGACGGGCAGGGCTTCAAGCTCGAAATCAATGATTCGATCGCGGCTTAGCGCGATTTGAATTGCTCACGGCCTTCGTGAGGGGACGCGCATCGATTCTGTTCCGGCTCGAAATGCACCAGGTGATCCACGGTCAGGATCGACCGTTTCGCGGGAAATCGCGCAGCCAGGCACGAAGCGGGTGCCCCCCTGATCCCTCGCCGGGATGGATCGAGAACCGCCCATGTGCTCGGTCGTTTTCGTTTCGCCGTGGTCCGGTCTCGTGCTAGGGTGTTGATGCGCCGACTGCCGGGGACTTCTGGTTCATATCCGTGAACGACATTCGCGCCACACCCACGCCTGACCGCGTGCTGGAATCACGGCTGGGCCTCGGCCGCAAGAAAAAGCGGCGCCGCTGGCTGTGGGCGGGGCTTGTGCTGCTGGTCCTGGGGACCGGCACGTGGTTTTACCTGCGCAGCGGAGCAGCCCATACCTATGTCACCAGGCCCGTCACTCGGGGGACGCTCGCCGTCACGGTCAGCGCCACGGGCACGCTGGCGCCGCGCAACCAGGTCGATGTGGGCGCGGAGGTGTCGGGGCGCATCGACAAGCTCAACGTCGATTTCAACGACCATGTGAAAAAGGGCCAGGTGCTGGCCCTCATCAACACCGATCAATATGTGGCCCAGCTCCAGCAGGCGAAGGCGAGCCTGGCGCAGGCCGAGGCGACGCTTCAGCAATCCTCGCTGACCCACACACGCTATGCGGAGCTCGGAAAGCACAATGCCATTTCGCTCGAGCTGCTGAATACGTCCAGGGGCGATCTCGCCCGTGCGGTCGCGGGCGTAAAGCTGGCGCGCGCGCAGGTGGAGCAGGATCAGACGCTGCTCTCCTATTGCACGATCTATTCTCCCATCGACGGCGTGGTGCTCGACCGCAAGGTTTCGGCCGGCCAGACCGTGGCGTCCACGTTTTCGACGCCGGTGCTCTACACCCTGGCGAGCGATCTGAGCCAGATGGAGCTGGACGTCGATATCGACGAGGCCGATGTCGGGCTGATCCGGTCGGGCGCGAGAGCGACTTTTACGGTCGACGCCTATCCGACGCGCATATTTCAGGCGCTGCTGATCTCGATCCACAACGCGCCCAAGACCGTGCAGGGGGTCGTCACCTATCAGGGCGTGCTGCGCGAGCGCAACGAGGGTGGCTTGCTGCGGCCCGGCATGACCGCGACCGCGGAAATCGAGGCGGCGACGATCCGGAACGCGCTTCTGGTGCCGAATGCGGCGCTGCGCTTCGTGCCCCCCGAGGACGTCAAGAAGAACGCGCCGCCCGCGCCTCCCACGCTGAACGGGCTCAATGGCGGCCGCGTCTGGACGGAGAACGGCAAAACGCTCAAACCGCATGATCTGAGGCTCGGCGCGACCGACGGACGCTCGACGCAGGTCCTGACCGGCGACCTGAAACCGGGCGAGGAGGTCGTCACCGATCTCGCCGACAAACCGCCCAAGCAGCCAGGCTCGTAATGCGCCGCCGGTTTATGCGGGTTGATGAAAGAATCTCACGCGGAGACGCGGAGACGCGGAGACCCCGATTCACCGACAAGGCGCCAAGACGCCAAGAAATATCACCACGGAGGCACGGAGATCACGGAGAAACAAGTATTGCGCGCATTCGCGCGCTGTTTCTTCCTCCGTGTTGTCCGTGCCTCCGTGGTGAAATTATTCCCTTGCTGCCTTGGCGCCTTGCCGTCTTGGCGGTTTTTCTCCGCGCCCCCACGCCTCGGCGTGAAATCCTTCCTGCTTTCGGTTCCGAAAAGGGGAACTGCCGGCGCGCGGTTGAAACTACGTGACGGACGCGCAAGCCCTCATCGATCTGCGCGACGTCACCAAGATCTACGGATCGGGCGAAGCCGAGGTCGTCGCACTCGCAGGCATCAACCTCGCCGTGCAGGACGGCGAGTTTGTCGCGGTGATGGGACCGTCGGGTTCCGGCAAATCGACCTGCATGAACATCCTTGGCTGTCTCGATATTCCGACGGGAGGACATTATTACTTCCGCGGCGCCGATGTCGGCAGCCTGTCGCGCGAACAGCGCGCGCTGCTGCGCCGCCATTATCTCGGCTTCGTGTTCCAGGGCTTCAATCTGCTCAAGCGCACGACGGCGCTCGAGAATCTCGAACTGCCGCTCATCTATCGCGGCATCCCGAGTGCCGAGCGGCGGCGCCTCGGCCTGGAGACGCTGGCGCAGGTCGGCCTCGCCGACCGCTGGCATCACACCGCCGCCGAACTCTCGGGCGGGCAGCAGCAGCGCGTCGCCATCGCGCGCGCGCTGGTGAGCTCGCCCTCCGTCGTCTTCGCCGACGAGCCGACGGGCAATCTCGATTCGTCGAAGAGCCACGAAATCATGCAATTGCTGACGTCGCTCAACAAGGAGCGCGGCCTCACCATCGTTCTGGTGACGCATGAGGAAGACGTCGCGGCCTATGCGCGCCGCCAGGTGCGGTTCCATGACGGGCTGATCGTCTCCGATTCGGGAGCGCGCCTATGATCTGGAACGCGCTGCTGCTGGCGCTGCGCGAAATCCGCAACAATCTCCTGCGCGCCGGCCTGACCACGCTCGGCATCGTGATCGGCGTCGGTGCCGTGATCCTGATGGTGACGCTGGGCGCGGGCGCGAATCAAAGAGTCACCGGCGAATTCGCCTCGCTCGGCAACAATCTCCTGGCGATCATTCCGGGCCAGCAGAACGGGCCGCCGACGGCGGTCACGCCGTTCGACATGTCCCTCGTCGACAAGATCCAGCGCGAGATTCCCGATCTTTCGCAGGTCGTGCCCGAGCTTGCCGAGCAGGCCGTGCTCGTCAACGGTGATCGCAATCACAACAGCCAAGTCAACGGCACCACGAACGCCTATATGGAAAGCCGCGACTGGAAGCTGGTGGCGGGGCGCGAGTTTTCGCCGGCCGAACTCCTCGCCGGCAAGTCGGTGTGCATTCTCGGCGAGACCGACCGGCGCGAACTGTTCGGCGACCAGATGCCGATCGGCCAGCGCATCCGCATCAACAAGATTACCTGCGAAGTCATCGGCGTCCTCGAGCCCAAAGGCGTGAGCACCTTCGGCCAGGACATGGACGAACTGGCGCTGATGCCGCTCAAGGCCGTCCAGCGCAAGATCGCGGGCAACACCGAAGTTAACATCATCCGCGTGCTGGTCGACCGCTCCGAGAACATTCCCCACGTCAAGGATCTGATCCAGCGCCTGCTGCGCGAGGCGCGCCACATCCTTCCGGGACAGGTCGACGATTTCGACGTCGAGGACCTGCAGCAGATCTCGCAGATCGTCACCACGGTCACGCTGGTGCTGACGGCTTTTCTCTCCGCCGTGGCGGCGGTGAGCCTGCTGGTCGGCGGGATCGGCATCATGAACATCATGCTGGTGTCGGTGACCGAACGCACGCGCGAGATCGGCATCCGGCTGGCCATCGGCGCGCGCGAACGCGACGTGCTGCTGCAGTTTCTCATCGAGGCCATCGTGATGAGCGCGATGGGAGGGATGATCGGCGTGCTGATCGGGCTGGGAGGTTCGGCGGCGATCTGCGGGGCGCTGAAACTGCCCTTCGTCTTTCAACCGGGGATCGTCCTCATCGCCGTCGGCTTTGCCGCGATCGTGGGCGTGGGCTTCGGCTATTTCCCCGCCCGCCGCGCCGCACGGCTCGACCCGATCGAAGCGCTGCGTCACGAATAGAGGATCACTCTTGAAATTTTGGCGCTCCCACGGGGAATCGAACCCCGGTTTCAGCCTTGAGAGGGCCGCGTCCTGGCCGCGAACGATGGGAGCTGTCCGGCGGAAATCCTGGTTTTTTGGCCGGGTGGAAGGCGCTGCATATTGCGCATATGGGTTATTGTTGCGTATAATGGCTGTATGCGCAACTAATGCCCCCCATATACGCAACATTGATGGCGCATTGGAACTTATGTTGCGCAGACTTGGGCTTCACGGCGTATATGGCCCTATACGCGACAAGGAGCCGCGGTGGCAAAGCCGATACCCGAGGAATGCCTGAGGGCCATCGAAGAAGCAGTGCGGGCCCATCCCGAGGGCGCGACAGCGCAGGAGATCGCTCAAGCCCTCAAGCCTCCTGTACCTCTGCGCACCCTTCAATACCGCCTGAAGCGATTGGTCCAGGAAAGGCGCATAATCCAGGAAGGCACAAGACGCTGGGCCAGGTACCGTGTCCCGGAGGCACCGCAACCTGGGGCATCCGTTGCGGGAGCCACAATCCCGGTCTCTCCCGCGGGCGCCGAAATCCGGAACTGCCTCCGTCAGCCGCCCGTGGCCCGCAAACCGGTTGGATACGACCGCGAATTTCTGGATTCCTATCGGCCCAACCTCAGCTCCTACCTGTCCCTCGCCGAGCGGACGCATCTTCGTGAAGTCGGCACGCCGACGGCCGGCAACCAGCCGGCCGGGACCTATGCAAAGCGGATTTTGAGCCGTCTTCTCATCGATCTTTCGTGGAACTCAAGCCGGCTCGAGGGCAACACCTACTCGCTCCTCGACACGAAGCGCCTCATCGATTTCGGACAGGAGGCGCAAGGCAAGGACCATTTTGAAGCGCAGATGATTGTCAACCACAAGGACGCAATCGAATTTCTCGTCGGTTCGGCGGAGGAGATCGGCTTCATCCGCTACACGATCCTCAATCTCCACGCGCTGCTGGCGAACAACCTGCTGGCGGATTCGGCGGCCGCGGGCAGACTTCGGTACATCCCGGTCGACGTCGAGCGTTCCACCTTTCACCCGCTCGAAAACCCGCAGATCATCGAAGAATGTTTCGACGCGATTCTGGCGACTGCCTCCGCCATCACCGATCCATTCGAGCAGGCTTTGTTCGTGATGGTGCAGCTGCCGTACCTGCAGCCGTTCGATGATGTGAACAAGCGCGTCTCACGCCTTGCGGCAAATATTCCGCTCGTCAAGGAAAACTTAGTTCCCCTGTCATTCACCGATGTCCCGCGCTCGACCTATACCGACGCCGTTCTGGGCGTATACGAGCTTAACAGGATCGATCTGCTGAGAGACGTGTTCATCTGGGCCTATGAACGGTCGGCCGCGCGCTATGCCGCCGTGCGGCAGTCGCTCGGCGAACCCGATCCCTTCAAATTGCGATACCGCGGGAAACTGCGGGAAATCATCGGCGAAATCATTCGCGGTGGCCTGGACAGGCAATCCGCCGCCGCCCACATTGCCGCACAGGCACAGGAAACAATCGCTGCGGCCGACCGCGACCGTTTCAGGGAGATAGCCGAGGACGAACTCCTGGGCCTGCACGAAGGCAACATCGCGCGCTACCAGATCAGACCCTCGGAGTTCCGGGAATGGCAACAGACATGGACCGCAATTCCCCCCGGCACGCTCAAAGCAACCGAATGATCAGTGAATCTCCGCCGCTCGGACAGTACCATCCCCCAACCGGACGCGCGCCCATTTGCGCCCGCTACCTCAATGGCGTTGATCCGATGCAAGCGGCGCCCAGATCCAAGAATAAAGGCCTATAAAGAGACCAAAACCCAAACCACCTGCTTCGGCAATTGCGAACACCGTCGGCGTCATGCCTAGAAGGAATTTCGGCATGCGAGCCAGGATTTCGACGACGGGCGTATGACGAATTCCCGACCTCGCGAGAAACTCAATAACGCCCAATGCCCAGAAGAATATACCCATCGGAATGCCCCAAAAGAACAGGCCACCTATGATCGCAGTTTGAAATATGTTCTTCTGGCTGCCCATCCGATGAGTTACGGACGCGGCCCACAAGCCACAGAGTATCAGCGCGGAAGAGAACAAGCCCGCAATCGAAGCCCACGGAAATCGGCTCGCAGCGAACGTCGCCATACAACCCAGCATGAACAGAATTGCGGCAATTCCGTAGAGCGCCGGTTTCCATTTTGCCGTCCGTGCCGCGATCGCCGACGGAGGATCACGATTGGCCTGTGCCAGCACCCGGCGAATGCGCCGCTTTTGCTGCGATCCGGAAAATGCGGCTGCCAACAAGAAAATCCCGACAAGGCCCAAGAACAAATAGGAATGGCTTGCCGAGAAAGCAGCCCACTCGGAGACGGTCAAATTGGAGCTGAGGAATATTATCGTTCCTACGACGACAACCAATTGGCATAGTTGTTCTGCAATGGAATAAAATATGTTCCATTTTTCCAGGACTCCACGGTTGCGCGAAAGGACGTCGGCCATTGGCATTGCGTTGCGGGGACCTTTCAACACTCGCCACGCCAATGATGAAATCAAGAAGCCTGCCAGTAAGCCGAGAGCCGAAATAACGTGCGGCAGATTTGTCCAATGACGCAAAGCAACTGCGATCGCGAGGCCGAGCACATATCCGAGTGCGGCTTCAGCGCGCCGTTCATTGGGCGATCGGTACCACGCACGCAGTTCGGTGATGGCCCAACCCCCGTGGCTGAAATCGGCCTGGCGCTCCCACGGGGAATCGAACCCCGGTTTCAGCCTTGAGAGGGCCGCGTCCTGACCGCTAGACGATGGGAGCTGTCCGGCGGAAGTGTCGCTTATACCGGCGGCAGCGGAAAAGGATCAAGGCAAGCTCCCTCACCCCCGCAAAGCGGGGGTGAGGGTCGGCGTGAGGGGGCGTTGACGCGGAACGCACGGCGAAGAAATCGCTTCGGCATCCACCGTGACCTTCGGTTTTGGTGCGGCGGAGAGGCCCCCTCACCCTAGCCCTCTCCCCCACGTTCGTGGGGGAGAGGGAAATTGACGAGCTGCACGGGTGCGAAGCCGGTTCCGGTCCATACGAAGCAGGCCAGGCGCGGATCGGCGGCGGGGCTTTCGATGGCGGCGATCAACCAGAGAAACCCCGCTTCGCTAGCGCCGGCCAGATCGCGCGTGGAAGGTTCGGGCCGGCCGTTCGGGTGGGAGTGATAGCAGCCGATGATCTGCCGGCCCGTGCCGCGCAGGTGGCGGAGAAGCGCGATGTGGGCGGAGGGATCGATGTCGAAGCGGTCGGGCGCCGTCGCGGCGTTCGGCATGGGATGAAGCGCCGTCGCGCGGGCGGTTGAGCCCTCGCAAATGCCCTCCACCAGGCCGCAGCATTCGCGCGGGAACGTGCTTTGCGCCTCCCGTTTCAGCTGCTCACAAAGAGACTCCGCAAGCTCGAGGACATCGATCATTTTCGCGGAGGTGCGGCCGAGCGGATTTTGGCGATGAGGCGGCCGGTCTCGATATCGATGATATCGATCTCGTCGCCCGCGGGGCCGCGCAGGCGCAGGACCAGGCGGTCGGCGGCGACGTCCGTCGAGACGAGCCGCGTGCCGGGCGCGAGCGTGAATTGGGCGAAAGCGGCCACAGCGGCGCGATGGCCGCCGACGCGCGTTACCAGCCCCATGACCAGCACGCCCAGCGCGATCACGATGAGAGCGCCCAGGAAGATGACCGCCGCCAACGCGCTGCGATAGGCTATGGAAGACTTCTCCGGAGGAGCGGGAGGCGCGGTGCCGGGACCGGACAATTCTGCCACTGAAAGCGCCTCAGCAGGGCAATCGGTTCTGCATGCCGCCGTTGCGCCCGCCCAATCGGGAATGCGGCTCGACCGCTTTCTCGCCGAAGCCCTGCCCGAGATCAGCCGCTCGCGCCTGCAGCAGCTGATCGCATCGGGCTGCGTCACGCGCGAGGGCGGGACGATAGGAGACGCCAATGCGAGGGTCAAACCTGCGGAAGCCTACGAAATCCGTGTGCCGCCGCCCTTGCCCCCCACACCCATGGCGCAGGCAATTCCGCTCGCAATCGTCCATGAGGACGATGATCTCATCGTGATCGACAAGCCGGCCGGGCTGGTGATGCATCCGGCCGCCGGCAATCCGGACGGTACGCTGGTCAACGCGCTGATCGCCCATTGCGGCGCCTCGCTTTCGGGCGTTGGGGGCGAGGCGCGGCCGGGCATCGTGCACCGGCTCGACAAGGATACGAGCGGCCTTGTCGTTGCCGCCAAGAACCAGCGCGCCATGCACAGCCTGGCCGGGCAGTTCTCCCACCACAAGGTGGAGCGCGCCTACAATGCCGTGGTCTGGGGGGCGCCACGCACGGCGCAGGGCAGGATCGAGGGCGATATCGGCCGCAATCCCTTCGACCGTAAACGCATGGCCGTGGTGCGTGGCGGGGGCAAAGCCGCCCGGACAAATTACCAGGTCGTGGAACGCTACGGCGATTCCGACCGGCCGTTCGCCAGCCTGATCGAATGCCGGCTGGAGACCGGGCGCACCCACCAGATCCGGGTGCATCTCGCGCATATCGGCCATCCCCTGATCGGCGATCCGGTTTACGGGCGCGCGCGTAGCGTGCCCCGTCCCAAAACGGCTGCGGAGACTGAAGCCTTCGCGGCGGTGCAGGCTTTCCCCCGCCAGGCGCTGCATGCCTTCCTGCTCGGCTTCAAACATCCCACGAGCCAGGCGCGGATGCAGTTCGAATCGGCCTGGCCCGCGGATCTCGCCGCTCTTGTGAGGAGCCTGCGCGGCTTGCAACCCCGCTAGTCCGGCATACATAAGTTTAGGACCGGGGCGAATTTCGGCTATATCTGCGGCGGACCAAACCGCACGCCCGAGCGTTCTTAAGGCGATGCGGTTGCTTCGCGTGCGCTTGGGCTCGCGAAACGCCAAACGGGGCCACGAAGATGAGCAGTCGCGGCGTGCCGGCGCTTCAGGGCGAAGGCGGCCTCTCCCGCTATCTCTCCGAAATCCGGAAGTTTCCGCTTCTGGAACCGGAAGAGGAGTACATGTTTGCCAAGCGCTGGCGCGAACATGAAGACCCGGAGGCCGCGCGGCGTCTGGTGACAAGCCACCTGCGCCTGGTCGCCAAGATCGCGATGGGCTATCGCGGCTATGGGCTTCCCGTCTCGGAAATCGTCGCCGAAGGCAACGTCGGCCTGATGCAGGCGGTGAAGCGCTTCGAGCCCGACCGCGGCTTCCGGCTGGCGACCTACGCGATGTGGTGGATCCGCGCCGCGATCCAGGAATACATCCTGCGCTCGTGGAGCCAGGTGAAGATGGGCACCACCGCGGCCCAGAAAAAACTTTTCTTCAATCTGCGGAAGGCGAAAAGCCGGATCGGCGCGCTGGACGAGGGCGACATGCGGCCCGAACAGGTGCGCGAAATCGCCGACAAGCTGGCGGTGCCGGAAGAAGAAGTCATCAACATGAACCGGCGGCTTTCCGCGCCGGATTCCTCGCTCAATGCGCCGCTGCGCTCGGATTCGGAATCCGAATGGCAGGACTGGCTGGTGGACGAGACGCTCGATCAGGAAACGCGGCTCGCCGATGCGGAAGAGATGGGCGAGCGCCACGACCTGCTGACGGGTGCGCTGGGCGAACTCACCGACCGCGAACGCGACATCATCGAAGCCCGGCGGCTGAAGGACGAGCCCGCGACGCTCGAGGAGCTCTCGCAGAAATACGGCGTCAGCCGCGAGCGCGTGCGCCAGATCGAAGTGCGCGCGTTCGAAAAACTCCAGCAGCAGATGAAACGCGCCCTCGCCGAAAAACGCCGCCACACGCTGGCGATGGCGAGCTGATCTGCGTCGATAAAGACGGGATCAGCATCCTGCGTGCTTCGACAGGCTGAGCATGCGGGAAGTCTTTCTGCCATTGATTTTGGTGCAAGTATCATTCCCCCTCACCGTGAGCCTGTCGAAGGGCGCACAATGCTGATGCAGGTTTAACTCCGTCATGGGGTCGGCGCATTGCGCGCTGACGCCGTTCTGCGCGCGGCGGCGATCTCATCTGTACGGATGCCGGCGCCCGTACCATCCTGTCCGGCGCCTGCGCACTCTATCTGCGGGGCGAAATAGAGGTTTAAAGCCGCGCGTTGAACTCATCGCAGCTCTCGTTGAATACGGCGAGGCCTTCTTCGAGATAGTCGCCGAGCAGCGGCAGGCCGAGCAGATATTCCGCCGTTCCGCCGGCATGTTCGTTGCGCGCCGTTTCGAGCGCCTCCTGCCATTCCGAGAGGTCATAGGTACCGCGTCCGACCCAGGCGAGCGCCACGAGATTGACCTGTTCTTCCTCGTCAAGCGCGCCAATGAAGGACACAAGCTCGCGCCTGGTGGCGTCATCAGGCTGATCTTCGAGCACATCGGCCATGCCGTCGTCGGCGGGATTGGAACCCGAATCGGGATCGGCATCGCCTTCCTTCGCGTCCCAGGCGCGTGCCTTCACGATGATGTGGCAGACCTTCTCGGTCGCGATGCCGAGATCGATGTTGTCGGGATCGACGGGAGGCTCGGTTTCAAGCGGCATAATGGATGCTCCAGACAGGGTCCGCCCCAAAACGTGCCGCGCGGCAGGCCGTTCCGGCGGTTTCGCAGAGCGTCCGCCGCGTATGGCCTTTTCCCATGCGCGATACCGATCTTCGCAGACGCACATACGAGCCATTCGTGCGGGCGCGAATGCAGCACCCAGGCTTACCCCTCTCCCCTTGTGGGAGAGGGATGCAGGTACGTATCTTGAAACCCGGTCCGGCGCGGGTGAGGGGTAAGCCGTGAAGCACGATCTGGCGCGCCGCCTGCGTCGCGACCTGACTCCGTCAGAGCGCAAGCTTTGGTACGCATTGCGCGACCGCCGCTTCCATGAACACAAATTCCGCCGGCAGCAGCCCATCGGGCGCTACGTCGTGGATTTCGCCTGTTTCGAAGCGAAGCATGAACATCGAAAGGCCCCTGCACCGTAATCCTGTCCCAAGAACGCAAGATCCAAGCGTAGCCGATGCACCGTTGCGTTCGCAAAGGTACTGATTTGACTGAACGATCGCGCGATTGACGCGTGAGCCCCGATTCTCTACCAATGCGGCGGGCCACGCTTCCCCAACGAAGCGCATCATTCTGGAAGGAATGAGGATGCGTATGAACCGTCCGGCCGTGCGACCCGCGCGGCCATTTTTTTCTTCGGGTCCCTGCGCCAAACATCCGGGATGGAACCCCGACCGCCTTTCCCGCGCCGTGCTAGGGCGATCCCACCGCTCGAGACCGGGGATGGCGCGACTGAAAGAATCCCTGGACAGGACAGCGGCGTTGCTCAATCTGCCCGCGGGCTATCGGGTCACGATGGTGCCGGCCTCCGATACCGGCGCAATGGAGCTTGCGATGTGGTCCCTGCTGGGGCCGCTCCCCGTTGACGTCTTTGCCTGGGAAAGCTTCGGGACGGAATGGACGACCGACGTTGTCCAGCAGCTGAAGCTCGACGCGCGCCTGTTCCGGGCCGAGTTCGGAAAGCTCCCCGATCTGTCGCTGGCCGATCGCGGGCACGACACCGTCTTCGTCTGGAACGGCACCACGTCGGGCGTGCGTGTCCCCGACGGCGACTGGATTTCTGCGGATCGCACGGGGCTCACGATCTGCGACGCGACGAGCGCGGCCTTCGCGATGGACCTGCCCTGGGCCAAACTCGACGCCACGACCTTCTCCTGGCAGAAGGTGATGGGCGGAGAGGCCGCGCACGGGATGCTCGTACTTTCGCCCCGCGCCCTCGCGCGGCTGGAGTCGTACACGCCGCCCTGGCCGATGCCGAAAATCTTCCGCCTCAAAAAGGACGGCGTGCTCATTGAGGAGCTGTTCGAGGGCGCCACCATCAACACGCCGTCCATGCTCGCGCTTGAGGACTATCTCGATACGCTCGGCTGGGCGGAATCGATCGGCGGGCTCGCCGCACTGATCGATCGCACGAACCGGAATTTCGCCGCGCTGTCGCGCTGGGTTCGCGAAAGCGAATGGGTCGCATTCATGGCCTCGGACGAGCGCACAAGATCGACGACATCGGTGTGTCTGAGAATCACAGATGCCGAATTCGGTGCGCTGGCGCCCGCGGAGCAGAGAAGCACCGTAAGAGCATTGGCCGACCTTCTCGAACGGGAAGGCATCGCTTTCGACATCGCCTCGCATCGCAGCGCCCCCGCCGGCCTGCGCGTCTGGTGCGGCGCGACGGTGGATACCGCCGACATCGAGGCGTTGGCGCCGTGGCTCGACTGGGCGTGGGACCAGACAGGGCCAATGCGACAATCGCCTTGACCCGGGTTCTCGTCGCCGACCGGCTTTCGCCCGCAGCGCTCGCGATCTTTCGCGACCGTGGGGTAGAGGCGGATGCGAAGCCTGGTCTTTCCAAAGAGAGCCTGCTCGAGATCGTCGGTAATTATGATGCCATCGCCGTGCGTTCGGCGACCAAACTCACGGCCGATGTAATTGGCGCCGCGAAGAGCCTCAAAGTCATCGGACGCGCCGGAATCGGCGTGGACAATATCGATGTCGCCGCCGCCACGGCCGCGGGCGTGATCGTCATGAACACCCCGTTCGGCAATTCCATCACCACGGCCGAACACACCATCGCCCTGATGATGGCGCTGGCGCGCGATATCCCCGCTGCCAACGCTTCGACACAGGCGGGGCGCTGGGAGAAAGACCGTTTTGTCGGCACCGAACTTTCCGGCAAGACACTTGGTGTGATCGGAGCCGGAAACATCGGATCGATCGTCGCGGATCGCGCGCACGGCCTGAAGATGAAAGTGCTGGCCTACGATCCCTATCTTTCCGCCGAACGCGCCGCGACTCTGGGCATCGAAAAACTTTCCCTCGAGGATCTGCTCGCGCGTGCGGATTTCGTGAGCCTTCACGTCCCGCTCACGGCGGAAACCCGCAACATCATCTCGGCCGATGCGATTGCCCGCATGAAGCGCGGTGCGCGGCTCGTCAACTGCGCGCGGGGCGGCCTCATTGACGAACGGGCGCTCAAAGCGGCGCTGAACTCCGGCCACCTGAAAGGCGCAGCCCTCGACGTCTTCGAGGAAGAGCCCGCAACAAGCAGCATCCTGTTCGGGGACGAGAAGGTGATCGCAACGCCGCACCTCGGTGCCGCCAGCGAGGAGGCGCAGGAGAAAGTCGCGGTGCAGATCGCCGAACAGATTTCAGACTATCTTCTCACCGGCGCCATCGCGAATGCGCTCAATTCACCATCGATTTCGGCAGAAGAAGCGCATGTGACAGGACCGTGGATCTCGCTCGCCGAAAAGCTTGGCGCATTCGCGGGCCAGCTGGCGGAGTCGGGTTACGACAGCGTCCGCATTCTCTACGAGGGAACGCCGGCCCGGCTCAACACGGCTGCGCTGACGCAGGCCGCTCTCGCGGGGCTGCTGAAACCTTCGCTCGCCGATGTGAACCTGATCAACGCGCCGGTCCGAGCGCGGGAACGCGGCGTGCGCATCAGCGAGACGCGGCGCGACGCAGAAGGCGCGTACGAGGGCTATATCAGAGTTGCCGCTGAATCCGAAGGGTTCGCGCGCGATGTCGCGGGAACGGTCTTCTCCGATGGGCGGCCCCGCCTGATCCAGGTGAAAGGCATCAATCTGGAAGCCGAATTTGCAGCGCACATGCTCTATGTCACCAATGAGGACAGGCCCGGTTTCATCGGGCGACTGGGAACCGTGCTCGGCGATGCGCAGGTGAACATCGCCTCCTTCGCGCTCGGGCGCAGCGCGCCGGGCGCCGATGCAATCGCGCTTCTCGAAGTCGACAGTGAGCCCGGCGAAAACGTGCTGTCCACTATCCGAAGCCTGCCGCTGGTCAGGCAGGTGAGGACGCTTGCATTCTGAGCTTCGCCAACCCACTTCGATGGCGGTGTGCGAAAAGGACATGCTGCAGTGACGCCGCAGCTGGCATTGAATTATCTCTGGGCGATCTGGGTCGCAAGCTGGCTCATCGCCGCCTTCTGGTCCGGTCACACGGCCAAAAGACCCGCCTTCGGCGCAGAACTGCTCTACCGGGTGGTGACACTCGTGGGCATAGTGCTGTTATTCGGAATTACCTCGCGCTCCTATCGCGGTCCCTTGCGCCTATGGTCGCTCGATGAAAGCGCGAATTGGGCGGTTTTCGCCGTCTGCGCAGGCGGATTCCTCTTCTGCTGGTGGGCGCGCCTCCATCTCGGCAAGCTGTGGTCGGGGTGGATCACCAGGAAGGAAGGGCACCGGATCGTCGACACCGGCCCGTACGGCATTGTCAGGCATCCGATCTACACGGGCCTGATCGTGAGCGTCTTTGCGACCGCCATCGTCAGGGGCACGGGCGCGGCGCTTCTGGGGGCCGCCATCATGACTCTCGGATTCTGGATCAAGGCGCGGCTCGAAGAGCGGTTCCTGCGCGAACAGCTCGGCACGGAAGCCTACGACGCTTACCGCCGGCGCGTCCCCATGCTTCTTCCTTTTGGCCCCAAAGCGACCTGACGCAATCCCGCAATCTCCTTATAGTCGGGAGCTTCACGCCGAATCGGCGGGTAGGCAGTTCGGGCTTGCAAATGGCGAATGTGGCGGTGATCGGCGCCCAATGGGGCGACGAGGGCAAGGGCAAGATCGTGGACTGGCTGTCCGCACGTGCCGACGTGGTCGTGCGCTTCCAGGGCGGCCACAATGCCGGCCATACGCTCGTCATTGACGGCACGACGTTCAAGCTGAGCCTGTTGCCGTCAGGCGTTGTCCGTCCGGGCAAACTCTCCATCATCGGAAATGGGGTCGTTGTCGATCCCTGGGCCTTTGCCGACGAAGTCGATCGACTCGAGACACAGGGTATCCAGGTTACGCCCGGGTCGCTGCTCATCGCCGAGAATGCCGCGCTCATTCTGCCTCTGCACCGCGAGCTCGATCGCGCGCGCGAATCCGCAAACAACGTGCAGCGCATCGGCACGACCATGCGGGGTATCGGACCGGCTTACGAGGACAAGGTAGGCCGGCGGGCATTGC
Organism: Rhizomicrobium sp.; assembly: GCA_036266955.1. Lineage (GTDB taxonomy): Bacteria > Pseudomonadota > Alphaproteobacteria > Micropepsales > Micropepsaceae > Rhizomicrobium. The sequence continues at coordinate 50,315 of DATAWY010000060.1, forward strand.
GACTCGTCGATCTGAAGGATCCGATTTCGCTGCCGGACAAAACCGCCCGGCTTCTCGCGCATCACAACGTGCTCCGGCGCGGGGCCGGTGCCAGCGAAGTTGACGCTGCAACCCTGATCGACGCCCTGATGGAGATTGCGCCGCGCATTCTGCCCTATTGCGGCTCCGCCTGGCGGGCGCTCGATGCGGCGCGCCGCGAGGGCCGGCGTATTTTGTTCGAAGGCGCGCAGGCCGTGCTGCTCGACATCGACCACGGTACGTATCCCTATGTCACCTCGTCCAACACCGTGGCAGGGCAGGCTGCGACGGGCAGCGGCTGCGGACCGCGCGATGTCGGCTATGTGTTGGGAATTGCCAAGGCCTACACGACACGGGTAGGCGAAGGTCCGTTTCCGACCGAACAGCGAAACGCCATCGGCGAGAGGCTGGGCACGCGCGGCGCGGAATTCGGAACCGTGACCGGCCGCAAGCGGCGTTGCGGCTGGTTCGATGCCGTGCTGGTGCGCCAGACCGTGATAACCGGCGGCATTGAGGGAATCGCGCTCACCAAGCTCGACGTGCTGGACGGCATGGACGAGATCAAACTCTGCACCGGATACCGGCTCGGCGACGGAGAGATCGATCACCTGCCGGCCGAATCGACTGCGCAGGCGCGGCTCGAACCGGTCTATGAAACACTGGAGGGCTGGAGCGAATCCACGCGCGGCGCACGGTCCTGGGCGGAACTGCCCGCGACCGCGATCAAGTACATCCGCCGCGTGGAAGAGCTCATCGGCGCGCCCGTGGCCCTTCTCTCGACGAGCCCGGAACGCGAAGACACGATCCTCGTGCGCGACCCCTTCGTCGACCGCTAAGACTCAATCAGGCACTGGCGTGATGAAAACTCTGGAGTCAAAATGCCGGCCGTCCATCTCCGGGAGCCCGCTTTGAACCAGCCATTCCTGAAGCATTTGAGACTCGATGGTTTTCTGTCATTCGAACCAGGATCCGCCCCGATGGAATTTGCACCGTTGAACGTTTTGATTGGGCCGAACGGCTCTGGAAAATCAAATTTGATCGAGGCGATCGAACTACTGCATTCGACTTCCACAGATTTGTCATCTGCAATCAGAGATGGCGGTGGCGCAGGCGAGTGGTTATGGAAAGGCAGTGACATCAAGGCGGGTGCTGCAACCATCGATGTAGAGCTGGGCTATTGTCCCATCATATCCCGCCCGCTTCGCTACAGGTTGCAATTTGATGCACTGCAGGGTCGCGCAGAGGTACTCGAAGAGGATATCGAGGAGGTAAAGCCCATTTCGGGAAAGACAGATGTGCGGTTTTTCTACAGATTCCAGGGCGGTAATCCCTATATCAATGTTAGAGGTTCCGAACACGCGCGCCGACTTGAGCGAGCATCCCTCGCTCCCGGACAGTCCGTCCTTGCCCAGCGAAAGGACCCGGATTTGTATCCGGAGATTACATGGCTGGGACAGACATATGGCGCCATCCAAACGTTCCGCGAGTGGACCTTTGGGCGATATGCGCCTTTACGGCAGCCCCAAACGGCCGACTTGCCCGAAGGTCGGCTCTTGCCGGACTCGCGCAATCTTGCGTTAGTCCTGAATCAAATTGAGCATGGGGATGGTTTGCGATTCAACGAGCTTCTGAAGCGTTTCTTCCCGCGCTTTCAGCGGATGTCGACACGAGTCCTCGGAGGAACGGTTCAGTTTTATTTGCATGAAACCGGATTTTCGGTTCCCATTCCACCGACGCGCCTTTCGGACGGAACGATCCGGTTCGTGGCTTTATTGGCGACGCTGCTTGCGCCCGAACCGCCGCCGCTGGTCTGCATAGAGGAGCCCGAGCTTGGATTGCATCCCGATTCAATGTTCTTGATTGCCGACCTGCTTAAGGAGGCCTCATCGCGCATGCAGATTATTGTCACGACCCACTCAGACGCGCTTGTATCGGCATTATCGGATGACCCCCAAACCGTCGTAACCTGCGAGCGCGTAGGAGGCGCGACCAAATTGCGCCGCCTTGACGCAGATAGACTGTCGAAGTGGCTTGAGAATTACCGACTCGGCGATCTGTGGCGGATGGGCGAACTGGGTGCCAATCCGTGACGGGCATCGCAATTTACATGGAGGGCGGTGGCAATACTTCCAACTCCCGGGCGGCCATTCGTCAGGGAATGGATGCGTTCGTTCGGGATATCAAAGATGCAGCGCGGGCCAAGCGGATGCGGTGGAAATTGGTGGCGTGCGGGGGACGCCAGAGCGCGTTTGACGCGTTTCGAGGCGCGCCACACGATCCGGACTACCAAACTCGAGTACTTCTTGTGGATGCTGAAAGTCCGTTGCTTGGTAGCCCCTGCTTACATCTGAATGCCCGTGATGGCTGGAACTTGGACCCACAAAGGGATTTGGTTCACCTCATGGTGCAAACGATGGAAGCTTGGATTGTTGCCGATGTCGATGCACTCGCTGCTTACTATGGGCAACACTTCAATAAAAACGCGTTGCCCGTGCATAACAATTTGGAAGAAGTCGCAAAGTCGGACGTGGGGAATGCGCTCGATGAGGCTACCCGCAACACGCGGAAAGGCGCTTATCACAAGATTCGGCACGCGGGCGATCTGTTGGCACGCATAAACTCCGGGCTGACAAGAACCAGATGTCCAAATTGCGAGCGCATGTTTGTGGAACTCGGAACTCTGATTCAACGTGCATGCTGAAGCAATCAACCGAGATGCTGCCTCCGCTATCGCACTCATTGTCGGCAGCATCGAACGGCATCATTGGTCTGGGAAGCCTTGCTCCGTCGACCGCGAGACCGTAAAGATAGGTATAGTGAAGGTCGGACCCCCGCGTAACTTGCCGAAAAGTCGATACTGCTGACGAGGCATCGTCCATGCTGACCACCCGGTTTACCGAGATGTTCGGCGTGGAAGCGCCGATCACCTGCGGCGGCATGACCCGCGTCGGCAAGGTGGAATTGATTGCCGCGGTCGCCAATGCCGGCGCGCTCGGCTTCATTACCGCGCATTCGGCGGGTCAGCCGGAGGATCTGGCGAAAGCCGTCGCCCGCTGCCGCGAACTGACCGACAGGCCCTTCGGCGTCAATCTCACGATCCTGCCCAGTATCATACCGATCCCCTACGACGAATACCGCGAGGCGATCATCGCAAGCGGCGTCAAGATCGTGGAGACCGCAGGCTACAATCCCGAGCCGCACCTGCCGCGCTTCAGGGAAGCGGGCGTCAAGGTGATCCACAAATGCACCAGCGTCCGTCACGCGCTGAAAGCGCAGGCGATCGGCGTCGATTGTGTGTCGATCGACGGCTTCGAATGCGCAGGCCATCCCGGCGAGGATGATGTAGGCGGACTGATCCTTTTCCCGGCCACCGCCGACAGGCTTTCGATTCCCATCATCGCTTCGGGCGGCATGGCGGACGCGCGGGGTCTGGTTGCCGCGCTGGCGCTCGGCTGCGACGGCGCGAATATGGGCACGCGTTTCATGGCGACCGTGGAAGCGCCCATCCATGAGAATGTGAAGAAGCAGATCGTCGCCAATGACGAGCGCTCGACCAATCTCATATTCCGCACGCTGCACAACACCGCGCGGGTCGCGAAAAATGCGATCAGCGACGAAGTCGTCGAGATCGAAAAGGGTGGCCACGCCAGTTTCGCCGACGTGAAAGACCTGGTTGCCGGCGCGCGCGGAGGCATCGTTCTCGACAGGGGCGAGATGGACGCCGGCATCTGGTCTGCCGGCCAGACGCAGGCACTGATTCACGACGTCCCAACCTGCGCGGAACTCGTCGCGCGGATCATGCGGGAGGCGCAAGAAATTATACGCGAGCGGCTCGGTTCAATGCTCGCGCCTTGATGTTTTCCTCCCCCGCGGACGGGGGAGGAAAACAAACAGTGGTTCTCAGTTCGATTCCATGAACGAGATCGATGGTTTCTTCCCGCTCTTGGTCTTGCAGGTTCCCAGATTCAGATTGTTCGTCTCACCCGTGGTGCCGGCATTCGACTCGCAGATGGGAGCGGTCGTCGAACCGTCCTGCAGCTGAATCTTGACCTTGATCTTCGTTCCTTCGTTGAAATCAGCTTCGCTGCCTCCGCCGTCGCCGACGATATTAAATTCCGTGGCATCCCAGTACCCCGAGAGGCCGACGACCGTATCCGACTCGGATGCGCTATACGCGTCGTTCGAGGTCGTGAGTTTCACCGTCTCGTTGCCACCGGAAACGGCGGACCCTGACAGCTGAAGGTCGGCAAGGTCGGAGAGGGCCTGTGTCGGAACATCGGTCGCACTGCTGTTGGTATAGCAATCGTCGCCCCCGGCGTAGGTCCAGCCCGACGGGCAATGCGAACCGTAATTGATCAACCAGGACTGCATGAACACGCAGGGATTGTCGGGGTTGCAACCCGGCTGAGCGTAGATGAACTGCTGCCAACCGAAGCAGTCCGGCTCTCCGCCCGAGCAGGCCGGGGACGCGAAGAACTGGGAGTTCATCTGAAGCGAATAGGTGTTGGAGCTGCCGTCATTCGTTTCCGACGTGAGGCCTTTGATCTTCGGGAAACTTCCGACTCCTGAGCCTATGATGCCGGAAACCTCGGCCGCGTAGTCGTGGCCATTGCCGACGGTGAAACCGCCCGAACCACTCGCCGGCAGGTAAAGCCGATTCGGGGCCGCCGTGCATGCAACCCGCGTCCAGGCCTTGCCGGGATAATGGGCCGTGAAACATCCGGATCCCGGCACGGGCGTGGCCGAAATGGCCGCGCGCCACTGCATGTGGAGTTGAGCGTCCGCGGAAGGTGCTATGGCCGCGGCCTGCGCGGAGCCGGCCAGGGCCAAACAGAGCAGGCCGGGCAAGCTCGCGCCCACGGCCCGCGTGGCGCACATGTTTGATGCGTTAAAGAGTCTGAAGTGCTTCATGGCTTTCCCCTTGGGTTGTCGGACACGTCGGCACACGGGCACGACGATGGCCGGTTACGCCGCGTGAGCGCCAGCCTCTATCGGCGTCAAATGACAGGCTGGCCTTGATATCCCGGGGGGAGACAGCGACCGCGTACGGACGCATCGACAGCTTACCCCTTCGACACGCGCGCAGTTGTAGATCGGCCAGCCATCAATGGTCAATCGTGAACCTCATCGACAGCGCGTAATTTCGTGAACGCCAAACGTTATCAAATGCCACGCATGCAGTTTAGCGGCCCGTTACCATGTCCCATACCCGGCACGGATTCGAGGGCGGCACGGACGAAACGGCGCGCATGCCGGATCGCGTCCGACAGAGACGAGTGGCACGCCAGGCCGCAAGCGATTGCCGTGGCGAGTGCGCATCCGGTTCCATGAGCCGAGCGCGCTTCAATGCGGATATCGTCGAAAATTTCCGCGCCGGCGCCGCAGACGAGAATATCGCGGACGCGATCGCCGCTGGCGTGACCGCCCTTCACCAGCACGGCACGCGCACCCAGTGCGCGCAGGCGCTGAGCGGCGTGGACGATCTGCTCATCGTCGCAAAGGCTCATGCCGGCAAGCTGTGCCGCTTCGGGCAGATTGGGCGTGACGAGCGTTGCAAGCGGAAACAGTCGCGATGTCATTGCATCGACGGCTTCCGCCGCAAGCAACGCGGTGCCGCTCGTGGATGCAAGCACCGGATCGAGAACAAGGGGAATGCGGAGTGCCTGCTCCTCCAGGATGTCGGCGACAGCTGCAACTGTTTCCAACGTTCCCAGCATGCCAATCTTGATTGCGTCGGCCCCGATGTCGGAGAGACAACAGGCGATCTGGTCGCGCACGACGGAGTCCGGAACGGGATGGATCGCATGGATGCCGGTCGTGTCCTGGGCTGTTACGGCCGTTATCGCCGTCATCGAATAGACGCCAAATGCGGTTGCCGTTTTGATATCTGCCTGGATGCCGGCGCCGCCGCTCGAATCGGAACCCGCGATGATCAGAAGTCGCGGGTAGCGGCCATTCAAGCGGTCGCTTCCCGCAATGCGGAAACCAGATCGTTCACGACGGCGCGCACGAGCTTGTCGTCGTCGCCCTCCGCCATGACGCGAATGACCGGCTCCGTGCCGGATTTGCGCACGATGATCCGCCCGGCGCCGTTCATCCGCGCTTCGCAGGCCCTGATCCGTTCGACCACGCGGACGTCATTCAGCGGCGAGCCGTTCTTGTAGCGGACGTTTTCCATGACCTGGGGCAGCGGCTCGAATATGTGCGAAGCTTCGCTGGCCGGACGTTCTTCGTGGGCGAGCACACCCAGCACCTGCAGCGCCGCGATGATCCCGTCGCCCGTCGTGCAGAAATCACGCAACACGATGTGACCGGACTGCTCGCCTCCGACGTTGAAGCCTTCCTCCCACATTCTGGCGATCACGTAGCGGTCACCGACCGGGGCACGGGCCAGTTTCAGGCCGAGAGTTTCCAGGTAGCGCTCGAGGCCTGCATTCGACATGACGGTTCCCACGACTCCACCGCCCTGCAGCTCTCCCGTCGCCGACCAGGAACGCGCAATCAGCGCCAGAATCTGATCGCCATCGATGAGATTGCCCTTCTCGTCGGCCATCACCACGCGATCCGCATCGCCATCCAAGGCGACACCGAAATCTGCGCGGCGCTCGCGCACCTTGCGCTGCATCGCTTCGGGAAAAGTCGATCCGCATTCGTGATTGATATTGAAACCATTGGGCTCCGAGCCGATCTCGATGACCTCCGCGCCCAGCTCCCACAAAATCAGCGGTGCCACCTTGTAGGCGGCGCCGTTCGCGCAATCGATCACGATCCTCAGGCCGTCAAGCGTGAGATTCCTGGGGAAGGTACGCTTCGCATATTCGATATAGCGGGCCTGCGAATCGTCGATGCGCTTGGCGCGCCCGATCTTGCGCGATCCCGCAAGTCCGTCCTCCAGCCCCTTCGACATCAGATCCTCGATCGCCAATTCGCGCTCGTCGGACAGCTTCAGTCCATCGGGCCCGAAGAACTTGATGCCATTGTCCTGGAACTGGTTGTGCGAGGCTGAAATCATGACGCCGAGATCCGCGCGGAGCGAGCGGGTCAGCATGGCGATCGCAGGTGTGGGCAAAGGGCCGAACAGAAACACATCCATTCCGACCGCAGTGAAGCCGGCAACCAGAGCCGATTCGATCATATAGCCGGACAGACGCGTGTCCTTGCCGATCACCACGCGATGCAGATGATCGCCGTTGGTGAACAGCCGCCCCGCGGCCATGCCCGCTTTCATGGCGATCTCGGGCGTCATGGGATGGCTGTTTGCCAAACCGCGAATGCCATCGGTGCCGAACAATTTGCGGTTCATATCGGTTGACCCCCGAGATTTGGGAACGGTGCCATCATAGCAGAAAAGTCTTTCCTGAATTGCGATTGGTCCGGCGCATTGAGGCGTGCCGTAACCGCCAGCGCATCGCGAAGAGCGGACGGGTCGTGCGTGCGGATGTAGTCCACGCCCTGCGCCGCGGCGAACAGCTCCGCCGCTAAGGTCGCTGCGCCTGCATCGGCGGGTTTGCGCCCGGCCGGACGCAAGAACGACTTGCGCGAAACGGAGACCAATACCGGAAGACCGAATGCCTGTTTGAGGTCGGAGATTCGCCGCAGCAAATCAAAAGACGCATCGCGGCTGCGGCCGAGAAAAAGCCCCATTCCGGGATCGAGGATCAGGCGCTCGCGAGCGATCCCCGCCCGCGCCAGCGCGGCGACACGGACCTCGAAGAAGGCCAGAACGCGCTCGAACAGATTGGCGGGCGTCTCGTCCTCCCGTCTCGCCGGCCCGTCATTGCGCAGCGCATGCATCACGATCAGCTGAGCCCGCGTCGCGGCGAACCGGGGATACAACTCCGGCCTCGCAAAGCCATGGATGTCGTTCAGATATTCGACCTCGCGCGAGAGTGCCCAAAGCTGGGTCTCGGGCGCAAAGCTGTCGATCGAAAGCCGGACGCCCACGCGCCTCAGTCCGTCGACGACCGGGGCAAGCCGGTCGATTTCGATTTGGGCGGATACAGGTTTGGCGCGCGGATTGGAGGCGGCTGCCCCGAGATCGACGATATCCGCGCCTGCGGCCGCCAAGGCGCGCGCATGGGCAAGCGCCGCATCGGCCGTCACATACAGCCCGCCATCCGAAAACGAGTCCTCGGTGACGTTGACGATGCCGAGAATGCGGGGGCTGGCGCTCACCGCCCCGGCTGCGGTTCCGGGGCGATGGGGCCGATGCTGCGCGGACGTCCCGCCTGCGGCACGCTCGGACCCGGGCCGCGTTGCGGTTCCGGCTCCTCATAGGGCGCACGCACGGGCGGGATTCCCTTCAGCAGCGCAACGATCTCGTCGCCGGTCAGCGTTTCATATTCGAGCAGCCCCTTCGCAAGGGTGTGGAGATCCGTCACGCGCTCGTTGAGGATTTCGTGCGCGCGGCGGTAACACGTGTCGATGATCGTCCGGATCTCCTGATCGATCTTCTGGGCGGTGGCTTCGGAGACGTTCTGCTGGCGCGTGATCGTATGACCCACGAAGACCTCGTCCTGGTTTTCCGCATAGGCGAGAGGACCCAGTTCGTCCGACATGCCGAAGCGGGTGACCATCGCGCGCGCCATCCGCGTTGCCATTTCAATATCGGACATGGCGCCGGTCGTGACCTTCTCATGACCGAAGATCAGTTCTTCGGCGATGCGTCCGCCAAATGCCACGCAGATGTCGGCGAGCATTTTTTCTCGGGTAATGGAAAGCTGATCCCGCTCGGGAAGTCGCATCACCATGCCCAGCGCGCGACCGCGGGGAATGATCGTTGCCTTATGGATCGGGTCGGACCCTTTCACGCTCAGGGCCACGATGGCATGGCCACCCTCGTGATAGGCGGTGAGCTTTTTCTCCTCGTCGGTCATCACCATGGAACGGCGCTCGGCGCCCATGAGCACCTTGTCTTTTGCGTCCTCCAGCTCGACCATGGTGACGACCCGCTTGCCGCGGCGTGCTGCAAGCAGGGCGGCTTCGTTCACCAGATTGGCGAGATCAGCGCCGGAAAAGCCGGGCGTACCGCGCGCGATGACCCGCGGGTCGACGTCCGTCGCCAGGGGCACTTTGCGCATATGCACGCGGAGAATTTTCTCCCGTCCCGACAGGTCCGGGTTGGATACGACCACATGCCTGTCGAAGCGGCCCGGCCGCAGCAGCGCGGGATCGAGCACATCCGGGCGGTTCGTGGCCGCTATGAGGATGACGCCCTCGGTGGATTCGAAACCATCCATCTCCACGAGCAGCTGATTGAGCGTCTGCTCGCGTTCGTCATTGCCTCCGCCCAGACCCGCGCCGCGGTGGCGGCCTACCGCATCGATTTCGTCGATGAACACGATGCAGGGCGCGTTCTTCTTTGCCTGCTCGAACATGTCGCGCACGCGGCTTGCGCCGACACCCACGAACATCTCCACGAAGTCCGAGCCGGAAATGGTAAAGAAGGGGACGTTCGCTTCGCCAGCGATTGCGCGGGCGAGCAGCGTTTTTCCGGTTCCCGGCGGTCCGACCAGCAGCACGCCTTTCGGAATCCGCCCGCCGAGCCGCTGAAATTTCTGCGGATCCCGCAGGAATTCCACGATTTCCTTGAGTTCCTCCTTCGCTTCGTCGACGCCCGCAACGTCCTCAAATGTCACCCGTCCCGTGCGTTCGGTGAGCAGCTTGGCGCGGCTCTTGCCAAAACCCATGGCCTTGCCGCCGCCGGCCTGCATCTGGCGGAGGAAGAAAATCCAGACTCCGATCAGGAGCAGCATCGGGAACCAGTTGATGAAGACGCCCATGAGCGTCGGCATGCCGTCGTCGGCCGGCTGGACGTTGATGCCGACATTGTGCGCCAGCATGCGGGACACCAGACCCGGATCGTTCGGCGCATAGGTCGTGAATTCCTGGCCGTTCGAGAGTTCGTATTTGATCTGGTCACCCTGGATGGTGACTTTCTTGACCGCGCCCTGGACAACTTCCTGGTTGAATTCGGTGAAGTTGGTCGTTGTCGCCGCGGGTCTGCTCGCCGTGCCCTGGAACATGTTAAACAAGGCAACGAGCAGCAGCGCGATTATGATCCAGAGCGCGAGATTTCTGAGGTTGTTCACGGCCATCCTTTCCTCAGGCCCATCCGCCACCGCCACCAGGCGGAAGAACCTATCCAGCTAGATAGGAACTTCATAGCGCCTTGCCAGCCATCAACACGTTAAGAAATTCGTGATCGCGCCGCAATCGCTGTCTTGCTTTGGCCTTAATATTGGCGCTGCCGCGAGGTTCCTGCATCCGCGCTTCTCTCATGCCGGGCGCCGCCGGCGCGGCGGTTCCAGCGAAATCCGCAGCGTATGCGGCCCGAAACACGCCTCGCGCCGTGTCGCATCACGCACCATGCAGCCGTGCAACGTGCGGCCTTTCCCCAGGGCGCCCACCGCAATTGCGGCCAGAAGGCGCTCCAGTCGCTCGAACCGAGGCCCGTAGACGCGGCCGGAAACCTGCATCAGCGCACGCGCGAGAGCCCTGAGACCGATCTCCTCGGGCACTGACGCGAGCACGTGTGCGTCCAATAGCACATTTCCGCCCTTTACGCGCGAGGCCTTTGCCATCAGGGCGACGACATCGTGATCCAGGGCAGAACGGGCGCGACCAAGATGCCTCGCCGCGTCGGCGATGCGTTTGGCCGTCAGTCCCGCCTCTTCCAGCATCGGCCACATTGTGCGCAGCCGCGCCCGCGCGAAGCGCGGATCGCAATTCATCGGATCTTCGAGCCAGAATTCCTGGCGGGCACTCAGAAACGCGCGGAGCCTGTTCCGGGCGACGCCGAGGAGCGGGCGAGCCAGCCGGAGAGACTCGCATCCGGGTGACGGGAAAGGCGACACCACTTTCATTGCGGCCAAGCCGTCAACCCCGCTGCCTCGCGCCAGGCGAAGGAGGAAGGTTTCCGCCTGATCCTCGATTGTATGGGCGACGTACAGGCAGCAAACCCCGTTTGTGCAGCACCATTCTCCGGTCAGCCGGTATCGCGCCTCGCGCGCGGCGCCTTCGATGTCCGACGAAGGTTTACGCGCGCCCCACCTCAACACATGTGCCTGGAGATTCCAGCCACGCGCACGCGCAGCGACGTCTGCTGCGTCCCGTGCGGAATCGGGCCGAAGGCCGTGATCAACGGTGAGCACGATGGGAGGCGGATATCCCCCGGTTCGAGCCCAGTCCGCCAGGAGGAGCAGCAGACTTATCGAGTCGCCACCGCCCGAAACCGCCACGGCGCCCGGCCAGGATGCTCCTTGCCGGACCACCCCCTGCATAAGCGCCTCGAACTCGGGTGCCGTGATCGCCTCGTCAGCGGCATCCGGCCTCTTTGCGGGCCGCGAACGCCTCGTCGGTGACGGATTTCGAAGCTGACGGGAACTCGTTGGGGAGCGTGCCAAGGGCTCTGCAACCTTCCTTTTTCTGGTCCATTGCAATCAGCGACTGGCCGAGCTTGAGCATACTCTCGGGAGCACGCGGGCTTTCGGGGTATTTCTTGAGCTCCTCGGCAAAGGCGCGCGCCGCACCAGCATAATCCTTCTGAACATAGGCGATGTCGCCGACCCAATAGATGGCCTGGGGTGCGAGGCTGTCCTGCGGATAGGCATCGGCAACGGAGCGAAAAGCAGCACGTGCCTCGTCATATTGCGCCTTCGCGAGCAGATTGAGTGCTGCCTCGAATTGCGGCCGCGCATCCAGAGACGCCATCTGGTTGGGCGGCGCTGCGGATGGCTGTGGCAGATTGGCAAGGTCGCTGCGCGGCAAAGTTCCAAGGACGCCCGGTGGAGGCGCCAGATGAATCGACTCGCCGGGCCCGGGCGCCGGGGGCGCAGAGCCGTTCGCCGCCGGCGCGTTTGTTCCCGTTTGGCCGGCGCCGTTGCAGGGGAGGGAATTTTCATCTCCCGAATCCGCAGACGCGCCGAGTTGCTGCGCCGCGAGCGCACAAAGCTTGTAATCGAAGTCTTTCCGCATGCGCGCCATGCGCTCGCCCAACCCGCTCAAGCGATGATCGAGTTCTTCGATCTGCCCGGTCAGCCGGCGTAGCGTATCTTCCAGGTCGCCAACCCGTTGATTGAGGATCGCGATGCTTGAGTCCTGGGCCTGCTCGCGTTGCAGGCGGGCCGCTTTTTCCTCGTCGCTTTCTCCGAAGAGCTGCGCGACCCGTTCGGCGCCACTGGCTTGGGCCGACATATCCGCGACCCGCGTCGCCAGCCGACCTGCCAGAGCCTGATCGACAGCAATCCGCTGTTCCAGATCGGGGGTTGACGGGACCGGTTGGGCGGCGCCGGCAGCAACGCCCGCCGCACAGTACAGAAGACCCGTCACGAGCACCGCCGGCAGCCTTCGAGGCCTTGCCAATCTTATCTCCTGCTCCAATCGGTCGCGCACACGCCCTCAGACGACCGGGGAATCGACCGGGATACTACGCCCAAAATAGGGCAATGCAGAACCTTCGGATCCTGCACCTTGTCAGGCGCCGCGGGCGCGCGAGCCGCGCCCGCGGAGGAAAGCCGTGGCTGCGCCTAGGATGTGACGGCCCCGCTGGTAATTGTTGTTACGCCGCGGCGATCCTGCGCCCAGCACGATTCGTCCGACTCAGTGCAGACCGGACGTTCCTTCCCGTAGGAGATCGTGTCGACGCGCGATGCCGGTACGCCGAGACTGATCAGATAGTCCTTGACCGCGTTGGCACGGCGGGCGCCGAGCGCGAGGTTATATTCCCGCGTCCCGCGCGGATCGCAATGGCCTTCGACCGTGACCCGCACCTGCGGATATCTCTGAAGCCATGCTGCCTGACGCTGAAGGATGTCGCGATCCTGGTCCATGACCTCGTATTTGTCGTAGGCGAAATGGACAGTGTCGCCGACATTCACCCGGAAGTCCTGCATGCTGCCGGGCACGACTGTGCTTTCCACCTGGTTCTGGGCCTGGGGCGCGGGAGGTGGCGCGGAGGGCGGCGCTTCCGCGGCGGGCGGGGGTTTGTGGGCGCAGCCCGCTATGACGATCGCCGCCGCGAAGGCTGCAATTCTCAGGTGATTGGGGATTTTCAGCATGACACCGCTTCTCCGGAAACGCGCATCCCCCTGGTGCGTGGGGATTGCGCAAAGAGGATAGATGCGCGCACCGTCGCCACACGAATAGCCGACCGGATTCGGTCCGGCAAAACCTGAATACACATTAGATACCCGTCCCCTATTGTATCAAGGGCGACCAGGCCGGATCGGATGCGTCGCCTGGCGTATGCACACGAAGCTCGTTGCGGCCCGTCACATCGACCGACCAGATTTGGGAACCGCCCGCACCGGGAAGCGTGCGCGTGAACATCAGCACGCGGCCGTTCGGAGCCCAGGTTGGCCCTTCGTCCTCCCAGCCGTCGGTGACTATGCGCTCGCCCGATCCGTCGGGACGCATGACACCGATGCGGAACGAGCCGCCGGACTGCTTCGTAAAGGCGATGAGATCGCCGCGCGGGCTCCAGACCGGCGTGCCGTTCTTGCCGCCGCCGAAGCTGATGCGGTGCACATTCGATCCGTCGGCGTTCATGACGTAGACCTGCTGCGATCCGCCGCGATCCGATTCGAAGACGATCTGCCTGCCGTCGGGGGAATAGCACGGCGAGGTGTCGATCGCAGGATCCGTCGTCAGTCTGAAGACGGCGCGCGTCCGCAGGTCCATCACATAGATGTCGGAATTGCCGCGTTGCTCGAGCGACATGATCACCTTGCTGCCGTCGGGCGAGAAGCGCGGCGAAAACGTCATGCTGGGAAAATCCCCCAGCATTTGCTGCCGCCCGGTCTCAAGATCGAACAGATAGACGCGCGGCTTGCCCGAATAATAGGACATATAGGCGATGATCTGCGCGGTCGGATTGAAGCGCGGGGTCAGGACCAGATAGTCGCCGCGAGTCAGAAAAATCGGATTGGCGCCGTCCTCATCCATCACGGCGAGGCGCTTTCGCCGGTTGAGGAGCGATCCGCTCTCGGAAATAAAGACGATCCGCGTATCGAAATAGCCTTTTTCGCCGGTGATCTGCTCATAGATTGCGTCGGAGATCATGTGCGCGATGCGTCGCCAGTTGGCGGGCGCGGTGTAATATTCTTTCCCCGGCATCATTTCGGTTTCGCCGAAAACGTCCCAAAGCCTGAAATCCACTTTCAGCCGACCGTCGGGCTGGGTTCCCACGGTACCCGCTGCCAGAGCCTGGGCGTTGATGCCGCGCCAGTCAGCGAAGGCGGGCGGCGTATTGATGTCCTTGATCTGCTCAATGAAGGATCGCGGGTCGAGCGGCCGGAAAATCCCTGAGCGCCCGAGATCCGCCCGCACGACGCTTGCAATGTTCTGGCCGACCGCGGCATCTCCGGGCGCTCCCCGCGCGAAATCCGGTATTGCGATCGGCAATGGCTGCAGATTGCCCTGATTGACGTCGACCTTCAGCGCGGCACGCGCGGGGACCACGTTCAGGGCGAACACTGCAAGAACCATGGTGCAGACCAGGTCGACAAATTTCATTCCAGCTCTCCGGCGCTATTGCCCCAGCATCTGTCTGGGATCGAAAATGAACGGGTTGATTTCTCGCCATTGCGCATACCGGTCCGCGGGCAGCTTGTATGGCGCGCATGTGTAAATCGCACGACGGGCCGCATCCGCGGCGGCGCGAAAGTACGGATCATCTGAACTTGCAAGCAATTGTGGCGGCTGTGCGACCGAACCGTCCGGATTGAGAAAGAGATCGAAGCTGACGACGAGGCGCTCGGGGTGCGGTGCTCCGACTGGCGGGCTCCAGCAGGGTTGAATCTGGCTTCGCAAGGCGTCCTGCAGATCGGCTGTCATCGCGTTCTGTGCGCCAAATCCACGCACGGTGCGGGGAGCCTCCGGCGCGTCGGGCGCCGCAGCCGGCGCGGGGGCGACCTTGTTGAGGAGCGCCAGCACCTTGTTCACGTCGAAATTCTTCTGTTGCTCCTCCGGGGCGGGCTTCGGCTTGAGCTTGGGAGCAGGGCGCGGCAAGGGTGCTTTCGGAACCGCCTCGGCTTCGGCCTCCTTCGGCGGTTCGGGGGCCGGTTCTGCCTGCGGCTGCGGCACAGGGGGCGTCGGCATGGCCTTGGGGACCGGCGGAACAGGCGTGGGTGCGATCTTGGGCACGCGGTGCGCGGTCGCGCGGATATTCGTTTTCTGCGCGACGGTCACAAGATCGACCGGGATCACGGGGGGCGACTGGTCGGCAATCTCGAGCGTGTGGGTGACCGTGAAAAGCGTTGCCACGACGATGGCACCATGCAACGCCAGCGACCCGGCCCAGCCGACGGGCGAGGGCCGGTCGCCTGCGAATGTGGCTACCGAAATCCTATTCCTTGTCTTTGTCGTCTTCACTGCGAGGCTTCGCGATGTCCGTGACAAGCCCGATATGGGTGAACCCTGCCGCACTGATGAGGGCCATGACCGCCATGACCCGCCCGTAATCAACGGATTTGTCGCCGCGGACGAAAATCCGCTGGTCGTAACCATTGGCGGCGATGGCGGTCAGCCGCGGCACGAGATCGTCTTCCGAAATGCGCGTATTCTGAAGATAGATGCTGCCGTCGCGCCGGACCGATACGCTCAAGGGCTCGCGATCCTGACTGAGGGGCTGGGCCTTTGTCTTTGGCAGATCGACTGGAACCCCCACCGTCAGCAAAGGCGCCGTGACCATGAACACGATCAGGAGAACAAGCATGACATCGACAAAGGGCGTGACATTGATTTCCGCCATGAGACGGATGCGCCGGCCGCGCCTGCCCGACCCGATGCGACTGGGCACCGCAGGCATTTACGCGGCCTTCTCGTCAAGCTGGCGCGACAGAATCGCCGAGAATTCGTCGGCGAAGCTTTCGAGGCGCCCGACATAGCGCCCTATGTCATTCACAAACTTGTTGTAAAAAATGACTGCGGGGATTGCTGCAAGCAGCCCCATCGCGGTCGCAAACAGCGCTTCGGCGATACCGGGCGCCACCACGGCGAGCGTGGTATCGTGTCGGGCGGCAATGGCCGAAAAAGAATTCATGATGCCCCACACCGTGCCGAACAGTCCTACGAAGGGCGCGGTGGCACCGACAGTGGCAAGAAAGCCCAATTGACGCTCGATGCCCTGCGATTCGCGCTGAATGGTCACCGACATCGCCTTGTCAATCCGGTCCTTGATGCTGGCGAGCCGGGATTCGCGCGGCGCGCCGCCTTCGAAAGCGCGGCGCCATTCACGGATCGCCGATGCGAATACCGCCACCATCGGGTGGTCGATGCGTGGCGCATATTGCTGGTAGAGGTCGTCCAGGGACGTTCCCGACCAGAATGATTTTTCGAATTTGTCGGCGCGCCGGCGAAGCGACCCCAAGGCGATCCATTTGCTGAAAACGATGGCCCAGGACCACAGGGAGGCGACCGCAAGCAGCGCCATCACCGTCTTGACCACCGGATCGGCGCGCATGAAGAGCGAATAGATCGATATGCCGCCGAAGCCGGGACCGAGCTCTTCGCCCCCCGGGGTCACGTCCACCGGTGTTGTCGGAGCGGCCTGCGGCGCGCCCAGCTGCTGCGTCTGCGCGTCGGGACCGGTGGGCGCCGCCCGCGGCGTGCTCTGCGCCCAGGTCTCCTGTGCGTAGAGACAAACCAAAATTAGGAGAATAGCCGCCGCCCAGACGGCTGCCTGCGCAAACTTCATCCGCAAACCTCTTTCCGGGAAAACCAAACGGCACGATCGTCGACGCAGGAATCGGACGATCCCCACTCGCGCACCGGAACATGGCTGAATTTGGGCACCATTGTCCTAAGTTTTCGCGCTCCAAACAAAAGGTAACAGTTTTTCGCGGATATCACGGGGAATACGCCGCGGCCTGCCGGCGAGCGTTACCATGCAGGCTTCGACGCCTCCGTGCGCAAGTGGCTGACCTCCGCAACAGACCTTCTGCTCTGCCGTCATGCGCACCCCCGTCAAAGCGGTGGCCCGCGTGTGCAATTCGATGAGGTCATCGACTCGCGCCGGTCTGACGTATTCAAGCCAGATTTTCCGCAGCGTCCAGACGATCGGCTCGCGCTCCTCCAGCATCGCCAGACGGGTTACTCCTGCGCAGCGAAAAAACTCCGAGCGGCCGCGTTCCATGTAGCGCAAGTAATTGGCGTGATAGACCATGCCGGAGAGGTCGGTGTCCTCATAATAGACCCGGATCGGCAGGACGTGGACCTGGCCTTCAAAGCGGCCGGCGCCGGCTGGTTCAGTCATCGTCCACGCCATCCTGCGTGAAAAGGCCGAGTTGTCCCGGATCGCGCGGCGGCGCCTCAAGGCCCAGATGCGCGAACGCGGCGACCGTCACCATGCGGCCGCGCGGCGTCCGCTGCACGAAACCCTGCTGGAGAAGAAACGGCTCAATGACGTCCTCGATCGCATCGCGGGCTTCTCCGAGCGCCGCCGCAATCGTTTCGATTCCCACCGGGCCGCCGCCGAACGACTGCGCGATGAGCGCGAGATAGCGCCGGTCGAAAGCGTCGAGGCCGCGCGCGTCCACTTCGAGCCTGTTGAGGGCCTGATCGGCGACAGCGGCGTCGATGCGCATATCCCCGGCCACGGCCGCAAAATCGCGCACGCGCTTCAGGAGCCGGCCCGCAATGCGCGGTGTTCCCCGCGCGCGGGCGGCGATCTCGCGCGCACCATCCGCGGTCAGATCGAGGGAAAGCAGACGCGCGCCGCGCTCGACGATCGCCTGCAATTCATCCGTTTCGTAGAAATTGAGCCGCAGCGGAATGCCGAACCGGTCGCGCAGCGGCGTTGTAATCAGTCCCGACCGCGTCGTGGCGCCGACCAGCGTAAACGGCGCCAGCGTGATCTTGACGGAGCGCGCGCTCGGTCCCTCGCCAATGACAAGATCGAGTTCGTAGTCCTCCATCGCCGGATAAAGAATTTCCTCGACGGCGGGGTTGAGACGGTGGATTTCATCGATGAACAAAACGTCGCGCGCTTCGAGATTGGTGAGAATGGCCGCGAGATCCCCCGCCCGCGCGAGAACCGGCCCCGACGTCGAGCGGAAATTCACGCCCAGTTCGCGCGCCACAATCTGCGCCAGCGTCGTCTTGCCAAGACCGGGTGGTCCGGAGAACAGGACGTGATCCAGGGCCTCCTGGCGCGCCCGCGCGGCCGCGATGAACACGGAGAGGTTCTCGCGCACCTGCCGCTGGCCCACGAACTCCGAAAGCCGCTTGGGCCTTAGACTCGCCTCGACCGCGTCATCGTCCTGGCGCCCCGGCGCGACGAGGCGATCGGACCCAGCTTTCGGCGCAAGCGAAGACATCAAGTCTCCCACGGATTGACGAGTTCGAGATCGTCAAACTGAAAGTGCCTGACATTGCGTGTGACAAGGACGAAATCAAAGGCGAGAGCGGTCGCGGCGATTTGCGCGTCCGCGACGGGCACATTCGGGTGCCGCGCGCGCAGATGCCCCCACTGCCGCGCCACCGTGTCGTCGAGAACGACAATCCTGTCGGCAAACCGTTGCTCGACGTCTGCGATCCAGAGGGCGAGGTTGCGCTGCCTTCCTCCGGTCGCGAGCCGGGCTACCCCGTAGTGCAGTTCCCCCAGGGTTACGGCACTGATAAACAGTTCCGCCGGGTTTTGCGTCCGCATCCAGGTGATGACATGGGCATCAGGTATGCGGTTGACGGTCTCGGATATCACGCATGTATCGAGCAGAAGCATCAGAAGATTTTGCGGGGCTTCTCGCGCTTGCGCGGAGGAAGCTTGAAATCCGGAACCTTTGGCGCCGAAAGCCACCAGTCGACCAACGTCCGCGGCTTCCCCTTGCTCGTGCTGCCTTCCTTGATCAGCCGCACTTCGAATTTCGGCTTTCCGCGATAGCTAATGATTTGCGGCCTCGTTTCGGCCTGCCGCAAGAATTCGGAAAAGCGCGCTTTTGCGTCCTGCACAGGCCAAGTGTCCTCCATGGTCTTTCTCCTGACTAGTCTGACTAGTCAGTTCATACCCTGTCGCGCCACGGTACGCAAGCTTTCGCGGATCAGGGCGTCGACGGGCGCTTCGCCGAGATCGCGCACGGCGCGCGATACTGCTTCGGCGGCCTGGCCCTGCGAATAGCCGAGCTTGATCAGCGCGGCGACGGCATCCGCTTCAGGACCGCGCGGCGCAAGCGCAGGCGCTGCCGCGTCGGACGCATGGCCACGCAGCATCATAGAGGGCACCTTGTCTTTCAGCTCGGTCACGATGCGTGTGGCAAGCTTGGGACCCACGCCTTGCGCGCGACCGACCGCGGCCTTGTCGCCCAATGCGATCGCCCGCTCCAGGTCGCGCGACGGAAGCGCGGACAGGAGATTGAGCGCCACGCGCGCGCCGACATTCTGCACCGTCTGCAGAAGGCGAAACCATTCGCGTTCTTCCGCGGACGCAAAACCATAGAGCCGGATGCTTTCGTCGGTCACACGCGTGTCGACTACCAGTGTTGCCGCTGCGCCCGCCGACAGACGCGACAGAGTCGAAGACGGGCAGTGGACCAGATATCCAACACCATGCACGTCGATGACGGCATGGTCTTCGGCGAGCGAATCGACAGTGCCGCTGAGCTTGCCGATCATGCGAGCGCAGCTTCGATCCTGGCGCGGGTGCCGGCGAGATGGGCATGCGCAATGGCGAGCGCGAGCGCGTCGGCTGCATCCGCCGATTCGACGCAAGCCGTGGGCAGCAGATGCCCGATCATCGCCTGCACCTGCTCTTTGCCGGCGTGCCCAACGCCCACCACGCATTTCTTCACGTGATTGGGCGCATACTCGGCGATTTCGAGCCCCGCGCGCGCGGCGGCGAGCAACGCCACCGCCCGTGCCTGACCAAGCTTGAGCGCCGCGGAAGGATCCTTGTGTACGAAAGCCTGTTCGATGGCCATTGCGTGAGGTTCGAGCCGCGCAATCACATCGGAGAGCAGATCATGCAAAACGAGCAGGCGCGGCCCCAATCCTGCCTTTGCATCGGTCGTCAGCACGCCGTGCGCAATATGGGAAAGTCTCGTGCCCGTCATTTCGATGGCGCCCCAGCCCATGCGGGCGAGGCCGGGATCGAGACCGAGAATACGCACCCGCGTCATCGGAGCCTTGCGAATCGCATGCGGGGCAGTCTGGATAGCGCCGCCCATGCGCGCAACAGATATCAGGCGGCTTCGAGCTTGCGCATCAGCGAGTCCGAGAGTTCGTAATTGCCATAAACATTTTGGACATCGTCGTGGTCATCGAGAACGTCAAGCAATTTGACGAGCGATTCCCCGGCTTCGTCGCCTATGGCGACGGTGTTTTGGGGTCGCCACTCGAGCTTCGCCGATTGCGGCGGCCCGAGCTTGGCTTCCAGCGCCTCGCGCACGGCCGCGAAGCTTTCCGGGCCCGTCAGAAATTCATGAATTTCGTCGGTCGAAACACACTCCTCCGCTCCGGCTTCGATTGCGGCCTCCAGCATCGCTTCATCCGACCCGGCGCTCCTGGGGTAAGCGATCGCCCCAGCCCGGCTGAACTGGAACGCGACGGAGTTGGTCTCGCCCAGCGCCCCGCCATATTTCGAGAATGCGGCGCGCATGTCGGCTGCGGTGCGGTTGCGGTTGTCCGTCAGCGCTTCCACGATCAGCGCCACACCGCCGGGTCCGTAGCCCTCGTAGCGGATCTCTTCGATGTTCTCGGCATCTCCGCCCGCGGCCTTCTTGATGGCCCGCTCGATATTGTCCTTGGCCATGTTCTGGGCACGTGCGGCCAGAATGGCCGCGCGCAGCCGCGGATTGTGGGCGGGATCCGGCAGGCCGTGCCTGGCCGAAACAGTGATTTCGCGGGCGAGCTTCGAGAACAGCTTGGAGCGCTCCTTGTCCTGGCGCCCCTTGCGGAACATGATGTTCTTGAATTGTGAATGACCGGCCATTGCTCTTTCTCGCAGGGAAAGTGGAATAACTGGCGATCCGGCCCGTTTCAAGGGCACGGCCTTCAGAGGGATCTGGCGAGTTCCTGAGGAACTACTCGCTCCAGAGGAACAAGGTGAATCATAACGGTGTCCCAGATCCTCTGTTCCGTCACCATCTCGTAAGCGTGGCGATAGACGTTCCCGGCGGCCCGGACCGCGATCCGATCAATCTCGATGTGTCGGTCTTTCAAGTCGTCAGGCATATAGCGCGATGTTTCGGAGATGATCTCCAAAGCCCGAACGGTCGCGTACACCGTCTTCAAGTCTCCGGCGAATTCATCAAATTCCATCTTGCCGATGAAATCGCGCGCATGCCCGATATTGTCACGGATATCGCAAGACGTTGCCGCGCCAACTCAGAAGGCATTCACGGCGTCTCTCAATGCTTCTTCGCGTATAAACGGCTTTAGAGCCCGCCGCTCCACCAGATCGACTCTGCGACCGAAGAGATCGCCGACGTCGTGCTGCAGCCGCACATATTCGAATATCCCCGAGGGTTTGCCCGGTTCGAGGTCCACGAGAATGTCGATATCGCTTTCCGGCCCTGGCTCGCCCCGCGCGACCGACCCGAACACGGCGGCATGGACAATTCCGCGCGCGCGCAAGGCGTCAGCGTTGCTGCGCAATATGCTCACCACATGTTCAAGAGTGACTGCCATACTCGGCATCATAGCAAGAACAGGGCTGTGGACAAACCTTCGTTACGGCTGTGGCAAATGCCGTATCAGCCGCCCTCCGACACGCACCGGTTCGACGCGGACGGCGAGGCCCTTGGCATCGGTTTCGACGAAAAGCGCGCAAAGCGTCCCCGGGCCGGAGGCGGGCGTATAGCGCCCCACCCGACAATTTCCGGGTGAAGCG
Source organism: Rhizomicrobium sp. (assembly GCA_036266955.1). Lineage (GTDB taxonomy): Bacteria > Pseudomonadota > Alphaproteobacteria > Micropepsales > Micropepsaceae > Rhizomicrobium. The sequence continues at coordinate 72,156 of DATAWY010000060.1, forward strand.
CTGGCCATTTTGCAGGTCAGGCCGAAGCCGCCCGCCGCGTTCTCCCCAAGGCAACTGTCGCACGCGGCTCTTGGCATGCACTGCTTTCAGGCCGATAGCTCTCGCTTTGAGTCGGCCGCGCAGAACTTGCGCTCCGACACGCCGCCACGACTGGAGGCGCGCCTGCGGCGGGGGTTGGGTGAATTGTGGAGGAAATTCGGGCGCGGCGAAGCGCGCGCGGGACGAGTTCGGACGTGCGTGCGAAATCTATCGCGCACTTGGGGATGAGCCGCAGCTGGGGGCCGCGCTTTCGCGCCTGGCCTTTGCGCTGATCCTGCTCGGAAGGGTCGAGGCGGCCATGCAGTCCAATGCGGAGGCGCTGGGCCTGCTTGGGCCGGCCGGCACGCGGCGCTCGCTTGCGAGTGCCTATGCAATGCAGGTGGGCGTGGAAGCGCGGCAATCGTCTCCGATCGCCCTGCGCAACTCATAGACATGGACATGCAGCCTATGGTCGCCGACGGCCGAGCGGCCCCACACACGCGATATCAGCTCGTCCTTGCTGACGGCCTTGCCGGCCTGTTCCACCAGCGAGAAGAATATTGACCCCTGTGGTGCCGACCTTCGCACGCATGCCATCGGCGTACAGCTGCCGGCTGTCGGGATTCAGCGTGAACCGGCCAAAGCAATAGAGTTCAGCCATGGTTCGATCCCTTGAGGCTCCGCATTCCTTCGCACGATTTGAGATTCTCAAGGAGCACATGGGCACTTTTTCGAGTCAAATCTGGCTCTGCGGATTTGCCCTCGACTGACCTGGTTGTGGGCAAGAGCTAAACAAATCATCCGCGGTCAGAACGGCTGCCCGCAATAGTGCGGCGCCCGATATTAACCAAGAGGGAAGGCATCGCCATGAGGGTGAATAATAAATGTCAGACGCCGTTTTCCGGACTTTCGATGTCCGCAGCGGCGCGTTCCGGACACAAAGTTTCTATTACACGATCAAGAGCGGAACATACACAGATATCGATATACCCGGCTCATCAACCGGGACAGATGTCTTCGGCGTCAACGACAACGATGTCATCGTGGCCTATGAGCCCTGGGTCCCCGGTGAGCCCTCGGGCGTCAGCTACGTCTATTGCCTCAAGTCGAAGGGTTGTCCCACCGGCAGCAAATATAATCAGCCGCAACAGCACCGCGGCCAGGCGCGTCCGGAACATTGGCGCCCGATGCCTTGATTTGTCCAGGTTGCACCAAGGCTACCCCCCTTGCCTTGGTGCAGCTTTTCCCAGGCGGCGGAAGCCCTTGAGATGGCGGGCGTGACGCCCGCGGCGCGAGGCGTAGCTCGCACTATGCTTCGGGTAAACATTCCTTCAGCCGGCCGCCGATGCGCACGGGATCGACCCGCGTGGCCTGCCCCTTCGAGTCCGTCTCGACGAACACGGCGCAGAGCGTCGCCGGCCCCGTAGCGGGAGAATAGCGCGCACCCGACAGTTTGCGGGTGAAACGCTGGAGCGGCTCGAATTTTTCCATGCCGATCACGGAATCATAATCGGCACAGGCGCCGGCGTCGGTCTGATAGGCCGTGCCGCCCGGAAGAATTTGTGCGTCCGCCGTCGGCACATGGGAGTGGGTTCCGACCACCAGGCTCGCGCGCGCATCGCAGAAATGGCCCATCGCCATCTTCTCCGACGTCGCCTCGGCATGGATATCGATGACCGCTGCGTCGCAGCCCTCCCGCAGCGGACAGGCCGCGATTTCCCTTTCGACCGCCGCGAACGGATCATCCAGCGGATCCATAAAGTGGCGCCCCATGACATTCACGACGAGAACGCGCCGGCCGCTTTTGGTCTCGTAGAGGCCCGCCCCACGGCCGGGCGTGCCTTCGGGATAGTTGCACGGTCGCAGGATGCGGTCTTCCTCGCCGATGTAGGAAAGTATCTCCTTCTGATCAGCCCAATGATTGCCCGTCGTCAACACATCGATGCCGGAAGCGAACAGTTCGGTGGCCGTTTTTCGCGTGAGACCGAAGCCACCGGCCGCGTTCTCCGCGTTGCCGATGACAAATTCGAGCTTGAGGCGCTCGCGCAAGGCGGGAAGCTCGTTGCCCACGACTTCGCGGCCGGGCCGGCCAACAATATCGCCAATGAACAGGATGCGCATGCCCGACCTCAACAAGCGTCGCGGGCTGTGCCGCGGCCGGGCAGGCAGACACGATCGCGAAATAGCGGACGGGACCGCCACCGCCGTTGGATGTGGATCCTCACGGGCCTGCAAGTGCAGGTGGGCGCCATATATCCGAGGCCACGGCCCCGGTCAGGGACAGCTCCCGGTGAGTACCATTAAGGCCCCTGGGCATCGCATTCCTGACGCGCGGGGCAGTACCCATCCGGCGAGGAGCCTAAGCCGCGGATAGCCGGTCCGCAACCTCCTCGATGCGTCCGGCAGCGGACTCGAGCATTCCCGCCGCTCTCTGCTCGGTGTCTGCAATGCGCGCGTCGGCCTGGTCGCGCGCACTGGACAGGCCTTCCATGACTTTCCCGCGCTTCTCCAGCTCCGCCAGACACTCAAAGTAATCGTCGGCGATCAGCAGCGCTGCCATGAGAAGCAGGCGCGCTTCGCCCGCCTGCCCCGCCGATTGCAGGAGTTCGCGCAGCTTCGCGTCGACATGCGCCGCCAGCTTGAGCAGGTGCTCTTCCTCGCCCGGGTCACAGGCGATGGCATAGGTGCGCTGGTTGGCTGTGATATTGACGAGCGGCATGCAGCGGACCTCGCGCTTCAGCGACCGAGCGCCGCCTGGATATCGGCGATCGCGCGGTCGAGCCGGCCTTCCACCTCCTCGGTGAGGCCGCCAAGAGCCCGGTTCTCCTCTTCCAGTGCCGCGATTCGCGCGAGCAGTCCTTCGCGCTCCTGCGCCAGCGAGGCAATCTCCGCTGCGTCGCGCACATGGCGCTTCTGCGCTTCGTCAAGGGGCCTGAGAGCGGTTTCGAGGCGTTCGAGCGCGCCAAAGAGGCGTGCAGCCGCGTGTTCCAGAGTCGTCATTCAGCGTTCTCGTCCATGCCCGGACCATAGTTTGTCAGACGAATCGGGGTCAATGGACGCCCTCCCCTTGACGCACGCGCTGCCGCCTCGCTAAGGCGCCCCCACGGATAGGGTCCTGTCGCCTCCCGCACGACTTTCGAAGCGAGCGCAAGCTGGCCGCGGTCTCTGCCACTCTTGAGGAGGTATTCATGCCGGTCCGCGTCTTCGTCAATGGCTTTGGCCGCATCGGACGGCTGGTCCTGCGGGCGATCGTGGAATCGAAGCGTCAGGACATCCTGGTGGTCGGCGTGAACGATCTCGGGCCGGTGGAGACCAATTCCCATCTGCTCCGATATGATTCGGTCCACGGGCACTTCCCGGGCACGGTGACCGTCGAGGGCGAACTCATGACGGTCGATGGTCATGAGATCAGGGTCACGGCCCTAAAGGATCCCGCCGAACTGCCCCACGATGAGCTGGGCGTGGACATCGCACTGGAATGCACAGGGTTTTTCACGACGAAGGAGAAAGCGTCTGCGCATCTGCGCGCGGGCGCAAAACGCGTGCTGATCTCCGCGCCGGCAAGCGGCGCGGATCTGACCGTCGTCTATGGCGTCAACCATCACAGGCTGACGGCCGAGCATGTCGTCGTTTCGAATGCCTCCTGCACCACCAACTGCCTGGCGCCGGTCGCCAAGGTGATGCACGACGCCGTCGGGATTGCGCAGGGATTCATGACGACGATCCACAGCTACACCAATGACCAGCCGGTGCTCGATCAGCTGCACAAGGATCTCTACCGCGCGCGCGCCGCCGCGCTCTCGATGATTCCCACCTCCACGGGCGCGGCGAAGGCCGTGGGTCTCGTGCTTCCCGAACTGAAAGGGAAGCTCGACGGCGTAGCGGTTCGGGTGCCCACACCCAACGTCTCCTTGGTGGATTTCAAATTTGTTGCGGCGCAGTACACGAGTGTGGACGAGGTGAACCATGCTGCCAAGGCTGCAGCGGCGGGAGCGCTCAAGGGCGTGCTCGATATCGTCGAAGCGCCGCTGGTCTCGTCCGATTTCAACCACAACCCCGCATCCGCAAGCTTTGCGCTGGATCAGACAAAAGTCATCGATGGTACGTTGGTGCGCGTGATGGCGTGGTACGACAACGAGTGGGGCTTCTCCAACCGCATGGCCGACGTGGCCGCGGCGATGGGCGCTCTCGTCTGATGTCTGCGGACGGATTCCGGACGCTGGATGACCTTGATGTCTCGGGGAAGCGCGTGCTCGTGCGCGCGGACCTCAACGTGCCGATGCAGGACGGCAAAATCGGCGACACCCTCAGGATCGAGCGCCAGGCGCCGACCATCCGAGAGCTCGCGGAGAAGGGCGCTCGCGTCATCGTGCTTTCGCATTTCGACCGGCCGAAGGGAAAATTCGTCGCGTCCATGTCGCTGAAGCCGGTCGCTCCCGCGCTTGCTGCTGCGATCGGGCGTCCGGTGGCGTTTGCCGAAGACTGCGTCGGCGAAGGCGCACAGGAAGCCATCGCGCGGCTGAAGGCCGGCGAGGTCCTGCTGCTGGAGAACACCCGTTTCCATGCGGGCGAAGAGGCCGACGATCCCGAATTCGCCAGGGCGGTGGCTTCGCTGGGCGATGTTTTTATCAACGATGCCTTCTCCGCGGCGCATCGCGCTCATGCGACGACGGAAGAGCTTGCGCATCTGCTTCCGGCCGCGGCGGGCCGCGCCATGGAAGCAGAACTCACCCATCTGCACCGCGCGCTCGATCGCCCGGAGCGACCGCTCATGGCCGTGGTCGGCGGTGCCAAGATTTCAACAAAGATCGCGCTTCTGGGCAATCTGGTCCGGCGCGTGGATGTGCTCGTCATCGGTGGCGCCATGGCGAACACATTTCTTGCGGCTCAGGGAGCCGGGATCGGCAAATCGCTGTGCGAGTCCGACGAACTTGCGACGGCGCGTGATATCCTGAGCGCAGCGAACGCGCAGGGCACAGCGCTGGTTCTGCCCGTCGACGTCGTCGTGGCGAAGGAATTCAAACCGAACGCCGAATGCCGCGTAGGCGGAACCAAGACCGTCGCCGCGGACGAGATGATCCTCGATGTGGGACCGGAGAGTGTCGAAGGCCTTTGCGCGCGGCTCGATCACGCGCGCACGCTCGTTTGGAACGGCCCGCTTGGCACATTCGAAACGCCGCCATTCCAGCGCGGCACGGTCGAGGCGGCAAAACACGCGGCGGCGCACACCCGTGCCGGCAAGCTGATGTCCATCGCGGGTGGTGGCGATACGGTGGCGGCGCTCAACATGGCCGGGGTTGCCGATCAATTTTCCTACGTTTCCACCGCGGGCGGCGCCTTTCTCGAATGGCTGGAAGGCCGCGAACTGCCAGGCGTGACGGCACTCATGAAATCCAGGGACGGGTAGCATCATGGACAGGACGGAACTCGCGCGCGTGGCGCAGGCGATGGTGACCAAGGGCAAGGGACTTCTTGCCGCCGACGAAAGTACGGGCACGATCAAAAAACGCTTCGACAAGATCGGCGTTGAATCCACCGAATCAAACCGGCGCGATTATCGCGAGCTTTTGTTCCGCACATCCGACGCCATGAAGAACTGCATTTCCGGCGTCATCCTGTATGATGAGACGATCCGCCAGAAAGCCGCGGACGGCACGCCGCTGGTCCAATTGATCGAGCAGGCGGGCGCCATTCCCGGCATCAAGGTTGATCTGGGCGCCAAGCCGCTGGCGCTTTGCCCCGGCGAAACGATCACCGAGGGGCTCGATGGTTTGCGGGAACGCCTCGTCGACTATCGGGGCCTGGGTGCGCGGTTTGCGAAATGGCGTGCTGTCATCGATATCGGACCTGGCATTCCGACCATCACGGCGATCACCACCAATGCGCATGCGCTCGCGCGTTATGCGGCGCTGTGTCAGGAGGAATTGCTGGTGCCCATCGTCGAGCCTGAGGTGCTGATGGACGGCGATCACGACATCGACACCTGCGCGCGCGTGACCGAATGGGTGCTGAAGGAAGTGTTCTACGCGTTGTTTCAACAGCACGTGACGCTCGAAGGCATGGTGCTGAAGCCCAACATGATCGTGGCGGGGATGAAATCCGGCAAGCAGGTCAGCGTCGATGACGTCGCCGAGCGCACCATCAGATGCCTGAAGACCTGCGTGCCGCCGGCGGTTCCGGGAATCGCCTTTCTTTCCGGCGGACAACCCGACGAGGAAGCAACCGCGCACCTGAATGCGATGAACAGACATTCGGACCTGCCCTGGCCGCTCACCTTCTCCTACGGCCGCGCGCTACAGGCCGCGCCACAGAAAGCCTGGGCTGGCAAGCCGGCCAACGTATCAGCTGCCCAGCACGCCTTCGCCCACCGCGCCCGCATGAACAGCCTCGCCACCCGCGGCGAATGGAATCCGGGGTTGGACAAAGAGGCGGCGTGAGCAGCCCCTGCCGGCTTTATCTCGTCACGCCGCCGTCGCTGGAGCCGCGCCAGTTGGGGGAAACATTGAAATCGGCGCTGGCCGCCGGCGATGTCGCCTCGCTTCAGCTGAGGATGAAAGATGTCGGAGACGATGAAATCCGGCGCGCGGCGGAGTTGCTCATGCCGATCGCGCAGGCGGCCGGCGTCGCGTTCATCCTGAACGACCGGCCCGATCTCGCCGCCGAGTTGGGCGCGGACGGCGTGCATATCGGTCAGGGCGACATGCCCTACAGACAGGCCCGCGCGCTCATGGGCAGCAATGCGGTCGTGGGCGTCACCTGCCACGCCTCGCGCCATCTGGCCATCGAGGCGGCAGACGCCGGCGCCGATTACGTGGCCTTCGGTGCGTTCCATCCCACTGCGACGAAGGACACGAAGGCGCGCGCCGACATCGATCTGCTGCGCTGGTGGTCGGAACTGATGACCGTTCCCAGCGTCGCCATCGGCGGCATCACCATTGAGAACGCCTCCCCGCTGATCGAGACGGGCGCCGATTTCCTCGCCGTCTGCGCGGGCGTCTGGGGCTACCCCGACGGACCGGCCGCCGCAGTGAAGGCTTTCAACGCGCTATTCTGAGCGCCGGGCAATTTCCGGCCTGTCCGCCAGAGAAGGGACTATTTCTTTGCCGAGGCGGCCGGCTTCTGGCTGCGCTGGTCGGCGAAGGGCGAGGCGGACGTCGCCGCAGGTTTCACCTTCTTGTCGGCCTTGGGCTTCTTTTTTTCCTTGTTCGGGCGCTGTTCCCGGTTCGCCATCCTCGGGCTCCCTGATTCGCTGCAGCGAAATTCTACTCGGATTCGTCCGACCGCGGAAGCGGCCCCCGGAAACTGTGCTCAGGGGCTGGCCTGGATTCGCCGACTGTCAATCGCACACCATTGCAGCCATCCCCTGCGTCAGGGCGTTTTCATTCCATGCGCGGACCCCTCGCAGCCATTGGTGCTTTTCTCCTGGCGCAAAGCCTTGTGCCAGCCTGTCTGGCGCAGGGAAATGTGGGCGCCAGCCCCGGCCTCCCGCCGCCGTATGACATTGGTCCCCCGCTCGTCCAGGTGGGGAAGATAACCTACCTTGATGGCGCGACGATGAACTTCGTCTGTCAGGGGCGGGGAGGCGCTTGGAGGTACTGGGTCACGCGCGCGACGCGCTTCCGCGCGGGTCCATACCAAAGCTCGTTCTACGATCTCCGGGCAGGCCAGCCGGTGGAAGTGCAGTTTCATGATTCCGGCAGGCTCGAGATTGCGGATCGTGTGATGCTGTTGCCCTGAGGCTGAGGGCAAATCCGCGAGCGAAGCTTCCCCGGAGACGGTCTCAATGTCCTTTTTTGGAATTGAAATTCTGCGAAAATCCTGCTTCGGGGAACGGGGAACCGGGGGAAACGTTCCCCCGTTTCCGTCCCGACGAATAGGGGGTGAAACGTGAAGCACATTCTGCTGAGAACAGTGGCCGCGATGGCGCTGCTTTGGCCCTGCCAGGCCTGGAGCTGCGGAGGCACGGCCGGCCGCTACATCGCAATGAGTTTCGACGGACAGAAATACACGATCACCAACGTGGGCCGGCAAACCCTCGATGTCGCGTTCACGGCCTACAACACCAGCTATAATCTGCAACTCGCCCCCGGCCAGTCCTCCTCGCCGCGCTCGCCTGGCATGTTCGGCCAGTTCATGACCGGCTACCAATCCTGCGTCGCAACGCCGGTGCGCTACCGTTAATGCGCAGGCTCGTCATGGCGCCGCCGGACGGAACACCGGGAGCGGGGGAAGCGCCGCCTTTGCCCGTCCGGCTTAGGTAAGTGGCGACCGCGGTGACGGGGACGAGCGCCACCAGCTTGAAATCCCGCTTCCGTTCGCTGCCCTTCAACCCCGCTTCGTGCCTTGCGAAAGGGCGGCGGCTCCGCGAAAGTGCGGCGGTTTCGAGGGTTGGGTGCACAGGTGAGCGAGATGGCGGCCACGTCGCCGGGGGCGGAATTGCAGGGCGTAACCAGGCGCGACAGGTCCTTCATCGGCCATCCGGTGGGCCTGGCGTGGCTCTCGGGCTCCGAGTTCTGGGAGCGCTTTGCCTATTACGGCATGCAGACGCTGCTCGTGCTTTATCTCACGCATTACCTGCTGCAGCCGGGACATATCGAGCAGGTGTGGGGCTTCGGCGCCTTTCGCCGCTTCATCGGCTGGATGTACGGCACGCAAACGCAGATGGCGCTCGCCTCAAACACGGCGCAGCTCTATGCAGCGCTGGTTTACGTGACGCCGCTTGCCGGCGGTTTCATTGCCGACCGCCTGATCGGCCGCACCGCCACCGTCAGCATCGGCGCCATCGTCATGGTGATCGGCACCTTTCTGCTGGCGCTGAATTCAACCTTCCTCATCGCGCTGCTGCTGCTGCTCGCGGGCGTCGGCTGCTTCAAGGCCAACATCGCCAGCCAGGTTGGCGCGCTCTACCGGATTGACGATCCGCGCCGGGCGGACGGCTTCCAGATCTATTTCCTCGGAATCCAGCTGGCCGTCATCGTCTCGCCTTTCATCTGCGGCACACTGGGACAGCGCGTGGACTGGCATCTGGGGTTCGTCGCCGCCGGCGTCGGCATGGTGCTGGGTCTCGCCATCTATCTTGCCGGACGGCGCCATTTCCCGCCGGAGCCCATCCGGACCAGGGGCGATCGTGTCGAACGGCCGCCGCTCACGGCGCGGGACTGGAAGGCGGTCACCCTGCTGGTGGCCCTGTTGCCGGTGCTCGCCGTATCGATCATCGGCAATCAGGAAATTTTCGACGCCTATCTCGTCTGGGGCGAAAAAGCATTCCAGACCGTGTTCTTCGGTTTCAACATGCCGATCACCTGGCTCGTGTCGCTGGACGCGTTCGTCAGCACCGTCACAATGGTCGGGGTTATCGCTTTCTGGCGCTGGTACGGCCGGCGCTGGAAAGAGCCGGCCGAAATCACCAAGATCGTCATCGGCGTGGCGATCAGTTCGCTTGGGCCGCTGGTGCTCGCGGGTTGCGCCTTCGTGGCCGATACCACGCACCATCCCGTCCCGCTTTACTGGGCGCTGGGGTTTCATATCCTCAACGATATCGGCTTTGCCAACGTGCTGCCGGTAGGGCTTGCGCTCTATTCGCGCGCCGCACCAAAGGGTTTGGGCGGCGTAATGATCGCCGCCTATTACTTGCACCTCTTCGTCGCCAACGCCCTGACCGGCTATCTCGGCGGATTGCTCGGCACGATGCCGAACTCGACATTCTGGCTCCTGCATGCCGCGCTGATGGGGATCGCCGCTGCGATCCTGCTGGTGGCGCGGTTGGCGTTTGGCGCTTTCCTCGCTCCGGAAATCGGGGACCGAAGTGGGTTGGCTGCCGCGGCGGCCTAGGCGTTCCCGGGACCGCCGGCATGCCGGCTACAGGCCGGCGGTCCCAGGTATTACGTGTCACCCGAACCGCCGGGCGGGCAGCGGCGGGGCGGGATAGCGGCCCAGCCGCGCGTTCCAGTACGCCCAGGATCGCGGATCGATGATGCCGGGAGGGGCCTTGGCCAGCGCCTCCCGAAAATCATCGTCGTCGAGCCAGAGGCGCAACAGCTTCATGTCGTCATGTGTGGCGCGCGCGAAAGCGTAGGCCATGAACCGGATCGGATCGGCCAGCGCCTCTTCGGGCGGTTCGAACCAGATGAGGCGCGCGGCGAACGACCGGGTCTCGTCATTGAGGGGGATCGGCCTCATGGCGCGTTCTGCGCCGTGGCCGGCTCGGCGAGCATCGGCAGCCGATCGAGGTCGACAGCACTCGCCGCCCGCGCCAGGCGGTTTCTCATCTCCTGCGGCAGCGTGCGCAGGCTGCCGTCCTCGAAGTAACACAGGGCTTTCAATGTAATTTGCGGATTGAACTGCATCCCGTAAATTGCACGCGCGCTTGCCAGGGCTGCCGGTAAATCGATGCGCCCGTCGGCAAGCAGCGCGTCGATGTCGATATAGTCCCTGGCCTCGGCGCGCAGCTGCACCACGAGCGCTTTGGTGCCCGCAAGATCGAGCAGCGACGCAACCTGCAAGCCGTTTTCCGGCGCGATCAGGGGCGGGCGTAAGCGCGGCATCCCGGGAACGCCGAAGAACGAGAGCTTCACCGCCCCGCCGCGATCCACGATGCAGCTCAGCGTGCCCGGTTCGCGTTGCGTGACAGTCGCTGCGGCCAGAAACGGAATGGCCGGCACCAGATGATCCGGATCGAGCGGTCGGTCGCCGAAAAAATCGAAATCGACGGACCGGCGATGTCCAAGCCGGAGGGCGATCGCCGTACCTCCATAGAGGACGAATTCCGGCGGCACTTGGGCAAGCTCGTCCCACAGCCGCCGCTGCGGCGGGGGCAGAATGTCGAGGCGGGGCGTAAAGGGCTCCGGCATGTGAGTCTCTCACCTCGAACCAGCATACAGGCTTCGAGTGCTGGTCGCAGAGTCGCTTAGCGGGTCAATGGCCGCAGCCGCGTCCGCCTCCACCGCCCACGGCATCGGCGGAGGCGGCTCATCGGGCGGAGGCAGGTGGTGCCGGAGGCGGTGGGTGGTAATCTTCCTGGGACCGCGGGCGCGCCAGCCCGCCAACCGGCCGGGAAGGCCTCGGTCTCAGGAATGAGCGATATACCCGCCAGATATGAAGGCCCACAAAAATGGCTGCGATTGATGAAATCACGCCGAAACACTCGCAACGCATAATCGATTTGGTCCGCGCTGCTGGAGTGAATGTCGATGCGTGGAGCAATTTTGCGGGGGGAGCTGAAAAGGCAGCTTCCAATCCGAAGTATTGTTACGAGTGGTCCTTTATCGAGCCTGAAAGGCTTGTGGTTCTCAATCTCTGGCTCAAGTCGATGCGGATTGCGAACGAGACCATAATCCAAAAGCTGAATCTCAGAGAAAGAGCACATCGAACTAATCGCGCCCCAAATACTGCTGTGTGGGAAAAGCGGGCTCGAAGCATGGACTTGGCTATTCAGATTGCCTGCAGAGAAAGTCTTCCAATCCGTGTTGTCGTATGCGATGGTCAAATGCGCGACGCTTCCGATCTGGCTGCAAAGGCCTCCAGAGTAACCAAGCGGCTTCTTGATCCGGCACCTTGGGCCGTGGCCGCTTATGACTGGAATAGTGGAGAATGTACCTTAATTCGGGTCGGAAAACAATTTTTTGTTGATCAGTTCGCTGGGAATTCCGCAAAATGGTTATTGCGCAGAGTTCTGCTACCAGCGATGAACTCGGACGTAGGCTTGTCCGCCGCAAAGGAACGGTTTCACGGGCTGTAAAGTTAGGAGTGTGATCTGTATTTCCCCGAGGTACGCAGCTGTTCGTCACGCCAAACGAATAAGGAAGTGTAAATATGAAATCCATCATAAGAAACTTGTTTGTAATAGCAGCTTGCGCAGTTTGTTTATCGATCGCGGCATGCGGTCAGAATCCAAAGCCTGATGGTGTCACCATCAAGGGCCAGAACGGCAGCGTCACAATCTCGGCCAATGGGCAGAATTTCTCCATGAAGGCCAGCGACGATAAGAGCGGCAGCTTCACCATGTCGGGCAATGGCGGCCATTTCGTCATGAAAGCCTCCGACGGCAAGCAGACCGTCGACATTAATGCCAGCGGCGGTCATGCCGACCTCGATCTGCCGGGCTTCGTCACGACCTATCGGGGCGCAAGACTGCAATCGACAACGATCAACGCCGGTGCGAAAAGCAACAGTGGCACGTTCGCCTTCGAGACCTCCGATTCGCCCGCCGCGGTGATCGCCTGGTACAAACAGAAAGCGACCGGCGCCGGCCTCGCACGGGCGGTCAACATGAACATGGGTCCGACCATGGTGTTCACCGCCAATGCCGATGGCGGAAAAAAGGTCCTCCAGGTTATCGCCGCGAACTCCGGCAGCGGAGCGCATGTGCAGGTGAACTGGTCGGGCGGGACGTAATTTTGTCCGCAGGGTTTTCCATGAGCGACACGCCGCCCGACCGTCTCTGCGTCAATCCGAAAAGCCCCCATTACGACGAGGCCGTACTCGCGCGCGGCGTCGGCGTGCGCTTCAACGGCGTCGAAAAGCACAATGTCGAGGAATATTGCGTCAGCGAAGGCTGGGTGCGGCTGGTCGTGGGCCGCACGGTTGACCGGGCGGGCGATCCGATGACCGTGAAGCTCAAGGGCACGGTCGAACCGTACTACGAAAACCTACTGCGCTCATGACCGTTCACGAACCTTCCCCGGGAAGCCTCCCTAGGGGTCAAAAAGCTTTGGCGTTTGCACCCGCAATATCCCTGCTGCTAGAACCCGCCGCGATTTCGACGGCGAATTGCCGAATGAGCTTACACGAATCCGCAGAAACGAATGCCCTCCCGGGACCGCGGGCGTCCCGCCCGCACCGGGCGTGGCATCATCGAGGCTATCTGCCGCATTTCGACGGAGGAGCCGTCGTGCAAACCGTCACCTACCGACTCGCCGACAGCTTGCCGCGGTCGATTTACGACAAGGTTATTGCCGATGCCGTCGATGACGCTGCCCGGCGCCGGCATCTTGATGCGACGATAGATGAAGGCCGCGGTGCGTGCCTCCTTCGCGACCCCAGGCATGCTGCGATCGTCCGCGAGGCGTTTGAGCATTTCGACGGTGAGCGCTATCGCCTGATCGCCTGGGTGGTCATGCCGAATCATGTCCATGTCACGGTCGAGCAGATTTATGGCTTCCCCATCGGAGATGTGATCCACGCGTGGAAATCCTTCACCGCGAAAGCGATTAACAAGTGTCGCGGAGCGAATGGCGCCGTGTGGGCTCCGGATTACGTCGATCGTGTTGTCCGCAATGAGCGCCATTTCGCGAACGCCATAGGGTATATCGAAAACAATCCGGTCAAGGCCGGCTTAGCGAGACATCCGGAGGATTGGCCGTATTCCTCTGCGGCAGGAAGTGCGGGCGGGACGCCCGCGGTCCCGGGAAAAAGCTCTCATGAGTAAAATCGCAGGCAATGAAATTCGTCCCGGGCTCCTCATCGCGCATGAGGGCGGGCTGTGGCTCGTGGTGAAGACGCAGGCGGTGAAGCCCGGCAAGGGCGGCGCGTACAACCAGGTCGAGCTCAAGAACATCATCACGGGTTCCAAGCTCAATGTGCGATTCCGCGCCGACGAAGCCGTGGAGGAGACCTGGCTCGAAAAGAAGGATTTCCAGTTCCTCTATGCGAGCGGCGAGACACTGACCTTCATGGATCTGGAGAATTACGATCAGATCGAACTGTCGCGGGAATTCGTGGGCGAACAGGCGCAGTTCCTGCAGGACGGGATGAAGGTTCTGCTTCAGCTGCATGAAGGCAACCCCATCTCGATCGCGCTGCCGGTGCAGGTCGTGCTTACGGTCACGGAGGCTGACCCGGTCATGCGCGGGCAGACGGCGGCGCCGGGTTACAAATCGGCGACGCTGGAAAATGGCTTGCGCGTGCTTGTGCCGCCCTTCATCGAGCCGGGTGCGAAAATCGTGTTGGCAACCGCAGACGCTACTTACGTGCGCCGCGCGGAATAGATGCCCTATCTGTCTCCGGCGCTGAATGTGATGACGACGGCCGCGCGCAAGGCCGGCCGCGGGCTGATCCGCGACTTCGGCGAACTGGAGAATCTGCAGGTCTCGCTGAAAGGTCCGGCCGACTTCGTCTCGAGCGCCGACCGGCGCACCGAACGGATTCTGCTTCAGGAACTGTCGAAGGCGCGGCCGGGATATGGGTTTTTGGTCGAAGAGTCCGGCGTGATCGAAGGCCCGGACAAGAGCCACCGCTTCATCATCGATCCGCTCGATGGTACTACGAATTTTCTGCACGGCGTGCCGCATTTCGCGATTTCGATGGCGCTCGAGCGAGAAGGCCAGCTCGTTTCGGGAGTCGTGTACAATCCCGTCACCGATGAGATGTACACCGCCGAAAAGAGCCACGGCGCCTATCTGAACGATCGGCGCTTGCGCGTCGCCGCGCGTAGTTCGCTCAAGGAAGCGCTGATTGCGACCGGCATGCCGTTTCATGGACGCGCGGGTCACGAGCGGTTCCTTGCCGAGCTGCCGCAGATCATGGCCGCCACGGCGGGCGTGCGGCGCCCCGGCTCGGCCGCGCTCGACCTCGCCTATGTGGCCGCGGGCCGTTTCGACGGGTTCTGGGAACGCGGGCTTTCGAGCTGGGATATCGCCGCAGGCATGCTGCTGGTGCGCGAAGCGGGCGGCGCCGTCACCGATCTCTCAGGGGGTGCGCGCGTGCTGGAGACCGGCGACGTGCTTGCCGCCAACGAGAAATTGCACCCCCAGCTCCTCAAGCTTCTTCGCACCGGGTCTCCCGGTTGAGCACAGCAGATCGGGCGATTAAAATTCGGTGTGCTCCTTCAGATGGGACGCGACCATGAGACTTGACTGGCCCTTCGGACTTGCGGCGACGGCCTTGGCCTGTGCGTGGTGCTTAAGCGCTTTCGCGCAGGTCGATTCCGCGGCGGCTCCCGCCGGCAGCGGGATCATTCATCTCCATATGCCGGCTCACGCCTCCGGCGGGACGATCAATCTGCATCCGATCCGCCAGCAGGAAGCCAATCCGGAGGACACGACCGAAACCGCGCCCGAGGCGACAACAGGAGCGCCCTCGGAGCCTTCACCCCCCATGGCTTCGCGGGGGGCCGGGGGTGCTCACACGGGTACGGGAAGCGCTACAATTCCCTTCAGTTTCGGCGAGGACGATACGGCTGCGCCGGCCGCTTCCGGCGAGGCCCCGCCGATGTCCGCGCCCGGCGAAAAAACGGCCTCGCTTCCTCCTCATGTCGCAGGAACCGTTCATCCGGTCTCCTCGCCAAAGGCCGCCGACAACGATCACGCAGGTCTCACCAAGCGAGGCACCGTCCTGTTCGGGAAAGGCGCCACCGATCCCTCGCCCGCGCAGTTTGCAGGCGTCAAGCTGCTCGCGGGCGATCTCACAACCGCGCTGGAATCCGGGGCGAGCCGCGTCCAGCTCGAAGCCTATGGCGGAGCGCCAGGCGACAAATCCTCCGACGCGCGCCGGCTTTCGCTGAAACGCGCGCTCGCCGTGCGGCAACTGTTGATTGACAATGGCGTGCCGTCGAACCGCATCGACGTGCGGGCCATGGGTGGTGTCGACGACAAGGGCCAGACCGATCGCGTCGATCTCTTCGTCCGCGCGGGATAGCGCATTGCCGCCGCTACGCGGCGGCGGCGCCCATATCGGCCTCTCTGGCTTCGCGGCCGATGCTCGCGAAGAAGGCCACGGCGAGGGCACCTACGCCGGCCACAGCTCCAAGGGCAAAGCCGTAACTGCCGTACTGGACCGCCAGCACCGCCTGCAGCGGGCCGGTGTAGGACGCGAACAGATTGCCGAGCTGGTAAACGGTGCCAGGAAAGGTTCCGCGCGCATCGCCTGGCGACAATTCGTTGAGATGCGCAGGGATCAATCCCCAGCACCCCTGCACCACGAACTGCATGACGAACGCGCCGATCCCCAGAGCAATGGCGCCTTCACTCCCGATCCACAACGGGACGGCCGGCAGACATAACAGAGCCGCCACCATCAGCGTGCGCCCGCGCCCGAAGCGCTGCGACAGGGTACCGAACGTTAGCCCGCCCAGGATCGCGCCGATGTTGGCGATCACGACGAGAAGTCCGACCAGATGCGGATCAAATCCGCGATCGACTTTCAGGAAGGTCGGATACAGGTCCTGCGTCCCGTGGCTCAACAGATTGAGAGCCGTCATGAGCAGGATCGCATAGACCGCCAGTTGCCAGTGCGCTGCGAGAACGCTTGCGATTCGCACCCGCGGCCCGCGTTCGGCCCGCCAGCCGGGCGATTCCGCGACGTCGCGACGGATGTAGAGAACCAGCAGAGCCGGAATGATCCCGAGCATGAACATGCCGCGCCAGCCGATCAGTGGGAAAATGGTGGCGTAGGCAACCGAGGCGATCAAATAGCCGCTCGCATAGCCGGTCTGAAGCATGCCGGAAACAAAACCGCGCGTTTCGGCCCGCACCGTTTCCATGGTGAGCGAGGCGCCAACACCCCATTCGCCGCCCATGGCAATGCCGAACAACGCGCGCAGACAAAGGAATACGATCAGGTTGGGTGAAAAGGCAGAGGCGAAGGCCAGCACGGCATAGAGCACCACATCCGTCATCAGCACCGGCCGTCGGCCGAAACGGTCCGCGAGGCGGCCGAACAGAAACGCGCCGAGCGGCCTCAGCGCCAGGGTGAGAAACAGCGCCGCAGTGACCGCCTTCACATCGACGCCGAAATCCCTCGCGACGTCCGTTATGACGAAAACAAGAAGAAAATAGTCGAACGCATCCAGTGTCCAGCCGAGATAGCTCGCTGCCACAACGTGCTTCTCCGCCTTCGTCCACCCCCGCAGCGCGTCAAACACAACGTCCTCCGGATCCAGAAATCGGCGAGCCTGCTTCAGGCATGTCTATCGCACACCTCCTTCGAGCAACGCACGGCCTTCGCTAAGCAGGCTTGCAGTGGCCTGCTCGATCCGGGTTTCCAGCACGCGCATGAAGTCCTGACGCTTCAGTCCCGGCGCTATGGGCGGCAGAAACTGGATGACAATGCGCCCGGGCTTCTTGAGAAAGCCCGCAGGGCCCGTCCAGAACAGACCCGAGTTGAGCGCGACCGGAATGCAGGTCTCGTCCAGTTTTTGATAGAGCGCGGCGATGCCGGGCTTGTAGTCGGCGGGCGCGCCCGGCTTCTTGCGTGTTCCCTCCGGAAAGATGATGACCGCGACGCCCGCAGCCAGCGCCCGCCGGACCGCTTTCGTCATCGGCCTGAGCGCGGCGCCTCCGGCCTCGCGATCGATGGCGATCATGCCGACCCTTCGCGCGTACCATCCGTAAAACGGGATTCGCATCAACTCGCGCTTGAGCACGAAAACAGGATCGCCGATCAGATAGAACAGCGCGGCGGTGTCCCACATGCTCATATGTTTGGAGGCGACAAGCACGGCGGTTTTCGGGACTTCGCCGCGCACCTCGTAGCGAAGACCTGCGAAAACGCGCAAGCCCCACAGGATGCCGGCGCACCACAGCCGCGCCGCAACCACAGCCGCACGCCGCGGCAAAAGGAGCGCGGGCAGGAAGATCACATGCACGGCCACGCTCATCGCCACGAACCAGAGGAAGAAAACCCCCGAACGCAGCCAGCTCATGAAGCGGATGCTGGCGCCGCGGCGCGGGTCTGCGCCCAATGGCGCGGATACACAGCCCGAAGCGCAACGCTGCCAAGAAATTTCGCATATTCGTACTGCAGAGAGCGGATGGCGCCGGGGTCGAGCCACCACCGCCGGGCCGCGCTGATTTCGGGAACAGGATAGGGAACAAGCCTGACGCCCGGCATCGCCGCCGAAAATTCCTCGAGGCTGCGCGGCATGTGGTAATTCGCCGTTACGACGACGAGGCTCCGGTAGCCATGGGCGCGCGCCCACGCCGCCGTCTCCATCGCGTTGCCGTGCGTATTCGTCGCGGCGAACCCAAGATCGGCGCAACAGTCGTAACGGCGGCCGCCGTGCAGGAGCGGTTTCAGCAGCTTTTTTGTCATGAAGGGATGCACGCCGGTGATGAGAAGCCGGCGGCCGACACCGCGCTCGAAAAGCGCAACCGCCGCATCCAGTCTGTCCTCGCTGCCGGTCAGAGCCACTACGGCGTCCGCGTGCACGCAGCGCGGCGCAGCCCCCGGCAGGCCGGCGACGAACCCCGCGAAGCCGACGAGATAGATAGCGAGGAGAGCGACGCCCACGCGCCAGAACATCCGGTCTGCGACCGAGCTGTGAGGAGCCTCCACTGTGCCTCCGGCAGTCGCGCGAAAACCTGCGCGGCTTGAATGTAGCCCGTCCGCCGGCGCTTCAATAGTTGCGGCCGAGGGCGGCGAGGACGGACAGCCTGGCGGTCGCAAGGGCGATCAGGCCCGCCGCCGCGGGCACGGCAAGAAGCCAGACAAGCTCGAGCGGGCCAAGCCCCAGCGGCGGCAGGAAGGGCACCGGTTCGATTCCGGCCCCTTCGAGACTTCCGGCCGCCACGAACATGCCGCCGGCCAGCGCAGCACCGAGCACCGAAGCGATCAAGGCGGAGACGAAGTAATGCCATTCGAAAGCCCCTGCAATGAAGGCGGATCGCGCGCCCATCTGGTGAAGCAGCGACACGATGTCCTGATGGGCCGCAAGCCCGGCCCGCGTGGCAAACGTCACTGTCGCCGCGGTGGCCAGCGCGATCAGTCCGAGGATTCCCCAGGCCGACCAGATGACGGCATCCGCAACGCGTTTCAGCCGCAGGAGCCAGCGCGCGTGATCGTCGAGCATCGAATCCGGCGCCGTCTGTTTGAGCCGCCGCGCGAGGCCTGGAAGGTCCAGCGGCGCGCCGGGAGACACGGTCGCGTCCACCAGCCGCGGGAGCGGCAGTTCCTTGACGAGCGAGTCGGTACCTAGCCATGGCGCCACGAGTGCGCGCGCCTCCGCGTCGCTCACAGCCTGGACACGCAGAATTCCCGTCGTGCTGCGAAGCAGCGAAACGACGGCGGCGGTTTCGCTGTCCCATCTGGGTTCCATGGCCCCACTCAAGGGTGGCAGGATCTGGACCGTAAAAGTTGCGGCTAGACCGGCGCGCCAACCCTCTGCCGTGCGCGCGGCCACGAGCGAAGCGCCAAGAGCAACCGCAGCCAGGAAAGCCATCACCGCGATGACCAGATCGAGCGGCGCGGCGCCTTCCCAGCGCGGCATGAGTCGACCCGGAGGTCTGGCGCTCATGCCCGTGGCGTCCGCATCTCGACAAGCCGCCCGTCAACGAGCCGCATTTCTCGCGCCTGCGTACGTTCCAGCAACGTGCGGTCGTGCGTGGCAATCAGGACCGTCGTGCCGAGGCGGTTGAGTTCGGCGAACAACCGCACGAGCCGCTCAGCGATGTCGGGATCGACATTGCCCGTCGGTTCATCCGCGAGCAGCAGGTCCGGGCGGCCCACCACGGCTCGGGCGATCGCCACGCGCTGCTGTTCACCGCCCGAGAGCGTGGGAGGCTTTGCATGCAGCTTGTCACCGAGACCAACCCAGCCGAGCAGCTCTTCCACGTCATGGACGTAGTCCTGGACGCTGCGCCCGGCGAGGCGCAGCGGCAGCGCGACATTGTCAAACGCAGACAGGTGATCGAGCAGCCGAAAATCCTGGAACACCACGCCGATTCGCCGGCGCAGCGCGGGAAACCGCGATCGCCTGGTGGTCGCGAGATCGCAGCCGAACAGCACGATCAACCCGCGCGTCGGAGGCTCTGCCAGAAACATGAGCCGCAGCAGCGTCGTCTTGCCGGCACCGGACGCCCCGGTGAGGAAGGTGAAGGAGCCTGCTTCGAGCAGGAACGTCACGTCTCGCAGAACCTCGGGGCCCGCGCCAAACCGCATTCCCACATTCTCGAACCGCAGCATCGCCCCTCGACCAGGCGCCCTGGGCGCCATGCGTGACTCGCGCATATCGCAGAGGGGCATGCGCCACAAGCCGGAACTTTCTGCGCCCACCCAGCATTGCGCTGCAGGCAGGCGCCTGGCCAATCGAGCGATCGAGCCGCCTGTGGTGCGTATCTTGCGGCGCATCGCCGGTTACGCCATTTTCGGACGACCGATGATCCTGACTTGCCCCGAATGCCGGACCCGCTATCGCGCGGCGGAGAAGCAATTCCCGCCCGAGGGCCGTAAGGTCCGCTGCGTAAAATGTGGTCAAGTCTGGCATCAGACTGCACCGGAACCGGAGTCCTTAGCAGCATCGGCGACCGAGTCTCCCGGCCCAACCGGGACGTCCGTATCGCCACCGCCCGCAGTGGCCGAATCCGCCGACAAACCGGCAGGAACCCCGCGCCGTTCCTGGGCAGAGCGGTTTGGTCTTTTGGCCGGGTGGACGGCACTGGTTGCCATGCTCTGCCTCATCGGCTGGGCAGGATTTCGATTTCGCCAGGAGATCGCGACCCTCTGGCCGCAATCCTCCTCCATGTTCGCCACCTTCGGCGTGGCGGTAAACGCCCATGGGATTGCCATCGACGACTGTAGCTATCGGCGAGAAACAGAGAATGGCCAGTCGGTGATGGTGGTGACGGGCAGGCTGGTGAATACCTCTGCACATGAATTGCCGCTGCCACCGGTGCGCGTCACTTTGACCGATGATGACCAACGCGAACTCTATCATTGGACATTCAGGCCTCCGCTGCCGACGCTGAAGCCCGGTCAGAGTATCGGATTTTCGACACGCCTCACGAGTCCGCCCTTGGGCGCGCGTCATCTGCAACTGCGCTTCACGAGTCAGGATTGACGGACCAGTCCAGGCTTCCGGTCCTGTTTTCCGAAGCGGAAATTCGCGCAGGTGTCGCGGCCGTTGCGGAACAGATCGCGGCAATGCGGGACCGCCCGGAACTCGCCCTTCCGATCCTCAACGGGGCTTATGTGTTGGCCGCGGATCTGCTGCGCGCGCTGGACGTACGCGGCCTTTCGCTGCCGGTGGAATTTCTGCAGCTGCGCTCCTACGGCGAGGCGCGTGTTGCCCAGGGCGAAGCCCGCGTGCTCATAGGCCCCGGCGAAAACCTGCGCGGCCGCCATGTCCTCCTTGTGGACGGGGTTCTCGATCGCGGCCGGACACTCAAGGCCGCGCGCGAGCTCGCCATCGCAGCCGGCGCGCGCGCCGTCACCAACGCGGTGGCGGTCGACAAGCGGCGCAACGACGCCATGCTTACGGCCGACTTTGCCGCTTTCACCCATGTCGCGCATTTCATCGTGGGCTACGGCATGGACGATGCGGGCCGTCTCCGCACGCTCCCCTACATTGCCGCAGTGGGATGATGTGCGTTGGCCGGCGCTGATCGCGACGAGTTTTAGCGGTCCGGTTTACGTTTCGTCATTCAAAGCGGCCTAGGGTGGCTCTGGAGATTTTCGTGCCATCCGCGAAGTCGTTTTGGCCCGCAGCGGGCACTGGCGCCGTTTTTGGGCGACGAGGATGTTGCGACGGCGAGGAGAAGCGGCAGTGCCAGATTTCGGAATTCCTCTGGATATCGGGAATCCGCTCGAAACCTTCGGCGCTCCGCTCGCACTGGTCGTTCTCATCCTCATGGGCAGCCGGATATCTCGCACCCGCACCGGTGAATCCCGCGGTGTGGGAGGAATGATCCTGATCGCCCTCATTATCGCGGCCGGGTTCTTCTGGGTGTGGGAGGCGATCGGCGTCATCGACAGGCTTTAGCGGCGGACCGGCCGCCCGATGCTGGAAACCACACCGGCGCCTCTACCCGCAGCGGGAGAAGGCGCAGGCGATGCAGGTGTCGCAGCCCTCCTGGCGGATGAGGGCGGGGCTGCCGCAGCGTGGGCAGGTGCGCCCGCGCAACTCGCCTGCGGCCACCGCCACGGCCTGCGCGGTCCGAGGCTGATCCAGCGTTTCGCGCGGCGGCATGAATCCCGTGGCGACGAGATGACGCTCGATCACTTCGCCGATGGCCGCAAGCAACGACGGCACATATTGTCCGTTCATCCACTGGCCGCCGCGGGGATCGAACACGGCCTTCAGTTCGTGCACCACGAAGGACACGTCGCCGCCGCGGCGGAAGACGGCGCTGATCATGCGCGTGAGTGCCAGCGTCCAGGCATAGGCTTCCATGTTCTTGGAGTTGATGAACACTTCGAACGGCCGCCGCCGCCCGTCCTTCTCCAGATCATTGATGGTGATGTAAAAGGCGTGATCGGAATCGGGCCATTTGATCTTGTAGGTCTGGCCGAGCAGGACTTCGGGCCGGTCGAGCGGCCTGGTCATATAGACGACGCCGCCGGATTCCTCGAAGGAGTGTGTCGCCGCGGGCGGCAGGACGAGCGGCAACGAGGGCTGGGAGTCCTGCCCCGTGGTTTCGTTTGTGATCACTTCCGCGGGCCGGTCGGTCGGGACTTCGAGCACCGCGCCCCTGATTTCGTTCGGGCGATAGGTGGTGCAGCCCTTGCAGCCTGTTTCGTAGGCTTTCAGGTACACAGTCTTAAAGGCATCGAAGGAGATTGCAGCAGGCACATTGATCGTCTTGGAGATCGAACTGTCGATGTGTTTCTGCGCCGCGGCCTGGACGGCCAGATGATCCTCCGGCGCCAGCGTCTGCGCGGTGACGAAATAGTCGGGCAGCATCGCCTCGGCGCCGAACAGATCGCGGTATCTTGCCCAGGCGTAGTCCGCGACCGTTTCCTCCTGCCTGGTTCCGTCGGGTATGAGAAGCCTGCGGCGATAGGTGTAGGCGAAAATGGGCTCGATGCCGCTCGAAACATTGTCGGCGAACAGGGAAATCGTACCCGTGGGCGCGATGGAGGTGAGAAGCGCGTTGCGGATGCCGTGCGCGGCGATGCCGTCGCGAATGACCCGGGGCAGCGCGCGCACATGCGTCGCGGCGAGATAGGCGTCGCGGTCGAACAGCGGAAAAGCACCTTTCTCCCTGGCGGCTTCTACCGACGTCGCGTAGGCCGAATGCGACACCACTTCGAGCCAGCGGTCGATCAGCGCGAGACTTTCCGCGCTGCCGTAGCGCGTGCGGCAGAAGACGAGCGCGTCGGCGAGGCCGGTGACGCCGAGCCCGATGCGCCGCTTGGCCATCGCTTCCTGCCGCTGCTCGGGCAGCGGAAAGCGCGAGATATCGATCACATTATCGAGCAGCCGCACCGCCACACCGGTCAGCCGCCCCAGCTCCGCTTCATCCAGCCGGGCGTCGCCGGCGAACGGATCGCGCACGAGCTTGGCAAGATTGATCGAACCTAACAAACAAGCGCCGTAGGGAGGCAGCGGCTGCTCGCCGCAAGGGTTGGTCGCGCGAATCGATTCACAGAAGTTCAGATTGTTATTTGCATTGATCCGGTCGATGAAGATTACGCCGGGCTCGGCATAGTCGTAGTTCGCGCGCATGATGCGGTCCCACAGCGCTCGCGCGGGCAGCGTGCGGAAGACCCTGCCCCCGAACTTCAGCTCCCACTCGCCATCGTTTTTCACGGCCTCCATGAACGCGTCGCCCACGAGCACGGAGAGGTTGAACATGGTGAGCTGGCCGGGCGCGCGCTTCGCGTCGACGAAGAGTTCGATGTCGGGATGATCGCAGGACAGCGTCGCCATCATCGCGCCGCGGCGCGAGCCCGCCGACATGATGGTGCGGCACATCGCGTCCCACACCCCCATGAACGACACCGGACCGGACGCGTCCGCACCCACGCCCGCCACCGGCGCGCCTTGGGGACGCAACGTGGAGAAATCATAGCCGATGCCGCCGCCCTGCTGCATGGTGAGCGCGGCCTCCCGCAGATGGGTGAAGATGCCGCCCATGTCGTCGGGAATCGTGCCCATCACGAAGCAGTTGAACAGCGTGACGCTGCGCGCCGTGCCGGCGCCGGCGAGAATGCGCCCCGCCGGAACGAAACGGTGGCCGGCGAGCGCCTCGCCAAAGGCGAGCGCCCATTCACGGCGCCTCGCGGGACTTTCAGCCTCGGCCGCGGCCATCGCCACACGCGCCCAGGTGTCGGGCACGTCGCGGTCGGTCGGCGTCCCGTCCGCCGCCTTGAAGCGGTACTTCATGTCCCATATCTGGCGGGAAATATCGTTCATGTAAGCGTCCGAATCTGCCACGCGAGCGGTTCGGAGAGCCAAACACAGCCCGGTTAAATGTTCCTATATTGTTCTAGCGCATGCTTGCCCGGGCGGCAAGCCACAACGTTCCCAGGATGAGCGTGAGCAGCGTCAGCGGGGCGCCGACCTTGAAATAGTCCCGGAAGGTGATCGCGACGCCTTTCGCCGCCGCTTTC
The DNA here is from genome assembly GCA_036266955.1 of Rhizomicrobium sp. GTDB lineage: Bacteria > Pseudomonadota > Alphaproteobacteria > Micropepsales > Micropepsaceae > Rhizomicrobium. The sequence continues at coordinate 96,438 of DATAWY010000060.1, forward strand.
TGGACCACGATGAGGTTTGCCACCGAGCCCAGCACCGTGAGATTGCCGGCGAGCGTCGAGGCCATCGCGATGGTCAGCCATGCTGTCTGGCGATCGTGCAGCGCAAGGACGAACGGCCGCAGCAAAAGCACGGCAGGAACGTTGCTGACGACGTTGGAGAGCACGGCCGTCGCGGCGCTCAGGACCGGAATGCGCGCGAGCTGCAACCGGCCGACATCGGCAACAATCGCGGGGGACAGCAGCGCCTTTTCGAATCCGGCCACCACGACGAAAAGGCCCGCGAACATCAGGAGTAGCGGCCAGTCGATTGCCGCGTAGATTTTCGTGCTCTTCACGATCCGCGTCAGCAGCAGGAGCGCGCCGGCCAGGATGGCCGCCTTCGCGGGCGAGGCGCCGGCGAAGAATAAAATCACCAGCGCAAGAGTCACTGCGAGAGATTTGATCATCAGCGGGGCGTGATACGGCCCCGGTTCGGCAGTGGCTTCGAGCCGTTCGCGTGTGCGGAATTCGCGTGGGTAGAACAGGACGATCAGCGCGATCGTAAGCAGAAGGCCGGCAATGGCGGGCGGCGACAGCGCCGCGGCGAAGCGGCCATAGGAAATTCCCGAAAGACTTCCGATCATGATGTTCTGCGGGTTGCCGGTGATAGTGGCGGCGCTGCCGCAATTCGAGGCCATGGCCACGGCCAGAAGATACGGCACGGGATTTCGCCGCAATCTGGTCGCCACGTCGAGCACGAGCGGCGCCAGCGCGAGACAGACGGTATCATTGACGAGAAAGGCCGAAAAAATTCCCGAGCTGAACACCACGGCCGCAAGCAGCGCGAGCGGACGGCGCACCCGCCGCGCAGTCCAGTTCGTCGCCAGGCGAAAAAATCCGGAGAGCCGCAGATTGGCCACCACGATCATCATGCCGAGCAGCAGCGCAAGCGTGCCACCGTCGATGGCGCGAAAGGCTTCCTCGGGTGAAAGCACGCCGCAGGCGACCGTGAGACTGGCGCCCAGCAGTGCCGCGCCCGCGCGGTCGAGGCGAAAGCCCGGCAGCTTCCCGATCGCCAAGACGAAATACGTACCGGCGAAAATCAGCGCCTCTGCAGCCGTGACGAACGACACGGATTGGCTACTTCATTCCGACTTCGCCCGCTTCCCGGGCATCTCCCCCGACCGCGCGGCGAAGGACGTCATCACATCACCAGCTTTGCTTCAGTGTTGGCGGCGATTTCTTCGCGGGAGACGCCCGGGGCAAGTTCCACAAGCTCAAGGCCGATCTCCGACACATCGAAAACGCCGAGATTGGTAATGATGCGATCGACGCAGGCTTTGCCCGTGAGCGGCAGGCGGCAGCTCCTGAGAAGCTTCGGATTTCCCGCCCTGTCGGTGTGATCCATCGTGACCACCACGCGCTTCACGCCGGCCACGAGATCCATCGCGCCGCCCATGCCTTTGACGAGTTTGCCCGGCACCATCCAGTTCGCGAGGTCGCCCGTTTCCGAGACTTCCATCGCGCCGAGGATCGACAGATCGATATGCCCGCCCCTGATCATTGCGAAACTGTCGGCGGACGAAAAATAGGAGGTCTGCGGCAATTCGGTGATCGTCTGCTTGCCCGCGTTGATGAGATCGGGATCGACTTCGGGCTCGTGCGGAAACGGCCCCATGCCCAGCATGCCGTTCTCCGACTGAAGCGTGACGCGGACTCCTTCGGGGATATGATTCGCGACGAGTGTCGGAATGCCGATGCCGAGATTGACGTAGTAGCCGTCCCGCAGCTCCTGCGCGGCACGTTTTGCGAGATCGTTGCGGCTCCAGGCCATGGTCATCCCTCCCGCAGGGTGCGATTTTCGATGCGCTTCTCGTAGCACGGCCCCTGGATGATGCGCTGCACGAAAATGCCCGGCGTGTGGATACAGTCTGGATCGAGCGCGCCGATGGGCACGAGTTCTTCGACCTCGGCCACGGTGACTTTGCCGGCCGTCGCCATCATCGGATTGAAGTTCCGCGCGGTTTTCCGATAGAGGAGATTTCCGGCCTCGTCGCCTTTCCACGCCTTCACCATGGCGAGATCCGCGATGAGAGCGCGCTCGAGGGCGTAAAGCTCGCCGTCGAATTCCTTGTGCTCCTTGCCTTCGGCCACGAGCGTACCGACTCCCGTTTTGGTGTAGAAGCCCGGAATGCCCGCTCCCCCCGCGCGGATACGCTCCGCCAGCGTCCCCTGCGGGTTGAACTCGAGTTCGAGTTCGCCGGCGAGATATTGGCGCTCGAAGGTCTCGTTCTCGCCGACGTAGGAACTGATCATTTTTCGGATCTGTCGCGTCTGGAGCAGCAATCCGAGCCCGAAATCATCCACCCCCGCATTGTTCGAGATTGCGGTCAGTCCTTTCACGCCGGAATCGCGCAGGGCGAGGATCAGGTTTTCGGGGATGCCGCAGAGTCCGAAGCCGCCCGACATGATGGTCATCCCGTCGAACAGCAGACCGTCCAGAGCGGCTTGCGCGCTGCCATAGAGTTTTCTCATCTCGATCCGTCGCTTGACGCCCGGGCCACGCGTTCATCTATAGTCGCCTTTACGTTTATGGCGCGAGGGGCGCAAGATGACGGCACGAAATGCCATTTGGGCAACGCCAGCGCTATTGCTCGCCTGCCTGGCCTGCGGTCCGGCGCCGGGCGAAACCAACCAGGGTCTCGCCAATATCGGCACCGGCGTCGCGATTGTCCTGCCGGTCGCGGCAGCCGGAATTTCCTACTGGAAAGACGATTGGCAGGGAATCGGCGAGCTTGCGCTGACGACCGGCGCCACCGTCGGCACGGCGCTCCTTCTCAAGCAATTCGTGAAGGAGGAGCGGCCCGACTACAGTGACGACCGGTCCTTTCCCTCCGATACGGCCGCGCTGGCCTTCGCGCCCGCAAGCTACCTCTGGAACCGCTACGGCTGGGAATATGGCGCGCCCGCTTACGGAGCGGCGATTTTCTCGGGCTATACGCGTGTGGCGTCCGACGAACATCACTGGTGGGACGTGGCGACCAGCGCCGGCATCGCCTGGGGCTACACATTCCTGTTCACCAGCCGCTGGCATTATGCCTACAATCTCAACTCCAGCATCCAGGTAACGCCCCATGCCGCATTCGCATCTTTGAGCTATAAGTGGTGAACATGGTTCGCAGCCTTCTCATCGGCGCCGCGTTGGCGACGGCGAGTTTTCTGATCTCATGTCCTTCAGGGCAGGCGATGGAGCTGACAAGTCCCGATTTCACCCATGGCGCACGTCTTGCCCTCGCCCAGGTCAACGGCCGCTGCGGAGGCCAGAACCAGTCGCCGGTGCTCAACTGGTCGGGTGCGCCGGCCAGCGTCGGGAGCTATGCGCTTACATTATTCGACTCGGATGCGAATCACGGGCGCGGATTCTGGCACTGGCTTGTGGTCAATATTCCCCCCGGCGCCGCCGGACTGTCGGGCGGCGCGGGCTCGGGACCCGGATTGCCGGCGGGCACGCTGCAGGCGAAAAACGATTTCGGCGACAGCGCTTATGACGGCCCCTGTCCGCCCTCTGGCTCGGGACCGCACCACTATGAATTCACGCTCTACGCGCTGGGCGCGGCCAGCGTGGCGTTAAGTCCCGAAACAAAAGACGGCGAGCTTGCGGCCTGGCTCAAGTCTCACGCCCTCGCTACCGCGACGCTGACAGGTACGTATCGGCGTTGAAATCGCTTCCGGCGGCCGGCGGTCGGCGGTCCGATGGAGCTTGGTCATTACCTCGCCTCTTCAAGCCGATCCACGCGCCGCAGCGCCGGGAAAAGTCCCATCCACAGCGCCACCACCAGCAGCGTGCCGATGCCACCGAGCACGGCCGCGGGCACGATGCCGAACCAGGCGGCGGTCAATCCGGATTCGAATTCGCCCAATTCGTTCGAGGTACCGATGAAAAGCACGTTCACGGCGCTGACCCGCCCGCGCATCGCGTCCGGCACAGACAGCTGCACCACCGACTGACGCACATAGACGCTGATCATATCGGCGGCGCCAAGCGCCGCCAGCGATGCCAGGCTGAGGTAGAAATTGCGCGACAGGCCGAACACGATCGTGGCAATTCCGAAAATCGCGACCGCGATGAACATTTTCATCCCGGCATGCCTTGCGATCGGCCCCCGGCCGATGGAAGCCGCCATCAGCGCCGCGCCGCAGGCGGGTGCACTCCGCAAGAGGCCGAGCCCCACAGGCCCCACGAACAGGATATCGCGCGCATAGGCCGGAAGGAGAGCCGTTGCACCGCCAAGAAGCACCGCGAAGAGATCAAGCGAGAGCGCGCCGAGGATGATCGGACGGTGGCGCACGAAGGCGATTCCCTCGGCGATGCGTGCTGTGGCGCCTGCTTTCGGCGCGGTTCCGTCGGCGCGCCGTCGGCCTGCCAGGCGGCTTATGCCCATACCCGCCAGAAGAAAGCAGGCGGCAGACGCGCCAAACGCCGCCTTGGGACCGAGCGCGTAGAGAAGGCCACCACAGGCAGGCCCGAGGATCACGGCCACCTGGAACGTAGAGGAACTCCAGGCAATTGCGCGCGGCAGCCGTTCGCGCGGCACGAGGAACGGCACCAGCGACTGCGAGGATGGTCCTGCGATACCGCGCGCAGCCCCGATCGCGACGAGAACCGTGTAATATGGCCATATGTCGTGAGCGCGCACGAAAGTGACCCAGACCAGGAGAGCCCCGCAAAGCGCCAAGGCGAGCAGGCAGGCCGAGAAGACGCGGCGGGGATCGCTTCGGTCGGCCAGATCTCCCGCCGGGAGCGTCAGCGCAAATATCGGCACGAACTGACTGAGACCGACCAGCCCGAGTGACAAAGGGCTGTGCGTGATGTCGTAGATGCGCCAGCCGATCGCCACCGACAGCACCTGCATGGCGACGGCGGTGAAAAACCGGCACGCAAGAAAGAGCGGGAAATCGCCCCCGCGATAAATCACCAATGACTCGGAACTCATGGCCGGCACGGGCAGCGGCAGTGCCCTTGAGTCAACGCCTTTGCGACCACGCCGCGCGCGAAATGCTCCACACGTCGACCGTGAAGCTTCTGCCCTGGAATTCGAGCACCCGCTGCTCGCCGCGTGTTTCTCCAAGACGCCCGGCCACGCGCTGGCTCGCCTGGTTGCGTCTGTCGATGACGGAAAGCAGCCGCTCTACATCCTGCGTCAGAAAACCGAAATCCATCGCGGCACGCGCCGCCTCGGTCGCGTAACCCTGTCCCCAATATTCCTTCCCGAGTGTCCATCCCACTTCGAGCCCCGGCCAGCCCTCCGGATTCCACAGGCCCACGCGTCCCAGAAATTCGCGGTCGGACTTGCGCTCCACCGCCCACATCCCGTAACCGCGCAAAACCCAATGGCCAACGAAGACCGCCATGTTGCGCCAGGCATCGGTGCGCGACAGCGGTTCGCCGACGGTGTAGCGCGTGACATCGGGATCGGCCAGGAAACGCGCGTAAGCCTCGAAATCTTCAGCTTTCCAGGCGCGCAGCAGAAGGCGTTGCGTATGAAGCTGCGGAATCACGCGCGGGCGCGGACGGCCTGGACGATTTTCTGCGCCGCGTCGGCGAGGTCATTGCCCGACACGATGGGAAGACCCGACCGGGCAAGAATTTCCTTGCCCTTCTCGACATTGGTGCCTTCCAGGCGCACCACGAGCGGCACCGAGAGAGCGATTTCTTTCGCGGCCGCAATGATACCTTCGGCGATAATGTCGCATTTCATGATGCCGCCGAAGATATTGACCAGAATTCCTCTGACGTGCGGATCGGAAACGATGATCTTGAATGCCGCGGTGACCTTTTCGCGCGAGGCGCCTCCGCCGACGTCGAGAAAATTGGCGGGCTCCTCTCCGAACAGCTTGATGATGTCCATGGTGGCCATGGCGAGGCCCGCGCCGTTGACCATGCAGCCGATCGTCCCGTCGAGCTTGACGTAGGAAAGGTCGTATTGCGCCGCTTCGCGTTCTGTCGGATCCTCCTCGTCAGGATCGCGGAGCTCCGCCACGTCCTTGTGGCGGTAGAGCGCGTTGTCGTCGAAATTGATCTTGGCATCGAGACAGACGAGCTGTCCGTCCCTCGTCACGACCAGCGGGTTGACTTCCAGCAGACTCATGTCTTTCGCAAGAAACGCGCGGTACAGCCCCTCCGCGAGAGTCCCACACTGCTTCACGGCATCGCCCTCGAGCTGCAAGGCGGCAGCAACATCGCGGCCGACATAGGGCTGATAGCCCGCGGCGGGCTCGACCTGGAATGTCAGGATTTTTTCCGGGCTGCTTTTCGCCACCTCCTCGATATCCATTCCTCCCTCTGTCGAGGCAATGAAGGCGATCCGGCTGGTCGCGCGATCCACCAGCGCCGACAGATAAAGTTCGCGGGCGATCGCCGAGCCGTCTTCGATGTAGAGCCGGCGCACCACGCGGCCGTCCTTCCCGGTCTGATGGGTGACGAGCGTCATGCCGAGCATGCGCTGAGCTGCCTCGCGTACCTCTGCAATCGAGCGCACTAGCTTTACACCGCCACCCTTGCCCCGGCCGCCGGCATGGATTTGCGCTTTCACGACCCAGACCGGGCCGCCCAGCCGTTCCGCCGCCGCGACGGCTTCATCGATTGTGAAGGCCGGAAAACCCCGCGGCACCGGAACATCGAAGCCGCGTAAAATCTCCTTGGCCTGGTATTCGTGAATATTCATGGACGGGTCCGCTCGCGCTGCATCGCACCATAGCAGCGAGACTTCCGCGTTCAAGCGGCGCGACCTCCCCATTATGCAGCAAGCACACCTATTCTATTATAGGCGAGGCTACGATTTCGGACGGTCTGGCACGACGATCGCCGCATGGCGATTCCCCCTTCTGTCTTCACGCTCCGGCGCAAGCGGAACGAGATACGCGACGCGCGCGTAGACCTGGCGCGTGTTCTGGCAATGTGCGGTTGTTCGAGGCGAGCGGCATGCCTGCCGATTTCCTGGCCTAATGTCGATCTATAATAAAATCGCGTCTTCCGGCGTGGCGAGACAACGGAGTTCTGTCAGGCAACGCTACGCCCTGAGGGCTACTTGATACGCGCCAGCTGACGGAACGGCTCATAGGAGCCAAGGGGTTTGATACCGCCGACAAAGTAATCTCGCAAGCCGTCTCGCTGCGGATCGTGCAAACGCTGCGGGTACGCGTCAAGCGCCGCAAGGGAATCGATGGCTGCCTGCGGCACCGGGGTGTGGCCGCAGACTGCCTTAATTTATCTGGCAGCCGTGAAACTCACGCAGGAAATCAACTACTGCTTGACGGTCTTCCGGTCTTATAAATTCGGGCTTTGTAACGCTGGCCGGTTGATTGTCGCGAGTCCGACAACTATGGCGAAGGCGCTGGCGGAATACTTCGCCGAAGTGTGCAGTTCGGACGCCTACGATTACGGCCACGGGCGCAAGCGGGATTTTCTCGCGCATCCGTTTTCGCTAAGGTTCGGTTAGGAGGCCGCCGCCGTCTGCCCGGTCGGGTGTGCTTGCCGCATAATGGCGGGAACTCCTCGATGGAACAGGAATCAGTCGCCGACACCACCCTCGAGAGTCATGCCCGTAACATTGGTGTCCCGCACGGAGACTTCATGCGCGGGGGCCGCGCAGACTTCGGCGCGATAGGCAAAAAAGAAATCGCCGCTGCCGTAGCGGCGCAGATTGGTCCGTTCCGTGCAATCGGGAACGGGCGTCGCCGGCGCGCATTTCAGCATTCCGTCCTTGAAGTGGCGAAGCACCTCGTGCGGGCGGCACATCAGGATACGGCCATGCTCGTAGGTTCCCGCCATGCCCTGATCGGATTGCACCACGTCGCCGATGACCACCTTGAGGACGGACCCTGCAATGCAGCGCGCGACTTCCCCCTCGTAGGACGATTCGATCCAGCTTTCCCCCAGCATGTGCGAAGCGGGGAATTCCTCGCCCGTCACGGCAACGCAGACCGTGTGGATCGCTTTCACCACGGTCGCCTGCTGCGTTTCGCAGGTTTCTTCCGCCTGAAAATTGCCGACCTCGCCCACTTCGTGACTGACCGCCATCTCGCCCACATAGGAGCCGCCATAGACGATTTCCGCGCCGGAAGACGCGCTCGCTTCGGCGCCTGCGATGGAAACCGACACGCCGCCCTTGTTGATGACGATGGACTTGTTGATGTCGATGCTCTTGTTGATCGTCACCGGCTTGTTGATGTTGATCTGCTTCCAGATGTTGACGTTGTGACAGTGCCCGCCGCCGCCGCCGCCACCGCCCCAGCCGCCGCCCGGTGTGTTGCCGGGACTGGCGAGGAGGCCCGCCGCGTCGGCCGGCCCGCCAACGGTGGCGACAAGCATCGCCGCTCCGCTCAAGCAGGAAAGAAAGCTGCGCTGTGTCGGCGTCATGACGCGAATTCCTTCAAGACCAGACCTTCCAAGCACGATCAGGCTCTGCCGCGATGAAAATGGTGCACAGAACCTTGATGTCGGGCTCCGTCATTTCAGGAACCGTGCCACCGCACACGGGCTGGACGGCCCCCCGCCTGTATCAGATCGGTACGGATGTGCCGCGGGCCGGCGCCGATGGTGGCGCCGCATGATCCCCATCTCGGACGACAATCCCGCGAGGCTGGTGCCTCTCGTCACCTGGCTCATCATTGCGCTTTGCGTTGGCGTCTACCTTTGGGAGCGCTCGCTCGGGCGCGAAATGGGCGCGGCGATCTTCGTGCTCGGTTTCGTGCCGGCCTTTCTTTTCCATGCGCACGCGGCGCCCCCGGGATTCGTCGCCATCTCACCCTACGCGACGATCTTCACCTCGATGTTCATGCACGGCGGAATCCTGCATATCGCCGGCAACATGCTCTACCTGTGGATTTTCGGGAACAATGTGGAGGACGCGATGGGCCACCTGCGGTTTGCGGTGTTCTATCTGGTCTGCGGTGTTGCGGCGGCGCTCACACTCGCCTGGATCGACCCCGGGTCCCGCGTCCCGATGATCGGCGCATCGGGCGCGATATCGGGCGTGCTTGCTGCCTATGTCGTGCTTTTTCCGCGCGCGCGCGTGACCGTCATTGTCCCCTTGGGCATCATCTTCTATCCCTTTGCCCTCAGCGCCGTGTGGGTCGTGAGCTTCTGGTTCGTCCTGGAGCTGGTGAGCGCCGCCTTGAGCGACCCTCAACAGCCGGGGGTAGCCTGGTGGGCGCATGTGGGCGGATTTGGCGCTGGTCTTCTGTTGACCCCGCTGTTCAAATCGGCGGCATTTCCCCTGTTCGGACGCCCGCGCCGCGGACCGTGGGCGCACTGAGTCCGGCGGGGCTGGCACAGCTTTCGCTCCTTTGGAGCCAGCGCCGCCGACACGGCTTGCCAACTGGCGCAAAGAGGGACATTGGATCCCGGAGCGAACGCCGATGAAACACCGAAACAGTCATCTCCTGATCGGATATTGGAACAGAATCCGCGCCGGCCGCGATGTCCCCGATCAGGCGGAAATCGATCCGCGCGCAATCAAGCGGATGCTTTCGCATGTGTTCATCCTCGACGCCCGCGATGCGGCGCGCCCGATATATCGTCTTGCGGGCACCGCACTCTGCGAGCGGTTCGGTCTGGAGATGAGGGGAACGAGCTTTTTTGCCCATTGGGAGGCGCGGGCAAGGGACCGCCTCGTCCTGTTGCTGCGGCAGTCGCTCCACATGAAGCAGCCCGTGTGGCTTTCCGCGATCGGCACCACATCGCAAAGCGCCATGATGGAAATGGAAACGGTGCTGGCGCCCCTCGCCTCCGGGCCCGGAGCGCCGCAGCGCTTCCTGGGCATCGCGCAGTTCCTGAGCGATGCCGCCCAGCTTGGCGGGCGGCCCATTGCCTATGAACGTCTCATCGACTGCCGGATCATTTGCGAGCATGAGCCGCCCGGCCGGCCTTCTGAGCCGCCGCCGCCACCGCATGACTCAGGCCGCGCCACGGCCAGGGTCCCGCATTTGCGGCTTGTCGTTTCATGCGACGAACCTGCCACGGTCCATTGCGACATGGATCGCGACATGCGCCATCTGATCTCGGCGTTCGGGTTGGCTCGCCCCATCAATCTGGTGCGCTGAAACCGGTCACGGGCCGGCGCGCGCCCAGTCTCCGCGTCAGTGGCCCGCGGGGGGCTGATCTGTCTGCGGCTGCGACGGCAAGGTCGGGTGATCCACCGGATCGTTGTGAATAATATCGCGATTGAGCGTCTGCTCGTTTCGTTGCCGCTGGAGATAGGGAATTTCGTAGTTTTCGATCTTGTTGCTGTAGGCCTGGAACGCGGCATCGTCCTCCGGCAACCGCTTGTCGCATCGCTCCGGCGGAAGATGCTGTTGCTCCTGGCACCACATGTCGAAATTCATCTCGTGCAGCGGGTACGGCCTGCTCCCCTGGGCGCTCACCCGGGCGGCGAAGAGAGCGACCGCAATTCCGGCCGCAACGACTCCGATGGTTCTCACCCCACGCCCTCCGCAGAAATTACCATGACCCTATATGGTGATGCGCCCGCGCGGAAGCAAATTCAGGCGGGCGCCGAAGGGAACTCGGCGTCGTCGGCCGGATGTACATTGGCCGCCAGATAGTTCGGCTGGATCAACGGCGCGGCAAACGGATCGGCAGATCTTTTATGGAGACATAGCCGGGGCTTTGCGGTCTGAGTTGGCAAACATGGGCCGTGAACCCGTGCCGGTCAGCCTTTTGGCGCGTGTGATCGAACATCAGCCCGGCAATGACGTGCAGCTGCAGATCCGGCGAGTCCACATCAGGCCTGCTCTTCAGAAAGGCGCCCGATTCAAGGCCCTGGCTGGTCGCGATACCGCTATTGAACAGGAGGTACGCGCAAACAGGCTGCCGACGCGCTGCAGCGTCGGCCCTTGCGGATCGTCAGTTGATAGGTTCCGAAGCCTTCCTGGGAGTGTGCGTTGAAATCGTCGGTTGTTTTATATCCGGCTTGGCGACCGGCTTCGATAAAGGTGGGAAAAAGCGGGTTGGCGGAACGAGGATTGGAGACGCAGAGCGGGCCGGCGGCGCCGTGGAATTCGTCCGCGCCGTTCTCGTTGTCCTCCGCGCGCTTGAAATAGGGCAGCACGTCGGAAAACGACCAGCCCTCACAGCCCAATTGCCTCCAGCGGTCGTAATCCCGCGCATGATCCCGGACGTAGATCATTCCGTTGATGGCGGAAGAGCCGCCCCAGCCCCGGCCGCGGGGCCAGTAAAGGCGGCGGCCGTTGAGCTGCGGCTGCGGTTCGGTTTCTAGGTACCAGTTGTGCGGATTTGGCTTTCCCAGCAGGGCAGGAATTCCGGCCGGCATATGGATCATCAGCGATCGGTCGCGCCCGCCAGCCTCGATCAGGAGCACTGTATGGTGGGGCTCCGCTGACAGCCGGTTGGCGAGCACACATCCAGCGCTGCCCGCGCCGATGATGACGTAAGTAAATTTCCGGTTCATCAGCCTTGGCTCCCTTAAGGACGCGAGCTTTCCTCAAGAATACGCCCTGTCGGCGAACCGGCAAAAGTGGAACGCCAACGCCCATTCGCTAACGGCTTGTTGACCTTCGGTGGCCTAGGGTCACGCCGCATCAATGTCGGAGACCGGGCCATTGGCGGTCCCAACCATCCCATGATTCTCGATCGCGAGGCGCTGATTGCAAAGACGATCGCAGAGCGCCGACGGCATTTGCGCGTCCGCGTGGACCTTGGCGGCCGCCTGTTCGTGCCCGCAGACGGCCGCGAAAGTCAGTGCCGCATCGTGGAGATGTCACCGGGCGATGCACAGGTCATTTCCAAAATCACTCCCGAAACCGGTACTTACATCATTCTGTATATTGAGGGTTTCGGCCGGTTCGAAGCGCAAGTGGCACGATCGGACTGGGACCGCTTCGCGGCCACCCTCCGCTGCTCGATCCTGAAACAGGATCGCGTGGCCGAACTGCTGCATACGAGAACCATCCACGGTGCCGACCATGAACTTGCCCTGCGTCGCCACGAGCGGGTGGCCGCACAGGGGCTCGCGCACTTTACCCTTAGCACAGGGGAATCTGTCGCCTGCGAGGTCCTTGACCTGTCCCTGAGCGGAGTATCGCTCAGGACCGAAAAGAAACCGCGCATCGGAGAGGCCGTAATGGTCGGACAAATGTCTGGCCGTGTCGTCCGTTACCACGAGAGCGGCATCGCGGTCGAGTTTGGAAATCCGGCAGCCGAGAAGCCCAGGCGTCCGCTCCGGCGCCTGGTGCGCTGAACCATATCGTTTCCGAATACCTCGTGCCGACCGCCGGCGACCATGCTGGCTGAATTCAATTGTCGTGGCGACTGTCCTAGAACAGCCGCCGGGAGCATTTTTCGAGGTTTTTCATGGAGCTCAATGCATTAATTTCAGCGGTTGTGACGGGCGGCGCATCAGGTCTGGGCGAGGCCACGGCGCGAGCGCTCGCCAGCCACGGGGTAAAGGTGGCCATTTTCGATCTGCAAAAGGACAAGGGCGAGAGGACCGCGCAAGAAATCCGCGGCTTGTTCTGCGAGGTCGATGTCACGAGCGAAGAAAGCGTCGCCAATGGTTTTGCCCGCGCCCGGGAGGTCAATGGCGAGGCACGGATCCTGGTCAATTGCGCCGGAACCGGAAACGCGTTCAAGACGGCGTCCCGCGATCGCAAAACCGGCGAAATCCGGTTTTTCCCCCTGCGGGAATTCGATCGCGTCGTTCAGATCAATCTTCTGGGGACATACCGCTGCATCGTGCATGCGGCGGCAGGAATGCTGGCGCTGGAGCCGCTCGGAGGAGAACGCGGTGTGATTGTGAACACGGCGTCTGTCGCGGCGGAGGATGGGCAGATCGGCCAGGCTGCCTATTCCGCATCCAAGGGTGGAATCGTCGGCCTTACGCTCGTGGTGGCGCGCGATCTCGCGCAGGAAGCCGTCCGCTGCAATACGATCATGCCGGGACTGTTCGACACGCCGCTTCTGGAGGGCATGCCTGAGCACGTCAGGCTGGCTCTGGGCGCGCAGGTACCCTTTCCGGCGCGGCTCGGTAAACCGGCGGAATATGCCTCGCTTGCGCTCGAAATGATCCGCAACGGCTATTTCAACGGCGAATGCGTGCGCCTCGACGGTGCAATCCGGATGGCCCCGCGGTAATGGCGTCACTCTCCACATCAACCTTTGCGTAAATACACATAGAGTGCACCCTGTCCGCCATGACGCCGGTGCGCCTCGCGTGCATCGGCAATGAGTTCTGCAAGCCCTGGTTCCTGAAGCCACCGTGGGGTCATTATCCGCAACACACCCCGCGTGCGCATGTCGAGTCCAAGGTCAAAAGGCACATCCCCCATCTGTTGCGCGGCCGCTGGGCCACCCTTCCCGGTGACGATCAGCACCAGTCGAAGCTTACGGATCCTGGCCCCTCGCAAAAAGGTGACAAGTGCCCGATGGGCGTCGCGTTCCGTCAATCCGTGAAGGTCCAGGCGTGCCTGCGGCGCCAGCAGGCCGCGCCGCAACCGCTCCGCCGTGTTGCCGTCGATGCCGACGCTCCGGCGCAAGGCCGATGCAGGCTTTTGCTGCCGGACTTCGGTTGGCGTAACGGTCGCGGCCGGAGCCGGTTTGGGTGGCGTTTTCTTCTTCGGGCGTGGCGCTTTTTTCAGCGGCACGGCGTCGGCAAGCGTGCTCTCAAACAGTTCGCGCTCGTCGTCAGTCGGTGCGCGTCTCCTGCCCATCAGGACGTTTCCAGAAAGCGCAACGGGAGCTGGTGGGCGACTGCCTTCGGCAAAAGCACGTAGAGACTCCCGGTCGACTTCATGCGTCCGGCGATCGCTTCGGCCTGCGTTCCAAAACCCCAGAAGATGTCGACGCGCAACCCGCCCTTTATGGCGCCCCCGGTGTCCTGGGCAATGCAGAGCTGCGCGAACCGCCTCGGCGGGCGCCCCGGATCCGCCGCTGGTGCATCCGCGACGACAAACATGGGAACGCCCAGGGCCTGAAAGGACGGATCGACGGCGATGCTCGTCTGCGGCGTCAACGGCACACCCTCGCTTCCCGGACTGCCGAGCGTGGGATCGCCGAGCGGCAATTCTCGAAAAAATACGTAGGATTCGTCACTCTCCATTGTCTGGCGTGCGGCGTCAGGATGGGACTCCAGCCACGCCCGAATGGCCTGCATGGACATGTGCGCCCGGTCCAGGTCCCCCTGCTGGATAAGCGTGCGACCGATCGGTATGTAGGCGCGGCCGTTCTGCCCCGCGTAGGCGAGCCGGATCATTGCGCCATCTTCGAAGCGGGCGCGCCCCGATCCCTGGATATGCAGAAAGAACACGGAGATCGGATCGCTCGCGTAAAGCAGCACCGCCGCATCGTTCAGCCCACTCGCATCGATTTGCGCGCGTGTCTGAAGCGGCTCGAATCGCTGATCCGCCACCCGTCCGACAAGGTGAATTCCGGAAAACTCGGACCGAAACAGCCCAAGATCGGCCGTGACGAGATCGTGAGGAAGGCCATAAACGGGCGCCGTATAGGGGCCATGGCGGGTGCGGCTCGCGCGAATCTCGGGCTCGTAATAGCCGGTGAACAGTGCCTCGCCTTGGGACCCCGCATAAAGCCGGTAGGGCGTGAACCAGTTCTCGAACCAGCTGCGGGCGCTCCTCGGGTCTGCTTTAGCTCGCGCACTGTGCAGGCAAACATCTCGCCAGTCCCGTGCAACTCCCGCATAGCCCGCGCCCCCCATCGGGTGATCGGGCGGCAGGCGAAGGACCACGAGGCAGGACCGGCGGAGCGCTGCGAGCGCAGCTGGCGCATCGCTGGCTCTCCATCCAGGGAGGGTATCGAAATCAGTCCGCGCGAGCCTCAGCGGTCCGGCGGGGATTGGCCGCAGGAAATACCATAGGCCCGCGCACACAGCCGCAGTCAGGAGAAGCACAACGGTGAACGCGAACCATCGCGGCCGGCCCGCTTTTTTCCGTCTCAATCGCCGCCCGATGTCGCGATGAGGGTCCAATTGGGATCGCTGGCGCGCGTATCGCGCGAGAAACTCCAGATGTCGGCCACGTCGCGCACCGCCTTGGGGTCACCTTCAATAATGGCGCCCTGGGCATCCGTTGTCGCCGAAGTGAACTGTGCGTCGAATTCGACCGTGATTTCCGCGGTCCGTCCCTTGAGCTCCGCATGCGCGATCCGCACGTTGTGAAACGCCACGAAGGAATAGGTGACCGTTTCGTTGCGCTCTTCCCGTTCGCGCATCACCTTGTCGAAGGCGGAATAGACTTCATCGCTCAGCAGGGGGCGCAGAGTCGCGCGGTCTCTCGCGGCGAAGGCGACAACGATCATCTGGTAGGCGTGCCGCGCCCCTTCGAGGAAATGCTCCGTCTCGAAACTGCGATCCGCGAGCTTGATGTCCAGAAGACCTCGCGCTGCAGGATCACCGGCCGGCGCCTGCTTCTCGACCGCCGTGCTCGACCGGTCGGGCAGCGCAACCACATTATCGCCTGTTGAAGGCGCATCGCCTCCGATTCGGCGGAGACGTTCCTGCGATTCGCGCTCATTGCCAGTTCGGCGGCCAAGCACGGTATAGAGCCGGAAAAGGATGACGCCGGCGACCATCGCAATCAGCAGTATTCCGATCAGCTGCGAATCCGCCATTCCGAGAAGCCTCGTCCGAAAACCTGCCTGCCGCAACCCTACGTCATCCTAGCCCACTACCGCGGTCAGGGTCCACTGAAGGGGAGCGTCGGGAAGCACAATTCAACACATAGGCGACGGGTCGGGCTTTTCGAGAGGACAGGCACACGTCGTCTTGTCAGCCCCCTTCCATTCATGGTAGCCCCGCGCGCTTTTGTGGGAAGTCGATTTCATGAGCAATATGGGCGTTGGACCGAATGGCAATCCGCAGGGTGGGCCGGAGGGGCCGCCACTGCGGATCCAGATCATCGGCCAGTATGTGAAGGATCTTTCATTCGAAAATCCCGGTGCACCGTCCAGCATGGCCGCACGGCCCCAAATCGATCTTGGGGTGGACCTGCAGGCCCGTCGTCTGGATGCGGAGCGCTTCGAGGTCGAGTTGAAGCTCCGTGTATCCGCGAAGTCCGAAGACAAATCGCTGTTCCTGCTCGAGCTGGCCTACGGTGGTCTGTTCATGATCCAGAACGCACCGGAAGAAATTCTGCAGCAAATTCTGCTGATCGACGGACCCCATCTCCTGTTCCCCTTCGCGCGCCGCATCGTGGCCGATGCTGTCAGAGATGGCGGAATGCCTCCCCTGATGATCGAACCGATCGATTTTGCATCGCTCTATCGCGCCAGAATGGCCGAGGGCCAGCAGGTGCGCGCGGGTCAGTCGCTCTCCTGAGGTTTCGCGATTACTGCCAGTTCCAGACCGCATCGCTTCCCAGTTCGGATGAGATGAACGCGGCGTGCGCTGTCGCTTCGGCGGCGCTGATCCTGGATGGCAATACCTCCGGCCGCTGGCGCGCAGCGGTGCGCTCGTCGCGTGCGACAGTTCCGGCGTCGCGTGGCGCCAGCCGGAGCCGCGCCTGACGGCTGCCCACAAGTTCGAGATAAACGCGTGCCGTCAGTTCCGCGTCGACAAGAGCCCCGTGCTTGACACGCGCCGACAGATCGATCCCGAACCGCCG
This sequence comes from Rhizomicrobium sp., assembly GCA_036266955.1. Classification (GTDB taxonomy): domain Bacteria; phylum Pseudomonadota; class Alphaproteobacteria; order Micropepsales; family Micropepsaceae; genus Rhizomicrobium. The sequence goes on from DATAWY010000060.1 coordinate 113,052, forward strand.
GCAGAGTTCGTCAAGCGAATAGCGCGCACCCGGGAGCTTGGCTTTTGCGATTTCTATCGTATCGATCGTGCGCGAAACGGGGATGGCGGGCCTCGCCAGCCGCAACAGTTCCGCGTTTACGAATTTGATGTCGAAGGACGCGTTGTGCATGATGATCGGTGCATCGCCAAAGAAGCCCAGCAGCTCATCCGCAATGGTGGAGAACAGGGGCTTGCCGACGAGAAACTCGTCGGTCAGGCCGTGGACGCGTTGCGCCTCACGGGGAATGGGTCGTTCCGGGTTGAGATAGCGTTGAAAGCTCAGACCCGTCGGGACGTGATCGAACAGCTCGACGCAGCCGATTTCGATGATACGATGTCCGTCGGCCGGATCGAGGCCGGTCGTTTCCGTATCGACCACAATTTCACGCATTCCCGCCCTGCTTTCTCCGTCCGCGCAAGGCGGACACGATGGATTCGACCTGTTCGCAAGCATGGCGCAAACCCTTGTCCGTCTCCACGACGAAATGTGCGTGGGCACGCTTGTCCACATCCGGCATCTGGCGCTCCAGGAGTTGGTCGAGCATTTCTTCGGTCATGCCCGAACGTTGAAGCACCCGGGCGCGTTGGATTTCGGCTGGTGCTGAAACCACGACCACGGCATCCACCTGCGCGTGTGAACCGGTTTCGACAAGAAGAGGCACGTCGAGCACGACAATGTCCGCGCCCAGTGCCGCTTCCCGCTCGATGAACGCGCGCTGTTCCTGCGCGACAAGTGGATGAACGATGGACTCCAGACGCGTAAACGCCGCTTTGTCGTCGCGAACGCGCGCGGACAGCTGCGCGCGATTGACCCGGTCTATCTGTACGCAATCCGGAAAGGTCTCCGCTATTGCAGCCACAGCGGCGCCGCCGGGTTCATAAAGCCTGTGCACCGCTGCGTCGGCGTCATGGACGGGGATTCCCAGACGCGCAAACATCCTGGCCGTCTCCGTTTTCCCCATTCCAATAGACCCGGTCAGCCCGACCACGAGCGGCCGCCTGGCGTTCATTTCTGCAGCGCCTTTTCCAGATCGGCCCAGAGAGCCGCTGAAGCTTGAGGGCGGAATCCGAAAAATGCCTCGAAGGCGGGCACGGCCTGGTGAATCAGCATGCCAAGACCATTGACGCCGTGAAGACCAAGCTTGCGGGCGCTCGCCAGCAGCGGCGTTTCGAGAGGGTCATAGACGATATCGCAGACAAGCGCGTCGCGCGGGAGCAACTCCAGCGGCAGTGCGGGAGATAGCGAGCCTTTCATTCCCAGACTGGTCGCATTGATGAGCAGGTGCGCGGCAGGCGCGAGCTTGGGCCAGTCTTCGGGCAGTCCGGCTGAAAGCGTGGCGGTCACGCTGCTTTCGAGCGAATCAACGAGACTCCTGGCACGTCCAAGCGTGCGATTGAGTATGTGGATCGCGGCGGCTTTCAGATTGTCGCAGGTAAGAACTGCTGCGCGCGCGGCGCCCCCGGCGCCAAGAATAATTGCCTGTCTGCCCCTCATTGTGTCGGCGCCCATTTCCTCCAAGAGGCAGGTTTGAAGCCCTCCAGCGTCGGTGTTGCGCGCTTCGATGCCATTGTCGTGGAAAAGAAGAAGGTTGGCCGCTCCGGCCAGTCGAGCGGTAACGTCGCAGACTTTCGCAAGGGCAAAGGCCGCTTCCTTATGGGGAATCGTGACGTTCACACCGACAAGACCGGCCGACCGCAGTCCCCCCAACGCGGTGGAAAAATCATGCCGCCGCACCGGCAGCTGGACATAGGCTCCGTTCACGCCATGCTCGCGAAGCCAGAAGCGATGCAGGCGCGGCGACAAGGAATGACCGACCGGCCAGCCAACCACGCCGGCGACCCTCATGGTTTCAACAGCGCCAGTCCGCGCAGTTCCTCGAGCAACGGCAGCAGCGGCAAGCCCAGAATGGAAAAGAAATCGCCGTCGACTCGGCTGAAGAGCTGGATTCCCGGCCCCTCCAGCTCATAGCAGCCGACGCAGTGAGTAGTCGCGGCCGCGCAGCGCAGAACATATTCGTTCAGGAACGTGTCGGAAAAGTCGCGCATCACCAGCCGCGAACCATCAACATGACGCCAAAGCATCTCCCCGTCCCGTGCGAGCACGGCCGCGGTAACCAACTCGTGCTCGCGTGCCCGCAGACGGCGCAACAGCAACAACGCGTCGATTCTTGTGCGGCACTTGCTGATGAGTTCTCCGTCCAAAGCCAGGACCTGATCGCAACCAAGCACGATTCTGCCGGGCCAACCCATGCCAACGGATCGTGCTTTTTCCTCGGCCAGTCCCCTGGCCATGTCCGTTGCGGCATATCCTTTCCGCAACCAGTCGACCTTCAAGGCTTCTTCGTCGATTGCGGCCGCAGCGATTTCGAACGTCACGCCGGCAGCGGCAAGCAGCCGTGCCCTTGTCGCGCTGGCCGAGGCGAGAATGAGTGGCTTCACCCCAAAGCCACCTCCTTGCGCTCCGCCAGCAGGTTCAGCACGGACGCCGCCGTTTCTTCGACGGACCGGCGCGACACATCGATCGCTGGCCACCCGCGCTGTTCGAAAAGCTGGCGTGTTGCCATGACTTCTGCCCGAACACTGTCAAGGTCTACATAGCTTGTCGCGCGGACCTCGCCCAGGGTGTTGAGCCGGTTTCGCCTGACCTGCACCAGACGGTCAGGAGACGCCCACAGCCCGACCACAAGGGGGCGGCGCGCCGACAGGAGCTCCGTCGGCAGGGCAATCCCCGGCACGATGGGTACATTTGCGGCGCAAACACCGCGAATGGCGAGATAGACGCAGGTAGGGGTCTTGGACGTGCGGCTCGCTCCTACGAGCACGACCTCAGCCTCTTCCACAAGCGCGAGAGCCTGACCATCGTCATGGGCAATGGCAAAATTCAGCGCTTCAATGCGATGCAGATACCGCTGATCCACTTCGTGCTGACCACCGGGCCGGTGGGTTTCCGCCGCTCCGAGAAATTGACGCATCATGGCAATCGGGCCATCCAGAATGCCCTGGCATGGCACACCGAGCTGGGTGCATTGCGTTTCGAGAATTCGGCGCAAGTCGGGACTGACCAGAGTGAAGAAGACAAGGCCCGGTTCTTCGCGGATATGTGCAATGACGCGCTCGAGCTGCCTTTCGCTTCGAACCAGCGCATAGAAATGCTCCTGCAACCGTACCCCTTCGAATTGGGCACTCGCAGCCTTGGCGACGGCGTTGAGAGTCTCTCCGGTCGCGTCGGAAACCAGATGCAGATGAAACTCGCGCGGGTTTTCCACTTTCATCCCCAGTAGTCCACAATTTCTTGCGGATCGTCCGGTGTTCAACAGCGTTTCACACCGATCATCCACGGCCCTCGGCCGTCCATCAACCGCCCAATCCCCGTCCGGGGCGGTATCAAGCGCGCTTGAGTCCCCAGCGTTTGCGGCCTAGACAACCCGCCTGTCCACGGATTCATCCACTTTTTCACAGTCCAACAACATTCATCATCATTTTAGGAGTCTTTCTAAGTTGCAAAACGGCAGGGGTGGAAAACTCTCTGCGGTACTGAACCGCAAGATCCAGGCGCCCCCGCCCGTCTGGCTGATGCGGCAGGCAGGAAGATATCTGCCGGAATACCGTGCAGCCCGTGCGAAAGCAGGATCTTTCTGGAAATTATGCATGGACCCGGAAGCTGCGGCAGAGGTCACTCTGCAGCCGGTCGATCGGTTCGAGCTTGATGCAGCTATACTTTTCTCCGACATCCTGCTGGTTCCTTTTGCTCTGGGCAAGGAGGTGACATTCGAGGATGGCTCTGGGCCTCGTCTGGAGCGAACGGTTTCTGCCGATGAATTGACCCGGGATTCGGCGGATTGGGAACGGAAGCTGTCGCCAGCCTATCGGGCCTTGGAGCTGCTTGCAGGCAGACTTGCTCCTTCTCGTGATCTGATCGGTTTCGCTGGCGGGCCCTGGACGCTTGCAAGCTACATGGCAGAGGGTCAGGGATCGAATGACCAGCGGGCGGCAAAGCTTTGGGGATATCGCGATCCGGACGGTTTTGCCCGACTTCTGCAGCGCATCGCGGACTGTGCAGCGTACCATTTATGCGGGCAGATCAGGGCGGGAGCCTCTGTCGTTCAGATATTCGACAGTTGGGCGGGGGGGCTGACGGAACGGGCATTTCGCGACTGGGTGATAGCACCGACGAAACGGATAGTGGATCGTGTGAGGGAGAACTGTGGGAGCGTCAGGATTATCGGTTTTCCCCGCGGCGCAACGCTTGCTGGTTATGACCTTTACGCCTTGGAAACCGGTGTCGACGCTGTTTCTGTCGATACGGCGGTGCCGATGGGCTGGGCCGTCCAGAATCTGGGCGGGCGGGTTGTACTCCAGGGCAATCTTGACCCAGTTTTGCTCGTGGCAGGCGGGTCCGCGATGAGGGAGGCGATCGACAGGCTCGTTGCGAGTTTGGAATGCATGCCGTTCATCGCCAATCTTGGGCATGGCGTGTTGCCCGAGACTCCGGTGGAGCATGTCGCCGAGTTCGTCGCGCGCGTGCGGAGAGCGCGGTGAAAATCGCGGTCGTGCTCTTCAACCTGGGAGGGCCGGATTCGCTGGAGTCGGTAGAGCTATTCCTTCGAAACCTCTTTTCGGACCCGGCGATTCTGCCATTGCCGGAATGGTTGCGCCGACCCGTCGCCTGGATGATCGCGAAGCGGCGTGCCCCTGTCGCGCAAGCCATCTATCGTGAGATCGGCGGCCGTTCGCCGCTGCTGCAGGAAACATCTGCGCAGGCGACAGCGCTTGAACAGGCGCTCGCGCGCCGGGGCGCGGCGGCAAGAACGTTCATTGCCATGCGTGCGTGGAAGCCCATGAGCGACGAGACGGTGCGCTCGGTTCTGGCCTATGAACCCGCGCTCGTGGTGTTGCTGCCGCTCTATCCACAATATTCGACAGCAACGAGCGGCTCCTCGCTCCTCGCCTGGCAACAGGCGTCTCGGCGCGGAGGGCTCGCCGTCCCGCACAAGCGCGTCTGTTGCTATCCCTGGGGCAGCGGTTTTATTGCGGCGCTGAAGGAGCTGCTGGAGGATGCGCTTTCGCGGCGGAAACCGGGGTTGAGCTACAGGGTGCTCTTTTCCGCACATGGGCTTCCGCAACGCACGATCTCCGGCGGCGACCCCTATCAGTGGCAGGTTGAGCGCACGGTTGATGCCATCTTACGCAGCCATGGGGCCGGCGATCTCGACTGGCGGATCAGCTACCAGAGCCGCGTCGGGCCGCTGCAATGGCTCGAGCCGGCCACCGATGCCGAGATCCGGCAGGCCGGGGCGGAAGGAAAAGGGCTCGTCGTGATGCCCGTTGCCTTCGTGTCGGAGCATTCCGAGACACTGGTGGAACTGGACATCGAGTATGCCAGGCTGGCCAAGGAGGCTGGGGTTCCCGATTACATTCGTGTCGCGACGGCCGGCACGAGCGAGCGCTTTATCGACGGACTGGCCGATCTCGTGCTGAAGGCAACTACGGCCGCGGAGCCGATCACCTGTGGAAACGGCCGGATTTGCCCGGAGCACCTCGGTCGTTGCGGACTGGGCGGGGCGCAAGCGTGAATGCGTTCTGGCAATCGGAAGGCTTTTACCTGTGGGTCAAGGCGTTCCACATCATTGCGGTGATCGCCTGGATGGCGGGGATGCTCTACCTGCCGCGCCTGTTCGTCTATCATTGCGAAACCGTGCCGGGTTCGGCCGATTCGGAGCGCTTCAAGCGGATGGAACGACGGCTGCTGCGGGCCATCGTCAATCCGGCCATGATTGCCGTGTGGCTGTTGGGCCTGACGCTGAGCTTTCTCCCGATCACGGACGCCTGGCACCAGCATTGGTTCCAGGCGAAAATAGTTCTGGTTGTGGCAATGAGCGGGGTGCATGGGCTTTATGCGCGCTGGGCCCGCAAGTTCGCCGCGGACGCGAACGCGCATACCGCCGGCTTTTACCGGGTCTGGAACGAGGTTCCCACCGTGCTTCTGGTGGCGATCGTGATTCTCGCGGTCGTCAAGCCTTTCTGAACCCTCTCGAAGAAAGAGCATTTGCAATGGCACGAAATCGCGGTATAAGGCGTTAGTTCCCCAATCACGCCGCAGCGCAACGCGCGTCCGGAAGATGCGGGGTTGGCGCCGGTCCAGACCGGCGCGGCGTGCGACCAGACCTCCGCCGAACCTCTCCCATACGCCTTAAGCGGCGGACAATTTCCCGAAGCCTACCGTTCCCAGGTGCGATACCCATGACAGTGCAATCCGGCCTGCAGGCGATGAAGCTGCAGGATCTGAAGGCCAAAACCCCCACCGATCTGTTGTCGTTCGCCGAAGATCTCGAGATCGAGAACGCCTCGGCGATGCGCAAACAGGACATGCTGTTCGCGATCCTCAAGGAGCTCGCGGAGCGGAATGTCGAAATTACCGGGGGCGGCGTGCTGGAAACGCTGCAGGATGGTTTCGGGTTTCTGCGGTCGCCCGAATCGAACTACCTCGCAGGTCCGGACGACATCTATGTGTCACCATCGCAGATCCGCCGCTTCGGGCTCAGAACGGGCGATACCGTCGATGGTCCCATCCGCAGCCCGAAGGACGGAGAACGCTATTTTGCGCTTCTCAAGGTCTCGACGATCAATTTTGAGGATCCCGAGAAGACCAAGCACAAGGTGCATTTCGACAATCTGACGCCGCTTTATCCGACGAAGTGGCTCAACATGGAAATCGAAGATCCGACCATCAAGGACAAGACGGGCCGGGTGATCAATATCGTGGCGCCGCAGGGCAAGGGCCAGCGCGCGCTCATCACCGCGCAGCCGCGCACCGGCAAGACCGTGATCCTGCAGAACATCGCCAGGGCGATCGCCGCCAATCACCCCGAATGCTACCTCATCGTGCTCCTGATCGACGAGCGTCCCGAGGAAGTCACCGACATGCAGCGCTCGGTGAAGGGCGAGGTCGTTTCTTCGACCTTTGACGAGCCGGCGACGCGCCATGTCCAGGTGGCGGAGATGGTGATCGAGAAGGCCAAGCGGCTGGTCGAACACAAGCGCGACGTCGTGATCCTGCTCGATTCGATCACGCGGCTTGGCCGCGCCTACAACACGGTCGTTCCGTCTTCGGGCAAGGTGTTGACGGGTGGCGTGGACGCCAATGCGCTGCAGCGTCCCAAGCGCTTCTTCGGCGCCGCGCGCAACATCGAGGAAGGGGGCTCGCTGACCATCATCGCCACCGCGTTGATCGATACCGGCAGCCGCATGGACGAAGTGATCTTCGAGGAGTTCAAGGGCACCGGCAATTCGGAAATCATCCTCGACCGGAAGGTGGCCGACAAGCGGGTGTTCCCGGCCATCGACATCCTGCGCTCGGGCACGCGCAAGGACGAGTTGCTCGTGGACAAGGGCACGCTCGCCAAGACCTACGTTCTGCGCCGCATCCTGGCGCCGATGGGCACGATCGACGCCATCGAATTCCTGCTCGACAAGCTGCGCAACTCCAAGACCAATGCGGATTTCTTCGAGAGCATGAACACGTAGGGGTGCGGCCGCGACCGCGCGCCCGCGCATGACTGCAAATGCGTCTCCAGGATTGAAGCGAAGATCATGAACGCCGAGAAGCACCAGGATACAGTGTCGTGGCCGGCCGAAAGCGCGTTCTGATCGGAATCAGATAGAGAGGAATTCCCCCTCCGTCCCTGGCGGTTTTTCCTATCTGATCGCGAACCCGCGGCCGAAATAGTCCGGCGACTTACGGAATGAGGATCGTCGCGCCGGTTGTCGCCCGCGAATGCAAAGCTTCGTGGGCTTCGCGCGCCTCGGCCAGCGGAAAGCGCTGGTTGATCGCGATCTTGACCACGCCGGACTGAATCACCGCGAACAGGTCATTGGCAGAGTCCTGCAGCTCCTGTGCGGTACGCGTGTAGTGGAACAGAGTCGGCCGCGTGAGATAGAGCGAGCCTTTGGCGCTGAGGATGCCGGGCTCGAAGGCCGGCACCGCGCCGCTCGCATTGCCGAAGCTCACCAGCATGCCGCGCACCGCAAGGCAATCGAGCGATCCCATGAAGGTCTCCTTGCCGATCCCGTCATAGGCGACCGGCACGCCGCCTCCGCCGGTGATCTCGCGCGTCCGCTTCGCCCAGTCGTCCGTTCGTGTGCTGAGAACGTGGGCGCAGCCATTCGCCTTGGCGAGCACCACCTTTTCGTCCGAGCCGACCGTGCCGATCACGGTCGCGCCGAGATGCTTGGCCCATTGGCAGGCGATCTGGCCGACCCCGCCCGCCGCCGCATGAAACAGGATCGTCTGGCCGGGCTGCACCGCGTAAGTGCGCTTGAGGAGATACTCCGCCGTTATGCCCTTGAGCAGCGCCGCGGCGGCGATCTCGTCCGATATGCCGGAAGGAAGCTTTACGACCCGGTCGGCGGGCATGTTGTTGGCCTCCGCATAGGCGCCGAGCGGCCCCGAGCAATAGGCCACGCGATCGCCGCGCTGCACATTGGTGACGCCATCCCCGACCGCTTCGACCTCGCCCGCGCCTTCGAGGCCGAGGCCGGAGGGCAGTGAGACGGGATAAAGGCCGGAGCGGTGATAGGTGTCGATGAAATTCACCCCGATGGCCGTGTGATGCACGCGGACTTCGCCCACGCGTGGCGGCCGCAGGTCGACATCTTCCAGCGCGAGCACCTCCGGCCCGCCGGTTTTCGCAAAACGGATCGCTTTCATGGTCAGCTCAGATGCTGGCGGAAGAAGGTGGCGGTGCGGCTGTTGGCGAGTTCCGCACTCGCAGGGTCGTAATGCTCGCCGCCCGCGCGCGCGAAGGCATGATCCATCTCGGGACAGGTGTGGATCGTGACATGGGAATTGTCCTTCAGGCCGTCGATCATCTGCTTTTGCGCGGCGGACGGGACGAACCGGTCCTTCTCCGCGATATGCAGCATGAGCGGCTTGCGGATGTTTTTCGCCTCGCCCAGCATCTGCTGGATGTTCACGCCGTAATAGCCGACCGAAGCATCCACATCGGTGCGCGCCGCAGTGAGATAGGCGAGCAGACCGCCCAGGCAATAGCCGACCGCGCCGACCTTGTTGCAACCTTCAGTGCCGCGCAGATGATTGATGGCCGCCTGGATATCCTTGACGCCGAGACCGACATCGAATTTTCCAAAGAGTTCGAAGGCGCGGTTCAGGTCGGCTTCGACACGGTCATCGAGCACGATGCCGGGTTCGATGCGCCAGAACAGATCGGGAGCCAGCGCGAAATAGCCGCGTGCCGCGTATCCATCCGCCACGGCGCGCACGAACCTGTTCACGCCGAAGATTTCCTGGATGACGACGATGCCGCCGCCGCTTGCAGCGGCCGGAACCGCGAGATAGCCGCCGAACACACCGTCCGCCGTATTGATGCTGACCTCTTTGCCACTCATGGCGCTTGCTCCCTGCTATGAAAAGTGGTGTCCCGGCGCGTTCACGCCTGCCCCTGGGGCGGGCGGAGCGGGAGCTGCAGCACCTGCGACAGCGTCACCGGATTGGCGATCGGCGCCGAACAGGTCATGCGCTGGCACACATAGGCGGTGGGCTGGCCGTTCTGCATCGTCTTGCCGGCGGCGGGATGGCCCTCGGCGAGTGTTTGACGCGGATCGACCACGATGAGCGTGCGATTGGGCAGGCTTCGTCCCAAGACCGCATTGGCCAGCTCATGGGTCTTGGGATTGTCGATCTGCCCGACGATGACGATCTGGAGCGCGGTCATCGCCACTTCGAGCCCGTTCAGATAGGACGCCATCGACATGAAGGCGCGGTTCACCTCGCCCGAGAAGGACTGGATCAGCGCGTTGGCGCGGTCGCGATAGGCGTTGTCGGCGGTCGCGAAATGCAGCCGCGACAGCAGGCCCACCATGACGCCATTGGCCGAAGGCGTGGACTGGTCGAAGACGACACGCGTGCGTGCGATAAGCAGATCCGAATCGTCCGCCGTGAAGAAATAGCCGCCGTTCTGGGCGTCCCAGAAATGTTCGTTGAGGACATGCACAAAGCCCTGGGCGCGTGCGAGATAGCGCCGGTCGCCCGTGGCTTCCCACAAGACGAACGCCGCGCGCGCCATATGCGCGTAATCGTCCGCGAAGCCCGAATGGTGGCGCGTCCCGTTGCGCCAGGAGTGGTAGAGCCGGTCGCCGTCACAAAGTGCGCTCTCGATGAAGGCAAAGGCGCGAATGGCCGCCGCCGTCCAGGGTGCCTGGCGGAACACCATGCCGGCGTTGGCGAGAGCTGCGATCGTCATCCCGTTCCAGTCGGCCAGCACCTTGTCGTCGCGAACCGGCGGGGCGCGCCTGAGCCGGGCGGCCAGCAGAAGTTCGCGCTGCTTCTTCAACAGCGCCTCGTCGGCTTCGGGCAGCGGATAGCGCCCGCCGATCCGCTGGAGGATGTTGCGGCCCTGGAAATTTCCGTCGCGGCGAACGCCATAGGCTTCCTTGAAGCGCTGCACGAAGGTGCCCATCAGCGCGGCGTCGATCTCCGCCTCGCTCCACAGATAATATTTGCCCTCCTCGCCCGCCTGGTCGGCATCGAGACTCGCGGCGAAACCCTGCTCGACCATCATCTCCCGCAGCAGCCAGCCCGCCGTGGCCTCGATGCGTTCGCGATAGATGGGGGAGCGGTTGTGCTGCCAGACCAGCGTGAAGAGGTCGATGAGAAGCGCGTTGTCGTAGAGCATCTTCTCGAAATGCGGCACCTGCCAGCGCTCGTCGGTGCAATAGCGCGCGAAGCCGCCGCCGACGTGATCATAGAGGCCGCCGAGCGCGACGTGCTCAAGCGTGGTGAGTGCGAGCTGCTGGAATTGCGGCACGCCGGTGCGCAGATAGGCCCGCCAGAGAAGTTCGACGAGGCTCGTCACCGGAAATTTCTGGCCGCCGGTCAGGCCGCCGTAGAAAATGTCGAACCGCTGTGCGGCGCGGATCGCGCTCTGATCGAGAACGCCGCCGTCGAGATTGCCGCGCAGGTCGCGCGCCCAGAGGTTCGCGAACGCCTGCTGCACGCGCGCGGCCGTGTTTGCCACGGGATCGGGCTGCTCGCGAAAGAGGCGGGCGACTTCCGGCAACACGCGTTTGAACGCCGGCTGATTGGGCCGCTCTTCCTTCGGGAAATAGGCGCCGGCGAAAAAGGGCTCGCCCTGCGGCGTGAGAAACATGGTGAGCGGCCAGCCGCCCGCATGACCCAGCGCGTTGGCGGCCGCCTGATAGATCTGGTCGATGTCCGGGCGCTCCTCGCGATCCACCTTGATGTTGACGAAATGCTCGTTCATCAGCGCCGCGGTTTCGGAATCCTGGAAGCTCTCCTCGTTCATCACATGGCACCAGTGGCAGGCGGTATAGCCGACCGAGAGCAGGATGGGCTTGTTGGACGCTTCGGCTTCGGCGAGCGCCTCCGGCCCCCAGGGACGCCAGTGAACCGGATTCTCCTTATGCAGGAGCAGATAGGGGCTGGTCTCGCGGTCGAGCAGGTTCTCGCTCATGATGGTTTCCCGGTTGAGGATTGATGCAACCCGCGCCGTTGCGGCCGCCGGCCATTGGTTCTAGCCTCATCTAGCCGCCGCAAGGGCCGCTCACAAGCTGGAAACCGCCATGAAACTGAACATCGAAGTCGACCTTTCGCCCGACGAAGCGCGCCGCGTCATGGGCCTGCCCGATGTCACGCAACTGCAGGAAAAGCTCACCGCCGAGATGGAAAAGCGCATGATGGCGGCGCTCGAGACCGCGAGCGATCCGGAAGCCATGCTCAAAACCTGGTTCTCCTGGGGCAGCCAGGGCGTGGAGCAGTTCCAGCGCTTCGTCCGCGAGACCCAGCGCGCGCCGACCCGGGACCGGCCACCGCGCTAAACTCGCGCATGGCGGAAGCCGCCCGCGACACGATCTATGCCGTTTCGACAGCGCCGGGACGCGCGGCCATTGCCGTGCTGCGCGTGTCGGGGCCGCAGGCGGGGGAGGCTTTGCGCGTGCTCGGGGGCACGCCGCCGCCAGCGCCCCGCAGGGCGACCTTGCGGAATCTGAAAAACCGCTCCGGCGAGCCGATCGATCAGGCGCTGGTGCTGTGGTTTCCGGAGCCTGCCAGCGAAACCGGCGAAGACGTGGCCGAACTCCATCTGCATGGCGGGCGGGCGATCATCGAGGCGGCACTGGAGGCGTTGGCGGGTCTGCCCGGCCTGCGCGCCGCCGAGCCGGGCGAGTTCACCCGGCGCGGCGTGGAAAACGGCAAGCTCGATCTCACCCGCGCCGAGGCGCTGGCCGATCTCATCGGTGCGGAAACGCCGGCGCAGCGCCGGCAGGCTCTGCGCCAGTATCAGGGGGCGCTGGCGGAGCTGTACGAGGATTGGCGCGCGCGGCTCCTCGCGACACTCGCCTGGGCCGAAGCCGCCATCGATTTCTCCGAGGAGGATCTGCCGGCCGATCTCGAAGCGCGGCTGCATGCGCCCATCGCGGCGCTGCACGCGGAGATGACACGGCATCTCGACGATTCCCGCCGCGGCGAGATCACGCGCGAGGGTTTGTTTCTCACCGTCATCGGCGCGCCCAACGCCGGCAAAAGCTCGCTCGTCAACGCGCTCGCGCGGCGCGACATCGCCATCGTGTCGGAATTACCGGGCACCACCCGCGACATTCTCGAAACCCGACTCGATCTCGGGGGCTATGTCGTGCACCTCGCCGACACCGCGGGCCTGCGCCGCACCACGCATGCGGTCGAACGGGAAGGCGTGCGCCGCGCCCGCGCCCGTGCCGCGGCAAGCGACATGACCCTGCTCCTGCTCGATGGCACCGCGCGCGATGCCTTTGCTGAGCTGGACGAAGACGTGGTTGCGGGCGCGACTCTCACGGTCTGGAACAAATGCGATCTGCCCTGGCCGGCCCCGCGCGAGGGGCTTTGTATCTCCGCAAAGACCGGCGAGGGGCTCGACGCGCTCTTGCAGGCCGTGGAAGTCCAGCTGCGCGACCGCCTCGAGCGCCCGCGCGAATCCGCCCCCATGACCCGTGCCCGTCATCGCGAATGCGTTGCCGCCGCCGCGGAGGCACTCGCGCGTGCGCAAGATCAGGGTGAGGGCGAACTCATGGCCGAAGATCTGCGTCTTGCGCTGCGCGCCATCGGCCGTCTGACCGGCCGCGTCGACATCGAAGAGCTGCTCGACACCGTCTTCCGCGATTTCTGCATCGGGAAATAGACGGAATTATGTAGGTGTCTCACCCGGCCCGCAGGCTAGAGCCATCCGAACAAAAAATGGAAAATGTGGCGAAAAATATTCCAGTAGTTAAGGGGATAGGCCCATGCCCACCAAGTCAAGAAAAACCCCAGAGTGCTGAATACTCCCCCGACAATGGTGATCGCGGTTATGACCGCCACCCTGACCTTGATCGCGCGGAGTTCGTCTTCCTCATTGGGAACGTGAAGAGCTTTTATCTGGATCAGTTTTTCATGCAACTCCCGCATTTTTGGCAGGAATTCGTGCGCGAGCTTCGCATACTCGGCTTTTCGATTGACTCTATCCTCACGGCTGCCCTCCACGATTGTTTGGGTTTTCCGAATGACTGGGTAGAGTTCCCAAAAGTCGGGGCAGCACTCCCCAATCCGATCTCGGCCGTATTTCTTTATGACCTTTGACACATGGCGGAGCACAATAAAGCACGCGCCATCCGTAACGTCATGGTCGGCATTGACCATGTAGTTTTCGGCAATGGTGATCTCGGGAGTCGGGTCGTCGCCAGCCGCGAATTTCACCCAAGCGTCGACGATCTTGCGGCCCGCATAGCGGAGCTCATTGATTGCCGACGTGTTAGCGTCGCCAGAAAAGTGCTCGTATTCCTTGATCCTGCGCTCAACGCTATTCCAGTGGTCGGCAAGCGCCGACAGCCTACCGGCGTGGTCCCCCATAGCAGGTTATCGCTCCCGGCTACTGCGGGAACTTAAGAGAGGAGACTTGCTTTCGCTGCCACTCAAGGTCTTCAGTGGTTATGAACTGACCGGATTGGATGGCGATATTGCCGCGCGTGAAGCGGACGGCGGCGTCTCTCTCGTCATGCCGATTTGCCTGATGACGGCTTGATGGCGGAAACAGGCGATCTGTCCACCACTGAATGACGGCGTTCGCGACCGACCTATTGGCTATCCTGTTCATGTCTCTCACCCCTTAACGCGTTGACACGCAAAACGAACCCACTGGCGCCAGATGCGCCTTTAGTCCGTAGAGGGGTTTGTGCCCGCATGCCGACGGCCACGGACTATACGTAATCGGCGAATTATCCACAGTCAATGTGACGGTTGAACTCTTCACAGGAATCTGCTAGCCGCCGAGTCACGCTCTCCATCTGCACTATTTCTGTTGAGATTCAATCACTTAACACCATACGCACCTCAAAAATTAAGCAATTGTGGATAAAATCTTCGGAAATCTATTTTTCTGAACTTAAATGAATTGTGTGACAGCCAACGGCTTCCAGACACTGAAGTAGAAAAACTGCGGTAAATCCTCCCCGGCTGATCTTGTTCGCGATATTCTCCGGGGTTTCTCTGATTCCCATCTCCCCGAGCTTAGCGGCCAAGTCGGCATAGCTCACGTTCCGGCGCTTCAACTCCCCCTTGAGCAGCCCTTTTGCCTGCGCTTGCCAGTTTGAACCTTTTGTCACGCCATACCGTCTCCAACGATAAAAATCATCGTATCCGATATTTTCTCCATTGACAACGGTATGGAAACCCATTAAATCCGGTATCAACGTATCGGATTTGATGATGTCTCAGCACTTCCTCCTCAGCGCGAAACCCCGGACGCTCAGTCTGGCGACGATCGCGCGCATGACGGAGGAACAGGCCCGAGACACATTCCGCAAGTTGCGGTGGGCGGACAATGACGGGGAGCCATACTGCCCGAAATGCGGCTGCCTAAAGGTCACCGCGCTCGCGACCCGGCCGGTCTGGAAATGCAGCGGGTGCAAGCATCAATTCTCAGTCACGTCCGGGACCATCTTCGCGGATCGCAAGCGCCCCGTCCGGGATTACCTGCTCGCAATCGCGATCTTCGCGAACGGCGCGAAAGGTCATTCCGCGCTTCAACTCTCCCGCGATCTCGATTGCCAATACAAAACCGCTTACGTGCTCGCTCACAAAATGCGCGAAGCAATGGCAGCCGAACAGGCGAAGGCCACGATTGCTGGCACCTGCGAAATTGACGGCGCCTATTTCGGCGGCACGATCCGAAAGAAGAACGTTGCGGCCGAGCGCATTGACCGGCGCGTTCCTGAAAATCAGCCCGGCACGCGCAAGGTCGTGGTCGTGATCCGTGAACGCAAAGGCCGCACGCTGCCATTCGTTTTCAACAAGGAAAGCGAGGCGGTCCCGACGATCCGCGCGCTCGTCCCGTTCGGCGCTACCATCCATGCCGACGAAAGCCGGGCATGGGATGTCCTGCACGCGCATTTCGACATGAAGCGGATCAACCATTCGGAAGCGTACAGTCGGGACGGCGCGTGCTCCAATCAGGCCGAGTCGTTCTTCAGCCGGTTGCGCCGTTCCGAGTTCGGAATTCACCACCGCATAAGCGGCAAGTATTTGGGCTTCTATTCATCCGAGATGGCATGGCGCGAAGACCGCCGCCGCGTCGCGAATGGCGCGCAATTCCAGAACATCGCGGCAACGGCAATCACCCATCCGATGAGCCGCAACTGGCGCGGATATTGGAACCGGAGCGCAGCATGATCGAAACGGCAATTCTGACCGCCCTGAAGGACAAGCGAGCCCGACTGGCCCATGATCTCAAGGAAGCCGAATTGCGCATGGTCGCGCTTCGCACGGACCTTGCCAACGTGGACGGATGCCTGCGAATTTTCGGATCCGACATTGACCCCGAAACGATCCGCCCCAAGGCCACGCAAGGCGAGTCTCCGGCTGGCCTTCCCAAGGGCGCAGGGACACGCACGGCGCTCGAAATACTTCGGGAGACGGGACAGGCAATGTCAACGCCCGAACTGGCTGCATGCGTCCTGCAACGTTGGGGGCGCCCGCTAGAAGCCCGCGCCCTGTCCATGCTGGTCAAGTGCATTCAGGGCAATTTCTCGCGCCGCACGGATGGCATTGTCGAGTTCACCCGCGACACATATCCGGGGCGATGGCGACTTACTTCCCTTCCCGCTCCGGCAAATTCAGCGGAATGACGCCAGCGCGGGTCATGTCGTCGATCTCGCGAAGGATCATGTAGCGCGCAACTTCCGCCGGATTTGCGCCCCATCGCCCTTGCAAATCCGCCAAGTATTGCAAGCAAGCGTAGGCCCCAGGCTGAAGCGTGGGTTCAACCTTTATGCCCTGCTCAGAATTCTTGGGCCTTCCGCGGCCCCGCTTTTCGGTATTTTCGGCCATTAAAAATCATCTAACAATCCGCTTGAAAATGCGAGTCAGAGGAGGCACGGTAGCGCCCTATGGTGAGACACCTACATAATTCGGGAAATAGACGGCGAGAACATCTCTTACGGTTTAAGTGCGAACACCGTGCCTTCGTTATAGGCGCCGCCCTGTGCTGTTGTGCCGTACAGTGTGCCCTTTATGTCGAGCAGACTGGCGTAGGGGGTATTGCCGTCCGTGCAACTCTTCGCGCTGCAAAAGTGATGAAGCACCTGCTCCGCGCCGGTTTTCGGGTCGACGGAAAAAGCAATACCGCAGCCGTCACCTTTGCACTTGATGCCGCCACCACTAACCGTCGTGCCGTACAGCGCGTCTTTCACATCGATCAGGCTGGCTGCGGGAAAACTGCCATCCGTGCAATTCTGCTGACCACAGAAGGAATAAACGACCTTCTCCGCGCCCGTGGTTGTGTCGAGCGAAAAGATCGTGCCGTCGTCGAATTCGCTGGCGCCGCCGAATTGCGTTACGCCGTATAGATTGCCTTTCACCTCGATCATACCGGCCGTGGGGTACCAGCCGTCGGTGCATTTTGGTTGTCTACAAAAGGAATAGACCACCGTCTCGGCGCCGGTCTTTAGGTCGAACGCAAACGCCGTGCCTCCAACGTTCCCGCCCGCGCCCCCATTGGCCGTTAGGCCATACAGCGTGCCCTTCACGTTGATCAGGTTGCCTTGCGGGTTCCGTCCGTCCTCGCCGCTGCCAAACGAGTGAAGCACCTGCTCCGCACCGGTCTTCGGGTCGAGCGCAAACACCGTGCCGTAGCCATAAGCGCCGCCCCCGCCTGTCGTGCCGTACAGCGTACCCTTCACTTCGATGAAGCCGATGGGTCCTACGCCGTCCGAGCCGCTTCCGAACGAGTGGAGCACCGTCTCCGCGCCGGTATTCGGATCGAGCGCAAACGCCACGCCGGCGTAAGGGTCGGTACCGCCGAGACCTGTTGTGCCGTAGAGCGCGCCGGCTACTTCGATCAGACCGGCCGAGGGCAATTCGCCGTCCGTGCAATTCTGCTGGCTGCAGAAGGAATAAAGCACCGTCTCCGCGCCGGTACTCGGGTCGAGCGCAAACACCGTCCCTCCGGAGCCGCTTCCACCAAATTGCGTTGTACTGTACAGCGTGCCCTTTACATCTATCAGGTTGGCGGAGGGGCCAAAGCCGTCCGAGCCGCCCATGAAGGAATAGACAACTGTCTCTTTGGCGTGGCGGGCGTCTGCGGCAAGAACAGGCTGGACGGATGCGCTGACCGACACGCCTGCAATCAGGGCGATAACGATGGACTTCATGATTTGCTCTCCCTCCGCTCGTGCCCGACTTGCTCGACTGCCGATGAGGCGATCGCTCGTCGCTTGGATCCTTTCGTCGAACTAAGATCGACGTCCTGGCAGAGCAGATTATTTGGGTCGGCGCAAGTGCTCTTGAGCCGGACCGCGCACCCGGTTCCCGCGACGCAAAGCCTTAGTGATCCCGGGAGCCCAGGGGAAGGTACCGCCTGAAATCAGAACTGATCATAAATCGTCGAGAAACTCCTGCCCCGGAAGACGGACATCAGGCGGATGCCGAGGGCGCCGAGATTTTCGTGCGCACCCTCTTCGCGATCGACGAGGACAAGCGCGCAATCCACGTCGGCGCCGGCGTCGCGTGCCGCGTTCGCGGCCTCGAGGATGGAATTTCCGGTGGTCGCGACATCATCCACGATCATCACTCGCGCCCCGGCCAATGTTTCGTCCGGACCAAGGCCCTCGATCAGCTCCTTCGTGCCATGCGCCTTGGGTTTCTTGCGCACGAAAAAGGTTCCGAGCGGCGCCCCGTGCATTTCGCTCAGCGCGGCGAGGCTTCCAAGCATCGGAACAGCGCCCATCTCGAGCCCGCCGGCGAAACGTACCTTCTCGGGCCGGATGAGTGTGAGAAAGGCCTCGGCGGAGAGATAGGCGCCGCGCGGATGCAGCATCGTCGGCTTGAGATTGAAATACATCTGGCTCCGCGCGCGCGACGACAGGATGACGTGACCGCGTCGGAACGAGCGCGCCTCGATCAGGCGAAAGAGTTCGCCCTCCCCGCTGCTGTGCGAGGGGTTCGACCTGGCGGATGGCGCATCCATGCTCATCGTCGGGTCTGCGCTGTTGCGGCGCGTTCCGGCGCCGCTGGCCTCATGGGAACGGCGCCGGGCGGAAGTTGAGCCTGTTTAACAGGCAAATACAGGCGGAATTTTTTTGAGGCCGGAACAAAGCGCGGTCGCGCGCCAGATCTCCGAGTGATTTCAAGGCATTGGAGAAATCCGATTTTCCCCGCGGAACAGGCGCCGCCGCCCTGTTGTCTCCTGTATCGGGTTGACAGACAACCGAAATGGTGTATATTGCCTCCCGAACCCAGGGAGGTCAGCAGATGGGAAAATTTCCGCCCGGCCATTCGGGCAACCCGCGGGGACGGCCAAAAGGCGCGCGCAATCTCGCCGCCCAGATCCTGGCGGAAGCCAACGCGACAGCCGATGCGCAGCAGGTCTCCAAGCTGGAAGCCGCGATCAAGGCGCTGGTCGACAAGGCGGTGTCGGGCGACCAGCGCGCCACCCAGCTCGTCATCGACCGGGTGGAACGCGCCGAGGCCAGCCTGCGCGAGGCCGTTGAGCGCGGCGGCGCCAGCTTTTCCGAAGCCGACCGAGAAGTCGTCGCCGAGATCCATCGGCGGCTGAATCTTTCCTCCCCCGGCGTGGGGGAGGTGGCGAGCGCAGCGCAGCGAAGCGAGCCGGAGGGGGGAGTCGCACACACATGAGCGACCGGACCCTCACCCAGTACAAGGACATCCTCCGCCGCGATTTCACCGCCTTCAGCCATCGCGCCTTCCGCGAGCTGAACGGCGCCACGCCCTATCTCGGCAACTGGCATCTCGACGTGATGGCGGCGAAGCTCGAAGCGGTACGCCGCGGCGAACTCACCCGGCTCGCCATCGCGCTGCCGCCGCGGCATCTCAAGTCGCACATGGTGTCGATCGCCTTCGCGGCGTTCGTGCTCGGCCACGATCCCGCCCGCCAGATCATCTGCGCGAGCTACGCGCAGGACCTGGCCGACAAGCTCTCCCGCGATTGCCGCGCGCTGATGGGCGCCTCGTTCTATCGCGCGCTGTTTGATACGAATTTCGCCCCCGACAAACAGGCGGTCGGGGAATTTGCGACGACCAAGGGCGGCTTCCGCCTCGCCACCTCCATCGGCGGCGTGCTCACCGGCCGCGGCGCCGATCTCATTATCATCGACGATCCGCTGAAGGCGGAAGAGGCCTGGTCGGACGCGCGCCGCAACGCCGTCAACGAATGGTTCGACACCGCCCTGCTCTCGCGCCTCAACGACAAGACCAGAGGCGCCATCGTCATCGTGATGCAGCGCCTGCATGAGGACGATCTGATCGGCCATGTGACGGCGAAGGGCGGCTGGGACTTGCTCGCCTTCCCCGCCATCGCCGAAGAGGACCAGTCCTTTGCGATCGATACGCCCTATGGTCCGCGGACATTCGCGCGCAAAACGGGCGAAGTGCTCCATCCGCTCCGCGAATCGGCCGACACCCTCGCCCGCATGCGCGCGCAGATGGGCTCCGCCGCCTTTCTCGCGCAGTACCAGCAGGCGCCCTGCCCGCGCGAAGGCGTAATGGTGAAGGTGAAATGGTTTCCCCGCTACGAGCCGCACCAGCGGCCGCGCGATTTCGAGGAGATTGTCATTTCCTGCGACACCGCGAACAAGGCGAGCGAACTGAGCGATTATACGGTCTTCACCGTCTGGGGCGTGAAGGACCGGCATCTCTGGCTCCTTTCGCTTCTCCGGCGGCGGATGGAATATTACGAATTGAAACGGACGCTGAAGGAACTGATCGCCGAACACCGGGCGCGCGTCGTGCTGATAGAAGACCGCGCCTCGGGAACCCAGCTCGCCCAGGAACTGACCTGGGAGAATGTTCACGGCGTGAAAGCCTGCCAACCCGTGGGCGACAAGCAGGTGCGGCTCTGGGCGCAATGCGCGACCATCGAGCAGGGCTTCGTGCATTTGCCCAGGGAAGCGCCCTGGCTCGGCGAGTACCTGCGCGAACTCACAAGCTTTCCCAATTCGAAGCACGACGACCAGGTCGATTCCACGACGCAGGCGATCGCCTGGCTTACCGAACGGGCTCGCAATCCGATGGAACCCTGGTTTGCGCAGGCCAGGGCGGCAGGGTGTCGCCTGTAATTCCTTTCATGTCACGCCAACAGCCCCCCGCCGCCTGCCCCGGACGTGATCCGGCGCCGGCGCCTCGCCCTCTCACACGGCTGTTCGGGAAAAGGCGTCCCTTTGCCCGCTCGCGAAGACGGGCAGCTTGATCGTTGAATCAACTTCGCCGCTTTGCTTTCGGCATTTCATCGCCCTTCAGGGGCGGCCGTCCGCGGCCGGCGCGGTCGAGGATGCGGAGCGCCTTTGGAATGTCGGCGCGGGCGGCGCGGGCGGCGATGTAGCTTTCCGTGCGCAGCGCCGAGAGCTTTTCCGCCACGGCCACATTGATCAGCTGATTGAGCGCAACGCCTTCCTCTTCCGCCAGCTTGCGGACTTCTTCGAGAAGGGAAGGCTGCAGCCGCAACGCAAAATTGCTCTTCCTCATGATCTCTTCTCCAATCGCTTCACCGCTTCGCCGGGCGAAAGCACGGCAATGCCGAACGGCTTCGCGGCCACCCGGAAATCCGACAGGTTGAACGTGATCAACGAATCCGCCCGTCCATTCGCGGCCGCTTCCAGGACCATGTCGTCATCTCCATCCGGCAGCATGGGCCGCCAGAGGTAGGCCAGCCTGACCGGCTCCGCCACGGCGGCAAACGCGTCGAGCAAGGCGCCGACCTCTGCCGATGACAATGCCGCCGCCGCAAGATGCTCGCCGCGGATCATCACAGCCTCGTACTCGATGGAGAATACGGATCGCGGTAGGGACGCGTATTGCTACGCGCCCCCCGCACAGAACCGTACGTGCGGCTTTCCCGCATACGGCTCCCACCTTGGATGTTTGACGACGAAGCGCTGAGTGGGCCAGGGATGAAGGATGCGGGGTTTGGGGA
>DATAWY010000061.1:0-19779 GCA_036266955.1 Rhizomicrobium sp.
AAAGGAAGTCGTTTCGGGTGCCGACGCTTTAGCTTGGGCGGAAGGCAACACGGGCGGGTGCGTCATCGCAAGCATCCGTCCGATCCGGCGTGGTCGCAGACCCTGGCATGTGCAGACGCTCCTTGAACGGGAACCGGGAGAACTCGTGATCGGCCAAGGCGGCGTGGTGCCGTCATTGGTCCGCGTCGGGAAGGCGAGGAGCCGAAGCCGATGATGAACGGTCGCGAGCATCGCCGCCTTCCCGCGAAAGCCGGAGCGCCATATCGGCGTGCGCCACCGCAACTTCGTAATCGCCATACAGCGGATCGTCTGCCTTCTTCAGATCGGCGATCATCCGCTTGCGATCGGCGGCGCGCTGGGCCAGCGCAATCTCGTGTTTTCGGGCGGCAAACCATTCCACTTCCTGCATTTTGAGGCGGTCCCAGGGCGGGTTGCCGATGACTGCATCGAAGCCGCCATTCGGATCGGTGCTTTCCCAATTCGCCCACACGCCCGGGAACGCCACTTCCCAATGAAGAAAGCGTTCCTGGGCTGCCAACTGCGTGGTTTCTTCCAGCAATTGGCCTGCCGTCTGCTTCAGCACTTCACCGCGTTCGTCGGCCTTGCTCCGCGCTCCGCCGTTATCTCCATTCCCGATTTCGATCATGGTGCGGCCGGTCAGGAGATCGATGGGATCGCCGAATGCTCCCTGCAGCAAATCCTGCCTGGCGCGTTCCCGATCCCGGCTCGTCGGCAACCAGCGGCAGGCGTGCCAGAAATTGAGCAAATGGATCAGCGGGTCAGTCGCCTCAAGCACGCCGTCGAAAGTGTCCGCGGATTTTCGGGCTTCGGCCAGCTCCGCATCCGCCAAGGTCTCGATGGCGAGCATGCCCTTCGAGGATTGTTTTGCCTTGACCACCCAGCGGTGAACGAACATGCCGGCGGCATCCGACAGCTCGCGCTCGGTCTTCAGCACCCATTCGCCAAAAAGGCCGTCGCCGCATCTCAGGTGATGATTGAGAAAGGAAAGCGGAGCACCGACGGTGAAGGTGTGCAGCCACAAGGACAGTTTCGCGAGTTCGACCGCCATGGGGTTCTTGTCGACGCCGAACACGACCCGCTTCAGCACCATGCGCCGCACGATCATCCGGTCTTCCAGTTGATCCGGACGCACGCTCCATCCATTCGCGGCTGCTTCGCCGAAAATGCGTTCGCGGATTGCGGCGATGCGCGCGGCGAGGGGCGACGCGTATTTCCCCCACGAGACCTCATTCGACGCTTCGGCCAGCGCTTCGATGACCGCGTCGGAGAGATAGTCCACAAGCCTGACGAGGAAGTGGCCGCTTCCCATGGCCGGGTCGCAGACTTTCAGTTCGAGAAGCGCGGAGGCGTAATCATGTCCGCGAAGCGATTCGAGCCGCTCGTTGACCGAAGCACGCGCGCTCTTGAGCGCGCCTGCCCTGTCCCGGAAATTCTTGCGGCGTTCGGCGACAAGGGGTCCGACCGTCTGCTCGATGATCAGCGCGACAAGTTCGTCGGGCGTGTAATAGCTGCCCGAGCCCTTTCGCGCGAAGGGATTGAGGCGGACCTCGATCTCGCCTTTGTCGCGGAGCGGTTCATATTCGAGCAGTCTCTCGTAGATCGAGCCCAGCTGCTGAACGGACAGATCGCGATAGTTTATGAGCTTCCTGTCGCCAGGTGTGCGAGACGGCGCGTCGAGCAGCGGGACCAGCGGGGCATCGGGGATTTCGATTTTCTCGAGAAGCGCGTGCTCCTTGCGATTGAAGAGACCGCCATTGTAGGGCGGCAGACCGATGTCGGTGTCTCCTTCGTCGATGAGATGGAACAGCGTCGTGAGATGATGCCAGCGATGCGACGCCTTCGTGCTGAGCGCACCGTCCGCATCAATCAACGCGGAAACCTCGCGCCTGACTTTGGAGAGGCTGGAATCCTCGTATCGCCTGTCACGCCTCGGCAACAAATCGCGATCTTCCGCGTAGAAAATAAACAGAAGCCGGTAAAGCAGCGTCAACGCTGCCTGCCGCACCTCCTGCAATCCGGATTCGGGTGCGGCGGCCGCAATCGCCCGAATGAAACCCGGAAACACCTTGTTGAAAGTAAGGTCGCTCAGATCCCTGGCGACGGAGGCTTCCCATCGCTTGCCTTCGGCGAGCGCAAATTCGTGAAAACTCTGTTCGCGTTCGGGCGCGGCGACAAACCCGTCGCGGCGAAGCATGAGGATGAATGCTTTGAGGGCGTGCGGCGCTTCGTCGTCCGCACCTGGCGAATACAAGCCGGGGGGTGTCGAGGAGGTGGGCGCCAGTCAACCTTCGATCTCAATGATAGCGCCGTTGCCCCAGCGATCCTCAAGGGCCGTCAGGTCGCCGGCTGCCCTCTGTACGGATGCAGCGAGCGGAGGCGATTTGGGTGCGTTCTGTTTCGGTTGACAATAGAACTGATATGGTCATATCATCTCCCCTTCGCTTTTCGGAAGGATGAAGAATGACAGCCAGAGTCGCAGCCGCGCAGGCCGGACTCGTTGCAACAGGGCGCCGGGAGGCGGCGGGTCGCCCGCTTCCGGGCCAAAAACGGCGCAGGACGCTGAAGCAGCATTTTTGCGACGGGTTGGCGGCGGCGGTGAGGGCCGAGCCCTATCCGTTCGCCACCACCAAGCCCCGGACGATGATGGGGCAGATGGTGCGGGAGCTGGTGCTCGATGCGGCGCGGGCCAAATGCGGCGCGATCAAGCTTGTGTTCGTCTATCTGGACGAGGCGGAGCGGACCGAAATGGATACGGACGGCGAGGGTGACGATTCTCAGGGAATTTCCGAGCCCGAGACACGATGGGACTGGAGCGAAGAGGGCGTGTGGGACGCCTCGCGGCGCGAGGAAGCCGACGTGGAACGGGAAAAGCGGGCCGCCCGCGCAGAGGCCGCCTCTGAGGCGGAGGAGGCCAATCTCAGGGAAAATCCGCCGTCCGATGCGGAAACCGAGGCGCTGAAGGAGGCAATGATCCAGCGGTTCCTGGGCGTGGCGGAGGCCGACCGCGAGAACGAGGCGCGCAAGGCGCGGCTCGCAGCGGGTAAAAATGCCCGGGGTGGAGTGCCCGAGGTGCCGATCTCAGGGAATTCGGAAGCACCCGCTACGCCGCAGCCTGAACGTACCATCCGCGTCGGGGGGCGGTTGGTGGAGGGGTGAACGATTGGCGGAGTTGAGGGACTGGCTTGGGCTAGCGCCTTGCGTGCTTCGCCAAGCTCAGGATGAGGGAAGTTTTGATCCCATTGGAATTTATGCAGGTAACAAATTCCCTCATCCTGAGCCTGGCGAAGCACGCACCCTGCCGGTGCAAGTCTTATCGTCCGGGTGCCATTTCGACGGCGAACCGTTCCGCACTCAACGCGATCACTCGGCGTGTCTCGCTCCAGAGCGGGATTTCCTTGAGTTCATCCATCGAAACCCATCGGACCGCGGCGGCATCGCTCGCGGCGATGGCATCTCCCGAGACGGCCCGCGCGCTGAAATCGATCAGCACGAAATGGGAGCCGGCCGCGCCGGCCGCCTCGTCGCGAATCAATTCAGCAACGTCGATGCGTCCCAATATCTCGACGTGCAGACCGGTCTCCTCCACTACCTCCCGGAGAAGGGCCGTCCGCAGGCTCTCGCCATATTCGACCTTGCCTCCCGGCAGGCTCCATTCGTTTTGCCAAGGGGGTTTGGTACGCCGAATCAAAAGCACCTGACCCTGTTCGTTCCAGATGACCGCGCCAACCCCGACCAGGATGCACCCGGGATTCAGACGGTCT
This sequence comes from Rhizomicrobium sp., assembly GCA_036266955.1. Lineage (GTDB taxonomy): Bacteria > Pseudomonadota > Alphaproteobacteria > Micropepsales > Micropepsaceae > Rhizomicrobium. The sequence goes on from DATAWY010000061.1 coordinate 3,783, forward strand.
GTCATGGGCTTGGCCTTCCCGTCCTGCTATATTGAAGGCGTCTTGAATTCAGCGCGTCAGGCGTTATTGCTTGCCAACGCGGGAGAGGCCGGCCTGCGCTGGAGCCCGGCAGCAAAAGCCCGGCAAAAAGGAGAGCTGAACGATGTCGCGCTTCGGGGCCGTTGCGGCGGCCATAATGGCCTTGGTTCTGGTATCGTCGGCGCATGCGGCGGACAATTCGTTGAGTCTCGAAGCCAATCAGGCATTCCTCGCCGCCAATCTCAAGAAGCCCGGCGTCATAGAGCGGCCAAGCGGTTTGCAATATCGGATCATCCGCAACGGCTTCGGAAAAACGCCGGGAGGCTCAGACTCTGTCGATGTTTACTATACAGGCAGCCTCATCAACGGAACGGTCTTCGACAAGACCGAGCCCGGGCTGCCGGCGAATTTCGTCGTCAACAAGCTGATTCCCGGCTGGACCGAAGCGCTCGAGATCATGCGTGAGGGCGACCACTGGCAGCTGGTCATCCCCGCGAACCTTGCTTATGGCGCCCGCGGAGAGGGCGGGGTGATCCCGCCGAACCAGACGCTCGTGTTCGATCTGGAGCTGGTGAAAGTCACGCCAGCGCCCAAGGATCAAAAGGACGAGGACCAGGACCAGGGCCAATCGCAATAGGTGCTGCGACCGGTGTCTCCGCCGCACGAGCGCATGTGCTATGAGTCAGCGCCGGACGTTTTCACCGTCCCGGGCGTTTACGCTGGTGCCTTGGGCGAGCGGGAGCTGAATTCCACATGATGGCGATCTGGCGTCGCGCGTTCTCGGGTGGAAAGCTACGCATTGCCTTGGCGCTCCTTCTGGTCGTGGGCGCCAGCATCCTTTTCTGGGCCAGCCAGGACTATGCGGTAATCGCGCCTGACTGGGACGGCCAGGTGCGCGGCATCACCTATGAACCAAGCCATCTGTTCACCGATAAGGACCGTCACTGGATCTCGCCCGAGCAGATCGATCGCGACCTCGCCCAGATTGCGCAGCTCACCGCGCACGTGCGCACCTACACGGTCGGCAACGGTCTCGACCGCGTGCCCGAGATCGCCCGCCGCCATGGGCTGACCGTCTCGCTCGGTCTGTGGATCGGGCCAGATCTTGAGCAGAACGAGAAGGAGATCGCGAAGGGAATCCAGGTCGCGCTCGCCAACCGGCGCGTCGTTGACCGCGTGTTCGTCGGCAATGAGGCCATCCAGTTCGGCTATGTAGGCGCGGACCAGCTCAACGAATACATCCGCCGCGTGCGCGCGGCGCTCCCCAACCGCATCAAGGTGTCGACGGCTGAGCCATGGTCGCAATGGCTGCTCAGTCCCGAGCTCGCGCAGAACGTGGACTTCATTACTGTGCATCTGCTTCCCTACTGGGAAGGTGTGCCGGTGCGGCGCTCTCTGGACGCGCTGCAACGCTTCTATGGCGACGTGCAGGAGGAGTTTCCCGACAAGCCGATCGTGATCGGAGAGTCGGGCTGGCCCTCGGCGGGTCGCGCACACAAAGGCGCCGAGGCCTCACCTGCCAACCAGGCCTGGTTCATCCGCAACTTCGTGCAGCTCGCGCTGGAAAAGGGCTACGACTACTACCTGGTCGAAGCCTATGACCAGCCCTGGAAAGGCCGGCAAGAAGGCGCCGTCGGCGCCTATTGGGGCTTGTTCGATGCCAACGGCACCCCCAAATTCGCCTTCACCGGAATGCTCAGATCATTTCCGGCGTGGCGAAGTTACGCCCTGTGCGCCGCGCTGCTTTCGCTCCTGCTGGGACTGTTGATCCTCGGCCGGATGCCGCGCGTTCGCCAGCCCGGCTATATCGTCATGGGCGCACTCGTCGGCCTGATCTCGACCGGACTTCTGGTGCTGCTCGACTCGATCACGCTCGAATATATTCAACCGAGCGACCTCGCGATGACGCTGGCTATGATTCCCCTTGTCATTCTGGCCGCGGCCGTGGTCCTGACCGAAGGCGTGGAACTCGCCGCCAGCCTGTGGCGTGTGGAACGGCGCGTCGTGCGCGCGGCGATTCCGGAACACCCGCCGCGGGTTTCCATTCATGTCCCCTGTTATAACGAGCCGCCGGCGATGGTGATCGCGACGCTGAATGCGTTGTCCCGGCTGGACTATGATAATTTCGAAGTCGTCGTTGTCGACAACAACACTGCCGATCCCGCGGTCTGGCGGCCCGTCGAAATGCACTGCGCGGCGCTCGGTCCGAGGTTCGTGTTCCATCATCTTGACGGCGTCAAGGGGTTCAAGGCCGGTGCGCTGAACGAGGCCCTGCGTCTGTGCGATCCCTCCGCCACCTACATCGGCGTCATCGACAGTGACTATCAGGTCGAGCCTTACTGGTTGCGCCGGGCGCTACCATTCTTTGCCTCCTCGAAAGTTGCGCTGGTGCAGTGCCCCCAGGATTACCGCGACGGATACGAGAGCATCTTCAAGAGAATGTGCTTCGAGGAGTACCGCGGTTTTTTCCGGATCGGGATGGTGGAGAGAAACGAGCACGATGCCATCATCCAGCATGGCACGATGACGATCGTGCGCCGCATTTTCCTTCAGCAGGTCGGCGGCTGGAGCGCCTGGTGCATCACCGAGGATACCGAGCTCGGACTCAAGCTTTTCGAGGCGGGGTATGGCGCCGCCTACATCCCCGAGAGCATGGGGAAGGGACTGACCCCCGACACGCTTGCCGCGTTCATGACCCAGCGCTACCGCTGGGTTTACGGTGCCATGCAGATCATGAAGCGGCACGCCGCGGCCGTCTTTCTCGGCCGGACAAAACTCACCTGGGCGCAGCGCTATCAGTTTCTATGCGGATGGCTGCCGTGGATTTCCGACGGGCTTGGTCTGCTCGTCACCTTTTTCGCGCTGATCTGGACCGGCCTGATGACGGTTGCGCCAAATTACTTTGACGTGCCGATGGAGGCGCTCTCGGCGGCGGCCCTTGCCCTGTTCGGAGCCAAGACGCTCAAGACGTTGCTCCTCTATCCCCAGAAAGTTGGCTCTGGCGTACTCGGCGCCGTGCTTGCCTCGATGGCGGGTCTCGCGCTGACCCACACGGTGGGCAAGGCCGTGATTACGGGTCTTGCGACATCGCGCAAACCCTTTCTCAGGACGCCCAAGTGTCAGAATCCCGCCGATCTGAAGGAAGCCCTGCGTCTGGTCTGGCAGGAGACGAGCCTTCTCACGCTATGCGTTCTCGCGGTCACGGCCATGGTCTTCGTTCGGGGCTTTGACGATCCGGCCGCCACGCTCTGGATGATCATGCTGTCCATCCAGAGCCTTCCCTATATGGCAACGCTCGTAACCGCCTGCCTGAGCGCCGTGTCTTACCGGCACGCGTGCGCCACGTCGGCGGGCGTCGCCGTCGCAGCGTTGGCCGCCGCTCCCGCCGAGTCGGGGCTGCCGAAAGCCGCGTAAGCGATCATAACCTGCATTGTCGTTTTCACATTGTCGGTTTCAGATGCGAAGAACCTTTCCCGGATTGAGAATGTTGTTCGGGTCCAGCGTGCGTTTCAGGGCGCGCATCACATCGAGTTCCGTTGCGCTCTTGTAGCGGGCGATCTCATCGCGCTTCATGACGCCCAGGCCGTGTTCAGCGCTGATCGAGCCGCCGAAATCATGCACCATATCATGCACGGCACGCGACGCCTCGTCCCAGCGCGCGAGAAAAGCTGACTCGTCTCCTTCTTTCGGCGCACTGAGGTTGAAATGGATATTTCCGTCGCCCAGATGTCCGAACGGCACCGGCCGCACGCCGGGAATCATGGCCTCCACCACCGCGCAGCCGCGTGCGATGAATTCCGGTATGGACTCGAGCGGAACCGAGACATCGTGTTTGATCGAGGCGCCTTCGCGCTTCTGCGCTTCGGACAGGCTCTCGCGCAGCCGCCAGAGAACCGTGCGCTGCGCTTCGTTCGCAGCCAGTGTCGCGTCGGTGGCCAGACCGGAATCGATGGCGGCCGAAACCGCGCCTTCGACAATGTCTTTCAGCGGCAGTTTGCCGCCGCTCGAAACCTCCGCGAGCACGTACCATGGAGACGGCCGGGCAAGCGGATCGGTGGTCTGCGGAATATGGGCGCGGACAAATTCGATGCCGATGCGTGGAACGAGCTCGAAAGCGGAAACGAGCCCTTCCGTCGCCTCTTCCAGGCGCCGGAGGAGTTCGATGGCGGCGCGCGGATCGGGAACGGCGATGAACGCGGTTTCGCGCGCGCAAGGCGTGGGGAACAACCGGAGCGCGGCAGCGGTAATGACACCCAGCGTGCCTTCCGCGCCGATGAAGAGCTGCTTCACATCGTAGCCCGTATTGTCCTTGTGCAGGGTCCTCAAGAGATCGAGGATCCGTCCGTCCGCGAGCACAACCTCAAGTCCGAGTACGAGCTGGCGCGCCGAGCCGTAGCGCAGGACATTGACGCCGCCGGCGTTGGTCGAAATATTTCCTCCAATCATGGCCGAACCTTCGGCCGCCAGGCTCAGTGGAAAATACAGGCCGGCTTCGTCCGCAGCGTGCTGGAGTTCGGCCAGCACAACGCCGGCCTCCACGATCGCGCTCATTCCGCCCAAGTCGAGTTGGCGGATGCGATTCATGCGCGCAAGGCTCAGCACTATCTCGCCGTCGAACGGGATTTGCGCGCCCACAAGGCCGGTGTTGCCGCCCTGGGGCACGAGCGGAGTGAGCGTCTCATTGCAAATTGCAAGGATCGCGGAAGTTTCCTCTCGCGTCTGTGGCCTGAGCAGAAGCGGCGAGTTTCCGCGGTATCGGCCGCGCCGTTCAACGAGATGCGGTGCCAGCTCCGCAGGATCCTCGCTGAAGCCTCCGGCTCCAACCGCGTGTTTGAGACGATCGAGCGTGGAGGCGGCGATCTGCACGTGCTAACTGTTCCTTGGCGCCGCGGCACGGCGCAGGCGGTCGTTGATGGCTTCGCCAAGGCCATGTTCCGGCACGGACATCACAGCGATGGACGCGCAGCCCGTTGCGTCGAGTTCACGCAGCATGGCGAAAAGATTGGCGGCCGCTTCGCGCAGATCGCCGGAGACACTCAGATTGCGCGTCGCTCGCGCACCAGGCGGGACATCGGATCCGAATGCGAGCAGCGCGTCATCGGAACCAACCTCCCGCGCATCGAGCCGGAGCGGTACACGGGGGGCGTAGTGGCTGGTGAGGCGGCCGGGCGAGGTGATTATGTGGCCTGCAGGCTCCAGCAGGGGGCCGATCAAATTCTCGATCTCCTCGCGCGGCAACGCGCCGGGGCGCAGCAACAGTGGTCCGCGCTCGTTGAAACCTATCACCGTCGATTCGATTCCGAACGGCGTGAAGCCTGCGTCGAGGATCAGATCGACGGCTTCGCCGAGGCTTTCGGCGACATGGGCGGCGCTTGTGGGGCTTATGGTTCCGGACGCGTTGGCGCTGGGCGCAGCGATGGCAAGCCGCGAATCGTCAAGCAGTTGCTGCGCCACCGGATGCGCAGGAACACGTAGCGCGATCGTGTCGAGCCCCGCGCTGGCAAGAAGCGATATGCGAGCATCCGCCCGGCGCAGCAGCACGAGTGAGAGCGGGCCCGGCCAGAACATCTCGGCGAGCGTCTTCGCCGGCGCGACGAAGTTTGCCAGCGACCGGGCGTGTTCGAAATCCCGCACATGTACGATCAGCGGGTTGAAGCGTGGCCTTCCCTTTGCTTCGAAGATCCGGACGACCGCCCGATCGTTACCTGCGTCCGCGCCAAGTCCGTAAACGGTTTCGGTGGGAAACGCCACGAGCCCGCCGCGGCGCAGGATCGCGCCCGCGCGCGAGATGGAATCCCGGTCGGCCCCGCTGATCAGTGCTCCATGAGCCTCGCACATTACGGGTCGCGCGCAAATCGTTTCACGCGGCGACGCGGAGCCGCAGAGAAGATTTTCTCACCACGAAGAGCACAAAGGGCACCAAGGTCATCGGGCGCTTCGCGCGCCGATCCTTCTTCGTGTTCTTTGTGTTCTTGGTGGTAAACATTCGTCTCTACGACCCGGCGTCTCCGCGTGAACATTCAACCCCTACCGCGTTGCAGTGAGATCGATGGTAACCGTAACGTCACGGGATACAGGTGTGGAGGAGGACCATTCGCCCTGGCCGACGCCGAAATCGCTGCGCAGCACATGGGCGGTACCGGTCATATGCGCGGTGCGGCCGGCGATCGCAAGCGAGAAGGGCAGGGTGACGTCCCGCGAGATGCCGCGGATCGTCAGGGTACCGTTGGCCTCATAGGAATTTGCCGATTTCCGGATGAAGTGCGTGGCCACGAACCGGGCCGCCGGAAATTGCGTCGTCTGAAACCCCTGAGCGCCCTTGAGCCCGCTGTCGAAATCCGGCTCGTCCGAGGCCTCGCTCGCCAGGTCGATCATGACCGAAACGTCCGCGTGGGCGAGGTCGGTGGGGTCGAAATCGATGTCGGCATTCCAGTGTTTGAACACGGCCGAAAACGGCTCGTTGCTCCATTGTACGGTGAAGCCGAGCCGGCTCCTTGCATGGTCCACGCTCCAATGCGCGGCGCCTGCGGGACTTGCCGCCGCAAACAGTGCAAGAAACATGGCCGCGAGACCGGTTTTCATGCCTCTCCCGCCACGCGCGTTCCCGGAACCATGCGCCGCAGCACGTCCTCGCCCCGGAACTGATGATAGAGCGCGCCCGCGACATGGATCGGTATGAGCGCGATGGCCGAATAGGCGAGGTACATGTGGACGGTAAAGAATTCATGGTGCAGCGGTTTTTTTTGCGCCCGCGTGAGATCCGCAAGGAAGGGAATACTCGGCCAGTGGAACAGGCCGAACCAGGAGGTCGGCAGGCCAAGCGGCGAGGATGAAACAAGCGCCCACCCGGAAAGCGGAATGAAAATGATCAGGAAATAGAGGGAATAATGCGTGCCATGTGCAACGTCCTTGAGCCATGGACTCATCGAGTCCGGAAGCGGCGGGACGGGATTGGCGAGCCGCCAGCCGAGGCGGGCGAGGCTGAGCGCCAGCACGGTCAGTCCCACGGATTTGTGAAGCTGGATGATGGCAAAGCGGCTCGGGTCCTTGTCGGTCAGGACATCGGCCATGTAGAGCCCGAGACAGAGGTTGAGGATGATCGCCACGGCAATCAGCCAATGCAGTGTCATCGCGACATCGCCATAGCGCCTGCGCGTATTGGTGATGGTCATGGCTACCCCTTCCGCTGGTCGAACATCGCCGAGATAATCAGATTCACATCGTCGCTCACATAGGGCGACCAGACCGTCGAGTTCAGATCGAAGTCGCTGCGTTTGATGCTACCGGTCGCACGGAATCCGAGCGCATATCCGCCGCCCATTGCGTTGTTCTCGCCGCCTTTGAAGATGACGTCGAGCGTCACCGGCCTGGACACCTTCTTGATTGTCAACATGCCGGTTATTTGGCCCGAGTCCGGTCCGGTGCGCGTGATCGCGGTGGATTTGAAACTGGCCGTGGGATAGTGCTGCACGTCGAACGGCGCGGCTTTCAGCTGATCGGTCAGGCGCGCGCTCGGGACGTCGATGCTGGTCGTGTCGATCGTGATGGAAACCGCGCTGTGCTCGGGCCGTGCGGCATCGAAGTTCAACGTGCCGGAGATCCGGTCGAACCGTCCAAAATAATCCGTCAGCCCCAGATGCAGGGCCGAAAACAGGACCTGCGTGTGGCCGGCATCGATGGTATAAATGCCGCCCTGAGCCTTTGCAGGGTCGGTGGACACATTCTGCGCCAGCACCGGCAGGCACGCTGCGACACCGAACGAGATGACGGCGGTTGCGATGCGGCGCATGAAACCTTTCCCCGCCGGAGCAGGCGTCGCCTGCGCTTCAGACGCCGCGAATTGAATCCCGGTTTGGCGGCGAACACAACGCCTTGACGGGCCCGGCGGGAGCACCATAGTCGAACCGGCCCCCCATCGAAAGACGGACGTAAGTTCAGCGCGCCCTGGCGGCTGGCAGCCGGGGCGGAGGCTCGGCTTCCGCGCGTGCGGCTGACGTCTGACGCCGCGCGGGAATGGCGATGCCGGCCGCGTGAAAACGGTCCTTGATGGCTTTCTGCACTGCGAACAGCACGGCCTCGCTGTCTGCATTGCGCACCCAGCAGCGCACCACGATGTCGATGGCGTATTCGTGCAGGGCGGCGACCCCGGTTTGCGGCGGAGGGGAGTCAAGCACACGGGGATCGCTCCCAAGCACATCGAGCACGATCTTCTGTGCGTTGTCGATCTCGTTGGAAAAATCGATGCTGACGATGAAATTGATGCGTCTGTTCGGCTCCCGCGAATTGTTGATGATCACGCCGCCTAAAATCGAGGCATTCGGAATGGAAACATAGGCGAGATCGTCGGAAATCAGGATGGTCGTGAACAGGCCGATCTCGCGCACCGTGCCGGACTGGCCCGCTGCCTGGATGCCGTCTCCGATCCGGAATGGCCGCAGGACCAGAAGCATCACGCCCGAGGCGACGTTCGACAGTGTTCCCTGCAGCGCAAGTCCGATGGCAATGCCTGCCGCGCCGAACACCGCAATGAGGCTCGTCGTCTCGACGCCGAAGCGTTGCAGCACGGCGATGACGGTTGCGATCAGGACTGCGTAGCGGACGATGGACGACAGCAGCGGTTTCAATGTTTCGTCGAAATGGTGCAGCCGGCTCAGCCCGCGCCGGGTCCACCCGGCGAGCCAGCGGGACGCGACCCAGCCGGCAATCAGGATCAGTATCGCTTCGACGAAGTTGGTGGCGCTGCCCAGAAGCCACAATTCGAAGGCGTGAACTGTTTCGGGCGAAAAATGCATGGGTTTCCGCGGGTGGTTGCAGACGCCCGATCGGGCGCGGGAACCGGAATCCCCGATTATCCGTGCAAGGACAACCGCTTGCTGGCAAAATCGATCCGGAGGCGTCCGGAAGGGTTAACCATGTGGCCGCGTTGTATGGCCGTTTCGCTGGCCGGGCTGATTTGTGCTTCGTTTCCTGCCGCAGCCGCGCCGTCCTGCTTCCCGCCCGTTGAAATACCGCATGCGAAGATTGTCCGCGTCGAGCGAAATGGCGTGCTCGTCCTTGATGATGGTCGTGCGGCAAGGCTCGAAGGAATCCTGCTCCCCGCCGGAGCAGCGGATGGTGCTCCGGAATTCTTTGCCGAGCAGGCGGTTGCGGAACTTGGCGAGCTCGCGACCGGCCACATTGCTGCTTTTGCCGCTCAGCCGCCCAAGGAGGACCGCTATGGCCGTCTGCGCGCCCAGGTCCTTACGTCCGGCGCGGGCACGGAAGATTCGTGGTTGCAGATCGGACTTCTGCGGCGCGGGCTTGCGCGCGTCTCCATTGCACCGGATCGGGGGGAGTGCGCGAGCGAACTTTATGCGGCCGAAGCGCGGGCGAGGGCGGTGAAGGCGGGCATCTGGTCAAGTGCGGCCTACGGTGTGCGGACGCCTCAAGAGGCGGCAGAACAAACGGGCAAGTTTCAGATTGTGGAGGGGACGGTTCAGTCGGTTGCAAACGGAGGCGGGCGGGTTTTCCTCGACTTCGGACCCGACTGGCGCAAGGACTTCGCCGTCACGATATCGGCGGACGACCTCAGGAACTTCCGCACAATTGGCGTCGATCCGTTCAGCTACGCCAATCAGACTGTGCGCGTACGCGGTTGGATTGCACGCGTGCGCCGCCCGGAGATGGACATCGCAACGCCGCAGGATATCGAAGTCATTGAAGCGCCGGATCTGCGCGGGTGGACGGACCCGGCGAAGTAATTACCACCCTGTCATCCCCGGCGAGCGAAGCGAGGGGACGACAGATTAGGAATGAAAATGACGCGAAACGCCTTCAGGCCGCCTTTTTGAGCAGGACAGTCTCCACGCGCTTGACGGCGGCCTGCTCGTCGATGCGTTCGACGGCCGCAACTTCCCGCGCCATGCGGGCAAGCGCGGCTTCGTAAAGCTGCCGCTCGGAATAGGATTGTTCCGGCTGGCCGCTGGCCCGATGCAGGTCGCGCACCACCTCGGCTATGGATACGAGATCGCCCGAATTGATCTTGGCTTCGTATTCCTGCGCGCGCCGGCTCCACATCGTGCGCTTGACGCGGGCGCGTCCCTTCAGCGTGTTGAGGGCCGTCGCGACGACATCCGGCGACGACAGCTTGCGCATGCCCACGGCCTTCGCCTTGCCGGTCGGCACGCGGAGCGTCATCTTGTCCTTCTCGAAATTGATGACAAATAATTCGAGCTTCACGCCTGCGACTTCCTGCTCTTCCACGCCCGCGATCCGCCCGACCCCATGGGTGGGATAGACCACGTGATCGTTCGCCTTGAAGTCGAGCTTCTTGTTGGAGTTTGCGGGGACTTTCTTCTTCGGGGACGTCATCTCGGTGTCCATTCTGAACGTGTCAAACCTTTCCTGGTCGGCACCGGATGGTCAAATCCGCTGTTGCCACAATTTGCCGCGCTCACGGGATGACCTCCGTCCGAAGCGACCACAATTCCGCGGATCGCTTGATCCCGCGCTCGGGACAGGGGAGGCTTTAAGCGAGAATGTGCCTGCCATGCCGATGTCGGAAACCGTACCACAGGACTTGGCTTTTGTGAAGCACGAATCGGGCAAATCCTTGAAATCTCGGCGTTTCTTGAATTTATTTCAGGATCGACCGGCGCCGCCGCGAAGCTTCCCACCGGGATGACCTTGGGACGCCCGGACCCATCAAACGGCAATCTAGGATCCCGAGCCGGGCTTCTCGCTGAACCAGGTCTCGAACTTGTCGCGCACCTGATCGAATTCTTTGGCGTCGGGCGGCGGGGTACCCTTTTGGGTAATATTGGGCCATTTCCTGGCATATTCGGCGTTCAGGGCCAACCAGCGCTCGATGCCCGTCTCGGTGTCCGCCTTGATCGCCTCGACGGGGCACTCCGGCTCGCAAACCCCGCAATCGATGCACACGTCCGGGTCGATCACCAGCATGTTCTCGCCTTCGTAGAAGCAATCGACCGGACACACCTCCACGCAGTCCATGTATTTGCATTTGATGCAGGCATCGATCACGACATAGGTCATAAGAATGCTCCTGGAGGCGGCGAAAGCCGGCAGCGTCAATTAGGACGGCGCGACCGCGCGATCAAGAAGGCTCCCATCCACGATCCTGTAGAGTTTTTGCGCGTCGGCGGACCCTCCGCGGCGTTCCGCAATTCCTTCGATCCGCACAGCCAGTATCTCCCGCCCGCGCGGCACCGTCACGATATCGCCGGGTCCCACACCCGCGCTCGGCTTTTCCACGCGGACTCCGTTCACACGAATGAGGCCGGATGCGGACGCCTGCTGCGCCAGGACACGGGAGCGGTAGAACCGCGCGTGCCACAGCCATTTGTCGATCCGGATGCGTTCCCGCACGGGTCAGTCCACCGGTATCAGGGCCGAAAGCTCCGCGAACGGAGAATGCGGCCGTTTTTTCGTGGATTTCCTCGGCTTGCCGGGCTGCGGTTCCGATCTCACGGTCTGCCGCCGCCAGACATGCATCGCCTCCTCGGTGCCGACCGCGAGCCGGTTCCAGCCCATCCGCGCGAGAATGGCTTCAAGCACAGCGGCGCTGGAACCGACGAGCGAAACCAGTTGTGTGAGAACTGATTCGGACCGCGCGCCGGAGTGAACCGCGGTCTCGAGCACGCCTTCGAGCCGCTCCAGAATGTCCAGGCGCACGGCGCGATCTCCCAGACGGCGGAACCCTGCCGCTGCCAGGAACTGGTCGGACAACCAGGGATCGGGCTCGAAGGAGGTGACTCCAGGGGGCGGTGGAGCGGGAATCCTGTCCGTGCCGCTCCACACGCCGGACAAAAGGGCCAGGAGCGACACCGCCTGCGGCCGCAAAAGACACGGCAGGAAAACGGAATGGCGGCCGAACCTCACGCCGAATCGCGCCAGCGCGAATTGTGCAGCCCTGATGTCCGGAGGCAGCAGGGCGCGGTCGCGATCCAGCGATCCCAATCCCTCGCACAGCTGATGGGCGACGCCGCGGGCAGCAGCCGGCAGCGAGTCGCGCGAGCCCGGCTTGGCGTCGGCCGCACGGCGAAGCGCAATCAGCGGCGCCAGGCGGGTCTCGATGCGAGCGCCAACCCAGCTGCGCAAACGGGCGACGGCCATGTCACGCAGCTCGGGCAGCAGCTGGTCGTCACAGACCAGCAAGACATCCGGTGCGAGCGCCGAACTGCTTCGGGCCAGCCGCCCCACAATGGCGCCTTCCCACCACAACCGCCCATGCTCGCTGAGGCTGACATGGGAATCATCGGCCTCGACGAGACGGCGGGTGCGCGCAATATATTCGCCCTCGAGGGCCTTCTGGGCAAAGCTGCGAAGCGCCCGTCCGTGCAGCCCTTCGGCACGCGCATCGGGCACGAACTGGAAACCGTCAAGCTTGCCGATGACTTCTCCGCCGATCAGCGCTGCGCCCGAATCGTCGAGCCTGAAATCGAACGGCTCATCGTCGCGCAGGCTTCGCAGAAGGATGGCGGCGCGGCGGTCGATGAAACGATGGGTGAGCCTTTCATGCAGGGCGTCGGAGAGACGGTCTTCGACCGCGCGGGTCTGTTCCTGCCAATGCGCTGCGTCTCTCACCCAGCCGGGACGGTGCGCCGCATAGGTCCAGGTGCGGATCTGCGCGAGCCTTCCCGACAGCGTCGCCACATCGCCTTCCGTGTCGTCCAGCCTTGCAACGTGGCGCGCGATCCAGTCCTCCGGCAGCGCCGCTTCCGGGCTCATCAGATGCAGGTAGATTTGCTGGACGAGGCGGGCGTGCTCGTCGACGGAGAGCTTGCGAAAATCCGGAAGCTGGCAGGCATCCCAGAGCAGCCTGACGGAAGCGGGATGCGTGGCGCTGCCGGCAATTTCGTCCCAGGCGCTCAGTACGCGCAGACAGGCCGCGTCCATCGCCGTCCGCGCCCGCACGAGACCCTTCAGCGGCGGCGGCGTTTCGAGGCTCCGGCCAAGTTCGGCCAGCGAGCGAAAGCTCAGCGCGGAATTGCGCCACTGCAAATGGCGAACCGGCTCGAAGCGGTGACCCTCGATGCGGGCGATCGTTTCCTTATCGGGCGCCTCGCAATCCGCGGTCGCGCCGAAGGTGCCGTCATTCATATGGCGGCCGGCGCGCCCGGCGATCTGGCCGAGTTCCTCGGGCTTGAGTGCCCGCACGCCCACGCCGTCGAACTTCTCCAGCGCGGCGAAGGCGACGTGGTCGATATCCATATTCAGGCCCATGCCAATGGCATCGGTGGCCACGAGGAAATCGACTTCGCCGGACTGGTAGAGGGCAACTTGCGCGTTGCGGGTGCGGGGGCTGAGCGCGCCCAGCACGACCGCGGCACCTCCGCGCTGGCGGCGCACCAGTTCCGCGATCCCATAAACGTCCTCGGCCGAAAACGCGACGATGGCAGCACGGCGCGGCAGCCGGGTGAGCTTCTTGAATCCGGTCCAGGCGAGATCGGAAAAGCGCGGCCTCGTGATGAATTGCGCCTCCGGAACGAAGCGCTGGATCACGCCCCGCATGGTCTCGGCGCCCAGGAAGAGGGTTTCGTCTTCGCCGCGTGCGTGCAGAAGCCGATCGGTGAAGACGTGCCCGCGCTCGGGATCCCCGCAAAGCTGGATTTCGTCGATCGCGAGAAAGACGGTACGCAGGTCGAGAGGCATCGCCTCGACCGTGCAGACGAAATATTGCGCCTGCGGCGGCACGATCTTCTCTTCGCCGGTAATGAGGGCGCAGGCCGCCGCGCCCTTGATGCGGACTATCCGTTCATAGACTTCGCGGGCCAGCAGACGCAGCGGCAGGCCGATCATCCCCGACCGGTGCGCGAGCATGCGCTCGATCGCGAAATGGGTCTTGCCGGTATTGGTGGGGCCCAATATCGCGCTGACGCGTCCGCGATCGGCGAACGCAACTGCGCCACGGGCCATGTGACGTGCGATCATCGCTTGCGAAAGATCGTGTGTTTGCCGCGCCGGTGCAAGAGCCCCGGAGCGCGCTTGTAGGATGGATTTCCTGCACCGCCGCTGTGGCTTGTCCCGAGTTCTTCAACCAAAGGGCGTTTGCGTGCGGTACCTCAAAGGATTTGTGGATGGATTCCGGAGGGGTCTGTGGATGACCTGGGGAATACGTGAACTTATCAAGAACAAAACATGTCCGAATCACTAACAGAATCAATATCGCGATTTGTTCTCGTCCAAAATATTGTTTGTCAAGTAGCTGAGGACCCAAGATGCAGGAGCACCGTCAATTTATGGGCGTGGCCACCAAGGGTCAATCCATATACTCCGTGGACGGAAAGTTCGATGACGGATGAATGAACCTACCGTGACACCGGTACCTGTCTTTCGGCAGGGCCGACTCGTGTCCCGATCGGAAAGCTCAACGCAGAGGGCGCGGAGGATGCGCAAGGGACGCAGGGAAAAATACGCGCGAAGCGCGCCAAAACCCTCAGCGTCCACTGTGCAACCTCTGCGCCGTCCGCGTTAAGCTTTCTTTTCACCCCACCACCATGGCTGATTTCGTGTAAGCGGACCCCCACCCTTGCTGCCGTCTCACGGGCCAACGATACTTGGTGTTCCCGTTGGGAGGACGCGCATGGCAGATGGCGGGCCCAAAACCTGGGAGGCGCTGGCCGCAAGGGAGCTGAAGGACCGCAAGCCCGGCGACCTCGTCTGGCACGCGCCCGAGGGGTTCGACGTGAAGCCGCTCTACACGGCGGCGGACCTCGATGGCCTCGAAGGGCGCGACAGCCTGCCGGGTTTCGCGCCCTTCCTGCGCGGCGTGCGGGCGACCATGTATGCCGGCCGCCCCTGGACCATCCGCCAATATGCCGGCTTCTCGACCGCCGAGGAGTCGAACGCCTTCTACCGCAAGAACCTCGCCGCCGGTCAGATGGGCCTCTCGGTCGCCTTCGACCTGCCGACGCATCGCGGTTACGACAGCGACCACGCCCGCGTGACCGGCGATGTCGGCAAGGCCGGCGTCGCCATCGACAGCGTCGAGGACATGAAGATCCTGTTCGCCGGCATCCCGCTCGATAAAATGTCGGTCTCCATGACCATGAACGGCGCGGTCATTCCGGTGCTCGCCGATTTCATCGTCGCCGCGGAAGAGCAGGGCGTGCCGCCGGAGAAGCTTTCCGGCACCATCCAGAACGACATCCTCAAGGAGTTCATGGTCCGCAATACCTATATCTATCCGCCCGAACCCTCGATGCGCATCGTCGCCGACATCATCGCCTATACGGCCAAGCGCATGCCCAAATATAATTCCATCTCGATCTCCGGCTATCACATGCACGAAGCCGGCGCGACCGCCGTGCAGGAACTCGGCTTCACGCTGGCCGACGGGATGGAATATGTCCGCGCCGCTTTGTCGCGCGGCCTCGATGTCGATGCCTTCGCGCCGCGGCTTTCTTTCTTCTTCGGCATCGGCATGAATTTCTTCATGGAGATCGCCAAGCTCCGCGCCGCGCGCCTCCTCTGGGCGCGCATCATGAAGGATTTCGGCGCGAAGAAACCCGAATCGCAGATGCTGCGCACCCATTGCCAGACCTCCGGCGTCTCGCTGATGGCACAGGATCCTTATAACAATATCGTGCGCACCGCCTATGAGGCGCTGGCCGCCGTGCTTGGCGGCACGCAATCGCTCCACACCAATTCCTTCGACGAAGCCATCGCGCTGCCGACGGAATTCTCCGCCCGCATCGCCCGCAACACCCAGCTGATCATCCAGCACGAGACGCAGGTGACCCGCAGCGTCGATCCGCTCGGCGGATCTTATTATGTCGAAGCGCTGACCCATTCGCTGGCTATCCACGCGCAGGCGCTGATCAACGAGGTGGAAGCGATGGGCGGCATGACGCGCGCCACCGTGGCCGGCGTGCCAAAGCTGCGCATCGAGGAGGCCGCGGCGCGCCGCCAGGCACGCGTTGACCGCCGCGAAGACGTGATCGTCGGCGTGAACAGATTTCAGCTCGAGACCGAGGCG
>DATAWY010000062.1:0-3287 GCA_036266955.1 Rhizomicrobium sp.
TTGAGGATCGTCTCGATGCCGAGCTTGTTGCGTCCATTCGCGATGCGACGCAGCGCGGCTGGGTTCCGGGTAGCGAACGGTTCCGTAGCCAGATCGCGGCGATGCACGGAAGAAAGGCCGTGGAAGCGCCGCGCCGCGGCCGTCCGCCAAAGCCGAAGGTCACAGCATCAGAGGCCAAAATCCCGCTGCCGCTCTGATGCGCCGGCCCGCGTCAAACGGAGCGGGCGCCAAAATGACTCTGGCTCGTTTTTCTCTTTTCGTTTTTCTCTTTTTCTCGGAATTCATAATTCGGAGACGGCAACGTTCTCCGACGGGAACAGTTCGTTCAGGCAATGACGGCAAGGCCGAAGCGGCGGCCGTGCCTCTTCGCGAAATGGGCGATGTTCCTGTCGTAGCTGACGAGCGGACAGTGCAGTTCCATGGCCGTCGCCATCAGGAGACGGTCGGCCGGATCGCAATGCGCGAACGGTTTCATGTGGTAGGCGCGCGCGGCGGACCCGGGGATCAGCGGCGCGGGTGCAAAACCGGGGCGGTTGAGAAACCTCGCAATCCAATCCGCGGCGCGAAGATCGAGCGCGACGCGACTCAAATCCGCGAGCAGGGCGATCTCCCATGCGCTGACGGCGCTCAGCAGAAGCGTACCGCCCGCATGCCAGCATTCGTCGATCTTCCGCCGGGTCTGGTCCTTCAGGCTCGCGTCACCCGAATCCAGCCACAGAGCGATATGGGTATCGAGAAGAAGCGTCGCGCGCAACGCGCGATCTCGCGTCCGGATTGGGCATCGGGAACGACATCCAGAACCGGCTTGAGAAGGTCCACGTCTTCGCGGATTTTCACCGAGCCGGAATGGGCGCCGAACAAAGAGCCGTCGCGGCTTTCGCTCTCGAGCAATTTGCGCATCCCGAGCGCCACGGCCTCGGTCTTGTTGCCGCCGGTCAGGCGATTTGCCGCTTCCTCCACGAGTGCCACGACATCCGGCCGGCTGACGTCACCATATGCACCATGCTGCACCTCTGTATGGTCGTACATAACATATTACCATTGCCGTTCCCGCGCACTGGGAGCGGGAATGAAATCGCGTAGCCGGAGGCGCGACGGCGATACGCGCAAAGGACCGATTTCGAAGTCGGCGGCCCGGGCCGTGGCGAAGGATGCGGCTGTAAGAAAAGGAGCCAGAGTGCGGAAATCATACCGCGCGCTGTTCGAGGATCGGCTCGATGAGGAACTTGTTGCGTCCATTCGAGACGCGACGCAGCGGGGCTGGGTTCCGGGTAGCGAACGGTTTCGCAGCCAGATCGCCGCGATGCTCGGCAGAAAGGCGGTGGATGTCCCGCGCCGCGGCCGGCCGCCAAAGCCGAAGGTCATAGCGCCAGAAGCCGAAAGCCCCCTGCCGCTCTGATCCGCAATTCGCGCCCGTCGGGGAACCCGCCAAAATGACTCTGGCTCCTTTTCCTCTATGGGCCAACGTTTACCGTCCGACTGGTGTCCAGACGGTTGTGCGCTGCGGGTACGCCCAGGTGAATGTTGGTCCAGCCACGCATTCACGCGACCGCCCGCGACCTCGATCTCTCTCGCGCTACGCGACGGGCAGAGTGGCCCTCAGTCCGCGTAAGCTCCGAGCGGGCAGGTGCCGGCGCGGATGGTCCCATCCAACTGCCTCCTCTCGACGAAGCAGTATTCGGCGTGGTGGGTGCCCAGGAAGCTGTTGTACGCAATACAACCCGACACGACTGCAGCCTGCGTTCCCTGCAGCATGCCTTTGATGCCCATCTGGGACTCGATGGTGCGCTGAATCGGGATATCGAGCGAGGGATTGTCCGTGCTGGCTTCGGGAACGGGATAGACAACCATTCCGCGCGGGTTCGACTCCTGCGCTGTGCAGTCGTGGACTTGCTGCCAGCTGATATTCCCAGGGGCGAGCCCGTTCGGCAAGGGGATGAAATAGATCGGATATTCGCTGTAGGTGAGGCGTGTCGCCGGCTCGCGTCCGAAATTCACAAGCCGGATGCGAAAATACAGGTCGGTTCCTTCGGAGTGAGCCTGATCCCAGATGACCCCCACCCAGGCACGATTGGCTTCTTCGATTGTCAAGGTGAGGAAAACAAGCGCCGCTATGCTTGCCAGACCGATGATGCCAATAATGATGTTCAGAATTCTGGCAGCCTGAAGCTGTCCTGCGGCGAAATTGCCGATTTCGGCCGTGCGACGTTCGGGTTCGATCGG
The DNA here is from genome assembly GCA_036266955.1 of Rhizomicrobium sp. Classification (GTDB taxonomy): domain Bacteria; phylum Pseudomonadota; class Alphaproteobacteria; order Micropepsales; family Micropepsaceae; genus Rhizomicrobium. Next base: position 2,224 of record DATAWY010000062.1, read on the forward strand.
CGCCTTCTGTTTGGGAGTATTGTGGGACGCCATGTTGTCCAGCCGAAGTCTCTTCATCGCCCTTGCGCCGGTCTGCCGCGTCCGGACCTTGGTGTCCCTGACCGGACTTGAACCATCACGTGTCGCCGGCAACAGGATTTGCGTGCGGGACGTCCAAACCTAACGCGCTGATATTCCTGATTGATTTTCGCTTTTCAACGTCTGTGTGGAAAGGCTGTGAAAGACAATTCGGTTTTTAGGCTCGCGTATCTGTAAGCCAGTTTCGTGGACTACTCAAGCGCGCGCGAGCGTTCGTTTAATGTCCCACGCCTGACAGCAATCGGGTGCCAGGATCAACACCGGCCCTCTCCGCCTCAACGCACCCGCGCGAGTTCGAAGGATGCCGCGTGGCGGAGTGAAGAAAAAAGGAGCCAGAGTCATTTACTTCAAACGATGTTCCTGATACGTTCTCTATGCGAGGACGGAGGGATGCATGGCACGACGGCACAGGCTGCTGGCGGGAGGCGAGACGCATCACGTCATTCAGCGCGGCAACGACCGCATGGCGATCTTCTTCGAGGACTCCGACAGGCGGTATTATCTGAACTGGCTGGCGGAGGCTGCGCGCGTCAGAGGCGTGCTCGTGCATGCCTACGTTCTGATGTCCAATCATGTTCACCTTCTTTTGACTGCGCCGCACGCCGTTTCTCTGCCGCGGCTCATGCAGTCTCTGGGCCGGCGCTATGTTGCCCATGTCAATGGCAGCTACCGCCGGACAGGTACGCTGTGGGAAGGGCGCTATCGCTCGACGATCCTGGACAGCGATGGGTACGTGCTCACCTGCCATCGCTACATCGAAGCCAATCCGCTTGCCTAGCGCACATGGTGGTGAGCGCGGCCGATTATCGTTGGTCGAGCTTTCGTCACAACGCGCTCGGCGAGAACGACCCGCTTCTCAGCGATCATCCGGTTTATGCCGGGCTTGGACCGACGCCGGAAGCACGGCGAAATACGTACCGCGCGCTGTTTGAGGATCGTCTCGATGCCGAGCTTGTTGCGTCCATTCGCGATGCGACGCAGCGCGG
>DATAWY010000063.1:0-36369 GCA_036266955.1 Rhizomicrobium sp.
CGAGGAGGAAAAGGACGCCGCGATGAAACGCATCCGCACCGGCTCCGACTTCAAGCCGCTCAACGGCTGCGACGTGGTGATCGAGGCCGCGACCGAGCGCGAGGATTTGAAGCGCGAGATCTATACCAGGCTGGTGCCGGAACTGAACGCCAACGCGATCGTCGCCTCCAACACCTCGTCGATCTCGATCACGCGCCTCGCGGCATCCACCGACCGGCCGACGCGGTTCATCGGCATGCATTTCATGAACCCGGTGCCGGCGATGCAGCTCGTCGAACTGATCCGCGGCATCGCCACCGACGAGCCGACCTTTCAGACCATCCACGCCTTGGCGCTGAAGCTCGGCAAGACCCCGGTCGCGGCGGAGGATTTTCCCGCCTTCATCGTCAACCGCATCCTGCTGCCGATGATCAACGAAGCGGTCTATACGCTGTACGAGGGCGTAGGCAATGTGGAGGCGATCGACACGGCGATGCGGCTGGGCGCCAACCATCCGATGGGACCGCTGCAACTTGCCGATTTCATCGGTCTCGACACCTGCCTGTCGGTGATGCAGGTTCTCTATGAAGGTCTTGCGGATTCCAAATACCGGCCCTGCCCGCTTCTCGTGAAATACGTGGAAGCCGGCTGGCTTGGCCGCAAGACGGGCCGGGGCTTCTACGATTACCGCGGCGAGCATCCCGTGCCCACACGATAGCACCTGGTTGGACGGGATGAATTGAGCCGCAAAGCATGGTACGCCGGTGCTCTTTGCGCATTTGTTTCAGCCTGCGCACCATCCCCGCTGCCCACAGTATATCGACCCGCTCAGGTCTGGCCCACGAAGGGTTGGTCGTTTTCGACACCCGAAGCCCAGGGAATCGATTCCAACGCCCTGGCGAATGCGATCGAAACCATTCGTGCGAAACGCATTCCCATCCACAGCCTGTTCATGGAGCGGAACGGCTATGTGGTCCTGGACGCCTACTTCTTTCCGTTCGAGGACAATGAGACTCACAATCTCGCGTCCGTCACCAAGAGCGTGATATCGACGCTTGTCGGAATCGCAAAAGCCGAGCACAGGATCGGCACGCTGGAACAACCGGTCCTCGCTACCTTTCCTGGCGAACGGCCCGGCGACGGCGACCCGCGCAAATCCCGGATCACACTGGCAAATCTTCTCAGCATGACGTCCGGACTCGATTGCGCTGGGCGTCCGGGCGAGAACCTTCTGCTTGAAATGGAGCACAGTCCCGACTGGGTGGCCTTCATGCTCGACCGGCCACAGGTTTCCGAGCCAGGTGCGGTGTTTGAATATTGCGGAGGCAATATGCATCTGGTCTCGGCCGCGCTGACGAAGGTCATGGACACCAGCGCATATGATCTGGCGCGGGAAGCGATCTTTGAGCCGCTTGGAATTACCCGGGCGGTGTGGCCCGCCGACCCCAACGGCATCTCGCACGGTTTTGCCGATCTGGAGCTTCAGCCGCGCGACGCTGCCAAGCTCGGATATCTGTGGCTGCATCATGGTCGCTGGGAGGGGCGCCAGATCGTTCCCGAAACCTATCTCTCCGAGGCACTGACGCCACACGCGAAGGTGCAGCCCGGAATCGATTATGGCTATGGCTTTTGGCTCTATCCGTCGCACACGCCGTTCGATTTCGAAGCGAATGGTCGGGGCGGACAGAGGATCACCGTGACACCGGCAGAAAACCTGGTCGAGGTGGTGACGGCAGGCGGAGCCGACGCCAATGCCGTCGCACCCCTGCTGGCCGCCGCAGTAAGATCCGATGTCCCCTTGCCGGCCAACGCCTCCGGAGACGCCCGTCTTGCTGAAGCGGTCGGGGCTGCAGCCCAGCCCCCGCGTGCCCGTAATCCGGCGCCTCCCCCCCGATGGGCCTACGCCATCGCGGGCAGAACCTGGGTTCTCGGCGACAATTCCCTTGGTCTGCGGACACTCCGGCTGTCCATCACGGCGGACGACAGGGTATCTGCGCGTCTGGGGTTTGCGGACGGCACGATCGGCGATCATCCGGTGGGAATGGACGGCGTGCCCGGACTTTCCGTGGATCCGGCCACCGGCCACCGGGTCGCGCTGCTCGGATGGTGGGCCGATGGCGCCTTCGAACTGGACTATGACGAGGTCGCCCGTATCGATGATTACCGCCTGCGGCTTGTGCCCGCAGGCGCGGGACTGGATATTCGCCTGTGGGAGCGCACCGGCCTCGTCGATATGCGCCTCACCGGAAAGCCGGCCTGACCGCGGCCCAAAGCCCGATTTTCCAATGTTTTTTTTACATCCCCCATGCCTCAAACCTTGCAAATCGTGTAGAAATCCTCGGTCTGATTCGTTTTTTTCGAGGGTGAAACACATGGAAAAGCCTGCCGCGGGCAAGCCCGCCGCGTCGTCGAAAGCCAAGGTCGAGAACGTGTCGATGAAGCAGATCGCTGCGGACATCGCCAAGAAACACGAACTTTCGAACAAGAAGGCCGGAGAAATTCTCGATGAGTTTGTTTCGGTTACTACCAAACATCTGAAGAAGGGTGCGCGCATCCGCATTACCGGTCTTGGGATTCTCTCCGTCCGCAAGCGGGCCGCGCGCATGGGCCGCAATCCCGCGACCGGCGAGGCCATCAAGATCAAGGCCAGCAAGAAAGTCTCGTTCCGGCCTTCCAAGGAATTGAAGGAAGCGGTCTGACCGCTCGGGCGAAGCAAGGGCGCAGCTGCGGCTGCGCCCTTTCGGCTCCGGTTATGTTACGCGCGATGGCGCGGAGCGGGAGGGTTTGCTGTGCTTTCTTTCCGGGCCGGCCAGCACAATCGCCACCCAGTTCAGCCCGTCGAAATGCCGGCACACGATCGCAAATGCGCCGGTAATCGGCACCGCGAGGAACAGGCCGGAAATTCCCCAGATCAGGCCCCAGAACGTCAGCGACAAAATGATTCCGAGCGGGCTGAGATTGAGCGTGCGCCCAAGCATGATCGTGCTCACAACATTGGCGAGCACGAAATGCAACACGCCCAGTGTGGCGGCAATGATCACGAACGGCGCAAACGTTCCGAACTGGAGCAGGGCCATCAGCGCCGGCAGAAGCACCGCCGCGGCACCTATCGTCGGAAGGTAGGTCGCGAGGAACAGGACGAGCGCCCAGAAGCCGGCAAAGCTCACATGCATTGCGAGCAACAGCGCATAGGTGGCCGCCGCCATGATCGCGCTCAGAAACGTGCACACGCCAAGATAGGCCTGCACCTGGTGTGCGACCGCGTGAATGACCTGTCCCGCCTCGTTGCGCCGCGTCTCATCCTTCTGCAGTTGCGCGAGCTTTTCCGGCAGGTGGGGCTGCTCCGCAAGCAGAAAGCCGACATAGGCGACGATCATCGCCAGTGTGAACAGGAAGGAGCCGGTCGAAGCCGCGACGTGAGCGATCGCGCCGGCAACATTGGCAGCGTTGAAAATATCGTTGAAAGTGGCGGCCCGGGCCAGATGGAGAAAGCCGAGCACGGAGTCCGTCAGCCGCTGCAGCTTGGCAAAATAGTCCGGCGCCTGCGCCGTCACCGCGTCAGCTTCATTGCCGAGAATGCGCGCGATCAGATAGAGCGCCGCCGCGATCAACAGAAGGGAGCTTGTCCAGGCCAGCGCAGGCGGCAGGCGCAGGCGTTTCAACGCATCGGTGAGTGCGTTCAGGACCGCCCAGATCAGCACGGCGAAAGCCAGGGGCACCAGCAGCGGTCGCCCGACAACCAGAGTCGCAAATATTATGGCTGCGCTCACCAGCCAGCCCGCCACCCGGCGCGCGTCAACCCTCAGCATGTCCACGCTCTGCGATGAAGCGCCATCATCGCGATGATACGCCCGGTGCGCCGCGAGTCACAGCCGGGTGAAATCGATCGCGGCGTTCACGTCGAGCCACTGTTCCGCCGGCGGCAGCGGGTACTTGAGCCCATTGGCGCAATTGAAGAGCACGGCACGCTGGCTCGCGCCGATTCGGCCCTCGCGCAGCGATTTCCGCCAGGCCGCGTGCGTGGCAGCACCCTCGGGACACAAGAGCAATCCCTCGCCCTGCGCAACATCGTTCAGACTTGCGGCGATCTCTTCGTCGTCCACCGCGATGGCGTAGCCGCCGCTCTCGCGCACCGCCGCAAGAATGAGAAAATCACCAATCGCCGAAGGCACACGGATGCCCGAAGCCATGGTGTGCGCATTCTCCCAGCGTGGGGCATGGGTTTCGCCGCGCTCGAAGGCGCGCACGATGGGCGCACAGCCGGCGGCCTGCACCGCCACCATGCGCGGTCGTCTGGCGCCGATGAAGCCGATCGCCTCGAGTTCGGCGAAAGCCTTCCACATGCCGATCAGCCCCGTGCCGCCGCCCGTGGGGTAGAAAATTACATCCGGCACGTCCCAGCCCAGCTGTTCGGCGAGTTCCAGGCCCATCGTCTTCTTGCCTTCGATTCGGTAGGGCTCCTTCAGCGTCGACATATCGAACCATCCGGCTGTTTCGCGGCCTGCGCCGACGAGTTTGCCGCACTGATCGATCAAGCCATTCACGCGATAGACATGCGCGCCCTGCGCCGCGATCTCGCGGATATTGATCTCCGGCGTGTCGTCCGGACAGAACACCACGGTGCGCATCCCCGCGCGGCTGCCATAGGCGGCCAGCGCCGCGCCCGCATTGCCGTTGGTCGGCATCGCAAGGCTGGTAAGCCCGAACTCCTTCGCCATGGACACGGCGAGCGCAATGCCGCGCGCCTTGAAGGAGCCGGTCGGCAGGCGCCCCTCATCCTTGACGAGAAGCTCTCCGCCTTTTTCGCCACGGATGCGGATGAGCGGCGTCATGCTCTCGCCCAGGCTGACGATGTTGCGGGCATGCCGGACCGGCAGCAGTTCGCGGTAGCGCCACAGATCGGACGGCCGCGAGGCGAGCCTGTCTTTCGTCAGAGCCTGTTTGACCAGATCCAGCGCATAGCGCACCAGCAGCGGTTTTCCCGCACGCGACAGTCCGTGAACCCTGTCGGCCTCGTAGCGCTCGCCGGTCGCGGAACACTCGAGATGGGTGACGAAAGTCGGGTGCTCGTCTTCGAGATTCCGGAACGGCATATGCGACCTCGCTCCTGTTTATCAGGCAAATACAGGGATTTTTGACGGCGCTGCCCCAGTTCACGGCAAACGGCCAATGATTTCAATGGCTTCGCATTCGGAAGCGTGGAGCGGAACAGGAGCGAACAGGGTGCAAAACAGGAGAATTGTCTGTTTCCCCCTGTGTTTCCCGTGAAGCACGCCGGCGCGTTTTGGTCACCCCGCCGCCGGCAGATCTGGAATCCCCAGCGCCGCGCGGGCGCGCACGTAATGCTGCGCCTTCAGGTGCTTGCGGACCATGCGCACCGCGATCGCGGTCACGGCGATCTCGTTGGTGAAACCGAGCACCGCGACAAACTCCGGCATCACCGCCGCGGGCACCACGAACCAGGCGAGCGCCACCAGCAGCACGCCCCGCACCCGGCCAGGTGTCGCGGGATCGATGACGCAGAAATATGCGGCCGCGAGATCTTCGGCGAAAGGAATGCGCCCGGCCCCCCGCAGCAGCTTCGCCCAGAAGCCCTCATCGACGATGCGGGCATGCCGCGCGACCACCGCGGGGAGATGGATCGACGTGCCGCCGGGCAACTTCCACATGACACCAATATCGGGCCGCCGGACGCGGCCGAAAAGGGGGCACCCGGAAAGCGTCGACTTTTTCCGGCTCCGGCCCAAAGACCAACGCCCTCTCCTCGCGAAAGGAGAGGGCGCGGTTACAGCATTTTCGCCCGGATCAGGGAACGATCAGGGGCAGTCTCGACGTGGTTCGGTGCAGAACGGGAATCTGCGGAGCCCGGGCCGCGTCGCTCGGGCAGACCTTCGCCGATGGACAATAGAGGTAGCCGACATAATAGCCGGTGGTGCTGTCCAGCCCGTCCACCGACACGACGCCGTCGTCGTTCAAACCCCAGCCCTCCACAAAGGTCGAGCCAGAAATCTTGATCTCGCTGAATTTCTTCGTCTTGACCTCGTAGGTGAACGCATGCCGATTGCCGGACGTGTCGGTGTAGAGACCGCTGATCTCGCCCTTGTTGTTGATACCTTCGGGAGTGGTGGGGCCGCCCGGATCATCGATGGTCGTGACCTTTTTGCCGCTGAGCAGGAATCCGTGCTGGATGCCGCTGCTGTCGTAATACCAGCCGACGATGTCCCCCGCATCATCGATTCCGCGTCCGGCATAGCCGGTGTTCGTGATGCCCTTGAGCTTGAAGGAGCTCACATATTTCGCCTTCTTGCCCAGATAACCGACACTGGTGCCGCTTGTGTTGTCATAGTTGCCGGTAAAAGTGCCGGATTTGTTGATTCCCTGGGCGGGGTTGTTGAGCGCATTGCCGTCCATGGTGATTGTCGTGATCTTCCCCTTCACAGCCCGCTCCCAGGGAATCAGCGACGCCGTGTCGTACCCGGTGATCAGACCCTTGGCGCTGATACCGCGAGGTTCGGTGACGCCGCCGGAATCGTCGAAACTCGTATAGTCGCTGCCGTCGGCCGGCCCGACGAATCCGTGCTGGTTGCCGCTGCTGTCGATGTACATTCCGGTGACGGTCAGGCCGTCGTTGACGCCGAACGAGATCGTTTCGAGGCTGCTGGACACCGGTGGCAATGTGTAGAGCGAACCCTTGCCGGCCAAGGCCGGTCCCGTGGCAATCAGGCCCACGAGCGCCGCGGAAATCATCAGTGCTTTTTTGGACATTGGTACCCCCTGTAAAGAGTTGGACGGGAATCCAAGTCCCGGGAGAGCGGCTTGTCAATGGCCCCCGTGCTGGCGAGCCGCGGGCTGGCCGGATTCGGTCAGGCTGGGAGAGAGGGCTCTTCCGGCAAGGGATGTGGCCAAGAAAGATGAACGGTCCGACCATGTGCCGGTGCGCGAGCGGCAGCACACGGCCGCCCTCGAACCCGCCCACATCCTTGCGCCGCGCCGGATCGAGCGCAACACTCACGTTTTTCTTCCCGTCCAACGGCGCAGTCTGTCCGTTGACTTCGCGATGGGCCGGTGATTTCATCGTTCGACAATTTCATTTCCAACCTTCGGGGAGACACAAAATGCGCAATACTCTGTTGAATGCGGTTGCCGCGGCCAGCCTGCTCATGGCCGCGTCGCCGGCCCTCGCCAAAGGAGGCACCTGGGTGGCCGTCGTTCCGGTACAAAACAGCACGGGAATGACTCTTTTCGGCATCAACGACACGAACGTCACCACAGGATCCTACCTGGATGCCAGCGGAAACGATCATGGATTTATCGGCCCCTTTGATGGTAAGGACTACACGAGCTTCGATGATCCGGGTGGCGCCACGGAGCCTCGCGGCATCAACGACGGCAGCATCACCGACGGCTACGATACGGGAACGCTGGACGAGTGGTATCGGACGGCAAAGGGGAAACTGACTGCCATCACCATGAAGGGCACTCAGCTCACCCAGCTCGCCCAGGAAATAAACAAGGCGGGCGTTTTTGCAGGCGACTACACCAACACCAGCGGCGATTACGTTGGCTATCTGGGGAAAAAATCCAAATACACGAGCGACATCAAGCTCTCGATCTCGAATACGGGCTATGCCGGGCGTGCGATCGATACCGCCGGTGACTTGGGCGGCTGGTACCTCGACAGCAGTGGCACCATGCACGGATTCCTGATCATGGGCAAAAAAGCGACCAGCATCGACTATCCCGACGCCGTGTACACGGTGGTGGAAGGGTTGAATGACAATGGTTTGCTGACGGGCCAGTGGGAGGACTCAAGCGGTGTCATTCAAGGGTTCGTCTACGACATCAAAGCCAAAAAATTCACCGATATCAATTATCCCGGGTCCACGCTCACCCAGGTATGGGGCATCAACAACAACGATGTGATCGCGGTCTCCTCCAGTGCCGGCAGTTTCGCCTACTGCATGAAGAAGAAGAACTGTCCCAAGGGCGACGCAGGCGTCGCAAACACGCTCCATGTCAACGCCAAATACACGCCCGCCGCGCCGTAGGCTGGCCGGTTGACTTTCTGTTCAGGTCTCCATGCCGCAAGGCATGGGGGCCTTTTTCATGCGCGCCCGGCCATCGGCGACACGCGCCCCGTTACCGCAGCGGAGTCACACCGGATCGGTGGGCGGCGGCGGGGGCTCGTCGGGCAGCGGGATGAATTCGCGCTCGTCGCCGGGCGGCAATTTCATGCGGCCCGCGCGCCAGTCGGCCTTCGCGGCTTCGATGCGGTCGAGGCTCGAGGAGACGAGATTCCACCAGATGTGGCGCGGACCGACGCTCGCGCCGCCCAGCAGCATGACGCGCGCGGGGTCTTCGTCCGCCGCAATCGCTGCCTCGCCCTGTCCAAAAACAAGCAGATGACCCTTGTCGTAAACTGCTCCGCCCGACTCGATGCGGCCGTGGACGATGTAGGCGGCGCGCTCCTCATGCCCGTCCGGCAGGGCGATGCGTGCGCCCGCCGCAAGCTCGAGATCGACATAAAACATGGGCGACAGCGTCGCCACGCGGCTGGTCAAGCCGTAAGCGGTCCCCGCAATCAGCGTTCCCCGCGCGCCGTCCTCGTCGAATGTCGGCAGCGAGGCCGCGGTATAATGCGCGAAGGAGTGATCGGTCTCTTCCGCCGCGTCGGGCAGCGCCACCCAGCTTTGCAAGCCGTGCACCCGGCTCGCCCGCGCGCGGACGGTGGCCGCGGTGCGTTCGGAATGCACGATGCCGCGCCCGGCCGTCATCCAGTTGACCTCGCCGGGACGGATCGCCTGCGCGGAGCCCAGGCTGTCGCGATGGAATATCTCGCCCTCGAACAGATAGGTGACGGTCGCAAGCCCGATATGAGGATGCGGCCGCACGTCGATGCCGTGTCCCGCCGCGAAATCGGCCGGTCCCATGTGGTCGAGAAAGATGAACGGCCCCACCATCCGCCGCTCCGCGAAAGGAAGCACACGGCCCACCTCAAAGCCTCCAAGATCCTTCCGCCGCGCCGGAATGACAAGCTCGATCATGGTGCTTCCTCAAACTGCCAGGGCTGGGACAGTGCCCTGCGTGCTTCGATCCGCCTTCGCCAAGGCTTCGGCGGACAGGAATGCGCAATTGACCCGCCGAAGCTTCAGCGAAGGTGGACAGGCTCAGCATGAGGGAAGTTTTGCTGCCATCAATACCTATGCAGAAAAAAATCTCCTCACCCTGAGCCTGTCGAAGGGCGCGCAGTGCCGATCCAAGACCGGATCACGCCGCTTCAACCGGCACAATCTCGGCAGCTTCGAGTCCAATGTTGTCGATCGCTCTCTCGCCGCTGGTGGCGGCGCCGTCGCGCTCCCTGAAGCTGATGCCGTTGATCTCGACTGCGCTGATGGCCGGCACAAGATAGGAGTTGCGCGCGGCGCTCTCTTCGGAACGAACCGGGACAGCGTGCATTCGGAAACATGTCACCTCCGGTCCGAGGCAGCCCATGTCCAAAACTCGCGAAAACGGCGAAACGACGGTCCATTACGAAGGCCCCTCGGGCGGGTGGGGATCGTTGCGCGGCATGGCCAGGATTGTGGGCGCCGAGCTCGACACGCCCGGCGTGATCGAAACGCTGATGCGGCAGAACAAGCCGGGCGGCTTCATGTGCGTCTCCTGCGCCTGGACCAAGCCCGCGGATTATCACCCCTTCGAGTTCTGCGAGAACGGCGCCAAGGCGACGCTCTGGGAGCTGACGACGCGCCGCTGCACGCCGGAATTTTTTGCAAAGCACCCCGTCGAGGAGCTGCGCCGCTGGAAGGATTACGATCTCGAGCAGCAGGGCCGGCTGACCCATCCGCTGCGCTACGACCGCGGCTGCGACAAATATCTCCCCTGCAGCTGGGACGAAGCTTTCGATGGGATCGGCGGGGAACTGAAGACGCTCGATCCGAAATCCACCGTCTTCTACGCCTCGGGCCGCGCCAGCCTGGAAACCTCGTATCTCTACGCGCTGTTCGCCAGGCTGTACGGCCATAACAACCTGCCCGACAGTTCCAACATGTGCCACGAGACGACGTCCGTCGCGCTCAAGAAGCTGATCGGCGCGCCTGTCGGCACGGTCTTGCACCGCGATTTCGGGCTCTGCGACGCGATCTTCTTCTTCGGACAGAACACGGGCTCCAACAGCCCGCGTTTCCTGCATGATTTGCAGGATTGCGTGCGGCGCGGCGTGAAGATCGTCACCTTCAATCCCGTGCGCGAAAAGGGCCTCGAATTTTTTCGCAATCCCCAACATTTAACCGAGATGCTGACCGGCGATGAAACGCGCATTTCCTGTCAGTATCATCAGGTAAGACCGGGCGGCGATATCGCCGCGCTGATGGGTCTGTGCAAACATGTGCTGGAAGCGGAGGACGCGCTCGCAGCGGGGTACAACCAGCATGTGATCGACCGGGATTTCATCGCCAGCCACACGGCGGGCTTCGACGAATTCGCAGGCAAGCTGCGCGCCGGCGCGTGGCCGGACATCGAAAGGGAATCCGGGCTGTCGCGCGAAGCGCTGCACGAAGCCGCGCAGGTTTACATCGACTCCCGCTGTGTCATCGGCATCTACGGCATGGGGCTGACGCAGCACGTTCACGGCTTCGAGAACATCGCGATGTTCGTCAACCTTCTGCTGATGAAAGGCAACATCGGCCGCGACGGCGCAGGCATTTCGCCGGTGCGCGGCCATTCCAACGTCCAGGGCCAGCGCACCGTCGGCATCAGCGAGAAGCCGGAACTGGTGCCGCTCGACCGGCTGAAGGAATTGTTCGGCTTCGAGCCGCCGCGCGACAAAGGCATGAACACGGTCGAGGTTTGCGAGGCGCTGCGCGCAGGAAAGGTCAAAGCCTTCATCGGCCTCGGCGGCAATTTCGTGCGTGCCATCCCCGAGCGCGCGGCGATGGAAGAGGCGTGGACGAAGATGCGCCTCACCGTGCAGATCGCCACCAAGCTCAATCGCAGCCATCTGATAAATGGCGAAACCGCCTGGCTGTTGCCCTGTCTCGGCCGCTCCGAAGAAGACGTACAGGCGAGCGGTCCGCAGACCGTCACCGTGGAGGACAGCCTCAGCTGCATTCACGGTTCGGTCGGCAAGCACAAGCCGGCAAGCGAGCATCTGCTTTCCGAGGCTGCGATCGTCGCCGGGATCGCGAAAGCGACTCTCCCGCCCAATCCGAAAGTGAAATGGGACGAATGGGTGGGCGATTATTCGAAGGTCCGCGACCTGATCGAGCAGACCTATCCGCAGATGTTCCGCGACTTCAACAAACGCCTGTTCACACCCGGCGGCTTCTATCGCGGCAACAGCGCGCGCGAGCGCATCTGGAAGACCAGGAGCGGAAAGGCGCAGTTCACGACACCGGAGAATATGTCGGCCGTCGGCGTGAAGGACGCGCCGGGTCGCTTCCGGCTGATCACCATGCGCAGCAACGACCAGTTCAACACGACGATCTACGGCTACAGCGACCGCCTTCGCGGCATCGAAGGCACGCGCGACGTGCTGCTCATCAATCCGGAAGAGATCCGCCGTGCGGGACTCAGCGAAGGCCAGGTCGTCTCGCTGGTGAGCGACGCGGAAGACGGCGTGCACCGCGAAGTGGGCGGCCTGGCGGTGACGCCCTTCTCGTTGCCCGACGGCTGCGTCGGCGCCTATTACCCCGAGATGAACCCGCTGGTTCCTCTCTGGTACCACGACCGGCAATCGAAGACGCCCGCTTCGAAAGGCGTCCCAGTCCGCATCCGCGCCTGACGTGGCTCCGACCCGGACCGATGAGGCGTGAGGATCGTATCAGAGCGGAAATGACTGCAATGGCCGGATTTCCCGCCAGGTCGCCGAGGCGCCAAGAAGGATTCACCACGGAGACACAGAGGTCACGGAGACGCGAATTGGCGCGCCTACGCGCAGGAAATTACTCCATGTTCTCCGTGCCTCCGTGGTGCACCTGGTGCGCGGCGCATGCGCGCCTCAGTGCAGGTGCAGCGCGTTTTCGAGCTGGCGCTTGCTCATCTTGGAGCGGCCCTCGATGTGGCGCGCCTTGGCCTTCCGGTACAAGTCTTCCTTCGTGTGACCGTCGGCGCGGGTGCGGGCGCGCGCTGCCTTCCTTCCGCGCGCGGTCGTGTGCGTTGCGTTCTTGCCGCCCATCGCCTTGCTGCTTTCGCGCCGGCCGCGCGCGCCGACGTGGGACTTGCCTTCCCTTTCCTGCTGGTAGGTCTTGCCGCGCGCTTCCTTTCTTTCGCTCTTCTTTTCCGCTTTGCGGTTCTTCGATTTGCTCTTGTATTTCGACGCGCCGGCCTCGCTCAGCGCGATGGCGATGGCCTGCTTGCGGCTCTTGACCTTGCCGGCCTTGCCGGAGCGGCCGCTCTCCAGTTCGCCGTGTTTGTATTCATGCATGACCCGGCCGGTGGTTTTTCGCTGCCGGGGCGTGGTCTTGGCCATGACGAATTCTCCTTTCCTGTTTCGGCAACGCCGCGGCGGTTGCGCGGGTTCCATGGGCCATGCAGGGCGGTTCATGGGCGGGCGCCGAATGTTCATGCGGTCAAACTAGTCCGCCGGCGTTAGGATGCGCCTTCGAAGCCTCGCCTCCGGAGCTCTGATGAGAAGCTTTTCCCCGGCCCTTCCGTGCGCCGTTCTTGCCATCGGTCTCCCGCTTGCCGCGCCGGCTCTCGCGCAACAGATCGTTCGCGTTGCCCCGTTCGACAGCATCGAGCTGGAAGGCGGCGGCCATGTGACCGTGAAGCACGGCAATGTGCAGCGGGTGCAGCTTGTGCGGGGCAGCACGGCGTTCACCCGCTTCACGGTGGAGGATGGGCGCAAGCTGCGCATCGAAGCCTGCAACAACGATTGCCCGCATCACTATGACCTGGACATCGAGATCACGACGCGCAACATCGACGCGCTGGCCGTCTCGGGCGGTGGCGCGATCGACGGCACGGGCGGCTTCCCGTCTCCGCGCAAACTCGCGCTGGCCGTTCACGGCGGCGGGACAATCGACGCCCGGGCCATCGATGCCGACAAGGCAGTGGCCGCGGTCGACGGTGGCGGCATCATCCGGGTGCGGGCGGACGGCAAACTCACGGCCGCGATCAATGGCGGCGGCAAGATCCGCTACTGGGGAAATCCGCAAGTCACCCAGACGATCGACGGCGGCGGCAAAGTCGAACGGGGGGATTGATTCCCGGGTAGTGACTTTGAGCGTTTGATCGATGCGCACAAAATTGAATGCATGAAGCAGATGAGGACTGCCCCCCGGCCTTCGGCCGGACCTCCCCCACGATGGGGAGGAAGACATATGGCGCGCGCAGTTGTTTTCCTCCCCCATCGTGGGGGTGCCGAGCGCAGCGAGGCGGAGGGGACGCGTGGTGCAACTTGAACCGAATCTGCTCTACAGCCAGCCCTCCGCCTGAAGCGCGCGCGTGTAACTGCGGCTGACGGGCGCTTCTGTTCCGTCGCCAAGGACCAGAAACAGCTTGCCGTCGTCCCTGCGCGAGGATTTCACGGCATCGCGGGCAACCCACCAGGAACGATGAACCTGCGCGCCTTCGATTCCGCGCAATTCCCGCAACGCGTCGGAGAATCGCAGAAGGACGAGATCGGAACCGGCGCTGGTGTAGAACCGGATGTAGTGATCTTCGGCCTGCACGGCGTAGAGCGTGGCCGACCTTAGCCGGGGAGGCAGCCGCGCCAGAATTGGCGCCGGCCGCGCGGCGTGCTGCGGCTCCCCGCTTGAATCTGCGGCATGGGTCTCGACGGGCCGCCGTTGCACCAGAAGATTGAGGCTGACCATCGCGGCAGTGACCACCAGCACCGGCAGATAGAATTCGGGCAACCACGCCGCGCGCAACGGCTCAGACAACACCACACTCGTGGCCAGCCAGACCGCAACCGTCACCGGTAGCGATATAAGGACGCTCCAACCGGCACCGCGATCGTCCTGCCGAATGACCGGTTCAACGCGAATACCGGTCTGTCCTTGCTTGACCGAAGGTGCCGGGGCGGGGCAAGTTAAAAGCTCTCGAGCGGGTAAGCGTCATCGAATTTCCCGTGCGCATGCAGGCTCTCCCCGAAAGCGCCGTCCGGGTGGGCCTTGCGTATTGTGTCGATGAGCGCCTGCTCACTCCTTCACGAATTATGACGGACACCACGAAATCCGCGCACCGCCCGCGACCACCAAAAGGGGATACATCGTGAAACGCATCAAACTCACCGCCCTGCCAAAGAAACGCAGCCTCGGGTTTCTCGGCGCCGGCTTGCCTGGCGTGCTCTGTCTGTCCGTGGCAGCGGCAGCACAGGCCGCACCGGCATCGAAGACCGCCGAAGCCCGGCTTCACGATGCCTGGCGTGCATCGATTTCCAGCACGGCGGTGCCGGGGAGCGGGTGTTTCACGGCCGCGTATCCCAGCACCGTCTGGACGCGGGTCGCATGCACGAAACCGCCCAACCGTCCCTTCCTGCCGGCGCATGGGCCGAGCGGCTTTGTCGTCGGCAACGGCAATGACTACGCGGCCGAGACCGCCACGCTCTTATCTTCGGCGGCGGCAAGCTTTCCATCGATCAAGGGGCTCACGTCGGAAACCAACGACGGCTCTTCCAACACCTACTCGCTTCAGCTCAACTCGTCCTATTACGTATCGCCGGTCTGCCAGAGCGCCACGGATCCCGCCAACTGCCGCGCCTGGATGCAGTTCGTTTACAGCAATCCCGGCGGCGCGTTCATGGAAGTCTGGCTGATCGATTACGGATTCACCTGCCCATCTGGGTGGGGGCAGTACGTGAACGATTGTGTCTTGAACAGCAACCAGGTCAACGTCCCTACGCAAACGCTGGCCGAGCTGGCAGACATTCAGGTGAAGGGATCCGCGGTCGCCAATGGCAACGACACGGTGAAGCTGACCACATCGGACAACGCCTACGCCGTAAACATGGCGGATTCCGTCGTCGATCTGGCGCAAGGCTGGAACACCGCGGAATATAACATCTTCGGCGATGGCGGCGGCTCCGAGGCCGTTTTCAATGCAGGCACAACGATCAAGATCAAGATCCAGCTGAAGGACGGCTCGACAAGCGCGCCCGTCTGCGAAAACGACGGTTTCACCCTTGAAACGAACAATCTGGGCCTGAACCCGTGCAAGACGGCGGGCGGAAAGAAGCCGTCGATCTCTTTCAGCGAGTCGGACTAGAGCAGATTCCGCTCACCTCGATGCAACACGTCCCCCTCCGCCTCGCTGCGCTCGGCACCTCCCCCACGATGGGGGAGGAAAGCAATAGCGCGCCCCTTTTCTTTCCTCCCCCATCGTGGGGGAGGTCCGGCCGAAGGCCGGGGAGGGGGGTGTCCTCTCCAACGATTCAATTCGACCGGACCGTGCAGGTTGCAGCCGGCCTCTGCGACGGACCAAAAAGGAAATAAAACGATGATTTTCGGACCCATCAGACTGCCAAAACTTCGCACCGTGCTGGCGCTTGGCGCGGGCACCCTGCTCTGCCTGTCGGCGGCGGCCGCGGCGCAGGCCGCTCCGGCATCGAAGAGTGCCGAAGCCAGGCTTCACGAGGCCTGGCGGGCGTCGATTTCCAGCGCGGCGTTGCCGGGCAAGGGCTGTTTCACGGCCACATATCCAAGCACCGCGTGGACGCAGGTCGCATGCACGACGGCGCCGGATCGTCCTTATGCGCCGGCGCATGGCCCGGTCGCCGGGGGGGGCGATGACTTCGCTGCCGGAGTCAGCACTCCCATATCCAGCGCGGTTGGAAGTTTTCCGTCGATCACCGGACTGAAGTCGGAAAAAAATATCGGCGTTTCCGACCAGTACTCGCTTCAGCTCAACACGCAATATTTCACCACATCGGCCTGCTCGACTTCCCAGTACCCGCCGCAATGCGACGGCTGGCAGCAATTCGTATATGCACAGGGCGGCGGCAAGAACGGCACATCCAGCGCATTCATGATCTACTGGGCGATCAACTACGGACCGGAGTGCCCCACGGGATGGAATCAGTATGCCCTCAACTGCTGGATCGCCAGTTCCGCGGTCGCCGTCCCGCATCAGAAGCTTTCCGCGCTGGCTGACCTTCAGCTGTCTGGCACCGATGCCTCCGGAGGCAACGACACGGTGCAACTGACCACATCGAGCAAGGCCTACGCCGAAAGCGGGTCGGACTCGGTGCTCGGTCTGGCCGGTTCCTGGAAAGCCACGGAATATAACGTGCTGGGCAATGGCGGCGGCAGCCAGGCCAATTTCAACACCGGCACGACTATCACCGTGAACGTTGCATTGACGGACGGCTCGAAAACCGCCCCCACCTGCAGATCCGGCGCCATCTTCACATACGAAACGAACAATCTGAATCTGGGCAGCTGTTCAGGAAAGACCGGAAAGACCCCCTCCATCACCTTTACGGAATCGAACTGAAGTCCAGAGCCGTTTATTTCTTCCGTTTGACACGCCGGGCGCAGGGTCGCGGAAAGAAGCGCGCAGCCGCAAGCTCGCGATTCGCGGTCGGCGAACCGATTCGCCTATGGCGGTCGCCGCAGTGACAGGGTTTGCGACCCAGGCACTTCCGTCCCGCTCTTGGTCCAAGCGCCGGCCAGGGACCGTTGGGACAGGCCAGCCGATCCACGGCCATCGGCAGGTTCGCAGACCTCTCGCTTCAATTGAAACCCGAAATGCGCCAATATTCTTGCGATGAGCGGGAGGCCGAGCACCGGGCTCGCGTCGCCAGGGAGCGCCATGCTGGAACGCGTGTTTCAGGAGCCGAAATTTCGCGTCTGCTGCCTCGGGCGTTTCAAACTCGTCGAGGCGAGTAGCGGCACCGACATGACTCCCGCGAGCCGCAAGGCGCGGGCGCTGGTGGGGTATCTCTGCGCGGTGGGAAGGCCGGTGGGGCGCGAGCGGCTGGCATCGCTTCTTTGGGGCGACCGCGGCGACGAGCAGGCACGGGCAAGCCTGCGCCAGGCAATCTATGAGCTGCGATCGATGCTCGCCGGCGACCGCCTGCTCAAATTGGAACGCGATACGGTTGCCATCGGCGACGATATCGGCACCGACGTTGCCGCAATCATCGCCGCGGCGCAGTCCGGCGACTTGGAACAGTTGGGAAACGTCCTGACGGAGTGGCAAGGCGACTTCTTCGAAGACCTGCCTTCCATCGACGAGTCCTTCGATGCATGGCTTCAGTCGGAGCGCCCCCGGGTGCACGAGAGTCTCATCGCTGCCGCCGTAGAGGCCGCAAGAGCCGCAATGGCGGCAGGCGAGATCGATCCCGCGCGGAAGATTGTCGGTCTGCTGCAGCAGCGCGAGGGCACAAGCGAGATTGTATTGCGGCTCGGCCTGGAACTGGACTACCATGCCGGCGATTCTGCCGCGCTCCACCGCCGCTACGAACGATTTCGCGAGCTACTCAAAGCCGAACTGGACGCCGCACCGGCGCTGGAAACGCAGCGGCTGTTCCAGAGCCTGAGCGCCAGATCATCCGTACCAGCCGGTAATATCGCGCCCGAGCCCGCAAACGATGTCGCAGATAGCACGAGAGATTATATTCCATCCATTGCACGTCCTAAACAGCCGCGCGCCATGCCGTCCGCGGCCGACGTTGAATCGCTTGTTTCCTATCCGCCGGCCCATGCTGACCGCTCGATCAGGATCGCCGGAGCAGCGTTCGCTGTTGTAGGGTTCTGTGTTCTCGCCTGGACTGTCTGGAGCCTCTTGCACAAAGCCGTGCCGCCGTCTGTCCACTTGAGCCCCGCCGTGACGAATGTCTCGTCGACTACCGGCCCGGAACGTCTGCTCCTTGGCATCGACACGCATTCAGAGCAGTCGCCAGATCACTTTGCCGCGATTGAAAAAGCCGCCCGGACTTCCGCTGAGCGCGCGTCGGGGCGCGATCCAAACGACGGAGAGGCGCTTGGCGTGCTCGCAGTCCTGACCCCATCCACCCGGCTGCAAGCGCTCGACCGGCTGTTCCAACACGCGCTTCGGTCCGATCCGGACAACGCGCAGCTGCTCAATTGGCACGGCAGATTTCTGATGACGGTTGGCCGCAACCACGAAGCTCTGGGGGAGCTGACGCGGGCCTACGAACGCGACCGTGCAGCGCCTTCCATCGCGTCGAACCTCATCCTTGCGTTCCTGCTTGTGGGACGGTTTGAAGAAGCCAGGGAAATCATCGACCTCGACCGGCGCGGAAGCTCCGCGGAACGATTTTTTCCGCTCCATGTGAAGTACTTCCTGTACAAGCGGGACTGGTTCGGCCTTGCCAACTATTTGCACGCCCTGCCGGACTATCTTTCACCACCAAGGGCCGCGTTCTTTCGCCTGTGCCGCGAGACGGCCATAGCTTTCGTCGCGCGCGAGGTCGACAGGTTTGGCCCGTTGCGCGCCAGCTGGCGAACCGAAACTTCGGTTGATCCGGACGACGCGGTGCAATTCCTGTCCGCCCTCGGCGATGACGAGGGCGCGCTGGGGATCGTCGAATCGGTTGTAAGATCCCGGCGAAACGACGATCTCCTGACAGGCCCGGGGTGGGAACCGCTCTTCGGTCCACATCTTGTCGCACTGCACCGCGATCCGCGAGTCGTCATGCTGTTTGAACAGTGGGGACTATCCGACTATTGGATGACAGTAGGCCACCGTCCCGACTTCATGCGGTGAGCCCGGTTCCCCTTGCCTGCATCGGCTTGACCTCGCGCGCAACCTCTGCTCGTTGATGCGAATGGATCATGGCGCCTGCCAGGGTCTTGGGAACGGAGACACATCATGGGCCTGTATGTCGCGGCGCTGCTGGCGGGATTAGCGGTGATGGCTGGCACTCTAATGTCCACCGTGCGTGCAGCACCGCTCCACCCGCCAATTCGGCCCGTTTCGACGACGACAATCGGAAGCTGCACCTTCAAGAAGACAGAATATGCCGCTGCAAGCTCCCTTGACGAAAGCAGTTCGGAGGACTTCGTCAATCTGGGCGATGCAGGATCGATTGCCTTTACACAGAGCGGGACGGGCTGTGTCGCGGGCACATTCTTCGCCAACGCGGGCAATTCGGCTCCCGGCGACCATGTGGGCTTGCAGGTGCTCCTCGACGGCACTCCCTGCGCGCCTCTCACCGACGGTTATGTCTTTGCGGACACGGAGTCCTCGTCGCATTCGGTCGGTTTTTTCTGCGGGGGCGGCATCGCCGCGGGCAAGCACAGAATTCAGGTGCAGTACCATTCCGGCTTCGGGGGCGCCGTGCAATTCTACCAGCGTATCCTGGAGGTAAATCATACCTAGGCTGAGTGTTTTGGCAGCCGCCAATCCTCATGCCGGTGGGCCGTGCCGGCTTTGGCTTTGGCAAAGGCTGCGGCTCGGATGCGGCCAAGTCCGGGCGCCTGATTTGGAGCTGCCGATCCGCCAGGAGTTCCGCGGACGAATTGACGGCGCTTTGACAGCGTTTTGACGGGGGCTTGACGCCGTTCTGACGCCGTTCTGACGCTGCCCGCGCGATCCCGCCCTCCTCGATGCACGTCAATCTCTCTCTCATGGAGAAAACACATCATGCGCACCTACGTCCTAGCACTGGCGACCGCACTGACGATGTCGGCAAGCTCTTTGATTTCGGCTGCCCACGCGGAGGCGATGGATCAATCATCTTTCGTTCCGCCGGCCACGACCGGAAGCTGCGTCTTCAAGAAGATGGAGTTTTCGGCATCGGCCCCGGAACAGACCACAACTTCAGCGACCTTCACGAATGTGGGCGATGGTGGATCGATCACCTTCACTCAGAAGAAAGCGGGATGTGTCGCGGGCACATTCTTCGGCAATGCGGGCAATAACACCACCAACGATAACGTACACCTCCAGGTGCTCCTCGATAGCACCGAATGTGCCCCGCTTACGACTGGCAACTACGTGTTTGCCAACTCCGGCGTCGACTTGTCGTCGCACGCCGTCGCCTTCTTCTGCGGCACCAGCATAGCCGCAGGTTCACACACGGTTCGGGTACAGTGGTCGGCGGGTACCGGGGGCGAGGCAGAACTGTTCCAGCACACGCTGGAGGTAAACCACCTATAGGCCGAGTGTTCCCCAAGGCCGCGTAACCGGCGGAGAGACGCGCCCAGCGACGCTACTTACGCTCCGCTGGGCGCTTCAGTTCCAGAGCGTCACTCATATTCGACGACCCGAAGTACGCGGCCTGCAAGATTTCAAGCTGTTCGGGACAAATGGCTGCGCGCATGTCCGGCTTCTCCAAACTCGAATTCCATCGCAGCCTTCGAAGAGATTTCAACCAGAAGTAAGATTTGGGAACCCAATTCGGTCCGTCCTGCCGCTCCACCCCGCCGCAGGCGCACGCTGCTCGCGGGCCTGCGGGATCAGCGTGCGCATGCGCCGGCAGAACGCCCTGAGCGCCACTTCGCGCGCGCTCAGCGGGCCGGCCGTGAAGCTCCGCGACGCCATGCCCTGCTGCACCCGCGCGATCAGCTTCGTGTCCTCCTGGTTCACCTGCCGGTTGATGCGCCAGTTGAGATAGCGCGCGGCCTTCATTTCGCGGCGTTCGTCGGGAATCACATAGGCGATCTCGCGGATCAGCGTTTCGCTGGGCGAGACCGGGAGCCACTGCATGAAATCGATCTGGTCGGGATAGATGTCGAAAGCGATGTTGGGCCATAGTTTGAAATAGGTCCATTGCCGCTGCCGTTCGGGCGGCAGATGCGCGACCGGCGGCAGGAAGTGCTGATAGGCGCGCTCGGAGAGGTTGGCCGAGGGGCCGCGCAGGATCGTGCCCCACATCCTGTCGACGAAATCTTTCGTTTCGACGCCATAGCCGTCTGCCATCAGGCGCCTGAGGCCGGGATGGGCGACGGCGATATGCAGCCCGTCGGAATAATTATCGCCGACGTTCTTCCAGTTCACCTGGCGCGGCCGGAGCGTCACCCGGCCCTGCGCCCGCAATTCCGGAAAGCGGTAGATTTCGATCTCGTCGCCATAGGGCGCCATCATCTCGGCGACCGAGGGGCCGCCGGTCTTGAGGCGCACGAAGACGAAGCCCTGGAACAGTTCGAGTTCGACCGGGGCGAGCCCCAACCTTGCGGTGTCGATGGCGCCGTAAGTCTCGCGCAGCGGCATTCCGCGCAAACTGCCGTCGAGATTATATGTCCAGGCGTGATAGGGGCACACGATCAGCGAGGCACAGCCAGAGGCGCCGTCGAGCAGCCGCGAGCCGCGATGCCGGCAGACATTGGTGAAGGCGCGCAGCTCCATGTCGCCTCCGCGCAGGACGACGACGCTCTCGCCCAGATAGTCGAGCGCATGCCAGTCGCCCGCCCGCGCCACGTCGCTCTCGTGGCAGACGATCTGCCACGACGGCCGGATCACCCGCTCCATCTCGGCGGCAAAGAATTCCGGGTCGGAATAGGTCCAGGCCGGAAGGCCAAATCCGTCATCCCGGTCGGAGATCGTGCTGCTTGCCGGCATGCGTCCTCGCGTGCGGGAAACAACCTTATGTCTGCGCCATTTGGGCACGCTCCGCCAAGGCTTTCAGCGTTGCGATCGCTTCCTTGAATTCGGCTTTCGGCCCGTATACCAGGTCGCGCTGCAAAACGGCGTAGTCGCCAGCGTATTCCGCGCTCGCTTCGATGCCGGCGACCGCGCGCAGCGTCTCCGCCAGCGGATCTGCTCCATACGCGGGAAATTCATGCCCGCGGGTCTCGGCGTCCGCCTGCATCACTTCGCGAGCCAGTGCGGCAACTTCGTCCCGATCGTAATGCGTGCGAATCGCGTGCAGATCATAGACATGCCTGACGAGCGTCGGATCATGCGTGCGGTGCACGCCCGCCAGTTCAGCCCCCGCCCGTCTTGTCACTGCCACGAATTTCTCGGCGGCGGTCTCGACGATTGCGGAGCACGCAAAGACCGGAACTTCCGCCGGCCGACCGAACGCTTCGGCGATAAAGGAACTCACCGGCAACTCGATTGCCGGCCGCCGCAGTGGCCACAGCGAAATCTCGACTTGGATTTCCGGGCGTAGCGCCCCCCGCCCTTTGGCGATCGGTTCGTAGGGCAAGCGCAGCAACGTGTAGGTGCTCGCGTGGAGCACCTTGACCTGGGTCTCGTCGCTTGGATTGACGGAGAAGCCGGCCTTTTGCAGTTCGGCGATGATGTTGGTGCGCAACCGGCGAAAAACCGAGCGCGGATGCTTTTTGTCCTCGATGATCTTGATGTCGATGTCTTCCGACATCCGCTCGATGATGCGATGCGCTCGGCTGAGCGATGTGCCGCCCTGAAACACCAGCTTCAGCGGCCCCGCGTCGGCAGCGGTGATCGCGCCGAGCGCCTTGACGACGAACCAATCCTTTTCGACCTGGGCGCGCTCGGGAAGCCCGAATATCTGCTGGACTTCGATCAACTCCTCGAGCGTCGGCCTAGCGGACAAGCACGAGCTCCGTGTTGCCGTCGTGCAGCCGACGCGAAAAACGGCCCTTTACGCGCAACACCGGATTCACCGGAACTTGCGTCGAACGCCCCTCATTGTAGGCGCGTTCCGATTCCGTGGGCTCCCACGCAACGCCGAGCTTGTCCAACGCTTCGCGCGCTGCCCCTCGAAGACCCGTCGGATGATACAAAAGCGCATCGCCCGAAAGACGGGAAACGATGGCGCGGCCGTAGACGCCATAGCCGAGACGTACGAGGCGTTTGTCGCGCACAAGTTCGCGCAGCGCGCGGCGCACCTGGTCGTAGCCGCCGAGATCGGTGAACTCGCGCGGCAGGAACACGTCCTCGCCCTTCTTTCGGGCGATCCGTTCCTCGATCCTCTCGCGCAAGGTTTTTCTCCGCTGCATGACGCACCTGCAAAAACCGGACACATATATATATATGCAAAAACCGGACACGATGCAACGGGAAGCCATACATATCCCGTCTGGCCCGTGCCGTTGCCGTTGCCGTTACCGCTTCGCGTCAGCCATGTAGCGATGGATTTCCGCATGGGGGATGGCGTCGGCGGCGTAGGTGAAGCTGCCTTTGTCCTTCACCTCGCGGGCGGCGCGCAGGAAGGCGCCGAGCGCGGCGCGGGCGAAAGAGCCGCCGACGCTGATGCGCTTGACGCCCGCGGCAGCCTGTTCTTCGACCGTGTAGGCCGCGCCCTTCAGCCCCATGACGACATTGACGGGCTTTGAAACCGACGCACAGACTTCGCGGATGGCATCGAGGCTTGGCAGGCCGGGCGCGTAGAGCACATCGGCACCGGCTTCGGCGAAGGCCTGCAGCCGCCGGATCGTGTCCCCGAGATCGGGCCGGCCATGCAGGAAATTCTCCGCGCGCGCCGTCAGCAGGACGCGGCAATGCCGCGCCGCTTCGGCGGCCGCGGCAATCCGTTCCGCCGCGAGAGCGAAGTCGTAGATCGGATCCGAAGGATCGCCCGTCGCATCCTCGATCGAGCCGCCCACGAGGCCCACATCCGCGGCAAGGCGGATGGTGGCCGCGCATGCCTCGGGCGCCCGGCCAAACCCGTCCTCCAGATCGGCGGAGACGGGCAGAGGCGTGGCCTCCACGATGCTCATCGCGTTGTCGAGAATCTCGTCGCGCGTCAGCGCACCCGAGGAGTCGCGGCGGCCGACGGAGAAGGCATAGCCGGCGCTGGTCGTGGCCAGGGCCTCGAAGCCCAGCGCCGCAAGGATTCGGGCCGTCCCCGCGTTCCACGGATTGGGAATGACGAAGGCGCCGGGCCGCTCGTGCAGGGCCCGGAACGCCTCGAATTTCTGCTCGCGCGTCATGGCGGCACTCCTACCACGCCGGGGCCGGCTTCAATTCGCCGCGGATCGAATGATGAAGGTATTGCGACAATCGGGTCGCCGGTTTGGCTCGCGGCGCAATGTGCTATGCTGGCCGCCGCAAGAGAAGGGGACACTCCCATGATCATCGGTGCGCATATCATGCTCCAGAGCCGCGACGAGGCGGCGGACAGGGCCTTTCTTTCGGACGTATTGAATCTCGGCTCGGTCGATGCCGGCGACGGTTTCATGATCTTCGGCGTTCCGCCGGCCGAAGTCGCGATCCACGCCTCCGACAGGAACGATCTTCATCAGCTCTATCTCATGTGCGAGGACATCGAGGATTTCGTCGCCGAAATGGCCGAGCGCGCCATCGCCTTCACGCCGCCGAATTTTCAGGGCTGGGGCACGATGACCGAGATCACGCTGCCCGGCGGCGGCAAGCTCGGCGTCTATCAGCCGCACCACAAGCGGCCCAAACATCCCGCGCCCAAGCCCGCAAAAAAAGCGGCGGCGAAAAAACCAATAAAGAAGAAGACCGCCAAACGGATTGCCAAGCCAAAGACCAAAGCGAAAAAGCGGCGCCGCTCCTAGCACTGTTACCTGTCGAAGACCGGAAATCACTCACGCGGAACCGCGAAACCGCGGAGGAATGAACCACCGAGGCTTGGTCAATTTGGAGTAAGGCACCAGTTGACACACGTAAGGCGTTGGCTTACGGCCATCCATGATCCGGTCTTTCAGAAGCAGGATCCTGAAGCGTTTTGCGGAATCCGGCGACGCATCGAAGCTGAGCGTTCAAAAGGCCGACCGCGTTCGCCGCATACTCTTGCGCCTCAATGCCGCCGTCGCGCCCCGGCAAATGGACGCACCGGGCTTCGATTTCACGCGTTGAGAGGCAAGGACAAGCGCCGGTTCGCCGTGTGGGCGAGCGAGAATTTCCGCCTCACGTTCGGCTGGTCCGGCGAAGATGCGGTCGACGTCGATCTGGAGGATTATCGCCGATGCTGCGCAACCCGAGTCTCAAGGGCCTCGCGCCCATGCACCCCGGAGAGCATCTGCGGGAAGACATTTTGCCGGCGCTCGGCAGGCCCAAGGCAGAGATCGCCAGATTGCTCGGCATTTCCCGCCAGACCCTTTACGATGTTCTCACCGAGAACCAGCCAATCACGGCCAATCTGGCTGTGCGCCTCGGCAAGCTTTGCGGCGACGGGCCCGATATCTGGCTCCAGATGCAGCAAGCTTATGACCGCGAAATGGCGGAAACGGCGCTCAAAGACGTTATCGCCCGCATTCCGACGCTGCACGCGGCGGAGTGAGCCTTGAGGGTTTTTGTAGTACACATTCGAATCTGCACCGGCGAAGCGGGGTATCACTCCGGCGGACTGGCGTGCAGATGGGGCCGCCGCCGTTGATTTTGGACTCTCGCCCCAAGATCCAGGGAACGAAGCCGCGTGGCAGGCGCGATTGCACTTCGCAGCATGGCGTATTCCTTCTTTCAAGCAGCCCCGGGTCCGCAGTAGTGATTCCCGTCTACGCCTCCGAAGGACCTTTCATAACTGCGATTGACGAGGCGTCACCTCGCAGGGTGGCTTCCGTGGCGACGGATCAACAGATGTGAAGCCCGCTTGGAGCGGGCAGACGATCGGAGTGACGCGACCAGGAGGCGCCATCATCATGGGACACATAAAGGTGTCCCGACCAGTCGATCACGGCGACCATCGAATCCCGGGTCGCGATGCAGTCGGTATCGGCTTTGCCGTCGGTCCATTCCGGCATGCCTGCGCCCAAAACCTGCAGCGGACCGCTGCCATCGATCGGGCGTCGATAAACCGCGCCTTGCGCCGCAAAAGGGTCGGTCGATGCCGACACGAAAACGTCGTTTCTCCCGAAAGCGACGGCAGAGCAGTGAAGGGCGTGAAGTCCCCGCTGTTCGATGGTCCATGTCGCTCCGGCATCGCGGCTGATGCAAAGACCCATGGCAGCCGCCGCTATCACCATGTCGGGCCGGTTTGGATGCGTACGGACCTGATGTACGTCACTGTCGATATCGATCGTGGGCCGCCAGGTCAGGCCGGCGTCGGTTGAGCGTGGAATTCCGCCGACATGGACGTTGGCCAGAAGCACGGCGCCATCGCATGTCGCCGCCATCGAACGAATTCCAAGCGGCGGCCCCACCGTCTTGCCGTCGATGACCGCGGTGCCTGCGTACCACCTGTCGCGGCCCTCGACAGCGTCGAAACCCGTCATACGGTGCAGCGCGCCGTCAGGATCAACGCGCAGGACGTCTGCGTCGTCGGTTCCAACAAAGATAACATCCCCGATTGCCACACAGCAGGAAAGTGCCAGTTCGCTTTTTGAGATTTCGGTCCATCCGCCGTCGGGGGCTCGTCGACAGAGCGAATGTCCGCCAACGATGGCCAGCACGCCTTCATGACCATCGTCCACCAGGCTGCGAACCGATTGGCCGGCGCGTTCCCGGCGGACCGTTTCCCCGGTGACGCTGAACAGCCCGTTGTCCCATGTTGCGACCAGAATGGAGTGGTTTGGCATCAGAGCAAATCCTGCCAACACATCACACACGCGGCACCGCGGAGGTAATGATAGATTTGAACCGCCAAGACGCCAAGGCCGCCAAGAAGGTGTTGCGCGCCTTCGCGCGCGTTTCCCCTTGGCGTCCTGGCGCCTTGGCGGTGAATACCTTCACGGCTCGGCCTGCAAATAACACAGTCGCTACTCCCCCATCAGCCCTTGCTGCCAGACCCAGTCGAGGCCGCGGTCGAGGCCACGGGTGAAGCGGTCGAAGAGTTCATCGATCTCCGCCTCGGTGATGATGAGCGGCGGGCAGAGCGCGATGCGGTCGCCGAGCATCGGGCGCGCGATCACGCCTTCCTCTTCCGCGAATTTGCAGATGGTGGCCGCGGCAAGCTTCGCGACTGGAAAATTTGTCTTTGTCGTCTTGTCGGCCACAAGTTCGACGGCCCCTATGAGGCCGACGCCGGCGGCTTCGCCCACCAGCGGGTGTTCGCCGAGTTTGGCGAGGCGCGCGAGGAAATGCGGCGCAATAGCGCGCACGTGCCCGACAAGATCGCGTTCCTGATAGATCTCGATCGTCTTCAGCGCGACGGCGGCGGCGACGGGATGGCCGGTGTAGGTGAAGCCATGGCCGAAAGTGCCGATCCTGCCCGATTCCTCCTCGATCGCCTCGCTCAGCTCCGGCGAAATCAGCACCGCGGAAATCGGCAGATAGGCCGACGACAGCGCCTTGGCGAGAGTCATGCTGGCCGGCTCGAAGCCGTAGGTTGCGCAGCCGAACCAGTTTCCGGTGCGGCCGAAGCCGGTGATCACCTCGTCGTCGATCAGCGCAATGCCGTGGCGCGACAGCACTTCGGTGATCGCGTCGAAATAGCCCTCCGGCGGCAGGATCACGCCGCCCGCACCCTGGATCGGCTCGACGATCATCGCCGCGATCGTGTCGGGGCCTTCCTTTTCGATCAGCGCGTCGAGGTTTTTCGCCAGCCGCTGCGAAAAATCCCGCTCGCTCTCGCCGGGCTCCGCCGCGCGGTAGTAATGCGGAGATTCCACGAAGCGCACGAAATCGAGCGGAAGATCGAAGCTCCTGTGATTGGCGGGCAGGCTGGTCAGGCTCGCCGCCGCGATGGTCACGCCGTGATAGGCTTTCCGGCGGCTGATGATGGTTTTCCGGGCAGGCTTTCCCCTTGCGTTGCTGGCGTACCAGAAGAGCTTGATCTGCGAATCATTGGCTTCCGAACCCGAATTGGCGAAGAACACTTTGCCCACAGGGAAGGGCGCGATCTCCTTCAGCTTCTCGGCGAGCGCGATCGCCGGCTCGTGGCTCTTGCCCGCGAAGAGATGGCTGAAGGCGAGCTTGCGCATCTGCTCGGCCGCCGCCTCGACCAGCGCCTCCTCGCCCCAGCCGAGCGCGGTGCACCACAGCCCGGCCAGCGCCTCGATATAGTCCTTGCCCTTGTCGTCATAGACGCGCACGCCCTGGCCGCGCTCGATGACGAGCGGCCCGGTTTCGCGCAGCTTCATCGGATTGGTGTAGGGGTGGAGCACGCTCTCGACATCGCGCGTCTGGGCATTGCTGAGGGGCATGCGGGTCGAGCCTCCGGCGTTTCGGGCGGGGATTAACGCGCGCAGGCAGCATGGCGTCAACGTCGGCGCCGGGCGCCGCGGAGGCCGAAGGCCGCGTTGCAGGAATTCTCTGTTATGCTTGCGCCCCAGACGGTGGCGAATCGGCGGGGCGAGGGATGAACGGTCTTTATTACGGCGACAATCTCGATATCCTGCGGGCGCATATCGCCAGCGAGTCCGTCGACCTCATCTACCTGGACCCGCCGTTCAACTCCAACGCCTCCTACAACGTGCTGTTCAAGGCGCCCGACGGCCACGACAGCCACGCCCAGATGGAGGCGTTCGAGGACACCTGGCACTGGAACAAGGCCGCCGAGCGCGCCTTCGACGAGGTGATGCAGTCGGGCAATACCGATGCCGCCGAGATGCTGCGCGCCATGCGCTCCTTCCTGCACGAAAACGACATGATGGCCTATCTCGCCATGATGGCCGTGCGGCTGCTCGAACTGCACCGGGTGCTCAAGCCGAGCGGCTCTCTCTATCTGCACTGCGATCCGACCGCGAGTCACTACTTGAAACTTTTGTTAGATGCTATATTTGGCCCCAGAGAATTCCTTAATGAAGTGATTTGGAAACGCACATTTGCCCATGGGTCGGCGAAGCGATACGGCCCTGTGCATGATACGCTTTTGTTTTTCGCGAGAGATCGCGAGCTATGTCAGTGGACAAATTTCCGAATTCCGCACAGCGACGAATATACATCGCACTTTAGACAACTGGACGCAGGCTCGGGGCGCAGATTTCAGGCAATAACTCTTACTGGTGCGGGAGTTCGATCTGGAGAAAGTGGAAGGCCATGGCGGGGCATTGATCCCACTGCAGTCAAGCGCCACTGGGCACTTCCCGGAAAGGTTCTCTCAGGCCTCGGAGTTACGAGCGGTACCGTTCAAGAACGATTGGACGAACTTGACAGGGCGGGTCTCATATACTGGCCCGACAAGACGGGTGGTACGCCACGCCTAAAGCAGTTCGAGGATGAATTGGAAGGAGTTTCGCTTGGCGACGTTTGGACGGATATCCCCCCAATATCCGCACAGGCACGGGAGCGTCTTGGCTATCCCACACAAAAACCGCTCGCACTTATGGAGCGCGTGCTGCAAGCCTCTTCGAAAGAGGGAGATATAGTTCTCGATCCCTTCTGTGGTTGCGGCACGACCGTTCACGCAGCGCAAAAGCTCAACCGCCAATGGATTGGCGTCGACATCACGCATCTGGCGATCTCGCTGATCCAGAAGCGGCTGCGCGACGCCTTCGGGCCGATCCCGATCGTCATTCACGGGGTGCCGCGCGATCTCGGCGGCGCCCGCGCGCTCGCGGCGCAGGACAAATATCAGTTCCAGTGGTGGGCGGTATCGCTGGTCGATGCCGTTCCCTATGGCGGCAGGAAGAAGGGCGCGGACAGCGGCATCGACGGCTTCATCTATTTCAAGCCGGACGGCAAGACGACCGAGAAGGCGATCGTCTCCGTGAAGGGCGGCGACAGCGTGGACGTGAAGATGGTCCGCGAACTCGCGCAGGTCGTGAACCGCGAAAACGCGAAGATGGGCGTGCTCATCTCGCTGGCCGAACCCACCGGCCCGATGAGAAAGGAGGCCATCGCCGAAGGCTTCTACAAGACCGAATATGGTGAATATCCGAAGCTGCAAATTCTCACCATCGCCCATCTTTTCGCCGGCCAGCGCCCCGACATGCCCTGGATCGATCCGACCGTCTTCCGCAAAGCCAAGGCCGAAAAAGGCCGACAGGAAAAATTGCTGTAGGATAGACCTCTGGGACCGAAGGGTTGGGGATAGCCCCAGCGTTTCCTGCTGCGGTTCGCGCGCGGCGCTTCGAACCCGTCAGCGCGCCGGCCTGCCCTCGTTGCCCCCCGGGGCCGGCGTTCCTATGATGCGCCAAGAACCCGGGGCTTTTGGCGATGCTGGGACTGATGCAGGACTGGCCGTTGCTGGTCCACAAGATCATCGATCACGCGGCGCTTTACCACGGCGACCGCGAGGTGGTGACGCGCAGCGTGGAAGGGCCGATCCACCGCACCACTTACCGCGAGATCGCCCGGCGCGCGCGGCGCGTGGCGAGCGCGCTCGAACGGCTCGGTGTGCGGAACGGGGACCGCGTGGCGACGCTCGGCTCGAACACCTGGCGGCACCTCGAATCCTGGTACGGCATCGCCGGAATGGGCGGCGTCTATCACACGCTCAACCCGCGGCTGTTCGTCGATCAGCTCGTCTACATCGCCAATCATGCGCAAGACCGGGTCCTGTTCTTCGATCCGAATTGCGCGCCCCTCGTCGCCGAGATCGCGCCGCGGCTTGAAAGCGTGGAGCATTTCATCGCCTTTGCCGAGCGCGCACCCAAGACGAACCTCCCAAACGTGCTCGCCTATGAAGATTTCATCGCCGAGGGCGACGAGGATTATGCGTGGCAGACGCTCGACGAAAGATCCGCCTGCGGCCTCTGCTACACCTCCGGCACCACCGGTCATCCCAAGGGCGTGCTCTACAGCCACCGGTCCAATGTGATCCACGCCTTCATGGCCTGCCAGGCCGACGCGATGGGCGTGCGCAGCACCGACACGCTGATGCCCGTCGCCCCGATGTTTCACGCCAATGCCTGGGCAATCGTCTTCGTCGCGCCGATGACGGGCGCCAAACTCGTGCTGCCGGGCCCGAGGCTCGATGGCGCCTCGGTCTATGAGCTTCTCGATACGGAGAAGGTCAGCGTAACGGCTGCGGTGCCGACCGTGTGGCTCATGCTGCTGCATTACCTTGAAGGGAGCGGCAAAACGCTGCCGCATCTCGAACGCGCGCTGATCGGCGGTTCGGCCTGTCCGCGCGCGATCATCGAAGCCTTCGAGAAGACATACGAGGTGGATGTGGTGCATGCCTGGGGCATGACGGAGATGAGCCCGCTCGGCACGCTGGGTTCGCTTACCGCCGCGGTGGCCGCGCTACCCGAGGAGGAACGGATCGCCCACAAGCTCAAGCAGGGCCATCCGCTCTTCGGCGTCGAGATGAAGATCGTCGACGATGCGAACCGCGAACTGCCGCGCGACGGCAAGGCCTTCGGACGGCTGCAAGTGCGAGGCCCTGCGGTCGCCAGCGCCTATTTCCGCGGCGAAGGGCAGGAGGCGTTCGACGCAGAGGGCTGGTTCGATACGGGCGATGTGGCCACGCTCGACCCGGACGGCTATATGACAATCACCGACCGCGCCAAGGATGTCATCAAATCCGGGGGCGAATGGATTTCGTCCATCGAGATCGAAAACATCGCCGTCGGCCATCCCGCGGTTGCGGAAGCCGCGGTCATCGGCATTCCTCATCCCAAATGGGACGAGCGCCCGCTGCTGATCGCGGTGCTCAAACCCGGCAAATCGGCGACCTGCGAAGATCTGTTGCACTACCTCGAAGGCCGGATTGCGAAGTGGTGGATGCCCGACGATGTGATCTTCGCGAACGAAATTCCCCATACCGCCACCGGAAAAATCCAGAAGACGACACTACGCGAGCGCTATGGCAAGCACCGCCCCGACAGCTGCTGACACATCGACGGACCACGCCGCGAGCGCGCGGTTGCAGACAGTCCTCACCGTCATCGCGCGACTGTCTTTTGCCGCGCTGCTGATATCGATCACGATAGCGGCCGTGGCGGGCCTCGGCACGCGGTTCGGCATTTGGAATTACGATCTGGGCCTGTTCGGAATTTTTCCCTGGTGCCTTTATGTGGGCCTGGCCGCCCTGGCATTCGGATTTGCCTGGATGGCGACGGCGTTCCTGTCGGGCGCTGGAACCGGCGCGTTTTATGGCGTCATCGGCTTTGTGGGCGCGCTTGCCGTGCTCTGGGTGCCGCTCGACGATCTCTATCTCGCCAATGTCGCCAACGCGCTTCCGCCCATTCACGACATTTCCACCGACACGGAGCATGCGCCGGCGTTCATTACGACGGCGCGGGCGGGTGCAACAAATCCGGCCGCCTACGACGGTCAAACAATGGTGAGGTTCGACCGCAGGAGCTACACGACGGAAACCCTGCAGAAGCTCTACTACGGAGAGATCAAACCCCACTCGCAGCTCGGCACGACGCCCGCGAAGCTGTTCAAACGCGCGCTTGCTGCCGCCCGCAACATGGGCTGGACCATCGTTGCGGTTGCGCCCGATGCGGAGGGTGGGCGCATCCAGGCGAGCGACCGCACACTGCTCTTCGGCTTTACCGACGATATCGTTATCCGCGTCCGGCCGGCAGGCATCGGCGCCCGCCTCGACATCCGCTCCGAAAGCCGCGTCGGCGTGAACGATTTCGGCCGCAACGCCGCCCGCATCCACGCCTACATAAATCGCCTCGCCACGACCTGACAGCCGGCGTTCGCCGCCGGACCCCTACCATCTGTAATAATAATTTGTCATTCCCGCGAAAGCGGGAACCCAGCTGTCCGCTGAAGAGTCTCCGCGGCTGTCGCCGCTGCACTATCTGTTATCGGACTGGTTGTCTCAAAAGACG
Organism: Rhizomicrobium sp.; assembly: GCA_036266955.1. Taxonomy (GTDB): domain Bacteria; phylum Pseudomonadota; class Alphaproteobacteria; order Micropepsales; family Micropepsaceae; genus Rhizomicrobium. The sequence goes on from DATAWY010000063.1 coordinate 32,394, forward strand.
ACAGATTGGTCGATTACAACAATACGTAGTCTTCCCCGGAGCGCCGAACCCGCCCTTCGGTTTCCAGCTGGATCAGATGTGCGAGCACGCTGCGGGCCGCGGCGGGGTGGAGGCGCGGGTCCACCTCTGTGTAGAGGCGTGCAACGATGTCGGGGATCTTCGTTACGCCGCTGCCGAGGCAGGCGAGAATCTGCGCTTCGCGCCCCGCGCGGTGATCGAGATAGGCCTGGAGGAACGGGCGTGGATCGCGGATCGGGCCGCCGTGCGTGGGCCACAACGTGCGGTCATCGCGGGCGAGCAGTTTGGCGAGGCTGTCGCGGTAGGCTGCCATGTCACCATCGGGCGGCGCCACTACCGTGGTGGACCAGCCCATGACGTGATCGCCGGTGAATAGCACCTTCTCCTCGCGCAGTGCGTAGCACATGTGATTGGACGTATGTCCCGGCGTGAAGACGCACTCGAAGGTGAATCCATCGCCTTCGAGAACGTCGCCGTCGCTCACGCGCACATCGGGCATGAACGAATAATCGCCACCTTCCTCGACTTTAACTCCGTCATCTCTCGCCACGCCGTGCGGCCCGAAGGCATACGTCTTCGCGCCCGTCCATTGTTTGAGCGGGTCCGCGGACGGCGAATGGTCGGAATGGGTGTGCGTCACGAGTATGTGAGAAACGCGTTTGCCAGCCAGCGCATGCTTCAGCGCCTCCAGATGCTCCGGAATGTCCGGGCCTGGATCGATCACGGCCACGTCGCCGGCACCAACCATATACACGCCGGTTCCCTTGAAGGTGAAAGGTCCGGGGTTGGGTGCGAGAAGGCGATGGATGCGCGGGCCGACCTCCATGCATTCGCCATAGGGCGCATCGAAGCTGCGATCGAACGGGATTGCCGCCACGGTGTCAGCTGATTTCGCCGTCGCGCCGGGCGCGCATTCGTGCGAAACGTCCAAGCGCGATCGGCCTTGTCGAGGCTTCCATGGTCCTGACCTGGGCGGGAGCACGCCGGGTCAGATACTCCAGTCCCCACGACAACCAGCCGATGCGGTGGCGCAGGCGCTGCACCCCGCGCCGGAACGGTTTGGAATGCGTCGTGAGGATGGCACAGCCGACGAGGAACACCATAATCCCGAGGGGGAACGGCAGCGGCAGCGGAATCGGAGTCAACAGCGCACCAACCACCGTGATGGTCCAGCCACCCGCCAGTATCAGCGTTTTTCGTATGTCCATCCGGGCTACTCCTGCCGGCACGCTGATGCGCCAGCATGCAATGCGGCGCATCCGCAATTTGACGGCGCGCCGCCAACTGTTAGGCTGCCAACCGTATTCCGCAGGGGCTCGAACATGAAACTCTACAATTCCATCGGTCCGAACCCGCATGCCGTGCGAATGTTCCTAGCAGAAAAGAATTTACGAATCCCCAGCGTCGATATCGATCTTTTAAAAGGCGACAATCGGCGCGAACCCTATCTCAAAGTGAACCCCCACGGCCAGATGCCGGCGCTCGAACTCGATGATGGATCGTGCATCTGCGAGATTACCGCCATCTGCGAGTATCTCGAGGACACGCATCCGGAGCCCGCCCTGATCGGCGCAAATCCCCGTGAGAAGGCCGAATGCCGCATGTGGACGCGCCGGATTGACCTCAACATCTGTGAGCCGCTGGTCAACGGGTTTCGCTTCGGGGAGGGCCTGCGTCTGTTCAAGGACCGTATCGTCACGGTGCCCGAGGCGTCGGAGGGTCTCAAGCGAATCGCGCGCGACCGGCTCGCCTGGCTCGATGGCCAGATCACGGACCGCACCTTCATCTGTGGCGACCGCTTCACGCTGGCCGACATCCTTCTGTTCTGTTTCCTCGACTTTGCGGCTACTGTGGGGCAGCCGCTCGACGCGGCAAATGCAAACCTCGCGGCCTGGATTGAGCGCGTGCAGACACGGCCCTCCGCGACAGCCTGATAGCTGTCGATTGCCGCCAGCCGCGCCGCGCCCCGCCGGTTGCTTAGCAAATGGCACCGGCCCCGCGCTTGCGCGTTAGACCTTCGCGAGCGCAGTCCTCCTGGAGGTGGATCTCATGTCCCGGGTTTCCCAGATTCTTTCGGCCCTGACGGTTGTTCTGGGCCTTGTTTTTGCCGTCGCACCGGCCCAGGCACAGCCGCCGTCGGTCCTGTACGGCGCAACGACGACGGTCGACAAGATGCTGACGGACCCGATGTTTGGGCCTTCGCGGCAAATTCTGCGCGATGCCCGCGCCGTCTTGATCGTTCCCCACCTCCTCAAGGGCGGCTTCATCTTCGGCGCCGAGGGCGGCGATGGGGTGCTGCTGCAGCGCGTCGGCCGGCGCTGGAGTTCGCCCGCCTTCTACACGATCGGCTCGGGTTCCTTTGGGCTGCAGATCGGCCTGGAAGAGGCACGGTTCGTGATGTTCATCATGACCGATCGCGCCTTGCGGGCGGTCGAGCAAAGCAAGTTTACTTTCGGCGGAGCAGCCGGCCTGACCGTGATCACGCTCGGTGCAAACGCGCAGGCTGCGACCAGCGCAAACCTCACCGGTGATATCATCGTCTGGGCGGCGTCGAAAGGCGCCTATGGCGGACTGACGCTGCAGGGCTCGGTGCTGGCGCCGAAGCCCGGTTGGGACGCCCAGTTCTATGGACGCCCCGTGACGGTAGGCCAAATCCTGGCCGACGAAGTTTCGAACCCCACGGCGACACCTCTCCGCCGCGCTCTGACGGCGATGTGAATCCTCGCTCCCTCTCCCCCAAGCTTCTTGGGGGAGAGGGAAATTAGATAGCCAGCACGCTCGTGAGCATCCCCGCATGGCGTTTCGGTCTTGCGGCGACAACCGCCCGACCCGCCGGACGATGAGCCGATTGTCCAAGGTGAAGAGTTTGACTCGAATGATCGAAGCCGCGCCCAAACCCGCTGCCTGATAATCGGATAATGGAACGCTGTGATCTTGCTGAACAGCACACTCATTCCTTATCTTCTTACTTCCTTACTGTAAGGAGCGACGGACTGGCGGGCAAGCCCGCGCGGCCCTATATTGCGGTTCATGGCGCACAACAATGGCATGGTTCCACGCGGCGTTTCCGAGGCGTCGGTCCGATTCCGCGGTCCGGGTGTAACCGCAGCTGTCGCGCCTGCGCCGATGACGGGCGCCGAAGTCGCAGCCTTCGTGCCGCATCGCCCGGCGCGCCCCGAAAAATCCGAAGGCGGCAGACGCTTCAATCTCGTCAGCAGCTACGAGCCGGCCGGCGATCAGCCGACGGCGATCGCCGATCTGGTGGCGGGCCTGGGTCCGCAACCCAATTCGGGCGAGCGCGACCAGGTGCTGCTCGGCGTGACGGGTTCGGGCAAGACCTTCACCATGGCCAAGGTGATCGAGGCGCTGCAGCGCCCCGCGCTCATCCTGGCGCCCAACAAGACGCTGGCCGCGCAGCTCTTCGCGGAAATGAAAGGGTTCTTCCCGGAGAACGCGGTCGAATATTTCGTCTCCTATTATGATTACTACCAGCCGGAAGCCTATATCCCGCGCACCGACACCTATATCGAGAAGGATTCCTCGATCAACGAGGAGATCGACCGCATGCGCCATTCGGCGACGCGGGCGATCCTGGAGCGCGATGATGTGATCATCGTGGCGTCGGTGTCGTGCATCTACGGCATCGGCTCGGTGGAGACTTATTCCGGCACGGCGGTGTCGATTGCGCGCGGCGACAAGATCGACCGCAATGCCGCCATCGCCGCCCTGGTGGCGCTGCAATACCGGCGCAATGACGACAATTTCACCCGCGGCGCGTTCCGGGTGCGGGGCGACACCATCGATATCTTCCCCGCCCATTATGAGGATCGTGCCTGGCGGGTGGAGTTGTTCGGCGATGTGGTGGATTCCATCACCGAGTTCGACCCCTTGACCGGCCATCGTGCCGGCGAGCTGGATGCGATCAAGGTCTATGCCAATTCGCATTATGTGACGCCGC
>DATAWY010000064.1:0-26898 GCA_036266955.1 Rhizomicrobium sp.
AAACCCTCGTCGCCGAAGTCGCCGCCTGGCAGCACAATCGCAACAAGCATCACGCCAAAGCCGACTGGCAATTCACAACAGCCACCGCACGCGTCAAGCTCAAGAGGCTATACCCTCAGTTCGAGTGACTCGGGCCACTAGAATGCCGCACATCGTCCGAAGCCGATCGCCAGTCCGGCCGCTTATGTCATGATTCGCCTTGCGTAACAGTTTGTTTTGCAGTGCGAATCAATGATGCTGCGGTCAGGCGCTCCGAGGGAGGTGGCATGACCGAGCTGCTGGTAACCGTTTTCCGCTTCGGCGAGAACGGGGCCGAATCAGCGCGAGAGGGCGTTTGTCCGGATGAGGCACCGGCGCTTCATGGCGGGACCGGGCTTTCTGGTGGTGGGATCTTTTATCCAGCCGGGCGTGGGCCAGGAGCTGGTCCACGCTGGCGGGAGGAAATGATTTTGCCGCAACCGAAGCCAGGGCGCTGATCGCGAGATGACGGCGGCGCTGAACGTCCTCTTCGTATGTCCGCGATTCCCGTCGCCCGAAACTAATGGGCTCGTGCTCCGACTGGTCAATATTGCGCGGCAGCTCGCGCTTCGAGGGATGCATTGCCATGCAGTGGTGGATGCGCCCGACAGCGATGAGATCGCGCTGGTCCTGAAGTCCGGCGGATTAACCAGCGTTCATGAAATACCGGCGATCACACCCACACATTGGGCTCGTGTCTTTCGTCTCAGTAATGAAAATTACCTGAGTCTCGCCAATCCGCGCGGTTTTCGAGAGTCCGCTGACAGGCTCCGCGCAATTGCGGCATCGGTCCAGGCGAAAGTCGCCGTGGCGGAATCTTGCGATATGGCGGAATACATCAGATTGATTCCTTCGATCGTGCGGATCGCCGATATCTGCGACAGCCCGACGCTGACGCTGGACCGGCACAATACCGTCGTTCCGGCGCGGTCGGCTGCCGATGCGTGGTCGCGCCGACTGGAACGTTTGCGAGCGAAGCGTCTCGAACGGGCCATCTGCCGCCACTTCGACCGCGCGATCACGATTTCGGAGGACGACCGCAGAGCTGTTGCGGATTCGGCCGACGAACGCGATCGCGGCAAGGTCGTCGCGATTTCGAACGGGGTTTCGCCGGGCTTTCTTGCCGAGGCGTTGCCGGTGCGGCGGGATGCCAGCGCTGTCGCGTTCTGGGGCAATCTCGACTTTGCACCCAACGCCACCGCCGTGTCCTGGTTCGGCGAAAAGGTGTTTGCGCCGTTTCTGGCCGGGCAAGAAATCGGCTGCCGCGTGTTCGGCCGCAATGCGCCCCAGCATATCCGCGCACTGGCCGAGCGGCACCGTGGAATCGAACTCGCCGGCTATGCGCCGGACCTGCCTCGGGCGCTCGCGGAGATCCCGGTGATGATCAATCCGATGATCATCGGCGCGGGCCAGAAGAACAAGGTGCTCGAAGCCTTTGGGCTCGGTCTCGCCGTTGTCTCGACGCGCCTGGGCATGAGCGGAATCGACGCCGTTGCCGGCGAACATTTCCTGGAGGCGAACGACCCCCCGGCCTTCGCGGCGGCGATCCGGTCGCTGCTGGAAGACGAGGACCAGCGGCGCGCGCTTGCCGACCGGGCGCGCCGGCTCGCGCTCGAGAAATATTCCTGGGATTCCATAGGCGCGCGCTGGCATGAAATCATTCTGGGCCTCGCGAAAGTCGGGATCTGCGCGGCATGATCATCAGCGATCCGCATCGCTTCGCCTTCATCCACATCCCCAAATGCGCGGGCAGCGCGATCAGATCGCAATTGTCACGGTATGACTCCTATGAGGGCCGGTTTTCGCAAAAGGGGATTCACCCCGAACTGGGACAGGTTGATCTTTCGCATTTGCCACTATCGACCCTGCGCGATTTTTTCCCCGGGGAATTCGAAAAGCTCAACGCCTATCGAAGCTTTGCGGTCGTACGCAATCCCTACACGCGGTTCCTGTCCGCTGTGCTGCAGCACGTTCAGGAGTTCGAAAAGGCCACGTACGACGAACTCCACTTCGCATCGGTCGCCTCCAGGGCGTCCCAAATTGCGGACAGACTCGAAGCTGGAGAAGGCAGGCGCCCCGAATTCGTGCATTTCACCCGGCAGTCGGACTTTGTCGCCATCGACGGACGTCGCGTCGTGCCAAACCTGTTCGCATTCGAAGATATTGCGCCGTTTGCCCTGGCTCTCCAAAACGAATTCGGCATGGCGTTCGACGTGACGCAGCGGCTCAACAAGTCGCTGGTTCAGGACCGCGCGCCCCTGCGGGTCATGCGCCGCGCAATTGGCCCGACCTACCGGCGCGTGGTTTCAGAAGGCGTCCGCAATCGCATCAATCGCGCCATCAACAAGGCCCGCATCATCAAGACCCCGGAGGCCCTGTACGAAAAACTGCTTGGGAGAAGGGAATTGCGCGGCTTCATCGAAGAATACTACGCCGACGATCTGGCGCTTCATCGTTCGCTTGCGGTGCGCAGGAACGGGACGCCATGATCAATCGCGCTGCGATGCGGGCCATTCGCCGACCGGCGGAGCCCAGGCAGGAACCGGCAAACCTCCTTGCCCTCGTCGACGAATGCGCGAGTCTCGCGTGGCCGGATGGCGAAGCGACGCGTCCGTGGGCCGAAGCCTATGCGAAAGATCATCGGCTGCGGATGGCAAGAGACCTTGAACTGGTGAAACATTACCTGCCCGCAGGCGCGAAACTTGCCGAGTTTGGCGCCGTGCCTCTGCTGCTCACTTTGCCACTTTAGCGGCTGGGCTACGACGTCACCGGCATCGACATCGATCCTTCCCGCTTCGGCCAGGCCATCGAGAAAGGTGGTCTGCGCGTCATCAAGTGTGATATTGAAAATCAGCAGCTACCGGTCGAAGACGCAGTTTTCGATGCCGCGCTGTTCAACGAGCTGTTCGAGCATCTGCGCATCGACCTCATCCACACCATGAGTGAGGTGAGGCGTGTGCTGAAGCCCGGCGGACTGCTGCTGCTGCTGCTGCTGCTGCTGCTGCTGCTGCTGCTGCTGCTGCTGCTGCTGCTGCTGCTGCTGCTGCTGCTGCTGCTGCTGCTGCTGCTGCTGCTGCTGTTGTCGTCGCCGAATCTGCGTTCGCTTCAGGGTCTGGAGAACTTCCTGCTCCGCAATCGCGCGACGTCCTGCGCCGGGGATGTCTATGGCGAATACGAGAAGCTCCGGAAACTCGGCCATATGGGCCACGTGCGGGAATACACGACGAGAGAGATTGTCGAATTCCTGGACCTTGTAGGATTTCGGGTCGAGCATCTCGTCTTCCGGGGCGATTTCGGCCGCGGATGGATGACCTCCGTCACGCGTCTGATCGTGGGTCTTCGGCCTTTCGTCACCTATGTCGCCCGTGCGCGTGTCGCAGCGTGATTTCGTCGTTCGCGGTCGCTTGCTCAGGCTCTGCGGCCGCGAAGCTCCGCCAGAATCCAGGAAATCCCGCAGGCATGGACGAGCGCAAGATAGGCAAGCGCCAGCACCGCTGCGCCCAGAGCGCAGCGTACCGGTGCGGCTGGTGCAGCCAGATAGGCCGCGAGCAGCGCAATAGCGGCTGCTCCGACTGCGCAGAACGCGATCGCAAAAAGTGTGCGCCAATCCTGCAGCTTCGAAACAGGCGTCGCGAGTACTTGCGACAACCGCCAAAACACGATGACATAGGCAAGAAGCTGCGCGACAAGAGACCCGACCGCGGCGCCCGGCATGCCGATCAGATGCGCCCCCAGATAGCTGAGCCCTATCGACAGCGGCAACAGGAACACGGCATAGCCGATCTGGAATCGCCCCAGGCGGAGCACGTTCAGGATCGTCGTGATTTCCAGGAGGATCGCCACCTGGATCAGATAGATGCGCAGGACCGGCGCCGCCGCGAGATAGCGATGGGTGAACAGGACGCCGATCACATCCGGCGCGAATGCAAACAGAAATGCAACGCCGGGCATGATGGCAAAAAACGACAGCACATTGCCCCGCCGGTTGAGTTCCACCGCGTCATGGACGGAACCGGCGAACTGCGCCTGGCTCATGCGCGGCAGCAGGAGGGTGGAGATGACGTTTCGCACGACGTCGAACGGGAGAAGAAGCGACAGGCCGATCGTGAACGCGCCGAACGCCGACGCCGAAAACATCGCCGCCGCGATCCACTGTTCGCCCTGGCGGCGAACGCTGTAGAGCAGGCCCGCACAACCGAAGGGCAGACTGTAGCGAAGGTGCCGGGTGAAATCCTGCCGTTCGATCGGAAACAGCCGTACCGCCGCACGCCGCTTGACGAACCAGGCAAGCACGGCCACGCGGAAAATCGTGAAGGCCGCCACGGCGAGCAAAATCTTCTCCACGTCGCGAAACAGGATCGCCGTGCCGAGAACGAGCGCGGTGCGGACGGCGGAAACGGCGACGGTCGCGCCCGACTGCCAGTACACCTGTTTTGCCGCGATCGGCAGGGTATCGAGCAGAGTACTCAGCGTCCAGCACGCCGCGAAGATGCAGATTTCCAACGGGTGCGCGTGCATCAGGCGGACAAGGCCCGAAGGCAGCAACGGCGCCGCCAGGAACAGCGCGGCGATCCACAGCGCCGTCGTAAAGCCCATGAACAAAAGCGCCTGGCCCAGGAAGCGGGCGCGCCCGGCAATGTCCAGCCGGGGGAAAAAGTACAAAAGGCTGTTTGGAATTCCGAGCGGCGCCAGTAGCGCGATCGTCGTGCCGGCGAGCCAGAAAATCCGGTATTCGCCAAACGCCGCCGGATCGATCACGCGCACTAGCAGCATTGGCGTCAGCAGCATCAGCGCCTGGTCGACATAGCGCGAGACCGTGAGCGCCGCCGCCTCCCTGAGCGCCGTCCCGCCGCCGACGCGGCCGGGTACGAACAACTGCTTCAGCCGTCCGATGGCACCGGCTTCAGCCATGACTCGTCCGCTCTGCGGGGCCTGCGACGGCGGCAGTAGCCGGCGCCGCGCGATCGCCACCCAACGCCGCTTCATACGCCGCAAGAAGCTTCGGTGCTTCGTGCGGCCAGGCGAGCACGTCGCGCACGCGGTCGCGTCCAAATGCGCCGATCGCGGCGCGGCGCGCGGGATCGTCCAGCAGCTCGAGAATGCGGTCGCCGAAATCGGCGGTGTCGGTGTTCTTCGCGTAGAGCGAGGCCTCGCCGGCCGAGAAGCGGCCTTCCGTGAGGTCGAACTGCACGATCGGCTTGCCGAGCGCCATGTATTCCATGATCTTGTTCATGGTGGATTTGTCGTTCATCGCGTTGGGCCGGTCGGGGTTCACGCAAACCTCCGCGGTGGAAAGCACGGTGAACAGCGTCTCGTCGTCAACGCGGCCCGTAAAAGTGACGCGGCTGTCCAGCGCGAGCGCGCGCGCAAGATCGCGGATGTCCGCAAGCTCGGGCCCGTCGCCCATTATCACGAACTGCACGTCGTTGCGCCCGCGCACCCGCGCAATATGCGCGACCGACTCGAGCAGAAGGTCGAGCCCCTCCTGCGCGCCGATCACGCCGACATAAGCCACGAGAAATGTCCGGCCGTTCTTCCAGCGCGAATCGGGCGGCAGTTCGCGCACGCGTGCCGGATTCGGCCCCGAGCGCACCACGAACACTTTCTCCGGCGCCATGCGGCCGCGCGACACCGCGATGTCGCGATAGGAGTTGTTCGTGGCAATGGACACATCCGCCAGCGCGAAGCTCCGGCACTCGAAAAAGCAGAGCAGTGTCCAGAAGAAATCCCGGCGGCCGAACTTGGCTTCGTAAAGCTCGGGGCCGATGTCGTGCTGGTCGAAGATGAAGCGCACGCCGAAGAAGATCTTCCAGACGCCGGCGACGAGATAGAGGAGGTCGGGCGGATTACAGGCATGGATGACATCGAAGCCGCGCGCGATCCAGACGCGCAGGCTGAGCACCGATTCCCAGAAGAGGGCGCTCACATATTCGAGCAGATAGCCCGCGGCGCCGCGCGCCTCGAAGGGGAGCGGATGGCGCCAGACGCAAATGCCGTCGATGACCTCGTACGAGGCCTCGGCGCCGTGCCCCCTGGGGCAGATGACCGACACCTCATGGCCCGCGGCGCAGAGCGTCGTCGCCGCCGACCATACGCGCCGATCGAACGGAACCGGGAGATTCTCGACAATGATGAGGACACGGGCCACGCTACCAGTTGACGCCGTCGTAACGGGCGTGGCTCCGCATCTGGGGCACGAAGGCGAAATCGAGCAGGATCTGGCTTTCGTCCATCAGCTCCGGCGCTTCGAGATAGTCGGGCGAGAAGGCGGTCATCAACACGATGTCGGCGTCTCTGACCGCATCTTCCATGGAGTCGACGAAGAGGCTCGCGATGTGGGGAATGACTTCCGTCACATAGTCGCGGTTGGCGCCCATCAGCATCGAGAGGCGCACGTTCCGGTCGAAGATGCGGATGGAGCAGCCTTTGCCGAGCAGCCGTTCGGTCAGAAGGATGAACGGGCTCTCCCGCATGTCGTCGGTATCGGATTTGAAGGAACAGCCGAGCAGCGCGATGCGCTTTTTCCCCCAGGAGAGCACCCAGTCGCAGGCGCGTTCGATCTGCCGGCTGTTGCTGGTCATGATCGATTGCAGCAGCGGCAGGTCGAGATCGAGCGTGCGCGCGTAATGGCTGAGCGCGCGGGTATCCTTCGGCAGGCAGGAGCCGCCGAAGGCAAAGCCAGGCTTCAAATATGCCGGCGAAATGTTGAGCTTCCTGTCCATCACCATCATGGCCATCGCCGCATGGCTGTCGATGCCGATGGCCTTGCAGAGATTGCCGATCTCGTTGGCGAAGCTCACCTTCACCGCGTGCCAGGAGTTGTCGACGTATTTGGAGAACTGCGCGAGTTCGGGCGTGGTGCGTACGAACTCGCCGGGCAGGCCGTCATAGAGCGAGGCCACCAGATCGCCGGTATCGTCATCGTCGCATCCGATCACGGTTTTTTCCGGATGCAGGAAATCGGCGACCGCCGAGCCTTCGCGCAGGAATTCGGGATTGATCGCGGCGGTGAAGCCTTCGCCGGCGCGCTTGCCCGAAGCGGTTTCAAGCGCCGGCACGACCAGTCCGCGAAATGTATTCGGGAGCATGGTGGAGCGGACGATGACGGCGTGCGAACGCGATTTGCGCGCGATCGCCGAACCGATCTCCTGCGACACCTTTTCGATTGCGCGCGTGTCGAGACGGCCGGTGGAGAGCGCCGGCGTTCCCACGCAGATGATGGAGGCGTCGGTTTCGGCCACCGCTTCCGCCGCGTCGGTGGTCGCGCGCAGCGTGCCCGCTTCGACGGCGCGGGCAACGATGCCGCCCACGTCCTTTTCCACGATCGGCGCCTGGCGCTGGTTGATGAGGCCGGTCTTGGCGGGGTTGCTGTCCACGCCGATGACGCTGTGTCCGCGCATGGCAAAGCACGCGGCGGAAACCGTACCAACATAGCCGAGCCCGAATACGCTGAGCTTCATCGTCCCCCTCCACCCCGACGCGAATCAATTCCGCCTACAGGAATCAGAGTCGCCTAGCCGACACAAGGCAGGGACAGTGCGGATGCGTGCCTAAGATTTCGTTTAAGCCGCGCTGTTGTGAGTAAGTTTTGTCATTATTCCCCTCACCCGCGCGCACCCGGTTTTCCTCCCCCAACGTGGGGGAGGTGGTTTGCGAAGCGAAGCGGAGCAAACCGGAGGGGGGAGCCGGCGCGCACGGCGCGACGCCCCCCTCCGCCTCGCTTCGCTCGGCACCTCCCCCACGATGGGGGAGGAAAACCGGGCGCGCAGCGGAGGAAAGCTGTGTTGGAGAGAGGAAGAAAATTGGCAGAGCAGACTGAACGCAATTGTCAGTCTTTCGTCCCGCAAATGCCTGGCGGGGCGTGGATGCGGGTAGCCAGGGAAGTGCGCGAGGTTTCGATGTTGGCGTAGTCGACCGCGAGCGTCTGCGGCGTGGCTTCGCGATAGATACCGAATTTGAAATAGGGCGTCCGCCTGGTGTTGTAGCCGAACGGACCTTGGTAATCGACGATCTTCGCGCCATCCAGCCACACGGTGACGCTGCCCGTGCCTTTCGGCCGCCAGTCGAAATCGGCCACGGAAACGAGCGAATGCCAGACGCCGCGCGCGATCGGTACGGGCGATGTGTAGATATGTTGCTCGGGCGCGTTGCTGAGCACGGGCTTCTGGCTGCTCGCGCGGATGTCGAAGACGAGAATGTCGCCGCGGCGCAATTCGAGCTGCCAGGGCGACGACATGGTGCCCGTGTCCTCCGGATCCGGCCGCACATGCCAATCGCCGAGCACCACCCAGGCTGCCGTGCTCGGTGCACCAGGTTCGATCCTGAACTGGTACGCCGTCCAGGTCTCGGCGCCGAAGCGCGCGGGATCCGTCGCGTCGTCCGGACCGTGCAGTTCGCTGCGCTCAACCGTGTCCGCCTGCGTTTCCTGGACCCAGCGGTCTGCGGACCGAACCTCGAAGCGATACATGCACGGCGGATCGCCGGTCAGATTGAGCGACCACGGGTGATCCGCGTTCTGCGCGGAGAATATCTGGCTGCCGACCCTCACCGGGGCCTTGTCGATCGGTCCCGCCTGGGCGACCGCGGCGGAAAGCAACGCCGCCGCAGAGGCCATCAGACCATTGCGTGCCATCCGCTGCAGCGCCATGGACAACCTATCCTTCGCCCGCTCCGCCATCCTACATTCGGCCGGCAATTTCCCGCGACCCGTTCGGTCGACCAAAGGAACGTCATGAGCAGCAAAACCGACAAAAATGTCTGGATCGAGGCGGGGCAGAGTCTCCTGCCCGAGATGATTGCGCTGCGACGCGCCATTCACCGGGAACCGGAATTGGGCCTGAAAACCCCTGCCACGACAACGAAGGCGAAGCAGGCGCTTGCGGGCCTGCCGCTCGAATTTCTCGAAGGTCCTTCGACCACCGGATTCGTCGCGCAGCTCCCGGGGCCGGCGAACGGTCGCACGGTGCTGTTGCGCGCCGACATGGACGCGCTGCCGATGCGGGAAGACACGGGACTGGCCTTCGCATCGGCGCGCGACGGTGCGATGCACGCCTGCGGCCATGACAGCCACGTGGCCATGCTCATGGGCGCGGCGAGGGCGCTCTGTGCAAACAGGGAGCGCCTCGCGGGTTCGGTGCTGTTCATGTTCCAGCCGGGGGAGGAAGGCCATCACGGGGCGCGCTTCATGCTGGAAGACGGGTTGCTCGATCCTCTGCCCGACGCCGCCTTCGCGCTTCATGTGTGGCCGAATTTTCCCGGCGGCGTTTTCGCCGGCAAGCCCGGACCCCTGCTCGCCGCCGCCGACCGCATCCTGCTGACCGTCGCCGGCAAGGGCGGCCATGCCTCGCAACCGCATCTGACCATCGATCCGATTCCGATCGCGTGCGAGATTGTAACCGCGCTGCAGGCGCTCGTCACCCGGCGCATTCCGGCCTTCGATCCCGTCGTCATCACCATCGCGCGGATCACTTCGGGTACGACGAACAATGTCATTCCCGAGACGGCCGAGCTGGAAGGAACGATCCGCAGCTTCTCGGAAAAGTCGCGCCGACTCGCCCATGAGGGCGTGCGGCGCGTGGCCGAAAACATTGCCGCCGCGCACAGTGCCGCGACGTCGGTGGAAATCATTCCGGGATTCCCGGTGACGCTGTGCGACGGACGCGCGGTCGCCCTCGCGAGGCGGACCGCGGAGCAGGTTTTCGGCGAAGCCGGCTGGCAGACCATTCCCAACCCCGTGATGAGTGCGGAGGATTTTTCCTACGTGCTGCAGAAAGTGCCCGGCGCGATGCTGTTTTTGGGCGCGGTGCCGGAAGGGGGCGATCCCGCCAACTGTTGCGGCCTTCATTCCAACCGCATGGTGCTCGACGAATCCGTCATGGCCCGCGGCGCCGCGATGCATTGCGCCATCGCCGAATCGTTCCTCGGCGAGGGGTTCGGCGAGGCGGGTGAAACGGGAGGGCCAGCGGGGCCTTGAACTGCCGGGTGGCCGCGGTCAGGGGTTCCGATTCCAACCGTCAGCGCGCCGAACAACGTCGTGTTGTTTATGCATCCCGAGAGGCTCAAGCTCGAAGCGCCTGACGACGATCAGGGCCGCCCGTCAGCCGGTGCCGCCGGCGCCGGCCTTGAGGTCGAGAGCCATATAGGCGGTGGTTCCGTCGCGCATGACGAGCAGCGGCAGGGCCTGCCGGTTGCCGTTTTCTGCGGCGCGAATGCGCGTGACCGCATCGTCCGGCGAGCTGACGGGGTGTCCTCCGATACCGATAATGACATCGCCCGGCTGCAGGCCGCTCTGCTCGGCCGGACTGCCCGGCTTGACGGCTGCGACGAGCACTCCGCCCGGCATGTCGAGCCCGAGCTCCTGGCGCTTGTCCGGCGAGAGCGGCGTCAGTTCGAGACCGAGTCGTCCGCCATGTTCCTGCATGCCGTTTGAAGCGACACGCTGCTCCGCGTGCTCGCTGCCGATCGTCACCTCGACGCTGACCGCCTGCCCGTCCCGCAATACTTTCACCGGTACGGTCTTCCCGGCGGGCGTGGCTGCCACGGCGAAGGCAAGGTCGCGCGTATCGGAGACCGGCGCCCCATCGAACGCGATGATCACGTCGCCCTGCCTGAGCCCCCCGCGCGCCGCCGGCGAGCCTTTCGTCACGATGTCGACCAGGACGCCCTTGTCGTTGGCAAGACCGACGGCTTTGGCGAGCGCGGGCGTGATTTCCTGCATCTGGATGCCGAGCCAGCCGCGCGCCACCCGGCCATGTTCGCGCAGCTGATCGACGACGTTGCGTATGACGTCGGAAGGAATCGCAAAACCGATGCCCACGCTGCCGCCCGACGGCGAGAAGATTGCCGCGTCCATGCCGATGACCTGGCCGGACTCGTCGAACAAGGGACCGCCGGAATTGCCCGGATTGATCGGCGCGTCGATCTGCAGAAAATCGTCGTAGGGGCCCGCGTTGATGTCGCGGTTGTCGCCGGAAATGATTCCGGCCGTCACTGTTCCGCCCAGGCCGAAGGGATTGCCCACCGCGACCACCCAGTCGCCGACATGTGCTTTCCGGGAGTCGCCGAAGGCGAGGTAGGGCAGGGGATGGCTGGCGGGAATTTTCAGCAGCGCAACATCGGTCTTGGTATCCCGTCCCACGACACGGGCCGCCACCGTGGTCCCGTCCGACAGCGTCACCTGGATGTCGGAGGCGTCATCGATGACGTGATTGTTCGTGACCACGTAGCCGGCCGGATCGATGATGAATCCCGAGCCCAGCGCGTGCGTGGGCTGCTGGTTCTGCTGCTGAAGCTGCTTCTTCCAGTCGGGACCCAGGAACTGCTGCAGCATGTCGCCGAACGGGCTGTTCTCGGGCAGCTGCAGCTGCGACTTCTTGACCACCTGGGTCGTGGAAATGTTCACCACGGCGGGCTTCACCGCCGAGACCAGGCTCGAAAATCCGGGCAGCTTCGGGGCTTCGGGCACGGAAATCGGCGGCGGCATCATGGCCCCGCGAGCCGAAAACCCGAGCGCGATACCTCCCGCGAGAAGTGTTGCGCCCAAAAGCGCTGCCACCGGCCGGCGGCGATATAGGCGATCCCTGTCGTTCGTCATGGCCTGAACTCGTATCCTTGTTGTGAAGTCGGACCGGCTCGGTCCGCACCCGAAACAAAATCTGGTGTTGCACCTTCCTTGCCGCAACATTGTCGGCGATGAAAAATTCTTGAGATTTTCGCGCCGGGAAATGGGCCGCGAGCCCCGCTCGCGCGTTTGCTTTTTCTTGCGCACCGCCTAAGCTCGGGAGCGGGCACCGGTAGCTCAGCTGGATAGAGCACCAGACTTCGAATCTGGGGGCCGCGGGTTCGAATCCTGCCCGGTGCGCCATTTTATCCATAAAACACAGCCATTTAGTCGAGCGGAGCAAGGGACAAAAAAATCGCTTTTTCGGCTGTCAGCCAACTGTCAGCAAACTGACGGTCCACGTTTCCGCGCGCGGGGATGCTCTAAACGGCAATAAGCAGGGGCGGTCGCGGCGGCTTGCTAATGCGTGAGCCGCCATGCCATCCCCTGCCGGTTCTCCCTATTCAGTCAGCGTTTCCGCCAAAAATCGCAGCCCTCTCAGGATTGCATTCACGGCCACTCTCGGCCTCTCCCGTCGCGTGCGGTGCCGATTCGGGTGCCGATACCCCAATAGCGTATCTTGCTGCGATCTGCCCGGCTCATGGTTCGGCGAATTTCATCTGGTCGGTGACTATCCCACCCGAACGTTCGAAATCTGTGCGGCGTCGGACAGCACGGCGTTGTTCCTCCCCAAACAGGGCTACGTCGCGATTGCCGAAGAAAGCCAGGACTACTACCGGCAGTTTGTCAGGCTCACCTGCATACACCAGAGATTTCTGCTGCGGATCGCGGTCGAGGCGCGTTCGGACGCGGCGCGGCGAACGGCGCGCGCCCTCATCCGGATCGCCAGGATGCATGGGCGGAATACGGATCTGGGCACGCAGCTTTCCATCCACCTCAACCAGTCCGATCTGGCCTCGCTTGTCGGCGTTTCCCGCCAATATCTGAACGAACTCCTTTCGCACTGGAACCAAGAGGGAATCTTGATCTGGAAGGGAAGCGCGCCCCCGGTGCTGTTCCTGGACCGCTTGCGGATGCTTCTGACGCCGCTCGACGACTGGATGCTCGAATCGGAGGGCTGGGCGTAAAGCGGCGGCTGCCGCGCCCGGCAACATGGCCATCGCAGGTGAGAACGATCGTCGACCGGCTGGCGTTCTATCCCCAGGGGCCGGGATGCGAATGCGGGGGCGAACCATCGGCCTGGGGAGCGGCATCCTCAGCGGGCAGCCGGCCGCCGAGCTGCTCCAGGACCCGGACACGCTTCTCGATCGAGGGATGGGTAGCGAACAGGCCGCCGAGATCGAAGAAGGACGGGGGATTCTCGAAAAACATCTGACGCACTTCGCTCGGCACATGCGGCAGTTCGGCATTCTTCGAAATCTTGAGCAGGGCGGCGATCAGCGCGTCGGGGTTCTTGGTCAGTTCGACGGAACCTGCATCTGCGAGAAGCTCGCGCCGCCGCGACAGCGCGAACCGCAGGACCAGCGCCAGCAGATAACCGATCGCCATCACGACCGCGGCGATAAGGACCAGAATGATCACCCCGCCGCCGCTCTTGCGCGAGCGGCCGCGCGTGAAGGCGGCGAAGCGGATGCTGCGCCACAACAGCTGCGCCAAAAACGAGATCATGCCCACGAAGACGATCGTGATGATGAGGAGCCTGGTGTCGCGGTCGATGATATGCGTCAGCTCATGGGCGAGCACCGCCTCGATCTCGTCGCGATTCAGGGTCGCAAGAAGCCCGCTCGTGACCGTGATGGCGTAGCTCTTGTCGTCGATGCCGCTCGCATAGGCGTTCATCACCTCGCTGTCGATGATGTAGAGCCTGGGCGTGGCAAGGCCACGGCTGATGCACAGGTTCTCGAGCAGATTGTAGAGCTGCGGCTGCTCCTGGCGCGTCACCGCCACCGCACCCGTCGCCATGTGGATGATCGAATCGTTGAACAGATAGCCGATCAGGACCCAGACGACCGCGATCCCGACCACGATGGGCCACCAGGCGACAACGGCAGACACGGCGAGGTCGAAGGGACTGCCCGTGCCGAGCACCGGGCGAATGCCGAATTCCTGCCAGGCGCCGAAGCCATAGGCAGTCTGACCGGCACCTGTGAACAGTCCGAAGAAGAAAAAGGTCACGCCGACCAGCAGCAGCAGCAGCACGGGAAACGCCAGCAGCAGCGCGATGGATTTGACGTTGTTGCTCGAGCGCCAGGCGGTGAGCCCGAGCGACGCGACCGGCGAGGGCGTGGACATCAGCTGCCGAACGACACTTTCGGCGGCACGATCTCGTCCGCCTTTTCCGCCGCGGTGAGCTCGAACATGGCGGCGGGCTGGAAGCCCATGGCGCGCGCGAACATCACGGCCGGGAACTGCTGGATCGCCGCGTTGTATTCGGCGACCGCATTGTTGAGGAAGCGGCGCGCCGCGGCAATCTTGTTCTCGAGATCGGTCAGCTCATCCTGCAGTTGCTGGAAATTCTGGTTGGCCTTGAGCTGGGGGTAGTTCTCGGCCACCGCCATCAACCTGCCGAGTGCGCCGGAGAGCACGCTTTCCGCCGCGCCTTTTTCGGCGACCGTGGTCGCCTGCATCGCGCCGGCGCGGGCTTCGGTGACCTTCTCGAACACGCCGCTCTCATGGGCGGCATAGCCCTTCACCGTCTCCACCAGGTTGGGGATGAGATCGTGGCGCTGCCGCAGCTGGACGTCGATGTCGGCAAACGCCTGCTTCCACGCCTGGCCGAGCGAGACCAGCCGGTTATAGGAGAAGATCGCATAGACGACGATCAGCGCGATGACGACGAGAAGGATGATAATGGCCATGGTGATTCCGCTACCCCGCAGGGCGCACTCTACCCCACCTCTCCCCTGCGCGCGAGCCCCACCTCCGCACCGCCGCCACAGGAAACAAAACCGTATCGCGGCGCGGCAAAGCCGGTTTACAGTGGGACGCACCGTCGCGCAGGGCGTCGGGTTTCGGTGAGGAAGTGGCGATGCGACGAATTCATGTCGACTCCGGCAAATGCATTCTCGGCTTTGGATTGGCGCTCGGTTTCTCTCTCCCGGCCGGCCTCGCGCAGGCGCAAGGCAGCGAGACTGTGCTGTATTCCTTTCAGGGCGGCAGCGACGGCGCTACCCCTTACGGCGGCTTGCTCGCAAACAAGGCGGGCAATTTCTACGGCAGCACCTATTATGGCGGCGGCTCGGGCTGCGATAATGGCCTGGGCTGCGGCACCGTCTTCGAACTGGCGAGCGGCGGCAGCGAAACGGTGCTTCATGCCTTTGCCGGGAAGCCCGACGATGGAGCGTGGCCCTGGGCCGGCGTGATCGCGGACAAGAAGGGCAATCACTTCGGGACGACATCGCAGGGTGGCGCCAAAAATGCCGGGACCGTCTTCGAGGTCGCCGCCGACGGGACGGAATCCACGCTCTATACGTTCACCGGCGGCAGCGATGGCGCGAATCCCGCCGCCGCTCTCATCGAGGACAAGTCGGGCAATCTCTACGGCACCACGCAGGGAGGCGGCGCGAGCGGTTGGGGCACCGTCTTCGAGGTTTCGCCGGCCGGCACCGAGACGGTGCTCTATTCCTTCAGCGGCGGAAGCGATGGCGCCAAGCCTCTGGCCGGCTTGATTATCGACAAGGCCGGCAATCTCTACGGCACCACGTCGATGGGCGGCGCTTACAAATGGGGCACGGCGTTCGAACTCGCGCCGGATGGAACCGAGACGGTGCTCTACTCTTTCATCGGCAAGGCCGATGGTGCCTACCCGGTGGCCGACCTGATGGCGGACAAGGCGGGGAATTTTTTCGGTGCTACGGAAGAAGGCGGCGCCAAACACCTGGGCACTGTCTTCGAACTGGCGGCGGACGGTACCGAGACGGTGCTTCATTCCTTCACGTACAAGAACGATGACGGCATATTCCCCTGGGGGGGGCTGGTCGCCGACAAGTCGGGCAATCTCTACGGCACCACAAGAGGCGGGGGACTGTATCACGACGGCATCGTTTTCGAAGTCACGCCGGCCGGCGCGGAAGCGGTGCTCTATTCCTTCGGCGGCGGCAGCGACGGCGCCTATCCTTCCGCCGGCCTGATCATGGATGCTGCCGGCAATCTCTATGGCACGACGCAGATGGGCGGCACCGGCACCGCCTGCCCGAATGGCTGCGGAACCATCTTCGAAGTCAAGCCATAAAGCCGCCCAGGGGGTGCAGCGCGCTGCGCTGGAATAATGCGCGATTGCGGAGGTCGTCCCCGTCCGGCCCTTCGGGCCACGTCCCCCCTGCTGGGGGAGAAACACAGCTATGAGACCTTTGTCTTTCCTCGCCCCGCATGGCTAGGGTGAGCACATCTTTTCATGAACTTGAGAGAGGCATTCAGCCCACCCGATGCGCACCTGGTTTTCCTCCCCCAGCGTGCGCTAGCGTTGGCACAGATTTTTTCATGAATGCGAGCGGCGGCAGCCAGCACAGAATTGAGCCGGCACGCACTCGATTTTCCTCCCCCATCGTGGGGGAGGTGCCGACCCCGGATTTAATCCGGGGGAGGCGGAGGGGGAGGTCGCGCGATGCGCGCGCCGGCTCCCCCGTCCGGTTTGCTTCGCTTCGCTTCGCAAACCACCTCCCCCACGATGGGGGAGGAAAATAGACGGCGCGTTCAGTATCCGCCGAAACATGAAACGATGTGTGCCAACACTGGCCAGTGTGGGGGAGGGAAATTGTGCGCGTGCGCATGCGATGGGATAAAGATAAAACCCTGTAGCAGGCCGCGTCATGATCTTTCACTGCGCCGGAAAATATTCCGAAATGAGCATCGTCGGCCGCCCGTCGCAGAACACGTGATAGCTGCGTGACAGCAACGGCGAATTCTCCGCGCACCCGAAATGGATCGCGAGCGCGCCGGCGGGGGAGCATGAGACCGTGGCCAGTTGCTTGTATGTTTCGAGCCGGTGTTTTTGCCAGAGGCGGCCCAGCGAAACATCCGAATGAAGCAGTTCGTCCCGGAAGGCCGCGCTCAGCCGTTCGACGGCGATGATCGACTCGGCGTAGACATAGGTTTTTCCGGATGGCGAGCCTCTGAGCAGGATCCGCCTTTCGAGAAGAGACTCCCGCGGAGACGCGACAAGGCGCGCCTGCGAAGTGCGGGCCTCGACCATCCGCTGCGACAGCTTGACCAGTTCGATGCGCTCGAGGAAATTTGCTTCGAGCATTTCGGTAAGGGTTCCATCGGTAATCAGCAGAATCCGCTGGAGCGGATCGATAGTCCGGGCCTCGATGCCGGGGATGCCGTCGAGAACATCGAGCGCGGACATCGCCTCAGCGCTCGCCCTGCGGCCGCGGATAAAGGATCATCTGCGTCTGGCTCACCACGTCGACCAGCTTGCCGGAGCCGGTCTCTATCCGCGTCTGCGTGCCCCCATTCACCACGTTGGCACCGAGCGACGACGGGTTCTGGAGCAGCTGGGAAACCCGGGTGAGGAATGCCACCGTTCCGGTGTCGCCGATATTGTCGGCGCGTTCGTAGTCCATTTCCACGACATAGCTCTGCATGGCGGCGGAATCGCTGGTGAGCTTGCCCGACGGCATGACCACATAGTCGCTGGTCGGCACCGCGTAGGTGTACGGCGGATTGTCCGAGGCCGACCAGCCCTGCACCTGGATGGTACCGTTATCCACATCGTCCTCGAACGCTGTCGAACCGTCGTGGCACGGATCGACGGCACATGTGTATACATGATTGCCCGGAATGCCGGGCGCCTCGGTGATGGAGAGCCAGCAATGACCGATTCAGCGCATGCACCGGGGATTCCGCTTCATGTCGAATCCCTTTCCAAACGCTTCGGCGATGTTATCGCGCTTGCGGGCATATCGCTCGATGTTCGCGCGCGCACATGCTTCGGCCTGCTGGGGCCCAACGGCGCCGGAAAATCCACGCTCATCCGCAGCATCGTCGGCCGCGTCCGCCCGGATTCCGGGACGGTCACGCTCTATGGCGAGGCCGCCAATTCACCGGCGGCGCGAACCTCGATCGGCTGGGTGCCGCAGGATCTGGCGCTCTATCCGCTGCTCACCTGCCGCGAGAACCTGCACGCCTTCGGGCGTTATCAGGGACTGGCTGGCGGGCCGCTGCGCGACGCGATCGCCTGGTGTCTGGAATGGGCGGGGCTGGCGGACCGGTCCGGCAGCACGGTCAAGACCTTGTCCGGCGGCATGCGGCGGCGCCTCAACCTCGCCGCGGGTGTCATTCACCGCCCGCGCCTCGTCCTGCTCGACGAACCGACGGTCGGCGTCGATCCCCAGTCGCGCAACCGCATCTTCGACATGGTCTCGGAGCTTCGTGCGCAGGGCACCACCATCATCTACACCACCCATTATATGGAGGAGGCGGAGCGGCTGTGTGATTATATCGCCATTCTCGACCACGCCCGCGTGATCGCGCTGGGGACCAAAGACGAGCTGATCACGCAATCCTTCGGCGGCCGCTACGATGCCGCGATCCAGCTGTCTTCCGCCGCACCCGCCACGGAGGAATGGGCGCGGTCGAACGGCGGCGCGTGCAAGGATGGCATCGCCCGTTTCTCGATTGCGCGGCCGCTCGAAATCGCGGCACTCCTCGAATCCGCAGAGAGAGCGGGACTCGATGTCGTCGATGTGATCCTGCGTCGGCCCAATCTCGAATCGGTCTTTCTCCATCTCACCGGACGGGAGTTGCGCGAATGATCCCGACCATCGTGCGCAACGGCTTTCTTGCGCTGCGCCGCGACCGCGGCGCTTTCATCCTCACCTTCGTGCTTCCCGTCGCCTTCTTCTCGATCTTCGCGCTGGTCTTCGGAGGCATGGACACGTCCGGCACGCCTCGTGTGAGCGTCATCGTCGTGGACCAGGACCACAGTCAGGTCTCGGCGCGGCTCGTGCGCGGGCTGGAAGAGGAGCCGTCGCTCAAGGTGATGACCCAGCCTGCGCCGCAGGATTCGAATCCGCATCCTGCCCCGTTCACCGCCGTCTCCGCCGAAAGCGCCGTCCGCCAGGGCGACGCGCCCGCCGCCATTCTCATCCCCGAGGGCTTCGGCGAACATCCCATCGCCTTCGGCCCCGGCAGCCGCCCCACCTTCGTCATCCTCCACGACAGTTCCGATCCCATCGCCGCACAGGTCGCCTCGGGCCTGTTGCAGAAGGTGGTGATGACCTCCCTGCCCGACATCCTGGCATTCTCCGGAGCGAAATATCTCGGTCGCGTGAGCGGCGGCCTCACGTCGGAACAGCGAAAGCTGATCGCGGACGATCTGACCCGCCTGCGCAACTATGTACAAAGGCGCGACCGGCAGGGCGGACAAGCGGCCGCTCACGGAATGAACGGTATCGTCGCGGTGAAACTTCGCGACGTGGTCGGCGCGTCAAAGCGCAGCCCGATGATCGCCTTCTACGCGGCCGGGATCGGCGTCATGTTCCTGCTCTTCACCGCGAGCGGCGCGGCGGGTTCTCTGATCGAGGAGCACGAAAGCGGCGCGCTCGACCGCATGCTGAGCGCGCGCGTGAGCATGACGACGCTGCTTGCGGGCAAGATGCTCTATTGCTGGCTGCTCGCCTTTTTCCAGCTCGTGCTGATGTTCCTGTGGGGTTGGGCCGTCTTCCACCTCGAACTGTTCTCGCATATTCCGGGATTTGTGGTGATGACGGCGGCGACCGCCTTCGCCGTGGCCTCGTTCGGCATGGTGCTGGCCAGCCTGTCGCGCTCGCGCCCGCAGCAGGCCGCCATCTCCACTCTTCTGATCCTCGTCATGTCGGCAGTCGGCGGCAGCATGTTTCCGCGCTTTCTCATGCCGGAACTGATGAAGAAGATTGGGCTGTTCACCTTCAACGCCTGGGCGATCGACGGCTATACCAAAGTCTTCTGGCGCGACGAACCGGTCACAAGCCTTGTTCCGCAGGTGAGCGTGCTGGTCGGCTCCGGCATCGTGTTGTTTGTCGTAGCGCGCCTCCTGGCACGCCGTTGGGAAACGGCGTGACGATCCTGCGGGCGCAGTGGTCTTCGGCTCGCAGCGCCGCATGATGCGGTCCCTGTCTCCGGAAAATCCGGCATGGCCGGGCTGGTTATCATGATAGCGGAGCGATGAGGCAAATGCTGATACTGCCGCGAACGCCCGCGTCTACGATGATCGCGGCGAAGAGGCGCCGTTCCTAATTCTTTGCAGACTGCCACAATTCGATTTTGGTGCCGTCCGGATCGAGGATCCAGGCGAACTTGCCGTTCGGATCGCTGTCGTCGTGCTTGAGGATGGAGACGCCCTTGCTCTTCAGCCTGGCGAGAAAGGCATCGAGATCGTCGACGGCAAAATTGATCATGAACTCGCGCGTCGAGGGCGCCATATAGTCGGTCGACTCGGAAAAAGCGTTCCACACGACATGCGCCGGATGCCCGGGCGCGTCATAGGGCAACATCGCGCCGCCCCAGGACTCGAGATGAATCCCCAGCACGTCGCGGTACCAGGCCGCCAGGGCCTTGGGATCCCTGCTCTTGAAGAAGATTCCGCCGACTCCGGTAATGCGCCCCTTTTCCAAACGGCCCTCGCTCGCGTTACCGGCATGAAGTGCTGCTGGAATCAGACACAGCCATAATGCAAAGGCAAGCCGGAAACGGATTTTGCCAGCCATTTCTCTCCACCTGCGCCGAAGCGCAACCGGCGGTGCGCCATCGGATCAGAGCCGCTCGCGGGCTATGTCAGCAGCGCGGTCCGCGTAACATCAAGCGCGTGGTCGATGAGAGGCTCGACGCGCGCGATGAATTGCAACGTGTGCGGAAGCAGGGCGTGAAGATCGAAGGCGGCTTCGTCGATCCAGCGCGAATGCACATAAAAAAGCCGCGGGTCGCGGACGGCGCGGAATACATCGATGGCGAGGCAGCCCGCTTCCGCGCGCACGGGCGGCAGCATGTCGCGCATGGCGTCAGCCACCGCCTCTTCGGCGCCCACGCGGGCATGAAACCGGGCAAAGATGAAAAGCTCCAGGAGTGTCTCCCTGACGCCGGCCCGAAGCGGCGGGTTGGGTGCTTCGATCCGCCTTCGCCGATATAGGTCTCCGCCTGCATGAAACGCGATGTCAACGGCGCTCGCGGAGTCGAACGCGCGGGCGATCGGCCATGCCGCTTCGGCAGGCGTGCGGCCGGCTACAGCGCCGCGGCGCCCAATGCAGTTTGTGCGAAGACGCGCCCTTTGGGCAGCCGGACGCTGACGACGGTTCCGCGGTCGCATTCGCTCTCGATGCGCATGGTCCCGTCATGGAGCTCGACGAGACATTTGGTGAGCGGCAGGCCGAGGCCCACGCCGTCATATTTCCGGGACAGCCGGCTGTCCACCTGCCCGAACGGCGCGAGCGCGACCTCGATCTTGTCGGCGGGAATGCCGATCCCGGTGTCGGCGATGCGAAACGTCAGGCCGCCTGTGTTGTCGGTTCCGATCGTCAGGCGCACCGAGCCTTGCGCGGGAGTGAACTTCACCGCGTTCGACAAAAGGTTGATGAGTATCTGCTGCAGCTTGGTCGAATCGGCGAATACATGCGGAAGGCCCGGCTCGACTTCCATCAAGAAATCGATGCCGCCCTTCTCCGCCATCGGCCGGATCATGCTCTCGCACAGCGACACGATATCCGCGATCGCAACCTCTTCCTCATGCAGAGTCAGGCGGTTGGCGTCGGCGCGTGCAAGCTCGAGAATGCTGTTGATGATCGTAAGAAGATGGGTGCCGCTGTCCTCGATCAGCTTGGAGTATTCGACATATCGTTCGGGCATCGGACCGAAAGCCTGCTGCCGCATGACGCTGGAAAAGCCGATCACCGCGTTGAGCGGCGTCCGCAGTTCGTGGCTCATATTGGCGAGAAATTCGCTTTTCATGCGGTTGGCGCTTTCCGCCTCTTCCTTGGCCGACAAGAGCCGGGCCTGATTGGCGCGCAGCTCGTGCGAGACGTGGCTTGTGCGCAGCATGTACTGGACGCGGTAGTTCAAGATGACCCATTTGATGGGCTTGTTGATGAAATCGGTCGCGCCCACGTCGAAGGCCTTGACGATCGAGGGGACGTCATCGAGCCCCGTCGCGACAAGAATGGGAATATACTCGGTCTCGGGGCGGCGCCGCAGTTCCTGGCAAAGCTCGAACCCGTCCATTCCCGGCATCAGGACGTCGGCGATGACCAGGTCGGGCCGGTTCTCCGTGCAGAGTCGCAGCGCGGATTCGCCGTCCT
Organism: Rhizomicrobium sp.; assembly: GCA_036266955.1. Taxonomy (GTDB): domain Bacteria; phylum Pseudomonadota; class Alphaproteobacteria; order Micropepsales; family Micropepsaceae; genus Rhizomicrobium. Next base: position 21,847 of record DATAWY010000064.1, read on the forward strand.
CGGCGGTGGCGACGACGAAGCCCGCATCCTCGAGCGTGGCCGACATGAACTCGCGAACCACCACGTCGTCGTCGACGACGAGGATCGACATCCTGGCGAGATCGTCAGGCGGCGACATCGGCGCTTCCCATGAATGCCTCCAGGCCGTCGGTCGCGGCGGCGAGATCCGCCTCGAGCGGCTGAAGGTGCTGCGTGACCGGTTCCAGGCCCTTGTCCCGTGCCGATTGTTCGATCGTGGCGCAACGGGCCGAAAGCTGCAGCGCGCCCAGCGCCGCCGAACTCGATTTCAGGCTGTGCGCCGCCCGCACCACACCCTCGCAATTTCCGTCCGCATGCATGGCGCGGATCGTCTTCACCAGAGCCGGCGCTTCCACCAGAAACCGCGACAGGATCTGTCTCAGGCGCGCGGCGCCATTTGCACCCTGGAAGGCACGGATGCCGGTGAAAACGCTTGTATCAAGCGCGGGCGCCGATGAGGGGATCGTATCCGCCGCCGGCCGGGGCTCGATCGCCACGGCTTCGCGCTCGACCGGCGTCAGCCACCGGCGCAGCGCCTCGCCCAGCTGCACCTCATTGAACGGTTTGGTGAGGAAATCGTCCATTCCCGCCCTGAGGCATCGTTCACGCACCTCGATCAGCGCATGGGCGGTCAGCGCGATGATCGGCGCGCGCTTTCTCTTTTCGCCGGCGGCCGAGCGGGATTCGAATGCCCGTATGCGCTTTGTCGCTTCCAGGCCATCGATGACCGGCATTTCGCAGTCCATCAGGACGACGTCGAATTGTTCCTGCATGAAAAGTTCGACGGCCAGCCGGCCATTGGCCGCTGTCGTGACGTGCAATCCCATGGATTCGAGAATTCCGCTGACGACGTCCCGGTTCACGAGATTGTCCTCGGCCACCAATATCCGCCCGTCGAACGACAGGCGCTTGTCGCGCATATTCCTGCGCCGCGCGAAGGCCACGAGCATCGTCTCCTCCCTGCGCGCGGCCAGATGCGCCAGGCATTCATAGAGTTCGGACGGGCGCGCGGGCTTGGCGAGCGTGGCGAGGGCGCCAAGTTCGCCGATGCGTTCGTCGGCGATAGTGGCATCCAGGCCGACGAGAAGGATCAGGTGTCCCGCCCGACCGTTTCGCGGCGTCCTGATTTTTCTGGCCAGGTCGAACCCGGCGCTTCCAAGCCCCTTGAGATCGACCACGGCCGCGTCAAATCCCGCATCCGCTTCTGCGGCCTCGTTCCACCTCGATTCCGCCTCGGCGGCGGTCGTTACGATGTCGGCCCGGATGTTCCAGCTCGAAAAATATCGCGACATCACGCGCGCGCTTGCGGCGTTGCCGTCCACCACCAGCACGCGGAAGCTATCCGGGAACCTGTTCGCCGTCCGCACATGGCCTTCGTCGGACGCCGAACACCCCATGCGCACCGTGAAATCGAAACGCGAACCGCGTCCGCTTGCGCTCTCGAAGCCGATCCGGCCGCCCATCAGCTCGACGAGCTGTTTGGTGATGGCGAGCCCCAGACCCGAGCCGCCGCGCAGACGCGTCATCGACCCGTCGAGCTGCTGGAAGGAGCCGAATACCTTGTGGTGGTCCGCGGCCGTGATTCCGATGCCGGTGTCCTCGACCGAACAGGCGAGAACCACATGATCGGCCTCGCGGGCCCCGGTCGTGACCTTGAGAAAAATCTCGCCGCGCTCCGTGAATTTTACGGCGTTGCCGATGAGATTGACGAGAATCTGCCGCAGGCGCACCGGGTCGCCGCGCAGATGGGACGGCACGTCGTCGTCGATGTAATAGATGAACTCAAGCCCGGCGCTGGCGCAGCGCTCGGAAAAGAGGTCGATCACGTCGCCGATCATCTCGCGCAGGTCGAATTCGACTTCGAACAGCTCGAACCGCCCCGCCTCGATCTTGGAAAAATCGAGAATGTCGTTGATGACGCCGAGCAGCGCCTGCCCCGAACGCGCCAGATTGTCGACGAGCCTTTCCTGGCGCTCGTTCAGCGATGTCGAAGAGAGCAGGTTGGAAATCCCCAGAATGCCGTTGATCGGCGTGCGGATCTCGTGGCTCATCGTGGCCAGGAATTGCGATTTCGCCGCGTTGGCCGCTTCTGCCTCCTCGCGCGCCCTGGCGCCGCGCGCCATTTCCTCCTTCAGGCTCTGGGCAAGTTCGGTCTGCTGTCCCGCGAAGCTTGCCACCATCGTGCACGCCGCGATCAATCCCACGAACAATGTAATCAGCATGGCCAGCAGCGTCGGCGGGAACACCATGCCGCTTGCCACCAGTGCGTTGTCGAGCGGAAAGAACATGGAGGCCTGCATGGCCGTGTAATGCATTCCGGCCACGGCGCACCCCATCACCGAGGCCGCCACCAGGGTCGAGAGAAGTTTCGATGCCTGTACCTTGAGAAGCCAGAACCGGATGCCGAGCGACAGGAAGGCCAGCACGACCGCCACCCCGACGGACACGGCAAGCAAGACCGGATCGTAGCGGAGCAGCGCGTGGGCCTCCACCGCGGCCATGCCGGAATAATGCATGGCGCCGATGCCGCCGCCCATGAGCACGGCGGCGATCGCCATGGTTGTCAGCGTCGGCGTGCGCGATCTGCTGACGATGTTCAGGGCGACGCCGCTTCCCACGACGCCGGGAAGCATCGACAGCATGGTGCCGAACGGATTGTAGGTGATGCCGCAGGGCAGCGAGAATGCCAGCATGCCGACGAAATGCATCGCCCAGATACCGCCGCCCATGCTGAGCGCGCCGGCGCCGGTCCAGGCCAGGCGCCCACGCTGGGTGGTGGCGGCGCCGACGCGCGCCGAAATCGACAGCGCCACGAAGGATGCCAGGATGGCGATGAAAACCGAGGTTGCGACCAGCCCGGGGGAATAGACGCCCGTGTAGGCCGGCGTGGCGCTGACCGGGTCGAGCACCGGCAACAGGTGCCAGTCGAGATGCCAAGTGGAGTGGATCATCCAGCCGCCTCAGGGTGGATGACAGTGTCGCATCCGGACCTGAACAACTGCTTAAGCCATTCGTCCACGCACCAGGACAGGAATTCCAGGGTTCGTGCCACGGGGATTGCCTGTCGCGAAGATTCTGCGGGTGCCCGCCGGATTCCGATCCCGGCGGATCGCGGCATTCGGCGAACAAGGGGAACCCTTATGGGCGATCCGGCGTATTGCGGCGGCGTCCCGGCTGTCATGTTACTGTCGCAGAAGCAGGTTAGCCACTGTAGGTTGGGGGTGCGTTTTGGAGGGAACCATGACTCGCATGCTGTCGGCGGCTCTCGCCGTCCTGATCACATTTGCAGCGGCGCCCGCGGACGCCGTATCGCTCAACGGCGCCGGAGGAACGGCGATCTATCCCGTACTTTCGATCTGGGCACAGCACTATCAGCAGAAGACCGGCAACAGCGTGAACTACCAGTCGATCGGATCGGGCGGCGGCATCCACCAGATCGAAGCCAAGACGGTCGATTTCGCCAATTCCGACAAGCCGCTGCTGCATCCGGATCTGGCGAAGAACGACCTCGTCCAGTTCCCGGTCGTCATCATCTCGATCGTGCCGGTGGTGAACCTGCCGGGCATCAAACCCGGCCAGCTGCTGATCGACGGCCCGACGCTCGCCAACATCTATCTCGGCCACATCACCAAGTGGAACGATGCGGCACTCAAGGCACTGAACCCGCATGCGAAGCTGCCGGACGCCAGCATCGTCGTGGTGCACCGCTCCGACGGCTCGGGCACCACCTTCAACTTCACCAACTACCTGGACAAGGTCAGTCCGGAATGGAAGAGCAGCGTCGGCTCGGACACTTCGGTGGACTGGCCGGCGGGCATCGGCGGCAAGGGCAATGAGGGCGTGGCCGCGAATGTACGGCAGACCTCGGGCGCCATCGGCTATGTCGAATACGCCTATGCGATGCAGAACGGCATGACCTACATGGACATGAAGAATTCGACCGGCGCGCGCGTGGCGCCCTCCATGGCGGCTTTCCAGGCCGCGGCGGCCAATGCCGATTTCAGCCATGTGCACGATTTCTATCTGATCCTCACCGACCAGCCCGGCGCGCAAAGCTGGCCCATCACCGCGGCGACCTACATCCTGATGCGCAAGGATTATCCGCCCGCCAAGAACGGCGAAATTCTCAAATTCTTCGACTGGGCGCTGCACGACGGCCAGACGGATTCCAGGAAGCTCGACTACGTGCCGCTGCCCGACAATGTGGCGAAGCAGATCGAGACCTCCTGGGCGCAAAGCTTCGGTCCCTCCGTGTGGAAGTGACGCGGCCCTGATCGGACTGAAGGACGAAAAGCCGGGCCCGCGGCGTGAAACGAGGCGTTGCACGCTGGTCGGCCAAGTTCATCGACGGACGCCTGCCGCGGCGATCCGACATCAACCCGCTCGAACTGAAGGGACTGGCGAGCTACGTATTCATGATCGACGTCGTGTATGATCCCCTGCGCTTCAAGATCCGCTTCTTCGGAACGCAGCTCGTCCAGTGGGCGGGATATGATTATACCGGCTTTGTCATCGGAGAAAGCGAGCGCGGGCCCTGGCGTCGGATTTTCGACGACTATCGGACGGTCGTCGAGACGCGCGCTCCGCGCTTCGACGAACGGCACGCCGAATGGCCCGGCCGCGAATTCCGCCTTTACGAGCGGATCGTTGCGCCGCTGTCGGCCGACGGCCAGACCATCGACATGCTGTTCGGCGCCCTCCACACCCGCCCTTCGGCCTGACGGGCACTGGACCAGCCTCTTGCGTACTTCGGCGGGCTCAGCATGAGGGGAGTAGTGATGCCATCAGCCTTTGTGCAGGTAACAGAACCCCTCATGCTGAGCCTGTCGAAGGACGCCAGCAGCCGATGCAAGCGTCCGAACCTCGTCGCTCTACGACGCGAACATGATCGCCAACGCCGGCACGGCGGTGGACTGCTACAACATTGCAAGCTGCAACGTCCACGACAATCTCATCATCGGCTTCGATACCGCGATCGAAGTAAACATGTCGTCGCACGCGAAGATCGATAACGACACGGTGGATGCCGATGTC
>DATAWY010000065.1:0-47267 GCA_036266955.1 Rhizomicrobium sp.
TTGCGGCAGCGTGAAACGCGAACGGCTGGACTTTCTGGCGGACAATCCGCACTTCACCAAACGCTTTGCGTATTATGTCGGGCGTCGCTGTTCGCAGGCCGCGATCCGCGATGTGGCGCGGGAGCTGAAGCTCGACTGGGACACGGTCAAGACACTGGAGATGCAGTACATGCGGGCGCAGATCACGCGCGCCGGCACGCCGGGGCCCAGAGCCATCGGCATCGACGAAATCTCCATCCGCAGAGGTCACAGCTACCGCATCGTGGTCAGCGACCTCATCCGCAAGCGGCCGATCTGGTTCGGCGGCGAGGATCGCTCCGAAGCCAGCATGGCGCAGTTCTATGCCTGGCTGGGGCTCAAAAAGAGCCGTCAGATCAGGCTTGCCGTGATGGACATGTGGAAGCCGTTCCGCAACGTCGCCAGGGACAAGGCGCCGCAAGCCGCGATCCTGTTCGACAAGTTCCACATCATGCGTCATCTGGGCGAAGCGCTCGATCGCGTGCGCAAGGCCGAATATGCCCGCCTCGGCGGCAAAGACCGGCGCTTCATCAAGGGTCAGAAATACACGCTGCTATCGCGCCACGAGAATCTCACTCTGGAGGGCAAGCGCTCGCTCAAGCTGCTGCTCGCCGCCAACAAGCGGCTGAACACCGCCTATCTCCTCAAAGAATCCTTCGGCCAACTCTGGGACTACGACCGCGAAGGTTGGGCACGGCGTTTCTTCGACAACTGGCGTGCCAGCCTCAAATGGCAGCGCCTCGAACCCTACGAACGCTTCGCCGGCATGATCGATCGCCACTGGGACGGCATCGCCGCCTACTGCAAACCCGAGAACAAAGTCTCGCTCGGCTTCGTCGAAGGTCTCAACAACAAGATCCGCGTCTTCCAGCGGCGCGCCTATGGATTGCGCGACGAAGAATATCTCCGCCTCAAGGTTCTCTCCTGCATGCTTTCCCCGCTATGATCCCTCGAAATCACCCACTCGATTCCCTGAAGAGCCAAAAATAATGAGAGGAAGGCCGACTTGAATTAAAGCCTCATGGTCATTGGTCCAGCCGCAGATGTCGGCTTGAGATTGGTCAATAATCGGAAACGCACCCTTGGAGGCGTAATGCGATGTTGGAAGCTTTTTGGGTGGAGTGACCGTATCAACCAGTTCATCGACCTTCCCAATTTCCCACCCTGCCGCATCCCGAAACTTCGGAAAGCGTAGCTTGGGCGTTAACGCGAGTATGCCGTCGTTCTCCACCGCTGTGGTTTTCGCCTTACTACTCATATGCGCTGAGTCCTGAGATATCGCGCCCCCCGGCGCGCCTGGTGAGCAGGGGCAGGAGGTCAGTCATCAGGTCGAGTTCCTTCATGCGGCGGCCTTTCCAGTTCAGGCCAAGTGGTTCCATCAGGTCCGTGAGCTGCTCGCCGTCGAAGATCATGCGTTGCAGGATGCTGTCCACGAAGGCTTGCAGGGCGGCGGTGGTCAGCCCGTGCTTGGTAGCGATGGTGGTCAGTTCCGCCGCTTCTTTTTCCGCCTTAAAGCGCGTGTAGCCGTCACGGATGGCTTTTTCGCTGAGGCCCTCGCCCGCCTTCAGGGTGGCGATGTAGTCGGCGATTTCCTCGCGCTCGTCCATAAACTTGGCATCGGACTGGATGAGGCCGACGAGTTGCTCGCGGCTCATCTTCTGCTTGTCCGGCTTCTGCTGGGAGAAGCGGGCGATGAGACCAACTATGTAGTCGTAATCAATGACCGCGGAGGCAAAGAGGACAAACTCGAAATCAAGCTGGTCCACGTCCTGGCTTGGTTTGTCCGCACCGTTGCCCTGCTGGGCCTTTAGGCGCTGCGCGGTTTCCAGATAGGCACCGCGGAAGCCGAGCAGGTCTTCCTTGGGCAGGATCTGCTCAATGGCCGCGGCGTTTTCGTCGGTCAGATCGGTGTATTGGTCAAGCTGGGTCTTGAGGCGCTGCACTTCCTTAAAGCGGTCGATGAAGACGGCACGCGCTGCGTCGCCCTTGAGGTTAGGCACGGCGTCCGGGGCGCAGTCGAGGCCCTGGGATTTCATGAAGGCGTCGAGCTTCTGCACGGCGCCTTCCAGTTTCTGGATGACCACGGGGGCCTTGTCCACGAGCCACATTTCGCGCGCTTTTTCGCCCGCTGACTCGCCAGAGAAAAGGGCGATCGCGGCGTCCACGGCGTCCTGCTGCTGGCGGAAATCGAGGATGTTGCCGTAGGGTTTGGTGGCGTTGAGCACGCGGTTGGTGCGCGAGAAAGCTTGAATTAGGCCGTGGTGCCTGAGGTTTTTGTCCACGTAGAGCGTGTTCAAATATTTGGAATCGAAGCCGGTGACCAACATATCCACCACGATGGTAATGTCGATTTTCTGCGCGTGGGGGTAGTCGGGATTGGGCCACTGCTGGTCCTTGATGCGCTTTTGAACATCCTGATAATAGAGGTCGAATTCGCCGATGCTATGGTTGGAGCCGTAGCAGGTGTTGTAGTCGGCTATTATGGCTTTGAGGGCTTCCTTCTTCTTCTCTGGCTCTACGGCGTTGTCCTCTTTTTCCTGCGGCAGGTCTTCCTGCATCTGCTTCACATTGGGATCGCCTTCGGCGGGCGGAGAAAAGACGCTGGCGATATTCAGCGGCTGGAAGTCGGAGTCGGCCTTTTGTTTTTCTGCCTGCATGGTGGCGAAGAGGGCATGATATTCGATGGCGTCGTTGATGGAGGCAGCGGCGAGCAGGGCATTGAACCTCCTCCCGCCGGTGGCGGCCTCGTGCTTGGCGAGGATGGCCTCGATAACGGCCTTCTTCGCGAGCGGTTCGCGTGGCTTGGGCAGCCTTTTGCCTTCCGGCTTGAAGAAATCGACATGGAAACGCAGGACGTTTGCGTCCTCGATGGCGTGCGTGATCGTGTACGCGTGCAGCTGCTTCTGGAAGAGCTCACTCGTCGTGTGAAACGAGGCTTCTTGAGCCTCTATCTTCACGCGGCTGGCGTTTTCTTCAAAGATTGGCGTGCCGGTAAAGCCGAAGAGTTGTGCCCGGGGAAAGAACTCCTTGATGGCCCTATGGTTCTCGCCGAACTGGGAGCGGTGGCACTCGTCGAAGATGAATACGATGCGTTTGTCACGCAGCGGTTCAAGCTGCTCCTTGTAGGTCTGCTGGTCGTTCTTTCTCCGCTGCTTGTTGCGTTTACTGTTCTCATCCAGCGCGAGGCCGAGTTTCTGGATGGTGCAGACGATGACTTTGTCAGCGTAGTCGTCCGAGAGGAGACGGCGCACGAGGGAGGCGGTATTGGTGTTTTCCTCGACGCAGCCTTCTTGGAATTTGTTGAATTCCTCGCGCGTCTGCCGGTCTAGGTCCTTGCGGTCCACGACGAAGAGGCATTTTTCGATGTCTGGATTATCCTTGAGGAGAGTTGAAGCCTTGAACGAAGTGAGCGTCTTGCCGCTGCCGGTGGTGTGCCAGATGTAGCCGTTGCCGCAGTTCTGGGCGATGCAGTCCACAATGGCCTTCACCGCATAAATTTGATACGGCCGCATCATCAGGAGTTTCTGCTCGCTCGCGATGAGCACCATGTAGCGACTGATCGTTTGGCCGAGGGCGCATTTGACGAGGAAGGTCTCGGAGAAACTATCCAGGTGTGTGATCTTCTTGTTGTCCACGTCTGCGAATTCATAGACGGGCAGAAAGCGTTCTTCGGCATTGAAACCGAAGTGCCGGGTGTTGTTGTTTGCGAAATAGTAGGTGCGGTCGCGGTTGCTGACGATGAAGAGCTGGAGGAAGCAGAGAAGCGTCTTGGTATAGCCGTTGCCGGGGTCGTTCTTGTAATCGACGATCTGCTCCATGGCCCGGCGGGGGCTGATGCCGAGGGTTTTCAGCTCGATTTGAACGGCGGGGACGCCATTTATCAGGAGTATGACGTCGTAGCGATGATGGCTGTTATCCGTATTGATGCGGAGCTGATTGACGACCTCGAAGGTATTTTTGCACCAGTCCTTGATGTTGACGAGGGTGTAGTTGAGCGGCGTGCCGTCATCGCGGGTGAAGCTGTTGCGCTCGCGAAGTGTGTGGGCAGCTGTGAAGACATCGGGCGTGACGATCTCGTCGATTAGGCGAGCGAATTCCGAATCGGTGAGGCGGACGCGATTAAGCGCTTCGAACTTCTCACGGAAATTCTGCTCCAACGTGGCGCGGTCGCGGATGTCGGGGCGATACTCGTACTTGAGGTCCCCTAGCTTCTTGACAAGTGCCTCTTCAAGTTGGCGTTCCGGTGTGCTCATCACCATCGCGGGGACTCACTCCTTTTTGCATGTGCTGAACGCGTCCGCCTGCCCGGCGTGAAATGCGAATGCGAGCCAAGGTTGGCTTCGATGCCGCGGATGTACGGGTCGCGGATATTGGCGGTTAAAAATTCAAGAAGTCGGGTTTTGGCGCAACCGCCGCTGGCCGTGACCAGAGGCGGAACTGAACACGCATTGATCCGGTCGAGCTGGTTCACTTCGCGGCCTCGGCGATGGCGCTTGGGACTTCCTGATGATCAACGTTGAGGAACGTAAACTTAGACAGGCCAATGCAAAACAGTCCCATCGCTTGCAACTCACCGCAAAGGAAGGAAATAGCCTTTTCGAGCCGCTGCGGAAGGGTCGCAGTCGCCTTTTCACGCCGCCTCATGCGGGCTTCGACCGTGTCAATGAAAGTCTTGATCCGGTCTTCCACCTGGGGCGGCTCCAGCATATGGCCAAACTTGTTGCGGAGAGTGTTCAGTCGCTCGAAAGCCTCAAGTGTATCGTGAAACCCAATATCCGGAACCATCGCCATCAGCAGCCGGATACGCTGGTAGCAATCAAGCTGAGCTGGTCTCAATGCCTCGGGGGTTGGCAGTAGCGCATCGATTGTGGAATTAATAACTTCCTCGATCAGGAGGTGGCCCTTCAGCACGAGCAAGGTGAGATCGTCCGTCTTCGGCATCTTCTGTTCGAAGCGTTTTTCAAATTCCTCGGCGCGCGCCAGAGCGGCTTTCCAGTCCTTCATTTGACCCCCTTCGCGGGCAGCGCAGGCGAAGCGATCCGAACGGGCCGATTCATTGCTGACCGTCTTTCGTCGAATGTCGATCGTGAAATTCTTTCACCTGCTGCAACAAGTTTTGAATTTCTTCGACGGTGCGACCCTCCGCTTCTGCATCGCCAAACTTCAATCGCACTTTTCGTCCGTAGCGAGCTTGTACAAATCCACCCAAGATCGCGGCCGTGGCTGCAATCGCGGGCGGTCCAAGCGTGATTAGCAGATCGATACCGCCGCCCGGCCCATGACCCATCGAGGGAAATTCGGCGTCAACGCCCCGGCTGCGGAGCCGGGATGGAAGCGCACGGATCTCGCGACCGAACTCGCTCGTGGTAAGTGTTGAATCGTCCGGGGCGGGCCACACTTCCAAAAACACTCGCACGCGAGCCATACCCCCTCCTTCGATGAGAATGTGATAACGGACATTATCACCTATAGAAATCGCTGTCACGCTGAACTTGGCGGCGCGCCGGCTGGATTCGTGATAGACTTCGCGCCGGCTGTAGTCATCGCTGGTCTGAGTCGGCTATTTCTGGACCACATATTTCCCATGCGCGGCTATCCAGTCGCCCAGGAACGCCGCCTGTGCCTCCGCAAGCGTAATCTGATGCGAGCACACAAGCGCGTGCATCAGGTTTTCGAGCTTGTCCTTTGTGTGCGCGTTCCAGGGTCCGTGCAGCGGCCCTGGCCATTGGTTGCGAGGGTCCGTCGGGTTGCCGCCGACTTCCAGCGGCACATCATGATCTTCCTCGTAGTCCCGCATTTCGCGATCGTCATAGCCGCGCGCTGGACCGTCGAGCTGCTCCCGCTTGAGCCGGCTCGTGTAACGTGCGGGCGGCCGGATCGATTTGGTGAAGCCGGGCACGCAGATTGTGGAATCGATGTTGGCCTGCGTCACGTCAGGATTGATCGCGCCAGGAGTGAAGCGCCGATCCGGAACGATGCGCGCGCCGGTTGCCTGCGCAGACGATTCGGAGGGCGCCGACACTGGGGCGCTCGTTTGGCGTGATGCTGATGCTGGCACGAGCGTCCGCTTTGCCGGTGGCGGCGGTGCCGTCAGCCAAATCGCGAACGCCGCGACCAGGCACATAACGATTCCCAATAGAACGATGTTTCGCAGCGTCACGTCGCAAAGTGGAGTGCGTACCGCCTACGATTTCACGACCGGCACGCCGACGAAGCCGATCCCCTCCGCCGGCGAGACTGCGACGGTGCGCGCGAGAATATCCTGCATCATCTTTGCCCCGGCGCGCGCATCCTGTTCAGTTTCGAAAACGAAGGCCGCAATCTCGCGATCCTGCCCGTCGAACAACGTGAAGGCAAATTCATCGCCCAGGCGCCCCACGTCGCCGATGCTGGCCGCCGTTTCGCCTTCTGTGCCCCTCATTGCCGCCGCTCCGCTCCGATGCTCCTCAGCGCATGGTCGGTCATCTCGCGAATGAGCGCCAGAGGGACATGCGCAAGCGGGAGCGATGCGGGCGCATTCCCCAGCGGGTGACTCGGTAACCGAATGCCCGCGCCCCGCCGGCCGCAAATCGTGCAACGCAGCCGCTTACGAAGCGCCTGGGCGGGCTCGTCACTGCCGAGGCGCCGGGTTAGCCGGCGCGAGCGGAATGGCGACTCTGTGCCCGCACGTGAGCACGCAGTACACCCAAACCCAGCCGCACTCGTCTTTGAGATATCCGAGCGTCGGCTCCGGGCCAGTGTAAGGCGGGTGTTTCATGCGGCGATTCGCTCGACCAGCTCCGGCCCCTCGTTGCGCACGTTCCCTACGCCCTTGCCAACCGGCCAGCACTCCATCCGCTCTGCCGGGAAGCTGGCGTGAGCGAGGAGCGCCCTGCGATCTTCCGACGTGCCGAGCCAGCGCGGCCAGTCGTCCTGCGCCAGCATGACCGGCATGCGATTGTGGATCGGTGCGCAGAGCGCGTTCGGCTCGGTCGTCAGAATCGTGAAGGTTTCCAACCCAGGCGCATCGGCAGCGGCGCCCTTCGCCCGCCACCATTCCCAGAGGCCGGCGAAGGCGAATGGCTCCCCGGGCTTCGTGGTGATAAAATACGGCTGCTTTCCAACTGCCCCCACCGGCGCCCATTCGTAAAAGCCGTCAGCAGGCACAAGGCAGGGCCGCGCCTTAAACGCACCCCGGAACATGGGCTTCTCCGCGACCGTCTCTGCCTTGGCGTTAATGCAGCGCGCCGCGCCAGAATCGTCCTTGGCCCAGGTGGGCACCAAACCCCAGCGCATCATGACGGGTTCACGGTGGCCTTCCTTGTCGGGCCGGACCACGATGCCGCGCTGCATCGGCGCGAAATTGAACCGCGGCTGAAGATGGGAAATCGGCGCGATGTAGGGCTCCGTGATCCGGTACAGCTCGACCAGCTCGCGCCAGGTGAAACGGTGGGTGAAGCGTCCGCACATGGGGCCAGCGTGACGCACATTGCGGGCGGCGAAAAGGTCTCACCGCGTCGCGCGTCATCGAGTGGATCGTCACGAAAACGAGAGTCGCAAAATTGGCATGCCGGCTGGCCGACACTTTCCGAAGGGTCGGCGCTCACACCCTTCCCGCAGACCCATGCGACCGGCTGCAGTTTGCCCTCCATGCCGCCGTCAATCGGCCAGCCTTCTGTTCGACCCGCGCCGGAGGTGGGTCGAATCTCACGGGACGCCCTTCGTCCCGACACCTGCAGGACAGCACGGCCGCGAGCGCGGTCAACGGCGCGCAGCGGGAGCAGAGCTGCAGGAGCGAAGCGACGAAGCGAGCACCCACCCGTTGACGGCGCGAGAGGCCGTGCTATGCCCCGTGAGGGCTGCTAAAGTGGTGCAGCAGCAGTCCAGCCAGAAGGGAAAAAATGAGGTGGGGGATTATCGTGCTTTCTTTGTTTATTGCAGGTCTTGTGGTGGCGGAAGCACAGGGGCCAGGACAACCAACAACAGATAGCCTCACAGCAGCGACACTTTACACGGCCTGTGCCCACCCAGTGAAAGAGACCCCCGAGGTACACGAATTCGCCGAACAGACTTGCGCGACGTACATGCGCGGCCTGACCGATGGTTTGTGGATGATGAGGGTTCTTGCGGAGGATCATCAACCGACGTGTCTGCCAGCAAATACTCCTATCGCCGTAGGCGAAGCTCGCCGCATGTTCGAAGCTTGGTTAAGAACGCACCCGGAAACAGCGACAAATTCAGCAGGCTTGGTTGCCACAATGGCAATTGTGAAATCATATAACTGCGGCGGGGCACATTAGGACACTACCTCGCCTTGCAGACCCTTCGATTTATGGGCCGCCCTTCGTCATCCCGCGATCATCGCCACCCCTCAGCGGCGGCGACGACGGAGGCAACGGCTGCGATCACCGATACGAATAGCAGTAGGCAATAGCCGAACCGCGCCCAGAAGATGCGCCATCGGATCACCGCGACGAGCCGGACGCGGCTCACGATTCCGTCGCGCAGACGGATCAGATCATCGTTCGTCGTTTGATAGAGCCGTCGCAGATCGTCAGTGGTGTAGAGTTCCAGCTCGTGGACGTTCCGCCCTTCCTTGTGTTGCATGTCCCAACACACGCGCAGCACGCCGCACCAGCTCATCATATGGACGGTTTGGTTGGGGCCGGGAATGGTCATTTGGCACATCGCTGCATAGACGCCATTTTAGACTGGCTTTCCGAGTCAAAGTCGAGGCACACGATTCGGCCTGGTGCTTAATTCAAGAATTTCGCACCAAAACTAGGCCCCTGATCCGATTGCGCTTTTCCGGTGCACAAATCCGGTGCAGAATCAGGCCATGATTTTGGGCTATGCGCGAGTCTCGACGGATGGGCAGAGCGTTGACGCACAGGTGCGTCAGCTCCGCGCCGCCGGCTGCGAAAAAATCTACCGCGAGAAGGCGAGCGGAGCGAAGACCGATCGCGCGCAGCTCCGGCGCGTGCTCGCCCAGCTCGACGCCGGCGACGTGCTCATGGTGATGCGCCTCGATCGCTTGGCCCGCTCGACGCGCGATCTTCTCAACACCCTCGCCGCGATCGCCGGCAAGAAGGCCGGCTTCCGATCGCTTGGCGACACATGGGCTGACACCACGACCGCGCACGGCCGCCTCATGCTCACCGTGCTAGGCGGCCTGGCCGAGTTCGAGCGCGAGCTGATCCGCGTGCGCACCGGCGAAGGCCGCGCCCGTGCCGTCGCCCGCGGCGTGAAAATGGGCCGCAAGCCGAAGCTGACCGCGCATCAGCGGCGCGAGGCACTCAAGCGCCGCGACCAGGGCGAGGCCGTTCGGGAGATCGGCCGCAGCTTCAACGTCAGCCACAGTACGATTTCGAGACTTGGTAAGTCGTGACCCTCCCGGTCGGGGAGATGCTTGCCCGGCGCGAGAGGGCAAGCTATGGAAACTGAGGACCCGCGACCACAGCGCCGGCCCCAGAGAGGAGCCAACATGCCGGATGTCCCCCCGCAGGTTCGAGAGATTGTAGAACGGCTTCGCCGCAACGAGCGGGTGAATCGAAGACAGCTCCAGACCTTTCTGAGCTGGTTTCATGCAGAGAAGCGGGGACGAGTTGTTGTCTCCAACATAAAAGCAGTCCTTCTTTCTGTGGGATTGGAAACGGACCCAGACTTTTCTGAGTGTGGCCGAGATGAGTCCATTTCCTTTCATTTGACGGGAGGTGCTGACAAGGGAAGTTCACCAGCGGCGTCTGGTGTTCAGCCGTCTAAAGCCGGTCCGCTGCCGCCGGACTCGGAAGTAGAGGAGACAGCAGAAGCCGGTTCGCCTCCCGATGAACCTTCGGACGATTTTCTTGAACCGGAATCAGATGACGGTCCGGCCGTCGAAGATGATGACCGCCCCGTCGTTAGCAGGCCATCAGATTGGAACGTCACCACGCTGCACGCAAAATGGAACAGCGGATTGCTGGACCTACAGCCGAGCTTTCAACGGGAATATGTTTGGAAGCTGAAACCCGAGCTGCCCTCGCGCTTAATTGAATCCATCTTGCTAGAGATTCCCATTCCGCCGCTTTATTTCGGGCGGCTCAGCGGCGGTAAACTTGAGGTCATTGATGGGCAGCAGCGGCTAACGACTCTGATTCACTTCGTAACGAACGAATTTCCTCTGCAACGTCTAACCCGCATGCCTAGTCTGAACGGGCAAAAATTCCGCGACCTCTCGAAAGAATATCAGGAGAAAATCAAGGACACGCCAATTCGCACGGTTGAGATAAACGCAGGCAATAATATGGACCTTCGGTTTGAGATTTTTGAGCGGTTAAACCGTGGCTCGATGGCACTCAACGAGCAGGAGCTACGGAACTGTGTTTTTCGAGGTGAGTTTAATGCGCTTCTGGCTAATTTAGAGCGGGACAGCAGATGGCGAAGTGTAAAAGGCGGAAGTGAGCCAGAGCCGCGTTTCAAAGAACGTGAGATGATTTTGCGCTTTCTGGCATTGGCAAACCGAATCCAGTTCTACAATGGGGGACTAAAGCGTTTCCTGAATGACTACATGGCAAAATACGCGCCACGCGATCCGCAAGCGATAGAGGAACAGGCGCGCCTATTCCGCCAAACTATGCGGAACGTATATATTGTTTTTGGTGAACACTCCGGGAGGCTTTACACGATACCATCTGATAAATCTAAGCGTCGAGATGGCAGGTGGGACACAAAGTTTTCTATCGCCGCCCTGGAAATTCAAGCATCTGCTTTGCTCGACCAAGACCCGGCTCGTGTGCAGAAGGTAGCCGATCAAATTCAAGAGCACTTTTTATTCATGCTCCTGACCGATAAAGCTGTGCAAGAGGCCATTTCGCAAGCTACAGGCGGGAGAGTGCCGACGAAATTGCGCTGGACTGCGCTCAGGTCTGTCATTCAGCCGCTTCTCGATGGGGTAGTAATTGAGCCGCGGTTCTTTAGCTTCCAGTTTAGAAAAGAACTGTATGACGCGAATCCCGTATGCGCACTCTGCGAGAATATGATTCATTCTCTTGAGGACAGCACAGTCGATCACATTACCCCGTATAGCAAAGACGGAAAGACCGTACGTGAGAATAGTCAGCTTGCTCATCGGTCATGCAATGCAAGTAAAAATGCAACTGTCCCCGACGATCCTTTGGCAAAGCCAGCGGGCAAGCGCCGAGGGAGGATAACGGTAGATGACTTGCAATAAGTGGCGTCTTTGCAGGAATTTGAAGGCGCGCCCTTCGGGCCGGGCTCTATTCGCTTCGCTCACCGAGCCGCTACGGCGTCTCGGCCATTCGGGCCGCAGACGGGACCAAGGCCCACATCAACGTTCCGGGCGGACTTCAATCGTCCTCTATCGAGCTTCCCATCGACACGCTGAACGAGTATTTGCGGCAACATCTTTTGCGCGAGTCGGAGACGGACGCAGAGGGAAACACCATTTTCCTGCTTACTGAAGGCGGCCTCGCTCGCGGAACCGGGAAAGCCTAGCGGGGAGCTGCTAATGATTTTTTTCGCCGGCACGGGCCGGAGCGGTTATTTTTTCTTCGCTGCCTTGGCCGCAGCGGCTTCCGCCACCTTTTGCATAATTTCCGCATTTAGTTGTGAGCTTATAACTGCCGATGATTGCGGGGGCCGCAAGGTGCTACCGGCCAACTTCTTCGGCGCATAACCGCTATCAGCGCGGGCGTTCTCAAGGAGCCACTTATCCAGCCCGGCGGCGGGTTTATCTTGAGCGGAACCCATTGTGCCTAGCCTTTTTGCCGGGGTGCGGGGGAGGCTTCCTTAGTCGCCGGTTTCGTGGCGTTTGCGCTGTTCACGACGGCCGACCCCTTGGGCGGGTTCACTTTGGCAACCGCCGCTTTGACACTGTAGCCGCTATCCATGGCCCCCTGCCACCTGACGGGCGTGGGGGCGCGGCTACCTCTGTTGTCTGCCATCGCTCAGACCCTATCCGCCACGATTCGTGGAGGCAGCACTTGGCGGGCGCGGAGGAGTCTCCGGGCGTGCGCTCTGCGTGGCTGCTGGCTGCTGATTCACGACGGCCGATCCGCCCGGCGGGTGGCGGGTCGCGCCCGACGAGCTAGGCACGTATCCGCCCTTCTCGATGCGGGTGCCTGTGTTCGCTGGCATGCTAGTTCTCGGGGGTGGCGGCATCTTCATCCTCAGGTCTCTTGTTGTCGAAGAACTCTACCATTTGGTAATCCCCCGGTCGAAGTAAAATACCATGGCTTTGCGGTTCTTTCTGCACAAAGCCCCCCTTAGCATCCAATTCCCACAATTCCTCGATGTAGAGATGCCCGGGTTCTGGGTACGAACTCGCATAGGAATTTTCGCCGAACCAACCACCGACGCGGCGCGTCTCCGAGATATGCACCAGCACCCAACACGCCTGCTGCGCTTGAAAAAAGTGGTCCCATGCTGTCGGAGCCTCTATGAGTGCCCACCCCCACTTCGCAAGCCTCTTTCGCACCTGAATCAGCGCTAACGGCGAACAGCACGGAAACACCAAGAAAATACCAATTACCGCGAGCCAGACACCGACCGGATGTTGTGCGAAGTTGGCGACATTTGCGGCCCATCTTATGGGGAAAAAGAGCACCACAAAATTGATTGCGCCGTATGTTATCGCTTCGAGGATGCTGTCCTTCAGGGTCGTTTTTTCACGCGGCAGCACAAGGCCGTAGACCTGCATCGAGATAAAACCCGGCACGACAAAAGCGACGAAGTAGATGACGTCAGCGCTTGTAAACGTCGGCATTGCCGTTTCGCTACGTCAGCAAGCTATCAATAAACGCCGTGGCCTCGGCGATGCCAGCGTCACGAGATTGCGCAACAATAACCTTTGCGCCCTGACGCCCTTCGGCTGCTTCCAGCCTCGCCTTAAGCTCGGGCGTCGAGCCTGCTACGTTCATCATCCACCCGGCCCCTGTGTGCGGCGGTTCCTGCCAACTGATTTGAAAGCCTTTATGCGACAGGTTTTTTTCCATTTCGCAAATCTCCCGCGACCCGTGAAATATCTGACTAGGACGCCTTGCGTCCTGTTTTTGGATCGAGCCAGAAGCCCGCCGCAATCTTCTGGTGGCGGCCGTGCTTTCCTTGCTCCCGTTCGAGATCGGCGGAATGAATCATCACGCCTGCGCCCTCGATGTCGTCGCGCTGAAATTTTGCCGCGGCGACTGGCTCGATGACGGAGCGGCACCGCTCCAAGATTGCCAGATAATCGACGGCCGAGAGATCGTCACGGGATTCAATGAGATCATCGAGCGCCGTAGGCGCGACCCACCACGGCTTCAACTGACCGTCCACAAACGCCAAGTCCTGTACGCACTCTTTCGCATCGTTCCACACGGCCTGACGGACAAAATCTACTTGCATGGCACTCTCGGTTTTTGATCGTCGCGGGCGCTCAGAAGCACGGCCAACCCGCGCGATGCGATACCCACGACGCCTATAAATAGTCGCCCTCGCTCCCACCATCAATGTCAGCAGGCGCAACAAGTAGCGGTTTTGCTTCACAAACCCCGCAAATCACCGATCATGCAGTCCGCGTTTGATCTTGCATTCGATCTTGCAAAGGGTTGGGCGCGCCCTTCGGGCCGGGCTCTACTCGCTGACGCTCCCCGAGCCGCGAAGGCGTCTCGGCCATCCGGTGACGATCCCATCGCGCTCTTTTTGCGCCGAATGCTCACCTTACGCGCATCGCGCGGCGGGTAATCGAATCCGCATCGGATTCGATCGGCGCGACTCACTTGCACCATTTTTTGCGGCTTCGGCGGTTTGCTCGCGCTGCTACACCGTCACAGAACCCCCGAAAATCCACAGGTTTCTTAGGTTTTGTTCCGAATCACTCGGATTCTGGCGCAGCTTGAGACTCGCTCCGGCCGTGGTGGCCGAGCATCGGATCACGAGCAAGGAGCGAGCGAACCGATCACCTAAAACGACGAAGCCCGCCGAGAGGCGGGCCTGTCACCGGCTAAGCCTGGAATCTGAAGAGCAGTAAGCAACTCCACGATTCCCGAAAACGCCGCCCAAAGCAAGACGATTCTTGCCACGGCGGAGCTTTGCCCGAAAAGGCCCTGTCCTCCCAGCGGCTTAGTCAGCCGAGAGGAGGCGCGCGCCATGCGTTTGCCCGAACAGTTGAGTATTGCCCTGCCCCGAGTCGCCGGATTCAAAACATCGGCCGCCTGGCCCGTCTGGAAAGACAGCGTGCGGGCCGACGTGAAATTTCACGCCCTTCCGAAGCGTCAAGCCGTGCGCCTCTTTCACGAGGCGCGCCGCTTCGAGCGGCAAACGCGCATGCCTGGCCGGCAGGACGGCGCGATCGGCCGCAACGGCCTCGCCCTTCTGCTGCAAGCGATGCTGTTCGATTGCATCAATTACGCATCCGGCCGGCTCGATCCGTCTCATGGAACCCTCGCGCGCCTTGCGAATATCAGCGTGCGCAGCGTTGCCCGCGGACTCGCCAAGCTAAAGGCCGCCGGCGTCCTGCATTGGCTACGGCGTTGCGTGGAGGGCTTCAAAGACGGCCGTTTCGTCCTTGAGCAGGAGACCAATTCTTAGGCGGAGCGAGCCGTGTCCATCGTCGTTTTTATCCGTTGAACGGCGCTCACACCGACTCCCACCGTTTTCGCCGTCTTTACGACGCCCGTCTGTTTCGCGAGGAGCGCCCGCACTGCACGATCCTTTTGCGCGGACAGGAGTGGGCGGCCCAAGCGCTTGCCCTCATTGCGCGCCCGCGCGAGGCCAGACTTGACCCGTTCGACGATCATTGCCCGCTCGAACTCAGCGAAAACACCGATCATCTGGAACATTGCCTTGCCGGCCGGCGTAGCTGTGTCGAGTCCCTGTTGGTGCAGATAAAGATCGACGCCCTTGGCGTGCAACTCGCCCAGGAACGACACCAGATCCTTCAGAGAGCGGCTGAGCCGATCAACGGACCACACCGCAACCTGATCGATTTCGCGCCGCACGACCGCCTGGCAGAGCTTGTCGAATCCAGGCCGCCTGTCCCGGCCTTTGGTTCCGCTGACGCCCTCGTCCTTGAAAACTGCGACCACCTCCCAGCCATGCCGTTCCGCCACGGCTTCAAGTTCCCGGCGCTGATTTGCAACGGTCTGTTCCGCGGTTGAAACCCGCAAATAAAATCCGACGCGCTTTTTCATTTGATTTCTCCCCTGCTTATGGCCGCCACGGGAATGCTACCGCTGACCCATACCGAATACAAGTGTTTTCAGTATACATAATTCCCGCCACAATTCGGCGCAGAATTCCTCGGGAAATTGGGCGGCCGTGCGGGATGGTTTTCGGTATGGGGGCAGAAACAGGACGGGCAGCCCCAAGCCCCAGGATTGAGGCACGGGTACGGGGCGGGGGCAATCAGGCAGACCTCGCCGGACGTCCGACTCGGGTCGAACGTCTTCGTTGAGACGCGGAGGACTACCCGCTCCGCATCGGGGTCCTTCATCAACCTGCGAGCGACGCATGCTGTCGCCGCTCGTCATTGTCGCCGCTCGTCATTCCGGTGACTTTGCAGCGCCACTCCAATGCGATAGCTTAGCTGCAAGACGGCCTTCGTGCCGTCTTGGGGCGTGAGAACCCCTCAGATACCCGGCCAAAGTGCGGCCGCAACGCACTCCTCGACCCTATGGTCGGGGAGGCACCGGCGTATGTTCAGGACCGCAAGGTCTAAAGGCCGTTGCGAGCCCCGGTATCTGAGGCTTTCTCAACTCCCCGATCGCCAGAGGGGAGAAAATGAAGCGCGTGATTTCAGTCGTGGGGCTGCTGGCACTCGCCAGCTGTGCCGATCTCGATACGAGCGCGCCTAGCTACTCGCGCGCAAACAGCACGGAGGAGGATCTGCAGCGCGATCTCGCCTCATGCAGGATGCAGACGGCTATGTTGCCGGGCCGGTCGGCGCCGTATCCGAATCCGGCCCCATATGACCCAGGCGCGGTCGGGCAAGCAATCGCGAATGGCGCGCAGTCATTGAGCAATGCCGAAGCGCAGGAATCCTTTTTCGGCGATTGCATGCGGTCAAAAGGCTGGGTGCAGACAAATGGCTAAGATCATTGAAACGGGATATCGGCTTTGCGTTCTTGCGCTTCTTGCAGCGATTGCGTTCCTGCAAATCAGCGAACGACGCGCCATCGAAGACATATCTTTTCCGGCATATGAACCAACTGGGGTGCAACAGGTTGAGATCGTCAACAAAGAACCGTTACCCGTCGATGCCTACATCTCAGTGAAAACGGATATGGTCGGCGGATACCGATACCAAGAACCTATCCCCGTGAAGATCGTAGAATCGCCCCTCCACTGATGCAGGTCGAGCCACAAGACTATCAGGCGAGGGTGCGGGCGCATCTCCGGAAATATCGGCCGAAGCAGGTGGCGGCGGCAAAGGCGGACGGGAGCCTGAACGATCAGGTGTCGAGCCTGTCGGAGTCGATCGCGAATTGGGTCAACAGCCAGCTGCCGGACGAGAAGGAGCAGGCGGCCATGGATCCGGCGACACGTCAGGCCCAAATGAACTCAGCCCTGAGATTCGCAGAGAGCGACGCACAGAGGGAATTGTTGCCCCGGGACGAAGCAGCCGACGTTCTAATCGGGCCGAATGGTGGATACGTGGATCGGATTGTCGAGACCAGCGGCGAGGATGATTACCGACCAGGCCAGTCTTAGGAGCAGGCTTTGAACACTTCGGCCAGCATGCCACACGCTCCGTTTTCCGCAAGTCGGGAACGGTGAAAAAGGCGCCAGTATGTGGTTCGATGCATTCCCTTGGGTCTGGCGGGAAACGGCCCGAGTAAACCGGCATTCTTCCCCAGTCTCGTTCTGATGTTTTGCGCGCATCTGATGGCGCGGCCCAGACGATCTTCGCTCTGACTGGCGTATGTGAGGCGGTGACAAAGTCGGCATGCGAAGACCTGTCCCTTCAGGTACAATTTCGCCACCCGGCGTGCGCAGTTGCGACCGCCTGGAGCGTTTACGCACAGAAACCAGGGACGGCGCCCACCGTAGGGGCAGGCGGTCCACTCAATCGAAATTCGCTGTTCAACAGCGTTCCACTCGCCGTCGTTGGAACTGACCCGATAGCGCAAGCTGACGCTGTCACTGTCCGTCTGGACACGGATACTGCCGGCCGGCCTCCCTCCGATCGCCCAGAGGCAAGTAAACGACGACGGCGGCAAAAATCGCCCCGAGCGGCTCCACTCGCGAACGTCGATAGCGAGACAGTCGTCGCAGGTCCGTCGGTACCAGCTTCGTGGTCGGCCCATCGGTCAGGTCGTCTGCATTATCGAAATCATTTGGCAAATTTGTCGATTTTGAATGGTGAGCACAACACCAATAGGACCATCGGCGGAGCAAGTATTGGCTGCGCGCAACCTCATTCTGCAAGGTTGCGCAAAAGTCGCGCAGAGGCTGCGCAGGTTTCGCACTTTGCTGCCTGCGCAACTGCGCAACCCCCTTTATAAGGGTTGCGCGGGTTGAGCAGCACAAAATGGGCGATTTCGGGGTTGCGCAACATCAGTCAGCGGGAACGATGAATTTGAAGATCTTGCGAGCCTTCTCGTCCCCACGCTCAATCACCTTTAGCCTGCCTTGGTGCGCCCACTTGCGGAGCGCCGACTTGATGGATGCTTTCGCCCCCTCGTCTGAGAGGTCGAGCCCGAGCACGCCCGCGACGGCGTTGCCGGCCCACTCTTTAGCTTGTGAGCTTTCGCGATAGGTGCCGGAACGGAGGCATTCGATGATCGCGCCGAGCTGGTCTTGGGAGCAGTCATTCGCTGCGTCCGGGAATCGCCACGCCGCTACGGCTTGGACGCGATCGGCGGGATGATCGGCGTCCCCGTTGCCGAGATCGATGCTGACAAGTTCGCGCCATTGGGCCTCGTCGGAATGCAGCGTCAGGTTTGCTTTTGCGCCGGGGATGACGCGAAAGAACCGGCGGCGGTCATCTACGCCGGAGCGGGCCGCCTCGTCCTTGGTCATCCGCGCCAGGCGCCGCACGGAACGCGCTGCATTTACGAAGGCGCCGGCGCCGCGCACCTCGTCGGCCGAGTCATCGTCTGAAGCGCCGTTTGCCTTGCGGGTATGATGAAGGAGTTCGATCGCGCAACCCGTCTCGTCCGCGATGTGCGCCCATTGCTTCATCAGGGCGCCGATTTTGGAGTTGTCCTGTTCGTTCAACTCGTGGCAATTCACGAAGGGGTCGACGATCACCAAGCCGATGCTGTGCCGCCGAATTTGGGCGATGATTCCTCTCACGATTGGCTCGAGGATGATTGATCCGCCCTCGGCTTCCCGAGCGATCACGAAATTCTGGTCGCGCGCGCTGTCGAGAAACAGGCTGCCCAGTTCGCTGGGCCTGAGTCGATGATGCAGCGCGGCGGCGGCGATGCGGCGCTGATATTCCTCAAGCGGGTCTTCAAGCCCCATGTACCAGACGCGGCAGCGCTCTACCGCACCATCATTGAGAAGCGGGCGCCCGGAGCAGACCGATAGTGCGTCGGCAAAGGCTAGCGCGGTTTTGCCCGCGCCGCCCGCCGCGGCGGTGACGGAAACGAAGCGCCGAGCCGCGTGCCGACTGAAAACCCACTGCCGGCGCGGTATCGTTTCGGGATCCCGCCATGAATACGGCGTCGCGACGATTGAGGAATCGGTTATCGCTTCAGAAGCTTCGCGGCCCGCCGACTGCAATTCGGAAAACGCAGACGGGTCGCCGCCATGAAAGAGGTCGAGCACTTCCTCGGTGCGCAGAGTGAAAAGCCGATGCTGTTTCGCTTTGCGCCACGACTCTGCCGTCGCGTGAATAGATTTTATAACATCAACGATGGCTGGCGCCGCGGCAGCCATTGTGCCCAAAAACTCGATGCCACCCAGTTCGTCGAGAGCTTCGTCTGCCGCCAGCTGAAGCGCAATCGCCGAAGGCGACGTTGAGGTTTTCTGCCTTTCGGCCGCGAATATCGCTTCCTGAATGCGATTGTATGGTGTGAAGAACAGTTCCGTTGCGCTACCGAGCTCCGCGCGGACGGCCTCCGTCGCGCCGATCTCCCCGCGAAGTTGCCAACCGAGAAGCGCCTCTTCTGCGTCGCGCTGTGCCTCGATCGAGAGGTTGCGGATCTTGTCCTTCTTGGCCTGACTAGCCATCCGCTCAACGATGCCCAGACGCGCGGACATGGCCCGGAGGGTCAAATGACGCCGGGCGAGACCAGGAAAACCCGCTCCCGGGACAACGCGCCTCGATCATCGCGCCTACGAGCTCGCGTCTATGAGATCGATCGCGTGGGCGAGCGGCCCGGCCGCGGCACCGTCATGCGATTTGAGCAGCGCATGTCGGACGGTTTGGAGCGAGACGCCGTGCTGCAGGCAGAGACTACAGAGAATTGCGCTGTCGTTTGCCTCGATGTCGGCCTGCGAATTCGGCTTGCCCGTCGAAAGGAAAATCTCTGCCAACGCTCGATCGGCGGAGAACGAGAATCCAGTTCGGTAGCTCGCGCCACGAAACCGGAATTCGATAACGTGATGATCGCGCCGGTTAGCCAACCGATGGCGACCGCTCACGGCGCTGCCCCGGTGCGAGCCTTACGATTCACGCTATCTAGCAGCCGGTGCTGCTGCGCTAGAAGAGTGGGCTCAATTGAAATTCCCTTAGCTGCTCGGCGCCAAGAGTGACCCGCGGCCAAGCGTACGTGGAGCAGATCGACACCGCGACGCTGGTTGAGCGTTAACCGGACGCGCACGCGGCGGTGCCTGTCCAATTCGCTATTGATAATGATGATCTCCCGGTCGAGAGGGCGGGTCCAATTCTCAGCGCCGCTTCCGCAACCGCGCGAGCCAGCTTTGACCGTGCACGCGCCCACCGCCAGGCTGCACTCCCCGTTGGTCGAGTTCATGAGCCACGCGTGTCCGATTCTGACGAAGTAGCCCGTGGGGCACTCAGACGCGATTCCGCCCAAGTAACGGCGTCGCCCCAACGATACAGGGGCCGTACGCCAAACAGCCGATAAGGGGGGCCTCCGCCGCGCGAGGCTTTTGTCGCCAGGGTTTTTGGCTTCACGGGGAAGCCCGCGGCTGTGAGAGCAGCAGCGGTTGCGTCACGAGTCAGGTAAGCGTCAAGGCTGATATCGGTGGGGTCAACAGGTGCCATCGCGTC
Organism: Rhizomicrobium sp.; assembly: GCA_036266955.1. GTDB lineage: Bacteria > Pseudomonadota > Alphaproteobacteria > Micropepsales > Micropepsaceae > Rhizomicrobium. Next base: position 20,159 of record DATAWY010000065.1, read on the forward strand.
CTCCGTCAAATGGGCGGGAATGCCCGAAGCGGCGATGGCTAGCTATTGTTCACAGCGATCGACTGAAATGAACGGACAAAAAAAGGATTGAAGCCTGCGGGCCGCTCTATTCGGAGAGCTGCAGTAAGGTCGGAGGGCGCCGGTAGCCGCGCGGCGCCAGACGGGCGTGTCGGAGCGATTGCTCTTGGTTTTTCAATTTTTTCCGCAGCCGACGAATGCGCTTTTCGAGTGCCACTTTGGAATTCGCAAATTCACCTCGATGGTTCCGGTCCAAGTCCTCGGCAAGCAGTCGAGGTCGCGAACGGGTGTCGGGGTATTTCGCTGCGGCAGCATACCAACGAGCGAGTAATGCCTCATCGCGCCTTCGCTTATTCAGGCCAGCACCGCGGCCGCCTTGTCGACCACCGACCCGTTCGAGATCGCAAATCATTGGCACCGGGAACAGCCACGGCTTTGCTGCGATCGCCAATTCTAGATCCTCCAAAGCGAATTCCTCCAAAGCGAAGGCTCCTTTGTTGATGGCCTATCCGGCCGCCTGGCGAAGTTCGACGATCGAAGCCGTCAATTGATCGCCCATGAGTGCTGCAGTTCGATTGGCGACGACATCCGCTGCGGCGAGCAGCACGGCGTCGGCCGAGTGGACATATCGGCTGGTGATCGACCGGCCCTTGTGGCCGACGAGCGCGGCAATCGTCGGCTCGGAATACCCGAGATCGCCGGCAAGGCTAGCAAACGAATGCCGAAGCACGTGCGGTGTCACGTCGGCCGGGAGCGGTCCGAGCCTGGCGATGCGAGTCCAAAGCTTCGGGAAGCCGTTCATGCGGCCTTCGCCGCGGGTGGCGGGGAACATCAAGTGGTCCGAATGCGTAAGGTTTCGCAGTAGGTCGCATGCCGCACGAGAGAGCGGGCGCACGCTGCGGCCTGTCTTTGTGTCGCCAAGCGTGGCTGTGCGGCGGGTGAGGTCGACTTCCTGCCTCCGGAGACCCAAAGCTTCGCCGCTACGCCATCCTGTGAGAGCGAGGAACCGGGCCGCAGCTATAGCCGGGGGCCAAATGCCGTGCGCGTCAGCCGCATTCAGGGCGCCTCCCAGAACCTTGTATTCGGCATCGGTCAGGCGGCGCTCCCGTCTCCCGTCCGCGAAACGCGTGACGCCATGAACGGGATTGTCGGCGCGCATGCGATGACGGACGGCATAGGCGAAAATCGCACCAAGCAGCCCGACCGTGCGGCTCGCGGTTCCCTTGCCGCCTCGAACGCGCGCGAGGCCCCGCTTCTTCGCCGTTTTGACCTTCGCCGCAGTCTTGCCTTCGGCGACTGCATGCATGAATCCGTCCACATCCTCGCGTGTGACCGCCGCAACGGCGAACCGGCCAAGCTGTGGCTTGATGTGTCTCTCGATGCGTCCTCGATCGGTCGCGAGCGTGCTGGCCTTCTTCGAGGTTTTCCGGCGCGTGAGCAGCCGGCCCGCTTCGGCATCGGCGAGGTAGAGGTCGCAAAGCTCGCTCACGTTCGCAGCGCGCCGCGTCGCGACTTTATCGGCCGCCGGGTCGGTCTTGCGCACCACGTCGCCCAGAAGCCGCCGTGCTTCTTCCCGGGCCGTCTCAGGCGTCCAGGGCGCGCCGTGACGGCCGATCGTAAACCAGCGTTGGCGGCCCTCAGCCGTCCGGTATTTGAGCACGTAGGCCACGCCCGGGCCGCTTTGACGGCGCGCGCCGAAGCCTGGCACCGCCGCGTCCCAGATCAGTCCGCCCTCGCCAAGCGCCCGAACATCCTTGAGCCCGATCCGTTTCTCCGCCATGTTTGCGCGTTCCCCGTTTGGCACCTAGCAACCACATAGCTACCACGCTCGCGCAGGTCGCCGCAATCAAAGGCAAAGGTCAGCAATCGAAGATGCGGTATTTTTCGATATTATTGCAACAGGGAGCGCAGTCCAGCTACCACGCGCAACCCCCTGCAACTGCCCTCCGAAGGCAGAGGTCACAGGTTCGAATCCTGTCGGGTGCGCGGGTGGTATCCTCCTCGCGGATGGAACCGCGCCGATCATGCTTTTCGCGCCGCCACAACCAATATCGAGCCGGGATCAGCGGAGATCCCGGCACCGGTCGCACCTCGTTGAAGTCGCGCCCAAATGTACCTGAGACGGCATCTTGACTCAGCATGACCAAGCCGCAGCGCGGACGAAGCGTCGACGTCTCGAAGATGCGCTGAAAACATGTGACGCTGCGATTTCGCGCCATCCAAACGACGCAGCGGCACATTGCAATCGCGGATTCGTGCTTCATTCCCTGAAGAGATTTGACGAAGCCGTTCAGAGCTATGGCCGCGCCATCCGGATCGCAGCTGATTTCGCAGAGGCACATTACAACGAGGGGAACACGCTAAGGGAGCTGCGGCGCCAGGACGACGCCATCCGAAGTTATGATCGTGCCATCGCACTGAGACCGGATTTCGCGGAGGCATACTACAACAGGGGGAATGCACTGAGAAACCAGAACCGCTTGGATGAGGCGCTCCAGAGCTATGATCGCGCCATTGGCGTCAGGCCCGACTATGCCGCCGCGCACAACAATCGGGGCAATGCGCTGCGCGATCTCCATCGTTTTGATGAAGCCGTTGCGAGCTATGATCACGCCATAGAACATAAACGAGGATATCCCCTCGCTCACAAGAACAGGGGTGTTGCGCTCCGGAAGCTGAAGCGGCTGGAAGAGGCCCTTCAGAGCTGCGACCGCGCGCTCGCCCTCGAACCCACATCTGCGGAGGCGCATGTCGAGAGAGGCAACATTCTCATGGAACTCGCGCGGTCCGGCGAAGCGTTGCAGAGCTACGACACCGCTGCCGCGCTCGACCCGCATCTCCCTGAGGCGCACTACAACAGGGGGAACGCGCTGAGATCTCTGGGGCGACCGGGTGAAGCTCTCCAGAGCTATAACCGCACTCTTGAGCTCAACCCGGAATTTGCCGATGCCTATCACAACAGAGGCAACGCGTTTCAGGAACTCGGGCGTCCGGACGAAGCTCTCCGGAGCTATGACCGCGCCGTCGTGCTGAAACCCGATTTTGCGGAGTCCCACAACAATAGAGGCAACATATTGCACGCGCTCGGGCGGCTGGATGAAGCGCTCGAAAGCTATGACCGGGCCATTGCAGGCAAGGCCGGGTATGCGCTTGCCTATAACAACAAAGGCAGCACGCTCCGGGAACTTGGGCAACTCGACGAAGCGCTTCGGAGCCTTGACAGGGCAATCGAACTTGCCCCGGAGTCTGCAGAAGCATATTACAACAAGGGCAATGTCCTGAAGGGTCTCAAGCGCCTGGATGGGGCGGTCCGCTGCTACGATCTTGCCATCGGGCTCAGGCCCGATTTCGCGGAGGCGCATTGGAACAAATGCGTTTGCACCTTGTTGGCGGGAAATTTCAATGACGGGTGGCGGCTTTATGAGCGCCGGAAAAGCCGCTCGGGAACGCCGGATCCCGAAACCTCCCGGCGCCCTGTCTGGACAGGGGAGGAAAGCATCGCCGGGAAAACGCTTCTCGTACGGGCGGAACAGGGGCTCGGCGACACGATTCAGTTCTGCAGATTTGCAGCCCTTGCGGAAGCGAGGGGCGCGAACGTCGTTCTCGCCGTGCAGGATCAACTGCGGCGCCTGCTTGGCACGCTAAGTCCGACGATTGCTGTGACGGGATCGACGACGACGCCGCCGGAATTCGACCGTCACGTTGCGCTGTTGAGCATGCCCCTGGCATTTCAAACACGGCTGGACAACGTTCCGGCGAAGGTTGCGTATCTTTTTTCCGAGCCAGGAAAGGTCCGGGCTTGGAAGGATAGAATAGGGGATGGAGGATTCAGGATCGGCATTTCCTGGCAGGGCGCCACCGGGGGCGAGGTCGACATCGGAAGATCCATTCCGGTCACGCATTTCGAACGTCTTTCGGCCATTCCGGACGTGCGTCTCATCAGCCTCCAGAAGAATGCCGGCGTGGAGCAGTTGCTCGACCTGCCGGCTGGCATGACGGTGGAGACCCTGGGCGACGACTTTGACGCCGGAGCCGACGCGTTCATCGACACGGCGGCAGTGATGGAAAATCTGCACCTTGTCATCACGTCGGATACCGCCATTGCCCATCTGGCGGGTGCGCTGGGCCGAACCACATGGGTCGCCTTGAACTACGTACCGGACTGGCGCTGGCTGCTCGACCGGTCCGACTCTCCCTGGTACCCGACGATGAAATTGTTCAGGCAGACCGACCGCGACGACTGGCCAGGGGTTTTTTCGGCCATCGCAGCGCAGTTACCCGGGCTGATGAGGAAAAAGGACGCGACGACTTGAAACCGGAATTCCCGACAATGCCGGAAATTCCGGTCTCGTGGGGCGAATTGATCGACAAGATAACCATTCTCGAGATCAAGCATGAGAAAATCAAAACGCCGGAGGCGCTCGCAAACGTCCGCAGGGAGCTTGCGCTTCTGCGGAGGATTGCGGCGCCCGTACTCGCCGCGGAAGGTGCGGTCCCTCACCTCAAATCCGAGCTCAGCGCGATAAACCAAAAACTCTGGGACATCGAAGATTTGATCCGCGAAAGGGAAGCGGTCGGAGACTTTGGTGCGGACTTCATTGGGCTGACCCGCTCGGTGTACAAGAACAATGACGAGAGGGCAGCCTTGAAGAAACGAATAAGCCTGGAGCTGGCGTCGGAACTCGTGGAAGAGAAGAGCTACAGGTCGCCCGCTTCGGATAGCGGACATTCGGTGTTGCAGAACCTGTCGTCGGGCGAAGCTGCCGTGGGCCTCGACCCAAAGCACAATGGGCGGGGTGTCCCCCGCCCATGACGCCGGCCAGGCCCGTTCACAGTGTCTTCTCTTTATGAGAGATACGGGCCGAAAAACACCATGGGCGGGTTTCCCCGCCCATGGTTCCGCGTGCTTGGCCCGGAATTGCTTCCGCCAGGCCTAGCTGTTGAGCTTCACGGCCACGGCCGCCGAAGCTATGCCGTTCACAATGACCTGCAAGGTGCTGGCGCCGGTCTGGCAGCTGCTCGGAATGTCGAACACCGCACTCGTGGAGCCTGATGTCCACACGCCCATGGTCGAGAAATCGTAGCTGCGTCCGAAGCAGACGTCGCCAGACTTCGTATTGGTGATGCGCACCAGAGGGAAGTTGGTGGCGGCCTGCGCATCGTCCCCATAAGCGCCGCCCAGATCGAAGCCGTTGAAGTTGGTGCCCGAGATCGCGTTGCCCGTGCTGCCGACCGTGAGGGTCGAGGACACGCTGGAAACGGCGGGCAGCCAGCTCTTCTTCGCCTTGCCTTTCGGCGTATAGACCGAGACTTCGGTGCTGTACTGACTGTCGTCCCACAGAACCTGACCTGTCGGAAGCGGGATCAGGTTGCCGGTAAAGTCGGAACTGTGCGGCGACTCCGTCGTATCGTTCACCTGGGTTGCCGCCACCTTGCCCTTCGTGCTGATGCTGACCTCCCAGAAATGGGCCGGTGTAGCGCCGTAGCCGGGGCTGGCTTCCACGAGAACGTTTCCGTCGGGCAATGTCGCCGCCGGGGCGTCCGCGCAATCGTATACGGTGGAGCCCACCTTCAGGACGGGACCTGACTTCCATTTGCCGCTTGCGACGTCATAGATGTCGTTGACGCCGGGCGACTGATTGGCGGTGAACTGGATGATGGTGCCCTGCGAACCGTACCGTGGGGTCATCGGCGCGGCGCCTAGTTCGTAAGTGCTGGTCGAACTCAAATAATCCGCCGTTTCTCCGGCGAGACTCCACGTGCCCGTGGATGTGTCGTAGATCTCGTAATCGTCGTAGTTGCTGCCATGGTTCCACACGTCGACCATAAGGACGTCGCCGTCCGGCAGCGGCGAATAGCCCTGTTCGTCATTATAGTAATAGCTACTTCCCGTCGTCCAGGTCACGGTTGTGCCGCTGATCGATGCCAGCGCCTGCTCACCGGGATAGTCGCAGCAATTGGCGAGCATGTAGGTGCCGTTCGGCAGGATGACGCTTTCGGCATCGCCGATCGTGGACCAGCCGCTGGGCGGCGAGACGGAGGTCCAGCTGTTTGCCACCGGGTCATACAGCGCCCCCTTGTTGGTCCAGGCGGCGCTTCCCCCGTTGTATTCGCCGCCTTCGATCAAAACGCGGCCATCAGTCAAAACCTGCTCGGCCAGGAAATCTGGCGCGTAGCCGGCCGGCATCGCTGCGAGCTTGGTCCAGGTTCCGTCCGTGTAATTCCCCTTGCTGTCGGGCGCCAGCTTGTACCATTGCCCCGCGGTTCCGGTGAAGGCCTGCTTTATCATGATCGTGCCGTCGCTCAACTGCAGCGGCCCCTCGCCGCCCTCGCTGGTGAACGGAACATCGCCGACGTCCGTCCATTTGCCGGATTTGACCTTTTTGGGAGCGATATAGGGAGCCTCATAAGGCCCAACATGAACTGCGGGCCTGTTCGGATCCGGAGGCGTGGTTCCCCGCGTATATGGGTAATAGATCGGATGCGCAGAGGCGCCGGTGCCAAGCGCAGCGATCGCCGCGAGCGCCAGAACCGAAACACCGGTGGTGAGGTGGCTGCTTGTTTTCATGGGTAATCCCCCTTCAGGAGCCGTCCGCCAATCGGACGACCGCACGCCCAGGGCGGGCGCTTCAGATCAAGCCTATTTGGAAATCCAGGCGTGGGCAACCGCGTGGCGATCACATTCGATCTCCCGGCGCACGCCCGTGCGAGAATTCCGCGGCAGAAAAAACCATGGGCGGGTTCCCCGCCCATGGTCTCAGGCAGCCGGGTGCGGAATTGCCTGTGCCGGGCTTTAGCTGTCCAGCGTCACGGAAACGCCCGTTGAAGCGATTCCGTTGACGATGACCTGCAACGTGCTGGCGCCGGTCTCGCAGCTGTTGGGGATGTCGAATACCGCAGTCGTCGTGCCCTGCGTCCAGACGCCCATGGTCGAGAAATCGTAGCTGCGTCCGAAGCAGACGTCGCCAGACTTCGTATTGGTGATGCGCACGAGCGGGAAGTTCGTGGCGGCCTGTGAGTCGTCGCCATACACGCCTCCGAGACCAAAGCCGTTGAAGTTGGTGCCCGAGATCGCATTCCCCGTGCTGTCGACCGTGAGAGTCGCTGACACGCTTGAAATCATGGGCAGCCATGCCGCTTTGGGCTTGCCTTTCGGCGTGTAGACCGAGACTTCGCGCTTCGTATCCTGGCTGTCGTCCCAGAGAACCTGGCCTGTCGGAAGAACGAGCAGGTTGCCGAAATAGGAGGGATCGTTCGGCGCCTCAGTCGTATCATTTACCTGTGTCGCCGTGACCTTGCCCTTCTTGCTGATGCGGAATTCCCAGAAGTGCGACGGCGCGTCGTAGACGTCGGGGCTTGCCTGGACGAGAACATTTCCGTCGGGCAGTGTCGCCGCCGGAGCGTCCGCGCAATCGTAGATCGTGGTGCCGACTTTCATGACCGGGCCCGAACTCCACGTACCGCTCGCAACGTCGTAGATGTCATTGACCCCGAGCGTCGGATTGGCGCTGAACTGAATGATGGTGCCTTGTGAGCCGTAGCTTGGAGTCAGCGGTGCAGCCCCAAGCTCTTTGGCAGATGACGTCAGCAGATCCGCGGTTTTCCCGGCGAGACTCCAGGTTCCCGCCGCGGTATCGTAGATCTCGTAGTCGTCATAGTTGCTGCCGATATTCCAAACGTCCACGGTGAAAACGTTTCCATCTGGCAAGGCCGTCCAGCCTTCTTCGCTGTTGCTGCCATAGCCGCTTTGCGCCGTCCAGGTCACGTTTGTGCCGCTGATCGACGCAAGCGCCTGGCTGCTGTCGCAGCAATCGGCGAGCATGTATGTGCCGTCCGGCAGGATGATGCTGTCAGAGTCGCCGATCTCGCTCCAGCCGCTGGGCGGTGGAACCGATGTCCAGCTGTTGGCCACCGGGTCATAGAGCGCGCCTGCGGTGCTCTCTCCACTCCCACATACGTTGTATTCGCCGCCGTTTTCGATCATGCGCCCGTCGGGCAATATCTGCGTCGCGAAGTAAAGCGGGCAGTCGCCCTCCGGCATCTCCGCAATCTTGCTCCATGTGCCGTCGGTGTATTTGCCCTTGCTGTCAGGTGCGAGCCTGTACCATTGCTGCGTCCCGGCATCCAACACGAGAACCGAGCCGTCGGTGAGTTGCTGAGGCTCCCAGGGCCCGTACTGCGTGAAGTCGGGCAGATTGGCCACATCCTTCCACTTGCCGGATTTGGTCTTTTTGGGAGCGACATAGGGACGCTCATAAGGTCCGACATGAACGGTGGGCGTGTTCGGATCCGGAGGCGTGACGCCGAACGCGTGAGGGCGCAAGATCGGATCGGCAGAGGCGCCGGTACCCAGCACGGCCAATGTTGCGAGTGCCAGAATTGAAATGCCGGTGGCGAGTTGGCTGTCCAATTTCATGGGTAGTCCCCCTTGTGGGCCGTCCGCCAATCGAACGGCCGCGCGCCCAAGGCGGGCGATTACCCGAAGCCTATGTGCAAAAATATGCGCTGACAACCGCGGGAGCGATCACATTTGGTCGGGCGGCAAAGCCCCGATCACGGCGACTGTCTGAAGGTGAAGGCATAGATCGTATTGTCCGCCGCAATATAAAGGTGTTTTTCGGCGGCAAGAATTGTCGCGAAGTGATGCAGTCCGCTCATTGCCTGCCCGTCGCCGGAAAACACAGCCTCACCGGTCAGGGCGTTGAAACCGTGCAGGAGGTTGTCACCCTCGGCGCCGACCACCCACGCAATCGGGTTCGCCCTGCCGTCCGTCGTGGTGATGATGGGCGCGCCACCGCCGCCGAACGCAGCGCACCAGGCGACGGTAATAAGGGAGCTTCCGCTCGCGGCAATGTCGAGCATGGTCAGATTGTTTCCGGAACAATTGCCGCCGCCGGAATTCGTGAACGCCACCATCGTTGCAGATTGCGTCTCATACACGGCAGGCGCGGTGATGATCGCGCTGTTGGAAACCCTTGTTACGGCGAGTGCGCCTCCAATGCCCCCCAGGTCGGTGCGATCCGCCAGATAGGCGTTGCCATCCTTGCCGAAGGCGATGACGCGTTTGGCTGGCGCGCTGCCTGACACGGCGATGTCGAGCGGCAGGGCCTCCGTGCCGCCGAGGTCCTGATCGTTTTCGTCGAGTTGCTGCCAGTTCGACGGCGCAAAATAGTCCTTGGATTTATAAGACCAGGCGAGACCGGGGCGCAGGCGGAAAATCGCCTCTCCTCCGCTCCACGTGTTCGCGTTGAAGGTATTCCCCGTCGTGGCGTAAAGCGATTCGCCGTCCCCGGCGAGGCCGCCCTGAGCCCATATCCCGCCGCCGTTGGCGCGGGTCGCCCAGTGCGCCACCAGTTTCGGCGGCGACGTCTGGAGCTGGATTACTGTCCCGTTGTAGCTGCCGCAGTCCCCCCAGTTGCCGCCGTAATTCACGTAGAGGTAACCGCCGAAGAGCAGTAAGGCGCTGCGTTCACCCTGGGTAGACGATGAAAAAGTGATGTGCTTTTTGGCGAGCGCCGCTTCCACGTCGAGGGGCCATTTCGGGAGGATCGAACCGTCGGCGAGCGAAAGCGCGTAAACGAGGTGCCGCGGAACCGATTTCTGATTCGTCAGCGCATCGAAATAAACGACTCCGGCGGCTGGATCGATGACCGGGGTGCCGGTGATTCCATCAGGACTGATATTGCCGCAGGGCAGTTCGCTCAGCGGAACAGACGGGGCAAGCTTGGTCTTCCAGATCGTCGCGCCCGTTGCCGCATCGAGCGCATAGACGAGGTTCGATTCGGTCGCGACGATGATTTGTCCCGTTTTCGCGCCCGAGGGCAGCCAGTAAAGCGGCTGGGCGTAGACGTGACCATCCACTTTGGCCTTGAACCGCGTGTCCAGATGCATCTTGGCCGCCGCGGTCAGCGTCAGCCCCGGTACCTTGTAGTCGCCATGGCGGGTGAGGGAATTGTGATAGGTCACGACGCTTTGCGCAGCACAAAAGCCGGGCAAGCCTGCCATCACGAGTGCGAGGAACCAAGGGCGCAATTTCATTGCCGTTCTCCCGCGCGGAGGTGTGCTGGCCGTATCAATGCGGCCTCATTGCCGCAGGTTCCCACAACATGACACGGCACGCAAGCCGCAGGAACAAAACCGGTGGGAGAGGCCGGAGCTGCGGCGTTTCGAGCGGTCTATTTCGCAGCAGAACTCACGGGCTGGGCCACACCACAGCGGGCAAGCAGGCCGCGCAGATCATGAATGGCCGGAAATATCTCGTTGTTCCAATCCGCTCCTTGCGAATCATGCGCCGCCTGCTCCTGCTCGACGATTTCCTTGTCTTCCCGGAAGATGTTTTCCGTGAACCAGGTGATGAAGGGCCATGCGAGATACAGAAGTGGAGCAAGGCGCGGCTTTTTCACCGAGAGGTGCCCGAAGGTACGATTGGTGCGCTGGTCCCTGTCCAGCGGCGTATAGCCAAGCCAGACATCGAGTACGGGATCGCCCTCGTCGACCCAGAATTTGAGGCGCTGGTAGGGATATTCGGTGCGGATCGTCATCAGATCGCGCCGGCTGCCTTCGTGCCTTTTCTCAACGACATTGAGAATGGCCGATTCTCCGACGGTACGGCGGCCTGCGGTGCGATTGAACGTGTAGTCGACCTCGCACCAGTCGGCGCCCAACCGCCGGCCCAGGCAGCGGGCGCGGATCAAGCCCATCTGCCGGCGATGCAGAAACTGGTGGTTCATATCGAAGAGGTTTTCGTGCATGAAGGTGTAGTGGCAGGCGACCTCGCGGTTCAGCCGTCGCGTGAGATAACGCCGGTCGCCCTTCGCGCCGATGGATCCGGGCTTGCGTGTCTCGGCGAGAGCTACATTGCCCGGGAAGAGGAAAACCAGCCCGTCCAGCTCGAATGCGGGGTAGCTCCTGACGCCGTTCGGGAGATGGTCGCGTCCCAGATAGGGAACATCGATGCATTCTCCGGCGCAATCATACGCCCAGCCATGATAGCCGCATTTGAGCGTGTCGCCTGCCACAGTCCCCAGATGCAGCGGTACCTGGCGATGGGCACATCGGTCCTCGAGCGCGAAAACCCGGCCGCTCGCGCCGCGATAAAGCACGATCGGGTCGCCGGCGAAGTAAACGCCCAGCGTTCTCTCGCGCCTGATCTGGTACGACCACGCGACGGGGTACCAGAAGTCGGGATGCGTGCCGATCCGGCGCAGATCCGACACTCCATTACGGGCAAGACAATCGGAAGCCTGCATGACTGCTAGCGTACTCCAAACCCGCTACGAGATTGTCCAGTTTAGCCGCACCGCTGCTCAATGCTACGGTCACGTTGATGGCGGCTGAAAGATTCGGCGCCCGGCCAGGCGCCTAGTTTCCAGTGATCCGGCCGAGTCGGAGGTCGCCGATCGAGAGTCGGCCTATACGCAGTTCGCGCGCATTCGCCTGGCCCACTGCCAGGCGGCCAATTGCGAGAGACCCTATGGCGATCGCGGCAAAGGCAAGAAATCCGACTGCAAGCGCGCCCGCCGCAAAGACGCCGATCTGGACGTATCGTGGCACCGGCGCACGTGCCGGGGGCGCCCAGATGGCCCGCTGATCGGCATCGGTGTCGCTCACGACGTTCATGGACCGTCTCTTCCAGGGTGGCCCGGACACTCTGCCGCGCCGGAGGCGTCAAGATCAAGGAAGAGAGAGCAGCGCCCTCACCGTCGCCACATCAATCGCGCAAATGATCGACGTGACGGCAAGGACGGCACTGACGAACGCAACGGAAAACAGGAGGTTTTCGCCGGCGGAATTTCCGGCCCAAATTCGTATTGGATCTGCGTGCCGCATGCCCCGTCCCCCGGACCGACAGGGGCTTACTGTCGCATGCGCGGGTTACGGTTTGATTACTATCTCATAATGCCTTGTTCGGATTCAGCGTCGGGAACGCTCAATCGATATCCCCGCGCGTCTTGCTGCGGTCGGAATCAGCCAACGATGCCATGATCGGAATGGACAAAAGGTAAAGCAGAAGCGCGACCGTCAGCGTCGCCCATGGCCAGAGAATGGCGGATCCGAGCAAAATTCCGCCGAATGCAACCGCCGCCTTTTTAAACGGCTGCGGGACATGGAACTGCTTCAGCGAGAGCGTTGGCACGCGGCTCACCATGAGCCAGGACATCAGGGCGATCATCGCGGCACTGAGCCAGGGATGGCTGAAGGCCGTTTCCTTGAACTGAAACGCCAGCATCATCGGCAGAAGGATGAGGCAGGCCGCAGCCGGTGTCGGCAGGCCGGTGAAATGCGACGGCAGCTGCTCGGAGGGCTCGTGCTCCGCGCTCTCCACATTGAAACGCGCCAATCTGATGGCGCTCGCGGCGCAAAAGATCAGCGCAAATGCCCAGCCGGCGCCTTGCGCATGATACAAGGTCCACATGTAGACCAGCACGCCGGGTGCAATCCCGAAACTCACGAGATCGGCCAGGGAATCAAGCTGGGCTCCGAACGCGCCGGCGACGCCAAAAAGGCGCGCCAGACGACCGTCCAGGGCATCGAATATGGCTGCAAAGACGATCGCTGCGACACCGGCCTTCCAGTCCCCCCCGAGCGCAAACCAGATCGCCGTAGCGCCCGAGCAGAGCCCGAGGAGCGTGATTGCGTTGGGCAGAAATTTTCCAACCCTGCCGTCTTCCCGCAGGGCGGTCGCGGTTCGCACCAGATTGGTTCTGCCGATCCGGCCGACGCGCGCCATCAGGACGGGAATTCCGCGAGCACGGTCTGCCCGGCCCGCACGCGCTGGCCCTCTTGCGCCACCATGCGAAAGCCGTCGGGGACGAAGAGCTCCAGCCGGCTGCCGAAACGGATTATGCCAAAACGGTCGCCGCGGCATACTTTCTGTCCTTCCTGCAGGCCGCACTCGATGCGGCGGGCAATCAATCCTGCAATCTGCACTACGCCGATATCCATCTGGGCGCCCTTGCCGCCCTCGACCGCCATCCGGATCGACATGCGCTCGTTGTACAGGCTCGCCTTGTCGAAGCTCGCATTGAAGAATTTGCCGGGCCGATACGCAAGAGCTGTCACAGTTCCGTCGTACGGTATCCGATTCACGTGAACGTCAAAAATCGACATGAAAATGCTGATTTTCAAGCGGGGTAGCGGTCCGAGACCAAGTTCCGGCGGCGCAACCGCGCGGACCAGGGGCAGGATCCGGCCATCCGCAGGGGAAAGTATCCCATTGCCGCCGGGGGATCGCTCCGGATCGCGGAAAAAAGCCGCCACCCAAAAGGTCAGCGGGAGAAGGCCCAGTCCCAGCCAGCCTCCCCAGGCGAAAGCCAGCGCATTCGCCATCGCGGCGGCGGCGATGGCAGGCCATCCCGCACGATGAATCGAGATCGGCGTCAGATGGTTACCTGCGTGCCCATCTCGACCACCCGGTTGGGTGGGAGCCGGTAATAGCGGGCGGGTGAAAGGGCAGCCGCCGCGAGCCGCATGTAAAGCCATGTGCGCCACTTGCCGAGCACCGGCGGATCGGAGGGAACAAGAGTCTCGCGCCCGATAAAAAACGTGGTGCTGGGAGGATCAAGCGCGAGCCCGAACGAACGTGCCGCTTCGAGCGCGCGCGGGACATCCGGTGTTTCGAAGAAACCGAAATGGATGAAAACGTTGAAGAACCCCTTTCCGAGTTTCGTGACTTCAAGCCGGCGCCCGGGGGACACGATGGGTATGTTTTCCACGGTCACATGCGCGAGAACGACGCGCTCGTGCAAAACCTTGTTGTGCTTCAGGTTGTGAAGCAGCGCACCCGGCACAACGTCGCCGCGTGCGCTGAGAAATACGGCGGTGCCGGCGACGCGAACGGGTGTCTTGTCCGCGCGCTCAAGGAAAAGGTCGAGCGGCATCGAGTCGCTTCGAACCTTCTCGAGATGCACGCGCCGTCCGGTACGCCAGGTATCCATCACGACGAAGACGCAGCCTGCGATAAGCAGCGGCAGCCAGCCTCCTTGCACAATCTTCAACGAGTTGGATGCAAGGAATGCCAGGTCGATGAACGCGAGGGGGCCAAAGACCGGGATAAGCAGCCGCAAAGGCCACTTCCATCGCCGGAATGCGACGATCGATGCGAGAATGGTGCTGATGACCATAACGCCTGTAACGGCGATTCCGTAGGCGGCGGCCAGGGCATCGGAGCTGCGGAAAATGAGCACGATCAGCACGACGCCGATGCACAGGTACAAATTCATCTGCGGGACGTAAATCTGCCCGAAATCGGTTGCCGAGGTGTGGCGAACCTCCATGCGCGGCAACTGGCCCAGCTGGACAGCCTGTTGCGTGATGGAATAGACGCCCGAGATCACAGCCTGGGAGGCGATGATGGTCGCTAAAACGGCGAGGATCACAAGGGGATAATGTGCCCAGGCGGGCGCGCCCGCGTAGAACACGTATTCGATCGTGTGCGGGTCGCGCATGATGGTGGCGCCCTGACCCAGATAAACTAGGACAAGTGCGGGCAGACTTACATAGAGCCATGCGAGCCGGATGGGTTCCTTGCCGAAATGCCCCATATCCGCGTAAAGCGCCTCGCATCCCGTAACCGCCAGCACCACCGAGCCCAGCGATATAAAGGCCGTAGCCGGCTGGCGCGCAGCAAAGGCAAACGCATAATAGGGATCGAGTGCCCACAGAACGCCCGGTGTCTGGATGACCGCGCGAAGCCCCATCCAGGCCAACACCGCAAACCAGATTGCCATGACAGGCCCGAACAGCCTGCCGATTTTGGCGGTGCCCCGGTCCTGATATGCAAAGAGCGCAATGAGGATCAAGAGCGTCATCGGGACAATCAGCGGGACCAGGCCCTGATTTTCCGCGCCGATGTATTCCACGGCGCTGAGAACCGAGATCGCAGGCGTCAGCATTCCGTCGCCATAGAACAGCGCGAGACCCAGGATGGCGGCAAATCCGATCCAGGTTTTCAGCCGCCGGCCCAGTGCCGGGGAGCGATGTGCAAGCGCCGCGAGCGCCAGTACGCCGCCCTCGCCGTCATTGTCGGCACGCATAATGAGAAAGACATATTTGACCGTGACCACGACAACGAGCGACCACACGATCAGCGATGCCGCGGCCAGGATCGACAACCGGTCCGGAAAATTGCCACCCGTTGCCCGCACGCTTTCCCGCAGGGCGTAAAGCGGGCTCGTACCGATATCACCGAAAACCACTCCCAGCGCACCCAGGGTGAGCATCGCGGTCCTGCGTCTGCTCGGCGCGGTCAGGACGGGTGCTTTTCCGTTGCCGCGCGCGTCCACGTTCGGGCGCACGGCGGAGACGACATCGGTCAAGCGCTGGGAATCGTTCATGGAGACCGGTGCGTCACCCGTGCAATTCTTCAGAATCAGGGCGCCGTGACTGGCATGCGGATCGAGAACCTTTCCACATACGAAATCCTTCACCCGCGAGGGCGCGGACCATAAGGGTCGCGGGACGCTCGCAAAAGAGGGAAGACCGGAATAACGCGGCCCGACTGCAAGCTTTACCGGCCCAGCGAGGGTTGCCCTCGTCTTGCTGCGGGTTGATTTCGAAGGACGGGCTATTCAGCGGAAGCCGTCCGATCGGATCGCGAGCTGCGGAGGGGGCCGATGAAGCCAGCCACGAGATAGGTTTTCAAGCCCCACGTGCGGGAGAGCGGGTTCCAGACTCGAACCTTGGCCCAATCATTATCGGGGCTCACGTCGACGACAGGATCGTCGAGAATTATGGCTCCGTTTCCCAACCAGTTCGCATGGTCGAGCCGGATCTCGCGCGCGGACACAAGCGCGCTGACCACTCCCAGGTGGCCGCGCCCGGGCCCCGCATAACCTGTGAGCACGATCACCGATCCAAGCAGCGGCGTATGGCCTTTCGCATAACGGCCGTTTGCACTGGCCCACCATTCGCCTGCATTACCGAACAATCGGACGCCCGAGCGAGCCCGCGCGTAGGGAACGCATTCCAGCGGGGTCCTGGGCGTCTCGATCCGCACCCCGGCAGTGGACGGAGCGGGAAGCACCGTACCCGGTGATCCGTAATTCCCGCCGGGCACGCCCGCGCAGCCCACGGCGCTGAGGACCAGGATGATTGCTGCCGCCAACCGGAGCGCAACCCTCTGCATTGCCGGCCGTCCCACTGAAGGTCGCCACCACGGGGCACTCAGCACGGAAATTGCGCCCAAGCCGACTCACCCCATTCGACCCATCTGGCGCCGGCAAATCTAAATTAATTCTGACTTTTGGGTGAGAAGCGCTTCTCGTGGACGAACTTCGCCGCTGCCGCTCCAGCCCATCGCGCCGATGGACAAAAGTCCCGCCGCGGCAAAGGCATAAAACGGTACGCTCCAGGCCTGCTCGGCAAGCGCGAAAACGGGAAGCAGCAGCCCCGCCGCAAGCTCGGGCCGCCCGCGCCATCCTCCGACAACGAATTCGCCCGCACGCGGCGTGCGAATGAACACCATGTCGGCTCCCGAAAAGGCTTCGAGAGTCGCCCGCGCGTTCGAAAGGATCAATCCGCTCGGGAAAACGAGGGCAAGAAGCAGCGATTGCGGCAGACGCGGCTCGCCCGCACGTCCCAGCATGAGCTGACCGGTATAGAGATATCCTACACTGGTGCCGACTCCGATGATCGTCACCCCCAGCCCGAGTTCGGCGACGGCTTGCAGATAGGTTACGCCCATCCACATGAGCGCGATGCTGATGGAGGCACTGAGCGCCGCGAGCGCGTAAAACGCGAACTGGCAGATTTGGAACGAAAGGACGAGCTTTTTCCAGAAAGGCATGTCGCTTGCCAAAATCCTGGGCAGCAGCTTGCGCGCGACCTGGGCATGTCCTTTGGTCCAGCGTGCCTGCTGCGCCCGCCAGGCGGCTGCGGTCTCGGGCAATTCACCACGCACTTCAAGGTCTGCGAGCATCGCGCCCCGCCAGCCCTTGATGGCACAGCGCACGCTGAGATCGAGATCTTCCGTCAGCGTGTCGCCCGTCCAGCCGCCGCACTGATCGATCGCCCTGCGGTTCCAGACGCCGGCTGAGCCGTTGAAAGAGATCGGCAGTCCTGCGCGGAAGCGGGCATCCTGTTCGACGGCAAAGTGGCTGTCGAGCAGCAGGCCCTGCGCGCGAGTGAGCCAGTTGCGCGCCCGATTTGCATGTCCCCATCTCGCCTGCACGAAGGCAAGCTGGGGATCCGCCAGCAGCGCAGGAACGGTTCGCCGGAGAAAATCCACTGGGGGCACGAAGTCGGCGTCGAAGATCGCGACATACGGCGCGTCCGAATGATTAAGCCCAAAGGCGAGGTTCCCGGCTTTGAAGCCCGTTCGTTCGCCACGGCGGAGAACCACCAGATTCACACCGTCGGGGACAGCCAGGCGCACGGAGCGGCACAAGGCCTCATGGGCTTCGGCCTTGCCGTCGTCGAGCAATTGAATTTCCAGACGATCGCGCGGCCATTCGAGCCTGGCTGCCGCCTGGGCGACCCGCAGCGCGAGGGCGCCTTCGTCGCAGACCGGAAGCTGCACCAACACGCTCGGCAGGGAGTCTTCGGGCACGGAAGGAATGTGCAGCGTTCGGGCAGGCCAAATACGGCGCACCAAGCTCAAGCCCAGGAGCTGCAGTGACAGCAGCGCCAGCAGGATGAGGACAAACGCCAAAGCGGCTTGCAGGATCAACGACAGGCCGGACATGATTAACTGTTCGGACCCCCACTCTCCGATTCGCCGCACAAGCTTGGCGGTTGCCGACCGGCGCGCGAGACGATTGCCGGTTCCGACGGTTAAGGTCGGCGCAATGTGGGGCGGTCCGGGCGCTTACGCAAGTGCCGCAGTGCGGGGCCGTCTTCGGCCCGGCATTGAATGACGCCTGCCGGGAGGCTATGGGAGGCCCTTCGAAGGAGCATTGCCCATGAAAGGTATCGTCGTCGGAGCGGTGCTCGCGATCGTCTTTCTGGCCCTCATGTTTGCAGCTCCCCGGCTGCTGCCGCGAGGCATCGAGGGGATGACGCGCGCGGAAATCGCACAGCTCGGTACCGGATTTTCGGGAACGAAATACATCGGGTCGTGGACACTCGTGTGCTCGGGCGCTCCGGCGAGGGCCGGCGCAGCAAAAAGCGCGGCCCCCTCTGCGTCGCAAGCTGCAGTGGGCCGTTGCCGGATGGCCCGCGGGTACCGGGATCGCAACGGTCAGCTGGTTTTGGCTGTCGCATTCCGCTACGCCGGACCTGCCAAAGAGCTGACCATGATTGTCCGTTTTCCACCGGTCGGCCGTCAGGGGGAGTATCTGGTTTTGGGCCTCGGCTCAAAAACAAGAATAAGGCTGCCCGTGTTCGGCTGCACGAAAGGCGCCTGCATCGCCGTAGGTGCCTTGATTCCGGCTGCGGAATCTCTCCTGCTCGCCGCGCCGCAAGCAGAGGTTGTTTTGCCGCCGAATGCCAATGGAAAGCAGTACACAATCGGTATCCGGCTGGACGGATTGGCGCCGGCGCTGGACGGGATGCGGCGCGCCGAACTCTGAACGCCAACAGCGTTCCTTGCTCTGCGGTAGGCATGCTAGCATGCAGTGCCCGCGAAGCCGATGGGCGCCGTGGCAGGAAACAAAAAAAACCGCTCGGGGCCTTTTTTTGGCGAGCGGGAAACAGGTTCCGTGTTTATCGGGCCGCATGGCTCGGCGGGGCCGTTTGCTGAAGGAGCGACAGTGATGGCGGTAATTGCAACCGCAGGATTTGCGCATGTTAACGGCGGAGCAGTGGTCGCGGGACGCTCTTTCGCGGAGCATCTGATTGCTGCCGGAAAAGTGCAGCCCCAGGCGATGGAGCGCGCGCAGCACCTTGCAGTGGAAAGCCAGGAGCGGCTGGAAAGCGTGCTGACGCGGTTGGGTCTCATAACCGAGCGTGACCTTGCAGAAACGCTGGCCCAATTCCTCCATCTGCCGCTCGCGGTCGCCGCGGATTATCCGCCCCAGCCGATTTTGGAGGACCAGCTCGAACGTAAATTCCTCCGGGAAGCAAAGGTGTTGCCGCTCAGGGAAGTCCCGGAGGGGATTGTGGTCGCGATGGCCAACCCGCTCGATGGCTATGCAGCTCAGGCGGTGCGTTTTGCCGTGGGCAAGCCCGTTCTGCCCCAGGTGGCTCTACCTGCCGATCTCGAAGCGGCGCATGAACGCCTCTACGGCGACGGCAAATCCGGCATTCACCAGATTTCGGGTGAAACCGGCGATCACGGCGGCGAAAGCATCGCCGAAGACGTCGACAGGCTGAAGGATATCGCAAGCGAAGCACCGGTCATCCGGCTGGTAAATCTGCTCATCACCCAGGCGGTCGAAGCTGGAGCATCCGATATTCACATCGAGCCCATGGAGAATGAGCTTCGCGTCCGCTACCGCATCGATGGTGTTCTGAGACCGGTCGAATCGCCGCCGCCGCGGCTCTCCTCGGCGATGATTTCGCGCGTCAAGATCATGGCAAAGCTCAACATCGCGGAACGGCGCCTGGGGCAGGACGGCCGCGTCGCGATGGCGGTGCGCGGAAAGGACATCGACCTGCGCGTCGCCACGACGCCCACCATACACGGCGAAAGCGTGGTGATCCGGATTCTCGACCGTGGCCATGTGGAGCTGGATCTGGTTTCCCTCGGCTTCGACGCAAGCGTCATCGGCCGGTTTCGGGCGCTGCTCACCCATCCCCATGGTATCCTACTTGTCACCGGACCGACAGGCAGCGGTAAGACTACGACGCTCTACTCGGCGCTGTCGGAGATCAACACAAGCGACAAGAAAATTTTGACCATCGAAGACCCCGTTGAGTACCATCTCCAGGGCATTAACCAGGTTCAGGTGAAGCCGCAGATCGGGCTGAGCTTTGCCGGCGCGTTGCGGTCATTTCTGCGGCACGATCCCGATATCATCATGATCGGCGAAATTCGCGATCTCGAAACCGCGCAGATCGCCGTTCAGGCTGCGCTGACAGGCCATCTCATTCTGTCGACGCTGCACACCAACGATGCCGCAACCGCCGTCACACGGCTGCTGGACATGGGCGTGGAGGATTATCTTTTGACTTCGACCGTCAATGGAATCGCCGGGCAGCGGCTTCTGCGCAAGCTCTGCGAGGGATGCAGCGAGGCCTATGAACCGATACCGGAACTGATCGCGCGGCTGAAGCTTGATCGGCTTAACGACGGAGGGCCGATCGTGCTGCGGCGCGCCGTCGGCTGTAGCCAGTGCCACCATACCGGCTATCGGGGACGAACCTCGATCGTGGAGGTCCTGGTCGCCAGTGATGCGATCAGGCAGGCGATTTTGAAGAACGCGGACGGATCCCAGATCCAGAAGATCGCTGTCGAGGAAGGCATGCAGACGATGGGGGCCCATGGCCTGATGAAGGCGATGACCGGGGTGACGACGATCGACGAAGTCTTGCGCGTGGTACCGGTGGCGTAATGGCGCAATTCGAATACAGGGCGATGACGGGGTCGGGCGCGGTGGTGCGCGGGGTGCTCGATGCTCCCTCGCGGGACCAGGTGGTTCGTCAGTTGCGCACCCGCGGTCTCTTTCCGCTGGATGCCTCCGTACGTGGTGCCGGCGGCTGGCGCGCCTTTCTGCCCAAGAATCTGCGTCTGGGCCGTCGGGTCTCCATGCGGGGCCTTGCGATGGTGACGCAGGAGCTGTCGACACTTCTCAAGGCCGGACTCGAACTCGATCGCGCGCTGGGAATCCTGATTGGACTTTCCGACATCGGGCCGCTGCGCGCGCCGTTCGAGGGCGTGCGCAACCGCGTCCGCGACGGAATGAGTTTCGCGGAGGCATTGGCCGCGGATACCGTGTTTCCGAAGTTCTATGTGAGCATGGTGCGCGCCGGCGAACACGGCGGCTCGCTCGACATCACGCTGCAGCGGTTGACCGACTATCTTTCGCGCACCATGGCGATCCGGGAACAGATAACGTCGGCGCTGGTCTATCCGAGCCTGCTGCTCCTCACGGCGGGCGGTTCCATCATCGTGATCCTTGTGTTCGTGCTGCCGGAGTTCGAGCCATTGTTTGCCGATGCCGGTAAAACCCTTCCGCTGCCAACCAGGATCGTCATGGGTGCGGGAGATGTGGTCCGCGACTGGGGATGGTTTTTCCTGTTGCTGGTGGGAGCGGGCATTTTCGCGATGCGCCGCGCTCTGGAAAAGCCCGCCAATCGCCTCAAATGGGATGCCTTCGTCCTGCGCTGGCCGGTGCTTGGAAATCTGTTTGCTGCAATAGAAGTCGAGCGCCTGATGCGCACGTTTGGCACTCTTCTTTCCAACGGCGTTCCGGTGCCGACGGCCTTGAACCTGTCAAAAGATGTACTGTCGAACACGGTGCTGGCAAGCGCGGTCAGGGATGCAGCCGTTTCATTGCGGGAAGGCGAGCGGCTGGCACAGCGTCTTGGCCGCTCCAAGGTCTTTCCGCCGGTGACCCTCGATCTGATACAGATAGGGGAGGAGTCCGGGAAGCTTGACGAGATGTTGCTTCGTCAGGCCGATCTCGATGAGCTGCGGATTAAACACAAGGTCGATCGCGCGCTTGCCATGCTCGTTCCCGTTCTTACGATCGGCCTCGGGGCGGTCGTCGCAGGGCTGATAGCTTCGATGTTGGTTGCAATCATCAGCGTGAACGATCTCGCGCTTCAATAGGAGGTCTGTCGTGAAGTCTTGGAGAAATTCCCTGGTCAGGCTGGCGCGCCGGCGCAGCGACGAGGCCGGCTATACGCTTATGGAACTGCTGGTGGTGCTCGCAATCCTGGGCCTTCTTGCCGCGATCGCCACACCCATGGTGCTGCATTATCTCGACAGCGCCAAGGTTTCCACCGCCAAGACCGAGGTGTCGAATCTCGCGGCCGGACTCGACCTCTTCAAATATGATGTTGGTCGCTACCCCACGACCGAGGAAGGGCTCCAGGCGCTGATGGTCGCGCCGGAGGGCGTAGACAACTGGAACGGGCCCTACGTCAAGAAGACGACAAAGCTCAACGATCCCTGGGGGCACCCCTATAATTACCGTTTCCCGGGGACCCACGCGGAGTTCGATCTGTACAGCTACGGCCCGCATGCCGATGAGGCCAAGAACGATGAAAAGCCGCCCATTTCCAACTGGTAAGGACTGATGAAGTGCCCGTTCATCGGTCGCGGGGCGGGGACCGCCGGTTCGTTCGCGGGTCTTCCGAAAAGGCAAAGAGAAAGAGGGCGAAGGGTTTTTGCCGCGGTTCGAGCGGGGCTGCGCGTCCTGCGCGGGTCCGGAAGCTGTCAGTCCGGCTTCACCTTGATCGAAGTGCTGGTTGCCCTCACCATTCTCAGCATTTCCGTGGGGGTCCTGCTTGCTGTTTTTCTCCAGGGACTGGATCGGTCGCGGGAGAGCAAGTACGAGTCGGCCGCTCGCGTGCTTGCCCAGTCATTGCTTGCGCAGGCCGACACGGTTGCCAATCCCTCAATGGGAAGCAGCGCGGGCAAGTCTGGCGAATTGATATGGCGGATGCGGGTTGTACCTTACGGTTCGGATGCCGACCGCGCCGCCTGGCAGGAAAGCGTTGCGCAGATCCTCGCGACCGTTTCCTGGCGCGGCGACGGAGGCATGCGCTCGATCACGCTGTCCACGCTGCGTCTGCTTCCCAAGCCGGATTCCGATTCGGATTCGCAGTGATGGACAGTCACGGGCGGAATACGCGGCATGGCGCGCAATCGGGCTTTACGCTGCTCGAGCTGTTGATCGCCACTACCCTGCTCGCATTCCTGTCGCTTCTGCTATTCGGAGGATTGCGCTTCGGCACGCGCGTGTGGGAAAAGACCGAAACGTCCACCACGGACGCCAACCGCGTGCGGGCGGCGCAACTTTTCCTGTTGGACGAGATCACGCACGTCTATCCGTTTTATGCCGATGACACACCTGCGAACCAGCATGTGGACTTCGCGGGCGAGGACCAGCGGATGACCTTTTTTGCTCCGTCGAAATCCCTCGCCGGTGCGATGGACCTGATTACGATCCAGGCACTTCGCGGCAAAGATGGCGTATCCGTCGTGGTTGCGAGCAGGCACGAATTGGCGGGCCCCACCGGTGCTGTTACGCACCATACGCTGATCGGGGGACTCAAGTGGTTTCAGATTTCCTATTACGGGTCGCCCGCGCCCGCTGGCGCGACCGCAACCCAGCCGTCGGCCGTAAAGGCGGGGACGGGGGCAAACGCGGCCGCCGCCGCGCCGCCGCAATGGACTTCGGTATGGGAGGGGCAAAGCAGGCTGCCCCTGCTGATCCGCATGCGGGCCGCGTTTGCAAACAGGGCCGACTGGCCTGATCTGGTGGTCTCCCCGCGCACCGAGGTCGACGAATCCTGCGTCCTCGACCAGTCCACGAAATATTGTCAAGGTCGCTGATGGCAACACCAACCTTCTCTGATTCCGTCGGTCAATTCCGCGGCCTCGCGTCCGAGCTTGTGTCCGAGTGGGGGCGCGAACTGGGCTGCTTCGTGCGTGAGATGCTGGACACTCCCCTTACCCGGGGCAGTGAACTGGTCCTGCTCGAGGTCGCCGCAGATCAGGTGCGTGTAAATCTTTTGTCAGGTGCCAGCGTGCACGAGCTGGGCCGCGTCAGCGGCGCCGGCGAGATGTCCTCGCTGCTCGCCGCCTCGGAGCTTGTTCCCCGGGGTACCACGGATGTTGCGATAGCGCTGCCGGAATACGAAGTGCTGCGGCGGCGATTTGAACTTCCAGCCGCCGGCCGCGCCATGCTTGCTCGCGCTGTTCCTTTCGAACTCGAGCGGCTCAGCCCGATTGAAGCCGATCGGCTCTACTACGATTTCACCGTTCTGGACACGGTAAAGGCAAAGAAGCAGGTCGAACTGGAGCTGCGCATCGTAAAGCGCAGCACGCTGGATTCAGCCATCGCCCTGGCGCACTCTGCGGGGTTGCGCGTGGGCGCAGTCCGGTTTGTCGGAGATCCGCGCGAAGCCGATTGGCGGTCATTCCCGGTCGACCGTGGTGCCTGGCTCAGGGTCAAATGGCGGCAGTGGAATGTGCTGGCGTTGGCCGGGCTGGCGCTTTTTCTTGGCCTGGCCGTGATCCTGGCGGCCTATCTGCGGGGCGCTGCCGCTGCCGATGCCCTCGCAGCCGAGGTCGAGGCGGCCGGCGACCGGGCCGCTGTCGTTCATCGCCTGACTCATGACATCGCCGACGTACAAGCGCAGATCGAATTCCCGCTGGCGCAGAAGCGCGCGCCCTTTCTTCTTGCTATTTTGGCGGAAGTGACGCGTGTCCTGCCGGAAGGAACCTGGCTGACCGAATTCGAACTGGATGGGGGTAAGGTGCATATTCAGGGCTATTCCAAATCGGCATCCGACGTGGTCGGCGAAATCGACCGCGCGCCGATGTTTGCAAACGGCCAGTTCATGGCGCCGCTGCAGAGCGCACAGAACGGAAACGAGCGTTTCGATCTCTCGTTCGACCTCAAGTCGGCACATCACCGGTGAGCATTCCCGATTTCCTGCGCGGGCGGCGCGGCGCCTTCCTGGCAGTTGGTGTGCTGGCGGTCCTGTTCGTCGCAGCGGTTGCGCTTCCCGTTACCGCGATGTTTGAGGCGCAAGCCCAGGACCGGCGGGAAGCGCTGGCCCAACTCGCCGCTTATCGCGCACAGGAAGCGCAACGGCCGGTGCTGGATGCACGGCTTGCCGCCCTGCAGGAAGGCGCAAAGTCAGTCCCCGGGCTCCTGACGGCATCAAGCGCGGAGCTTGCGCAGGCACAGCTGCAAAGCAACATGAAAGAGTTGATAGACAAGAACGGAGGCTCACTGCTGAGTGCGCAGCTTTTGCCGCCCACGAAGGTCAAAGGGTTCGACTCGGTTTCGATCGAATACGATGTCACCATCCCGCTGTCCAATTTCAGTTCCCTGGTCTATGCGGTTGAAACGCACGTTCCCTATTACTTCGTCGACAGCGCCGATTTTGTGATGCCGCCAAACTGGCGGCCGACGTCGCCCATCCAGGATCCTTCGATGGAGATGCGCTGGACGATCCACGCCTACCGGTGGCGGGGTTCGCATTGATGATGCTGCGGCTCAATCCTGCCCAACTGTTTCTGTCGGCGATTTGCGCAGCGCTGGCCGTCGTGCTTGGTTACATGGTGTTCGCGCCGCTGCCGCAGGTGGCGCCGGCTCACGTTGAGGCCGTTGCGCCGCCGGCGGACGATGCGCCGCTGGAACGGTTTGACGCGCCGCCCAGGCAAAAATTCGCCGACGTGGACAACCGTTCGGTTTTCAATCCGCTCCGCGTGCGCGTCAGCGCCCCATTCCTGCCTGGTGCAACGAACGCAACCAGCCTTCCGGCGGACCTTTCCCTGGTCGGAATCATACTGGACAAGGACACGAAGCTCGCACTCTTCAGGTCGTCCGCCGCGCCGCTCGCAGTCGGCGTACCCGTGGGCGGCAGTGTCGAAGGGTGGCAGGTGACGCGTATCGAGGCGGACAGTGTCGGGCTCCGCGCCGGCGGACCGGAACAGAACATGGAGCTGTCCGCAAACAAGCCCTCGGTCCCGCTCGGTACGGGACCAAACATGAGCCGGCCGTTTGGGCCACCGAATTTTCCGCGGCCACCGAACTTCATCAGAAACAACCCGAACGCCAATCGCAATGTGAACGGGAACAACAATAACAACAACGATGACGATGATGACGACAAGTGAGGCCGCAAAACCGGTGCCGGGAGTGTCGCACGCCGTCGGGATCCGGCGCCGGTCATCTGTCGCGCCCGGCAATCAGGGCGATAGGGGAGCTGCCATTTTCGCAAAGCGCTCGAACAGGTAGTGACTGTCCATCGGTCCCGGCGAAGCCTCGGGATGATACTGCACCGAGAATGCCGGGTTGTTCGCGAGAGCGAGCCCGCAATTGCTTCCGTCGAACAATGAGACGTGCGTTTCCCGGACACCCTTCGGCAAGGTGGCACCGTCTACGGTAAAGCCATGATTCATGGAGACGATCTCCACGCGGCCGGTTTCGAGATCCTTCACCGGGTGATTCGCGCCATGGTGGCCATGCGCCATCTTGCGCGTCTGTGCGCCGAGCGCCAGCGCCAGCAATTGGTGGCCGAGACAGATTCCGAGTATCGGCATCCGCCGGTCGAGGAGCGCCGCAATGGTGGGGATGGCGTAATCGCCCATTGCCGCCGGGTCGCCGGGGCCGTTGGAAAGCAGCACGCCATGTGGCTCGTGCCGCATGATATCGCTGAGCGTGGCGCCGGCGGGTAAGACGGTGATGTCTGCGCCGTGCCCGGCAAGCTGCCGCAGGATGTTTCTCTTCACGCCGTAGTCGATGACCACCGCCCGCCAGCCGGGGCCGCGCCGTTCCCGATAACCCTGACTCCATTTCCAGGGGGCCTCGCGCCACGTGTAGGTCTGGCTGCAGGTGACTTCGCGCGCCAGGTCGAGTCCTTCGAGACCGGGAAAGGCCCGGGCGGTTCTGGTCAACGCCTCGATGTCGAACCGTCCATCCGGTGAATGAGCCACCACTCCGTGTGGCATCCCCTGCGCCCGGATACGCGCTGCGAGAGCGCGTGTGTCGATCCCCGAAACTCCGGGTATGCGCTGGAACTTGAGCCAGCGGTCGAGCGAGGAAAGCGCGCGCCAGTTCGACGGATGCTCTGTGTCCGCACGAACCACCACCGCGCGCGCCGCCGGATTGGCGGACTCGATATCTTCGCCATTGGTTCCGACGATCCCGATATGGGGAAAAGTGAAGGTTATGATCTGTCCGGCGTAAGAGGGGTCGGTAAGTATTTCTTCGTAACCGGTCATTGCGGTATTGAAGCAGACCTCGCCCACCGCATGTCCGGGTGCCCCGAATCCGCGGCCTTCGAACACCGTCCCGTCGGCGAGAACCAAAACCCCGCTGTCGCCCGAAAACGCCTCCCCCGCGTGCGCGGCGGAGTTTGCAGGGATATCTGTCATGGAAAAGGCCCTAGCCCGGATTTCTCAAAGTCCTGAGTGCATCGGGGTTCTGAATCGGCGAAAATCCTTTTGCGAAACGATTTTCGAGTGATTCGAGGAGAACCCCGATGCCGACAGAGTGTAGCACGGAATTGTTCGAGTTTGCACCTG
>DATAWY010000066.1:0-9477 GCA_036266955.1 Rhizomicrobium sp.
AATGTGATCGAGCAGTCCGCCGGCACCGGACTCGATCTCACCGGGGCCGAAAAATTGTCGGTGAACGGCAATTTCCTCGACGACAACGGCAAGGGCCTGAACGGCGGTCCGGCGATCGAGATCACCAACGTCACCACGGCCTCGATCTGCAACAACCACATGACCGGCAACGGGGAGTATTCCTCGCCCTATCCCGCCCAGGTCCATTTCGGGGGGACGAATGACGGCATCGTCGTCTGCGGCAACGCGTATGGCACCGAGAACCAGACCGGCGATGCGACGCTGAAACCCTCCTACGCCTATGACGCCGATACCGGGACAGTGCTCACCAACAGCCATCTTTATGAAACACCGCCGCCCCAGGTGCTTGGCGTCTATTCGCCCAATGCGCAGGCGATTCTTCCGCAGCTCCAGGTGCCACAGGTCGTGCCGCAGCAGATTACCGGCTTCACCCTTGCCAATTCGGGTTCCACGGCAGTGGCGGTAGCGGCCGGCGTGGCGGCGGACAGTTCCAATTCCGTCCTGATCCCGAATTCGGGAATGTGCACGGTCGATCTCGCCGCAGCCAACGGCGCGGGCGGTCTCGATACGGGCAGCGCCCATCAGAACACCACCTATTTCTATTTTGCCATTGCGCAGGCTTCGGGCGCCATCCCCGCCGGCGTGCAGAGCTGCATCGCGTCGGCGTCCCAGACGCCGACCTTCAGGAATACGGCCCTCGGCCAGTACGAAATTACCACGACGATGAGCGCGTCTTCGGGAGATAATTATATTTACGATGTCGGCTCGGTGGCGGGCATTCGCATCAACGACGAACTGAGGGCCAACGCCTACATCCCGTCAGCCGTCTCGAAGCGCGGCTGACTTGCGAGGAGGACGAACGCGCGACACGCCAGAAGCGCGCCGTCGAGGCGCGCATAAAAGGCTACGAAGGCGACGCCTGCGGCGCCTGTGGAAACTTCACCTCGTCCGCAACGGCACCTGCATGAATTGCGACACCTGCGGCGGCACCAGCGGGTGTTCATAGCCGGCCGGAACGCAGGCACGGCAGCGCTTCCTCGGACGGCGCATTGCGCGGCGGGCACCGGAACCTGAGCCCAAAGGTAATGGTCAACCGCGGGAGCGGTTGCCGTTGCAAGAATCGTAGAGTCGGGAATTCCGGAGGTTGAGCATCCTGTCGCCGTAACAATGACTTGTAATGATAACTAGTAACTAGAACTAGCTAGTCCGAGGACCTATTTCTTTGGCGGCGGGTTGTTGAGCAGATAGGGCAGACCGCCGTTGATGCCGGGTTTCTCTCCCCAGATCGCGGGATCGAACCCTTCGGGCAGATCCGATTGGAACTGTTCTGTCGTCAGGCCTTCCACACCGCGCGCTTTGCCTTTGCCAGTCGGCTGGTACGTGCCGCTGGACATCGTGTCCCAATACGCGTCTGTATAGCGCGACTCCGAGTTGCTCGTTCCGATGAAGCCGCCCACGAAGCTGGACATGCCGGCAGACACGGCTCCGGTCGAATAGGATGTTTGAACGGTCTGGAACAGACCGCTGAATTTTTTCTCCTCGCCGATCAGTCCTCCGATCCTGGCGCTTGAACCTCCCGCCACGGCGCCGGTCGCATAGCTGTTTTGAATATCGGAATCAAAATTCATACCAACCAGGCCGCCTGCGATTCCGGAATTTCCGACCATTATAGCGCCCGTCGCATAGCTTTCGCCGAGGGCGCCATCGTCAAAAAAGCCAGCCAGTCCGCCAGCCTGCTCATACGCGGCTTTACCGCCGTGGATCGTTACATCGGCATGTGAGCGGTTGATATTGATGGCCACGCCTGCCAGCCCGCCGACCGAGCCATTGCTCCCTTGGACCCGGATACTGCCGGTGGCAAAATCTCCGGTGAGGTCGCCGTTGCTGACTCCGACAATTATGCCGACAGCGTCCTGACCTTTTTTCGCACCGGCAACACTCACATGCAGGAGTCCCACATTCTCGATCACCCCCGTGCTTATGCCGAAAAGACCCAATCTGTTCTGCGACAAACCATTCTCCATCGACAGATTCGATATTGTGTTCCCAAGTCCATCGAATATTCCAGCAAAAGTGGCCTGCACGGGAGAAGACGTATAGGTCCCGTCGCCCGAGGCGTCGTAGGCGCTGGCCAGCGCATAGGCGCCATCCGGATTCGCATCCACCGCGCTCGCAAGTGACGCAACGCTGTTCACCAGCAAAAACGCCGTACCGTCGATCGTAAGAGGGCTTGACAGATTCTGGAACGTGATATGGCCTTTCCTACCAAATGACAGCTCGCCTCCGGTACCGCCGTCATCGGTTGTGAGCGAAACTGCGCCCAATCCCTCGACTGTCACCGGCTTGTCGATCGTAATCCACTGCCAGGCGTCAAGCGAAAGTCCGTTCGTGCCCGCCCAATGAAAGGCGTCGTCAACAACGATATCGTCCGCCTGCACGCCAGATCCGGTGGTGGTGACCGTGACGCTGCCCGTGGCAAGCATGTTCTCGAGATCGGTTACATTCAGAACGGCACTGCTTTGGGTGGGAGAGCAGACGCCGGAGGAACACGTCATATTTTGCGTGGAGGCCGAAGAGATCGCAATGGACGCATTCGCGCCCGTCAGCGCAATCACGTTCGCGGCCAGAAAGATTGCTCCGAACAGACAGAACCGCATTTTTCCCAACCAAATCGGACCTGACATATCCTGAATGCCTCTACGACCACCAAGCCATCCTAGCACCCCGCCAATGAAAACCCAAGAGCTAAGTGTCTGTCCGGGAACATATTGAATCGGTGGAATCGGTTGTGATTCAAGGGAGCTGGCCTGATTCGAGGAGGGGTCACCGATGTGGACAGCCAAAAACCGCCGATTCTATGACCGCAGCGGATTGCGATATCCCAGCGATCTGACGGCTGAGGAGTGGGCGCATGTGGCTCCGTTGATCCCGCCGGCCAAGCGCGGCGGCAACAGGCTCCATGTCGACGTTCGCGAAGTGATGAATGGGATAATGTACAT
The DNA here is from genome assembly GCA_036266955.1 of Rhizomicrobium sp. Lineage (GTDB taxonomy): Bacteria > Pseudomonadota > Alphaproteobacteria > Micropepsales > Micropepsaceae > Rhizomicrobium. The sequence goes on from DATAWY010000066.1 coordinate 3,021, forward strand.
TCTCAGCACGGGCTGCCAATGGAGGGCGATCCCCAAAGACCTACCGCCCCGCAGCACCTTGTTCGACTATCTTGAGCTGTGGGACTGGAACGGGACGCTCGACCGCATCCATCATGCGCTTTACGAGCAATGCAGAGAGTGCGGCGAACGTGAAGCGAGCCCCTCCGCCGCCATCATCGATAGCCAACAATTTGGTGACTGGAGCACATGTCCCCTGGCCGGTTCCTGGCCGTCGCTGAAGGTGAACATTGCTCCTGCCACCAAATTCAAATTCAGACACCAGCCGCATCGTTGCGAAACCAAAAAACGGCGTGGGCGGACACGCATCGGCACGGTAGCGGAATGTTCCGCTGGAATGTTCTGATCAAACGTGCTAGCGATTCTGCGACGTTGCGGTTTTGCGCCCGGCGCCCGGCGCCCGGAAAGGCCGCCGGGTTTTGTTTGTCGCTTTTTGTTCCGCTTCTATGCGGGCCCGCGCAAGGCCGGCCAGGATCCGGCGCAATCAGTCGGGAACCGGATAAACCGTCGCCGCATGCGGTCGCCGCACTCCGGAATACAATGGCCGTCACAGGCTTCGCTCACTGCTGCGCAGGCTCGACCACCACATCGTCAATGCCATTGTAAGTGTCGGCCGGAGGATCGCCATTGATGAAGGCGATGGTCGTGCTGTCCTGTGTTGCCTGGAACTGCGTGGAGAATTTCTTCCACGTGGAGGTGGTTCCCTTCTTCTTGGCATCGTAAACGAAGCTCGCGATCTGCGCACCGTCGACGAACACATTGACCGTGCTTGTCGTTCCATCGATGCAGCTGGAGTCGATGGAGCCTACGAACAGCGAAAGCTCATAGGTCGTGCCGGACTTCGTCTTGACGGTCTGCTGGACGCCCGTGGCGGAGTCGGAAGCGCCGGTCAGATCGAGCAGCTGTTGACCCTTCTTGGCGACGAAACTGCAGCCGCCATAGGTGAAGCCGGGCCCGAACACATCCACATTGCCGTTGTCCCCCACGACCAGCCAGGGCCCGATCGACTGGCCGGTGCTGAATCGCATGAGCTGGCCGCTCGCCACGGTTGGTTTTTCGAACGAACCATCCTTGACCAGGTTTGCCGCGCAAACAGGACCGGCGGCAAGGCCGGCCAGAATGGCGGAGGCCACCGCGACGGCGGCAAATGTCTTCCGGAGCATCGACTTCCCACCCCCGCTTTCAGCGGTATCCGTGGTCGCTGATAGCACAGCCGCATCCGCGACTACAAGTGCGTGCGAGGCGGCATGCGAGGCGTCACGCGCTCCCGAAGCCGCCCTGAGGGATCGGTTTGTTCCGCGAATCAGGCATGCGGGCGGAATGTTCTGCTGGAATGGTTTGATCAAACGTGCCATCGTTCCTGCCAGGTTGAGCATTCGTGCCCGGCGCCCGGAATGGCCGTCGGAATTTTGTTTGTCGAACTTCGTTCCGTGGGTATTTTCGCTCCCCTGCGGACCGGTCAGGGAGGGCAGCACCATGCAGGCCGGCAGGATCGTCTCGCAGGAGGAATGGCTGGAGGCGCGCCGCGCGCTTCTCGTCAGGGAAAAGGCGCATATGCGGGAAGGCGACGCGCTGGCGCTGGCGCGCCGCGACCTGCCCTGGATGAAGGTCGATAAGACCTATGTGTTCGACACCGAACGCGGAGCAAGGACTCTGGCCGAGCTGTTCGAAGAGCGCCCGCAGCTCATCGTCCATCACTTCATGTTTGCGCCGGACTGGGCGGCGGCCTGCCCCGGCTGTTCGTTCCAGGCCGAGCATGTCGGCGGGCCGGCGCGCCACCTCGAACATCACAACGTCAGCATTGTCGCCGTTTCGCGCGCGCCGCTTGACAAAATCCTGGCCTACAGGGAGCGCATGGGATGGCGCTTCGAATGGGTGTCCTCGTTCGGCAGCGACTTCAACTACGACTTCCATGTGTCCTTCCGGAAGGAAGAGGTGGCGCAAGGGCGGATCGACTATAATTTCGGAACGATCACGACCGATGCGCGCTACCTCGACGACGAGCTTCCCGGGGTGAGCGTGTTTGCGAGAAACGAGGCCGGTGAGGTTTTCCTGACCTACGCCACCTATGCGCGCGGTCTCGACATGCTGCTCGATACAAATCATTACCTCGACCTGACGCCGGAGGGCCGCAACGGGCGCGCCTATCCGAACTGGCCGCGGCGCCACGACGAATATCCATCCGACGCTGCGCGCTGAGGCATCGCCTTGTTCGCGCATCGGGCATGGCAGCGGAATGTTCCGCTTATCCGGAACAGCGGGACAGGAAATCGATTTCCCGGGTCCTGGCAAGCGGACGGCAACCGACTCGTGGCACTTCGCGCTTCGGGCAACTGGTGCCGCCTGGGTGACTCGAACACCCGACCCCCGCATTACGAATGCGGTGCTCTACCGGCTGAGCTAAGGCGGCTTCCAAGGATCACCTATCAGGAATCGGTGCCCGGAAGAAAGGGGTGATGCGCCCGGCGCTTCTCTTTTCCGAAGGCCCCGGGGTGGCGGCGCGGGTCCGGCTCGAACGGCTCCCGGGTCACGCCGTCATGGAGTTTGAGGCTTGGTATCCAGCGCCGGGACGGCCCGGCTTCGCGACGGATTGCCTGCGCTCCGCCGCGCCTCGACGCCCTGCGCCCAGGATGCGGTGCAGAAGGGGAACCCGTATCCCATCTTTCCTCCCCCAACGTGGGGGAGGTGGCGCGGAGCGCCGGAGGGGGGAGTTGGGTTTCGCGATCGCGACGCAACGTGCCCGGCCGCTTCCGCGGCGACTCCCCCCTCCGTTTTGCTCCGCTTGCGCTTCGCAAACCACCTCCCCCACGTTGGGGGAGGAAAACCGAGTGCGCGACATTCGGGCTGAAGGTTCTTGTCGTGTTCATGAAAAAATATGTGCCAACGCCAGCCGCGCGCGGGGAGGAAAAGTATTGGCCAGCGCCGTTTTTTTCTTCCCCACGATGGCCGGCGTCCGCACACATCTTTTCCTGTTTCGAAAAAAGCGAGTCGAAACAAGGGCTCGGCACACCGGCAATCATCGGTGGGTCCGGAGAGTCCGTTCGCAGGAAAACCAGGCTTTTGCCGGCGAGTTCTCACTTCGTCGAGAGATACTGCACGCCGCCGGTCACGGTGACGAAGAGCATCGAGCCGTCCTTCGACAGCTTCGTGCGGCCGTCGACAAAGGCATAGTTGCCGTTGCTCTCAAACGTCTGGCCGACATCGTAGGATTTCACTTCGGTCCAGGTTTTCGTGTTGTAGACCTCGACATCCGTCGTGCCGGCGAACGGAAAGTAAACGAGATCCTTCTTGGGATGAAACGCGGCCGCGACCGGCTGCGCGCCCGCATACTGGCCGATCACCGTACCCGTCAGCTCGAGATTCTGGTCGGCAATGTAGGTCCCGCCATAGGTGGGAATCGCATAGATCGTCGCATTCCTGTTGACCCCGATCTCGTAGTTGAACCAGCCCGTCGCTCCGTTCTGGTTGAAGTCGCCGGTCTTGAAGTCGTAATAGCCGAACGGACCGCCGGAATCGTTGGCTTCGGCGAGCGCAACGACCTTCCCCTTGGCGCTGCTGCTGAGCATCGTATCCTGGGTGACCGTGCCGAGATTGGTTTCCGTGCCGGTCGCGGGATCGTAGAGCCAGAGCGGCACCCATCCGGAGCCGTTGAATTGGGAGGATACTATCAGGTCACCGTTCTTGCCATAGGCGACGGTGTATGTCCCGGCGGCGCCGTCGAGCGGAAACTCCGCCGTGGTCACAGCCAGCGTATCGAGATTGACGAGATGAACATAGCTGTCGCTCGCGCCGGGCACCGTATCGGCGAGCGCGGCGGTGGACCCGTCGGGCGAAATATCCATGCCTTCGAGCGCCGCACCGCTGATTGTCACCGGCGTCTGGAACGATTTGGTGCTGAGCTGATAGCGCAGCATCTCGTCCCCGCTGGTGATGTACAGAAGACCGCGCGAATCGTCATAGGCGATGTCGACGCGGTCCGGCGCGCTGACGAACTTTCCATCGGCGTAGGCAGGCGACAACGCCATCGATTGGGCGAGTGCCGCGAAACCGGCCAACGCAAGCGTCGACCGTTTGAGAACGAACGAACCTGCAGGCTTGCGCATGTGAACCCCCGCTGTTGCGCGACGGACGTTCCCGTTATGCTGCCGCCCTCGCGCGCAAACGCTAACGCCGCACTTCCCGCGGCGTCAAGCCACAATGCTCTTGCAGGTTGCCCATGCAAGTTCAGCAGGCTCGAGGCCAATCAATGGACGAGTCGGACTGCAACTATTTCGTTCCCGTCAGAGCTTCCGGTCTTGTCCCGCCAGTTCGTCGAGACGCGACAGGAACAGCTTGAGAATCGGCGAGGTGTTCGCCTTGCTGTAGCCCACGGCGATTTCGATCGTCGGCGCCTCGCCTTCGAGCGGACGGCTCACCACCGACGGCGGCAGCAGGTTCCTGGCATAGGCGGGCATCAGCGCGAGCCCGCGCGTCGAGGCCACAAGGGATATCGCCATCGCCAGATTGTCCACGCCGTGATCGAGCCTGATGTCCACGCCCGAGCGCCGCAGGTAATCTTCGGTGACGGCACGCAGCACCGCCGCCTTGTTGGAGCCGCCGATGAAGATCTGGCCGACCAGCTCGCGCGGATGAATCGCCGGCGTCGCGGCGAGACGATGATCGCCCGGCATCAGCACGACCAGCGGTTCGCGGTCCACCACGCGGTAGGCGAGGTCGTAGCCCGGCTCCACGCGCAGGAAGGCGAGGTCGAGCCGGCCACGCGCGAGCGCTTCGGCGAGGTCCGGCGAATAGTCGCTTGAGACCTTGACCTCTATCTCCTGCAGCCTGTCGCGCAGCACCTGCATCACCCGCGGCAGCCAGCTCATCTCGTGTCCGGTCTGGAAGCCGACGGCGAAGGTCTTCTTTCCCGGCTGCGCCGCCTTGCGGGCGGCCGCGATCGCGGCATCGGCCTGCATCAGCGCCAGGCGCGCATGGTCGAGAAAGGCCCTTCCCGCAGCGGTCGGTGCGACACCATGGACGCTGCGCGACAACAGCTCGGCGCCGACCTGGTATTCGAGATCGCGAATCTGCCGGCCCAGCGAGGGCTGCGAGGTGTGCAGGCGCCGCGCGGCGGCCGTCGTCAGGCTGCCCTCTTCGACCACGGCCACGAAATAACGAAGATGCCTCAATTCCATCGGCACTCCATGCCTGGGAAGCATGGCACGCAGCCTACAACGTCTTTCTGCGCACCGCCACGCACCCCCACCTACACCTTCAACAGTTCGCCGGCAGCGCGACCCGCATCAGCTGGCTACCAGGGAGGAGCACATGAACACGCAGGTCGTCCTGATTACAGGAGCTCTCACAGGCATCGGGCGTGCCGCCGCGATTGCCTTCGCGATGAAAGGTGCAAATGTTGTCGCCGCGGGCCGCCGCGACGAGGCCGGCAAGACGCTTGTCATGGAGATGCGCGCGCTCGGCGCGGAAGCCGAGTTCATCAATGCCGACGTCCGCAAGGAAGACGACGTCCGCGCGCTGGTCGACAAAACCGTCGCAAGGTTCGGACGCCTCGACGTCGCGGTGAACAATGCCGGCACCGAAGGCCTGGGTGGCCCAATCACCGACCAGACCGCGGAAAGCTATGCCGCGACCTTCGACACGAATGTTCTCGGCGTGCTGCTGAGCATGAAGCACGAAGTGCGCGCCATGCTGCGGCAGGGCGGCGGCAGCATCATCAACATTTCCTCGACCTTTGGGCACGAGGGCGCGGCGGGGGCTTCCGTCTATGTCGGCAGCAAGCACGCCGTCGAAGGCATCACCAAATCCGTGGCGCGCGAGGTCGTCAAATCGGGAATCCGCGTCAACGCGGTGGCGCCGGGTCCGATCGACACAGGCATGCTGACGCGCTTTACGGGCACGCCGCAGAACAAGGCGGCGCTGGTCACGACCGTCCCGATGGAACGCCTCGGCCGCCCGGAGGAAGTCGCCAACGCGATCGTCTTCATCGCGTCGGACGAGGCATCTTTCATCACCGGCCATGTCCTCAATGTCGATGGCGGCAAATCCCGGTGATGCTCCGGGGGGGCGGCACGGCTGCGCGGGGAAAATTCAACCCGTCAGACGTTGCTGAAGCTGGATTGGGAAATTTTGCGTTCGCCTGCCGTGCCGACTCAGGACCTTGAAACGCCCGTCCAAAGGGTTCACGCAGAGCCGTGGAGCCTTGGGCGGGGCGCGCGTTTTCCTGTTATTCCTGCAAAACGCCCTGTTATCCGGCGCCGGTTTGCCTGTTATTTCCGGGCCGGAATTGCCCGTCGCCTTGCCTAATTTTACTGCGTCATATAATTAGAGGATTGTTGCGTTGGATTTTTCGAGCGCAGCAGGGACATCTTGGCAGGGTTCTGGCGAGTGCGACGCTCAGACGGCGCCGCAGGGTTGCGATCGAGTTGGGAATGTGGCGCTC
>DATAWY010000067.1:0-17182 GCA_036266955.1 Rhizomicrobium sp.
CTTCGCACCGCCCGCATCCGCATCGCTTCTAGCGTGGCGTGATCCAACTTCCGCGCATCATCCTGTCTCATACCCCCAGCGAATCAGCTCAGATTCGCCATGTCAAGCAGAAAATGAATATACTTATGGACGGATTAATACCTTCGTTCTCGTTGGCCACACGCAGAGACTGTGACGCCGGCAGGACATGAGCATCAAGCCAGTTCTTGCCCACATCGACGCCTGCGGTACACTTGCGAGTCTCTTGTTCGGACGCTTCCTTGCCTTGCATGCGGGACGTGCTCCCTTTCATCTGTTGAGGACAAGAGCCGAAGGACGGGCGGACCACGCCCCGGCGCGCCTCACAGCATGCGCTGAGTCGGCCTCTTCAACATGCAAGAGGGACGTGTCGCTTCAATGCGGGCGGAACCCGCTCTCAGCAGCCCGTCTACCGCCCCTCCATCCGCCACGCGAACAGCAGCGAGCCCAGCACCAGGAACAGCGCGAGCCAAGGGGGCAGGAGCGGTTCCTGTTCCACCTGGGTGACGCGGTAGGCGCCGTTGGCGCGCAGGCCGATCCAGTTGCCGCCGGCAGCGGCGCGGCTTGGCGCCACGCGGCGGATCTGGGGAACGCCGCCGTCGGCGAGCCAGTGCACCGAACCGCCCGTTGCGCGCGCGACCGGCTGCAGGATGGCATCCGTCGCGCGCACATCGGCGACTTCCTTCGGGTTGAGCGGCCCGCTCGCCGTCACCGCGCTCAGTGTTCCATCCGTCGCGCGATAGAGGCCCAGTTCGTCGGCTTTCGCGCCGGCGCGCCAGAGGCCCGGCTCGACTTGCGTCAATGGCAGCACCAGCTTGCGTCCCGAAGGCCAGGTGAGAGTCACGGGTTTGGCGGACGCCGCAAGCGTCTGCCGCTCGATTGCGATGCGGCCGTCCGCGATGGCGGCTGTGAGCCGTTCGTCGTCGAGCTCCGGTTCCTTCATCAGCCAGTGCGCGAGACGGCGCAGCAGCTCGGCTTCCGGACCGCCGCCTTCGAAGCCGCGCGCCCACAGCCAGCCCTGATCCGAAAGAATTTCCGCCACGCGGCCCTTGCCCACGTGATCGAGCACAAGCAGCGGACGATTGTCGGGACCCGACATCAGCGTTTCACCCGCCACCGTGTTGGCGCCGATGATCCGGAACCAGCGTCCCCAGCCTGCGGGCTTCGTTCCTTCGTTGGCGCCCTGAAGGCCGCGGGTGACGGGGTGCGCCTCGCCGGTTTGCGTGAGCGCGGGCTTGAACGGCTTTTCCACCACATCGCCGGGGGGCTGGGCCGGCAGCACAGAGGCCAGCGGCGTGCGGAAAATGCTCTGCGGCGATGCAAACTCCGGACCGGACGACACCAAGAGCGCGCCGCCGTCTTCCACATAGCGTGCGATGTTCTCGAAATACGCCATGGGCAGGATGCCGAGCTCGCTGTAGCGGTCGAAGATCACCAGGTCGAAATGATCGAGCTTCTCCACAAACAATTCGCGCGTCGGGAAGGCGATGAGCGAAAGCTGATCGATGGGCGTGGAATCCTGCTTGTCCGGCGGCCGCAGGATCGTGAAATGCACCAGTTCGACGGAAGGGTCGGCCTTCAGCAGGGATCGCCAGACCCGCTCGCCCGCATTCGGCTCGCCGGAGACCAGCAACACATGCAGCCTGTCGCGCACGCCATAGATGGTCACCACAGCGCGGTTGTTGGCGAGTGTGAGTTCCGATGGCCCCGGCCGCGCTTCGATCTCCACCACGTTTTCGCCGCCGTGGACGACGGGGATCCGGATCGTGGCATCCTTGCCCGTGGCAACAAACCGGGTGCCCGCCTCCACGCCGCCCACGCGCAGTTCGACCTGGGCGTAGCCGCCCGGGTTGCCGCCGAAATCATCGACGCGCACCACGATGTCCGCCGATTGCCCGACAATGGCATAGCGCGCCGCGCTGACGATCGTAAGCTTGCGGTCTTTCTCGTCGTGCCGTCCGACGATGAGGGCATGAAACGGCGCGCGCAGCGTCGTTGCGCTTGCGGTCCCCGCGTCGTGAACCTCGCCGTCGGTGATTGCGATCGCGCCCGCGATCCTGTCGGGCGGTGCATCGGACAGCGCCGAGGCCACGCTCGCAAAGAGCTGGGTTCCGGAATCCTCGCTGGCCGGCGAAAGCACTTCCGCGCGGCGCAGCTCGATGCTCTTGTCCCTTGAGAGCCGCCTGGCAATTTCATCCGCCGCCCTATCCGCCTCGCCGCGGCGATGATCGATAGCCATGCTCCCGGAGTGATCGACGACGAGCGCGACGATATCGGGCAACGGCTCGCGTGTTTCATTGACGATGAGCGGATTGGCGAGCACGAGACAGACGGTCGCGAAAGCAAGTCCGCGCGAAAGCGCGCCGCGTGCGCCGCGCCAGAGGGCATAGGCCACCAGGATCGCGGCGGCGCCGGCGATCAGCCAGATCCAGACCGGTGCGAGATGGGGCGCGAAATCTATCGAGAGATGCATCGGTTCGTGCCGCTCAACGGCCCAGGCGCTCGAGAAGCGCCGGCGCGTGAACGTTGTCGGTCTTGTAGTTGCCGGTCAGCGCGTACATGACGACGTTGACGCCGAAGCGATAGGCCATCTCGCGCTGCTCGTCGCCGCCCGGCGTCACATCGGCAAGCGGGCGTCCCTGCGCATCGACGGCCCAGGCCGCGGCCCAGTCGTTGCTGCCGATGATGACCGGCGATACGCCGTCGCCGCCGCGTGCGGGCCCGGCATCCGGATCGGGCGGGGGCAGCGCCTCCACCCAGACTTTTCCGCCGGCCCAGCGGCCCGGAAAATCCTGGATCAGATAGAATGTCTTGGTAAGTACATGATCGGACGGCACGGGTTCGAGCGGCGGCAGATCGAGCCTGGCGACCAGCCGCCGCAGCGTCTGTTCGCCGGGGGATTGGGGCCCCCGCACGCTGCCCAATGTCAGATCGCGCGTGTCGAACAGGATGGTTCCGCCGTTGCGCATGTAATCGGCGACCTTGCTCAGGGCGCGCGGGGAAAGGTCATGCTCGCGCGGATCCATCGGCCAATAGAGCAGCGGGAAGAAGCTCAGATCGTCCGTGTCGAGATCGATACCGATGGGATCGGGAGGCACGTAAGACGTTCGCGCCTTGAGCACGAGACCGAGCCCGCTGAGTCCCGCGGCGCTCATGGCGTCGACGTCCGGGAGGCCGGTTTTCACATAGGCAAGCCGTGTGTCGAGGGCGGCTTTCATGTCGAACGCGTCGTCGGCATGGGCATGAAAGGGCTGCGCCATGAGCAGCACGCCGAGGAACATCGCGGCACGGCTTGCGAAGCGGAGCGGCGGCGCATAACCACGCAACCAAAGAGAGATGCAGGCGTCCGCGAGAACAAGAACAAACGCCAGTGTCAGCAAAGGCGATTCCAGCGCAAGCACATCTGTTGCGGAATAGGCATGAAGCACCGCGCCTGCGGGATGAATGGGTTCGAGCCGGGTGGTATTGCCGGCGGCATTGAGCGCAATTTCGGCGCCGGCGTGTCCGTAAAGACCCGGCGGATGCGCGGGTGAAGGTCGCGTCCGCGCGATATCCGATCCGCGAAGCGGAAGCGCATCGGGCGGCGGTTTGATCAGGTGTCCAAATCCGTCGAGAGAGGCCGAAGGCGGAAATACCGCATTGGCGTCGCTGGCGAGTTGCGCCGGTTGGGCTCCGCCAGCCAGACCCAGCACGCGCTGCAGCATCTCCACGTAGAGACCGGAAAGCGGCAGTGTCGACCACGCGGGCTTGGCCGTGACGTGGAAAAGCACGAGCCAGCCCTTGCCGCGTGGCGCACCCGTGACCAGCGGCGTGCCGTCCGTCAGACGCGCCCAGCTCCGCTCCGCAAGGTCGATGGAGGGTTCGGCCAAGACCTGGCGAGACACCGTCACTTCGGGGGGAATGGCAAGCCCGCGAAAAGGACTGGCGTCGGGGAAAGGTGCCAGATGCTGCGGCTGAGCCCAGGCGAGCGCGCCGCCGAGGTAACGCCCGCCCACGCGCAGCTTCACGGGAATGAGATCGTCCACATTGGTCGTCATGCGACCGCCCGCGAATCGCACGAGGATTCCGCCGCGCTCGATAAAGCGCGCCACCCGGTCGTGATCGGCGCCTGCGATCACTCCGATGTCGGCCAGAATAAGCACGGACACGTTCCGCGCGAGCCCGTCATCGATCGTGCCCCTCTGCACCTCCGCATAGGGCGCAAGCGCACGCTGCAGATAATAGGCGTCGGACAGCAGCGGCTGCTCGTCCTGCGAATTTCTAGCCGAAACAATTTCAACCGCCCTGCGGCGCGAAGAGCCGCCCAGAAGCTGCACTGCTCCCGCCGAATCCTCGTTCTCTACGATTATGCGCCCGGTCTCATTGCGGATTTCGAGCGGCAGCGGAATTTTGACCGAGGTTTCGTCTGCATTCGGTGCAAAGCGGAAATGCGCTTCGGCGAGGTTTTCGCCCTGGGCGCCAAGCGCGGCGACGTCACCTTCCCGGGCGCCGGCGCTTGCAGCGCGCGCTATTCTGACAAGGAAACCATCAGCCTGGTTGCGCGGAGACCGCAGCACAAGGGGCCCGCGGCCGGCGGCATCCGCATAGATGCGCAACCGCCCAATGCGCGCGAGATTGCTTGCCGTTTGGGAACTGTCGCCGTCGTCGAGACCGTCGCTGAACCAGAGGATTTCCGGCGTGCTGGTGAATCGCGCTTTGGCCAGAGCCGCCACGGCGCGCGCGCGGTCGGGAAGCCAGGGCTCCGGCACGATCTCCCGCCCCCGCCGTGCGGCTTCGCCCGCCGACAGCAGCGTGACCAGAGGCGCAGACGCGGACGCCGTCGGCACGATTGCCACGGGGCGGCCGGCCTGTGCCGCGGACGAAAGCGCATTTGCGATCGCGGCGGTGCGGCTGTTCCAGTCGTGAGCGGCCGTCCAGCCATTGTCGACAAACAGGACCAGCGGCCCGGCACCCGGTAGCGGCGGTCCCCCGCCAAGCCGGGGCTGCGCGAGCGCCACGATGATCAAGCCGGCCGCGAGAAGCCGCAAGAGCAGCAGCCAGGGTGGTGTTCGCGCCGGCGTCTCGTCGCGGGCTGCGAGATCCACAAGAAGCCGCAGGGGCGGGAAGACCACCCGGCGCGGCGCGGGCGGCGTGACCCGCAAGAGCCACCAGATCGCAGGCAGCGCCACGAGAGCTGCAAGGACCCAGGGCGCACCAAACGAAAGAGCCGGAAACAAATTCATCACGTATGGGATTGCCACCCGCCCTCATATGCGGGCAGTCCGCCAAGAGCAGCGTAGATTGCGGTGAGTGCGGTTTCCGGCCGGTGATCGGTGCGATGGGCGAGATAGCTCCAGCCGAGCCGGCGCGCATTTTCGCCGACGCCTTCCGCCTGCGCACGAAACCGGCGGCAATAGGCTTCGCGCACGCTTTCCGCGCGCCCGAATATTTCGCTTTGACCCGCGGACCTCCATTCGAACCGTGTCCGCCCGTTGTAGGGAAAATCCTCTTCCGCCGGATCGATGAGGTGGACGAGGTGGCCGGTGAGACCGGCACCAGCAAGCATTTGCAACGCGCTTTCGATCTCGGCCAAAGGCGATAGAAAATCACTTAGCCATATGAGCTGCGCATTTCTTCCGATGGGAGCATGCGGCGGCAAGGCATGGCGGGCCGCCACCGGTTCTGCCAGCGCGCGCGCCATGCGGTTGAGCGCGACGCGTCCGCCCGCCGGCGCGCCGCTGCCTCCTAGGAGCGCGATGCGTTCGCCGCCGCGCACCAGCAACGATGCGAGCGCAAGCGCCAGCAGGTTCGCGCGATCGCATTTGCTGTCCAGCGTTCGATCGGACGCAAAGCGCATGCTGTCCGTGCCGTCGCGCCAGAACCACACCGCTTCCGCCGCTTCCCACTCCCGCTCCCGCACAAACAAATGCTGCGATTTCGCCGATTGCCGCCAGTCGATCGCGGTACTGGCGTCGCCCTGCGCATAGCGGCGGAACTGCCAGAATGTCTCGCCCACGCCGGCCTTGCGGCGGCCATGGACGCCCAGACCTACGGTCGAAGACAGGCGTTCGGCCGCCACAAGCAGTGGAGGCAGCGGCGCAGCCAGCGCTTCGGCTTGCGCGCCAAGCGCTGTTGCTTCCCTCGATGTCCCCGAATGCCGATCCGATTCCGTCAAAGATGGCTCCGGCACAGCCGGTCGATAAGGTCGGAAATTCTTGCGCCCTCCGCGCGCGCCTGAAAGCTCAGCGCCATCCGGTGGCGCAGCACCGGATGTGCGAGCGCCGCGACATCATCGACGGACGGCGCAAAACGCCCCTCGATGAGCGCCTTGGCGCGTATGGCCAGCATGAAGGCCTGGCTGGCCCGCGGCCCCGGTCCCCAGGCGATTTTTCCCCGCAAGTCGGGGCTGCCGCCATCGTCCGGGCGTGCGGCACGCACGAGGCGCAGAATTGCCTCCACCACTTTCTCGCCGACGGGCAGATGCCGCACCACCTGCTGCGCGCCGATCAGTGCCTGGGGGTCGCAAACAGGCTCAACCGGCGCTTCTTCCCCGAAGGTGGTCGCCATCAGCATGAGCCGCTCGGCTTCGGCGTCGGGATATCCCACATCGATCTGCAACAGAAACCGGTCGAGCTGGGCCTCGGGAAGCGGATAGGTGCCTTCCTGCTCCAGCGGATTTTGGGTCGCCAGCACATGAAAGGGGCGAGGCAGATCGTAGCGCTGGCCGGCGACCGTGACATGCTTCTCCTGCATGGCCTGGAGAAGTGCGGATTGCGTACGCGGGCTCGCGCGATTGATCTCGTCGGCCATCAGGAATTGCGTGAACACGGGACCGCAGAGAAAACGGAAGGCGCGCCGGCCGGTATCGCTCTCTTCCAGGATTTCCGATCCGATTATATCGGCGGGCATGAGATCGGGCGTGAACTGGACGCGCTTCCAGTCGAGACCCAGAACCGTTCCCAGCGTTTCCACGAGCCGCGTCTTCGCCAGTCCCGGAACGCCGATGAGAAGCCCGTGCCCACCCGCGAGCAGCGTGACGAGAACTTCATCGATGACGTTCATCTGACCGAAGATGACGCGGGCCGTTTCCGTGCGCACCCGGCCGAAAATCTCGGCGTACGTTTCCGCCTGCGCGACGGGCGATGTTTCCTCGGTCGGCTCGGTCAGGTCGAAGATCTGTGTCTCGTTCATCCTGGAATCGTCACGTTCAGCGTTTGCGGCGCCTGCCTGGCACGGCCGCTGCCGCGGTTGCGGGACGCAGGACCGCTTCGTATGCTCGGCCCCGCCCGACGAGAAGGCGTTTATGTGGCATTCCGGCTTCGCGCGCGCAACTGCGCAATGGATTCACGAGAAGCCGGAGCCCGCACAAGCCCGTGAGCACGGTTCCATCAACAGGGATTGCGCGGCAGATCGCCGAAGCGGGAGCGGCGGCTTTGCGCCCGTTTCTGCTTGCGGCGCCGCCCATGCTGCCGCTCTCGCCGCAGCGCGGCGATTATGATCTCAATCCGCAGCTGCAACCTGCGTCTCCGCGGGAGCTCGCCCCGGCAGCCGTGCTCGTACCGATCGTCAGGCACGCGGCTCCGACCGTGCTCTTCACGCGAAGAACCGAACATCTTGCGCGCCACGCCGGACAGGTCAGTTTCCCCGGCGGCCGGTTGCATCCGGACGACGCTTCTCTCGTCGCCACGGCGCTGCGCGAAACGCGGGAAGAGACCGGGATAGAAGAAGATCACGTTTCCGTCGCGGGATTTCTCGATGCCTACGAAACAGGAACCGGTTTTGCCATTCTGCCCGTCATCGGAGTGCTCGCCCCGGGGTTTTCGCTTGAACCCAATCCGCACGAGGTAGCGGAGATCTTCGAAGTGCCCCTCGCCTTTCTGTTTGATCCGGCAAGTTGCAGCCGCGACACGTGCAGCTGGCACGGCCAGACGCGCGCGTTCCATGCCTTTACGTACAATGGACATTACATCTGGGGCGCCACTGCCGCCATCGTCGTGAATCTGCGCGAGAGGCTCTACGGCGCGGCGGCTGTTACATGAAAAAGAAGCTCGACCCATCCCGCGAAGCCTGGATGCGCGCGGCGGAGACAAGCGCCGTCATGGATGCGCTGACGTCCGGCGGCGGTGCCGCGCGATTTGTGGGCGGCGCGGTGCGCAACGCGCTGTTGCAGCGCGAGGTCGGCGATGTCGACATCGCGACCCCGCTCCTGCCGCAGGAAGTCATGAGTCGACTGGAATCGGCGCGCATCCGGGCCGTGCCCACCGGCATCGAGCACGGCACGATCACTGCGACCGTCAATGGCCGTCCGTTCGAAGTGACAACTTTGCGCCGCGACGTGGAAACGGACGGACGCCATGCTGTCGTAGCCTATTCGGAAAAATGGGAGGAAGATGCGCAACGGCGGGATTTTACCATCAACGCGCTCTACGCCTCCGCGGACGGCGAGCTGTTCGATTTCCACGGCGGTCTCGACGATCTCGATCTCGGACACGTGCGTTTCATCGGCGATCCTGTTGCGCGCATCCGCGAGGACTATCTGCGCATCCTGCGGCTGTTCCGTTTTCATGCCTGGTACGGCAAGGGCGAGATCGACAAAGGCGCGCTGCATGCCGCAACCGCGGAGCGCACGGGCCTGCGACGGCTTTCGGGTGAACGCATTCAGAAAGAGCTGCTGCGCCTGCTTGGCGCCGAACGGCCCTGCCCCTGCCTGCACGTCATGAACGTCGCCGGAATTCTCGCGGAGGTCATTCCTGAAGCGGTATCACTTGACAGGCTTGATGCCCTCGTTGCCATCGACGCGGCATGTTTCTTTCCGGCCGATCCCGTGCTGCGCCTCGCCGCCCTTACGCCCGCCGTTCCTGCCGTCGCCGAGTCAGTCGCAGACCGGTTGAAACTTTCGAATGAACATCGCGACCGTATCGTCGATCTCGCCGGCGCGCCGGAAAACCTCTCGCCCGCCATGCCGGTATGCGAGTTGCGCAGCCTGCTCTACCGGCTGGGGACCGGGCGCATCCGCGACCGCATTTTTTTGCGCTGGTCGGAAGACAAGGACCCGTCCCACGCGATTGCCTGGCGCGCTCTGCTCGCTCTTGCCGAGGCATGGGTCCGCCCGCGGTTCCCGCTGACGGGGCGCGACGTCATGGCGGCAGGCGTTCCCGAAGGGCCGCTCGTAGGCAAGGTGCTATCGGACGTCGAGGAGTGGTGGATCGCAAATAATTTCACCGATGACGGCCCCTCGCTTGGCGAACGGCTGAAGACTGTGGTGCAGGGTGTCGTCAATTGAATGGGAAAAGAGGCTTGCACGGGCGCCGTCCGTGCTTCGATCCGCCTTCGCCAAGGCTTCGGCGGATCGAAGCACGCAAGACCGTAATCCAAGCACATTTAGCCGCAGTCAAAATCCAAACAATTCGGTTCGACATACGACGCCTCACGTTGCGTAGTATATCGCCATCCCTCCCAGCCAGATCATCCGCAACGCGACGTAGAGGACGATGATCAGTCCCGCATAGCTGATCCAGGGCATTTTCTGAAGAAGCCTGGCGATCAGGGATGCCGCGAGCCCCATCAGGGCGATGGACAGCAGAAGTCCGACTGCAAGCACCCAGATGTGATTCATTGCGGCGCCCGCGACCGCGAGCACATTGTCGAGCGACATCGACAGATCGGCCACGGCGATGCGCAGGACGGCGCGGCGCACGTCGGGAGACCGGCCAGGCAGGCCCGCATGCACGGCGCCGAATTTCAGATCCGAAATCGTTTCAAGTCCGACGCCGTGCTCATGCGCCGGACGGATCTCGCGGTAGAGCCGCCACGCGACCCAAAGCAGAAGGATGCCGCCCGCAAAGACAAGGAAGAAGATCGTGCGCAGGACGAACAAAACGGCATAGGCGACCAGCAGCCGCAGGATCACGGCCGCGACCAGACCCCAGAACATGACGCGCCGCCGCTCGGATAGCGGCACTTTGGCGGCCGATATGCCGATGACGACAGCGTTGTCTCCGGCAAGCACAATGTCGATCAGGATAACCTGCAGGAGCGCGGCGACCGCCGGGGGAAGAATATGCAACGTGGGCAAGGCCATCCGCGCGCGGCCCGTCAGGGCCAGCGCGCCTCCGGCGGCAGCGACATCAGAATGGCCTCCACATTGCCGCCGGTCTTGAGCCCAAATCGCGTGCCGCGATCATAAAGGAGATTGAATTCAACATAGCGTCCGCGGCGAACGAACTGGCGCTCGCGCTCGGCTTCCGTCCAGTGTTCGTTCATGTGAGCGCGCACAAGCCGGGGATAGACATCGAGGAAGGCCAGTCCGACATCGCGCACGAACGCGAAATCGGCGTCCCAATCGCCGCTGGCAAGTCCGTCGAAGAAAATGCCGCCGGCGCCGCGCGCTTCGCCGCGGTGGGGCAGGAAGAAATACTCGTCGCACGCTTTGCGGTAGCGGGTGTAATAATCGCGACCGTGCCGGTCGCAGGCGCCTTCGAGCGCCTCATGAAAAAGGCGCGCGTCCTGTTCGGAGGACAGCATGGGCGTCAGATCGGTGCCGCCGCCGAACCAGGCGCGCGTGGTGACCAGAAAGCGCGTGTTCAGATGCACCGCCGGCACGTGCGGATTGACGGGATGGGCGACCAGCGAAATTCCCGACGCCCAGAAGTGCGGATCCTCAGCGGCACCTTCTATTTCGCGCGCAAACTCGGGCGAAAACCGGCCATGGACGGTCGACACGTTGATGCCGAGCTTCTCGAAGACGCGGCCACGCATTACGGCCATCACGCCGCCGCCGCCGTCCGCGCCCTCGTCCCCCGCACGTGTCCAGGAAGATCGCGTGAACCGGCCGGCTGCGCGTTCGTGCAGGGGGCCCCGCAGTTCGTCTTCGATGGCTTCGCAGCAGTCGCAAATCCGGTCGCGCAGGTTTTCGAACCAGAGGCTGGCTCTGGTCTTTTGCTCCGCAATTTCGCTCCCGTTCATGAAGGAAAACCGTTTGTTTGTCTCAGCGCCTCGCCCAATGCCATGGCGCCCGCCTGGGCGACATTGAGCGAGCGCAAACCGGGGCGCATCGGAATGCGCAGCCGCGCGGTCGCGGACTCATGAACATGGCTGGGTGCGCCCGAACTTTCCCGGCCGAGGATCAGCGTGTCGTCGGGTTCGAACATGAAGCGGGTATAGGTGTCCGACGCCTTCGTCGTCAAAAGGATCACCCGGCCATCGCGGCTCCGCAGAAATTCGGTCCAGGACGCATGGCGCGCGACTTCGGCGCTCTGGGGGTAGTCCATGCCCGCGCGGCGGAACCCGGCATCGTTGAAGAGAAACCCGCAGGGCTCGATGATATCGATAGCGACTCCCAGACAGGCCCCGAGCCGGATCAATGCGCCGGCATTCTGCGGGATGTCGGGCTCGAAGAGCGCCAAACGCATTCAACTCGCCTCCACATAATGTACTCTGTGCGACAGAATATTTAATACCATGTATTGCACTCGCGATGCCACTCATGTAAAGTTAACCTTTTTGCCGCCAAGGAGCCCGGAAATGAGCAAATATGAGGCATTAACGCAGTTCCTGAAAGGGCAATGGCCGCAGGAGGTACCTATGTCTTTTGCGGAAATAGAGCGTGTGGTCGGGGTCAAGCTGCCGCGCTCCGCGCATGTTCATCGACCCTGGTGGAGCAACAATCCGTCGAACAGCGCAATGACGAAGGCGTGGCTTGAGGCCGGATTCCGCACGGAAAGGGTGGACATGTCCGGCAAGAAGCTCGTTTTCAGACGGATCGGCGAAGCGGCCCCCGCCAATCCCCCGGCGGGCTTTTCCGAGGCGGGAGAAGGCCGAACGGGCGCTTCGCAGGAACCGAAGAAATCGCGGCGCCATCCCCTGTTCGGTGCACTGAAAGGAACATTTACGATCGATCCGGACTGGGACCTTACAAAGCCCGCAATGCCCGAATGGGCGGATCTCATTGATGAGAAATATGGGCCGGAGACGCGCAAGTGAATACATCACTGCTTCTCGACACCTGCGCGCTCATCTGGATCATGGAAAATGTCGAACTCAAAAATGCGGCGGTCGAATCCATGGACCAGGCATTCGACCGCGGCGAAGCAGTCTACGCATCGCCAATAACAGGATGGGAGATCGGATTGCTCGCATCATGTGGCCGCTTCAAGTCGCAGCTCACACCGCAACGATGGTTGCAACGGATGCTGGAAACGCCGAACGTGAAACTCGCCGAATTGCCGCCCCGCGTTCTTCTCGAGTCGTCCCTGCTCCCGGGATTGCCACCACGCGATCCGGCGGATCGCATCATCGCAGCAACGGCGCGCGAGTTCGGGTTCACGGTGATGACACGGGATCGCGCGCTGCTCGATTACGCAGAAGAAGGCTATCTGAGCGCGATCGAGTGCTGACGCGCTGCGCCGTCCAACGGCCTGAAATTGCTTGGATTTATGCGGCATCGTGCCGCAAGACCCTCCGGAATCGACTCTCTATTTTACGCCGCGTTTGCAGGTGCGCCGATGGTTCCGGAATGTCCCGGAACGCGCGATTTCCCGACAGAAGGTGAACCCGTGGTAGATTCGACAGCGGCCGAACCCACACGGCGCGACTTCATTCATATCGCGACGGGGGCGGCGGGTGCCGTGGGCGTTGCCTGCGCGGCATGGCCGTTGATCGACCAGATGAACCCGACCGGCTCGGTGCTCGCGATGTCGAGCATCGAGGTCGATCTGTCGCCGATCAAGCCGGGACAGCAGGTGGTCCTGACGTGGCGCAGCCATCCGCTGTTCGTGCGCCGCCGCACCCCGAAGGAAATCGCCGAAGCCCGCGCCGTGCCCGTTTCGGCCCTGCTCGATCCGCTGGCGCGCAACGCGAACGTGCCGGAAGACGCGCCGGCAACTGACCAGAACCGCGAAACCAGATCGCAATGGCTGATCCTGATCGGTGTCTGCACGCATCTGGGATGCACCCCCACCGCTTTCGAGGGCAATTTCGGCGGCTGGCTCTGCCACTGCCACGGCTCGCAGTATGACGTGGCCGGGCGCGTGCGCCGGGGACCTGCGCCACAAAATCTTGCGGTGCCGAAATACACATTCCTCTCCGACACGCGCGTCAAGGTGGGGTAAGGAACAGAACGATGTCCCACGCTTCCACCTACACGCCGAAAACAGGGTTCACCCGCTGGCTGGACAGCCGCCTGCCCATCCTGCGGTTCGCCAACGATACGATGACGACATTCCCCACGCCGCGGAATCTCAACGTCTGGTACTCGTTCGGCGGAATTCTGACCTTTTGCCTCGGCGTGCAGATCGTCACCGGCATCGTGCTTGCCATGCATTACGTGCCCAATTCCGATCTCGCTTTCGACAGCGTCGAAAACATCATGCGCGACGTGAATTACGGCTGGCTGCTGCGCGACGTGCATGCGAACGGCGCCTCGATGTTCTTCATCGCCGTCTACATCCACATGTTCCGCGGCCTCTATTACGGCTCCTACAAGGCACCGCGCGAGGTGCTGTGGATACTGGGCGTGCTGATCTTTGTCCTGATGATCGCGACCGCCTTCCTCGGCTACGTGTTGCCCTGGGGCCAGATGTCGTACTGGGCGGCAACCGTGATCACCAGTCTCTTCGGCGCTTTCAATCAGATAATTCCGCATCTGGGCACCAACATCCAGACCTGGCTGCTCGGCGGCTTCGGCGTCAGCGACGCGACGCTCAACCGCTTCTACAGCCTGCATTACCTCCTGCCCTTCGTGATTGCTGGCGTCGTGGGGCTGCACATCTGGGCGCTGCACGTCCCGGGCAACAACAATCCGCTCGGCATCGACGTCAAGAGCCCGCAGGACACGGTGCCGTTCCATCCGTACTACACGGTCAAGGACCTGTTCTGTCTGGCGCTGTTCTGCATCCTGTTCGCCGCGATCGTCTTTTACGCACCCGACATGCTGGGCAATCCCGACAATTACACGCCGGCCAATCCGCTGGTGACGCCGCCCGACATCGTCCCGGATTGGTACCTGATGCCGTTCTACGCGATGTTGCGGTCCATTCCACAGAAGCTGATCGGCGTGCTGGTGCTGTTCGGTGCCATCGCGACGCTGCTGTTCGTGCCGTGGCTCGACACCTCGAGCGTGCGTTCGGCGCGCTTCCGGCCGCTGCTGAAACCGTTCTTCTGGGCGTTTGCCGCGGATTGCGTGCTGCTCGGCTACTGCGGATCGCAATCCGTCGATGCGGCCTGGAATCTGGGCGTCATCTCCATACCGCTGATCTGGGTCGCGCGCCTGGGCACGATCTATTACTATTCCTACTTCTGGCTCGCATTGCCGATCCTGGGGCTGATCGAGCGGCCGCTGCCGCTGCCGGACAGCATCGCCAAATCGGTGCTGGGACCGCGTGCGGCTGCCGCGACTGCTGCGGCTCCGGCAGAATGAGGGCGCCCGACATGCGAACGCTATTTGTGGCCGTTCTGTCGCTCGGTGCCCTGGGCCTGGCCTGTGCCGCGCAGGCGCAGACCGCAACCGTGGCCCGGCCGCCGAAGAACGTCTCATGGTCCTTCCAGGGCCCGCTCGGGACCTACGATCCCGCGGCCCTGCAGCGCGGCTTCCAGATCTACAAGGAAGTCTGTTCCGCCTGTCACAGCCTGAACCGCGTCGCGTTCCACAACCTCGCCGATCCCGGCGGCCCGGATTTTACGGAAGGGCAGGTGAAGGCCATCGCGGCGTCCTACAAGGTTCCTGCACCGCCGAACGACAGGGGCGAGCTGTTCGATTCCAGCGGCAACCGGCTGATGCGGCCCGCTACCCCGGCCGATCATTTCCCGCCGCCCTTTCCGAACGAGGAAGCCGCGCGGACGGCCAACAACGGCGCACTGCCGCCGGATCTGTCTTTGATCGTCAAGGCGCGCGCCGGCGGGCCAGCCTATGTCTACTCGATCATCACGGGCTTCCGCGAGAAGCCGCCTGCGTGGTTCAAGGTGCTCCCGAACAAATATTACAACCCCTATTTCTCGGGCTGGAACATTTCCATGCCCCCGCCGCTGACGAAGGGTTCCGTCACCTTTGCAGACGGGACGCCCAACACGCTCGACCAGGAGGCGCATGACGTGGTCACGTTCCTTTCCTGGGCGTCCGAACCCAAGATGGACGAGCGCAAGCAGATGGGGCTGGACGTGATGGCGTTCCTTGTTGCCTTCTCGGGTCTGCTTTTCCTCTCCTACCGCAGGATCTGGCGCGACGCGCATTGATTGCGCCGTCTTGCGTGCTAGAACGGACCGCTCAGGGGCGGGCAGGCCATGACGAACACTGTTCTCGGCGTAATCGGCGGCAGCGGCATCTATGATGTCGCCGGCCTTGAACACGCCCGTTGGGAACGCGTTGCGAGCCCCTGGGGAGAACCTTCGGATGCCGTTCTGGCAGGCCGGCTCGCAGGCGTCGACATGCTGTTTCTGCCCCGCCACGGCCGCGGCCATGTTCACTCGCCGACCTCGATCAACTACCGCGCCAACATCGACGCGCTGAAGCGCGCCGGCGCCACCGATGTGATTTCGGTCTCGGCCTGCGGTTCGCTGCGTGCGGGCTTGGCGCCGGGCACTTTCGTGATGGCGGACCAGTTCATCGACCGCACCCATGCGCGCGAGAAGAGCTTCTTCGGCCGGGGTTTTGTCGCGCATGTGTCGCTCGCGCACCCGGTGTGTCCGAGGCTGGCCGATGCTCTCGACGAGGCCTGCGCCGAAGAAGGCATTCCGCATGCGAAGGGCGGAATCTATCTGGCGATGGAAGGTCCGCAATTTTCGACTCTCGCGGAATCCAATCTCTATCGTTCCTGGGGCTGCGATGTAATCGGCATGACCGCCATGCCCGAAGCCAAGCTCGCCCGCGAAGCGGAGCTTCCCTACGCCATCGCCGCGATGGTGACGGACTACGATTGCTGGCACCCCGATCATGACCATGTCACGGTCGGCCAGGTCGTCACGGTGCTGAACCAGAACGCCGAGAAGGCTCGCCGTCTCATCGCGCGCGTCGCACCCAGGCTTGGCCCGGTACGCACACCTTCTCCGCTTGGGATCGAGCACGTGCTCGACACGGCTTTCATCACCGCACCCGAAAAGCGCGATCCGGAACTGTTCGCAAAGCTGGACGCGGTTGCAGGGCGGGTATTGGGACGGGGCTGATGGACATGGATTTCAGATCCGTCATTCGATCGATTCCGGATTATCCGAAGCCGGGGATCATTTTTCGCGACATCACCACGCTGCTCGGCCATCCCCGTGCCTTTCGCCGGGCGGTCGACGAGCTCGTGCAACCCTATGCGGGTGTGCGCATCGACAAGGTGGCGGGAATCGAGGCACGCGGGTTCATCCTGGGAGGCGCGGTCGCGCATCAGCTGTCGGTGGGCTTCGTGCCGGTGCGGAAGAAAGGCAAGCTGCCCTGGCAAGTGCTGGGCGAAGACTATGCGCTCGAATACGGCCGCGACCGGGTTGAAATCCACACGGACGCCGTGGCCCAGGGCGAACACATCATCGTTGTCGACGACCTGATTGCGACGGGCGGCACCTGCTTTGCGGCCATCAAGCTTCTGGAACGGGCCGGCGCCAGGGTCATGGGCTGCTCCTTCGTGATCGATCTTCCCGACCTCGGCGGCGCCGAGAAAATCCGCGCGCTCGGCAAGGAAGTGAAATCCCTCGTCGCCTTCGAGGGCCATTGAATCCCGCATAAGAACTTACCACCAAGACACAAAGAGCACGAAGAACATATTTCACGCGGCGATGCGCGATTTAGAGCGGTTTCGGCTCATCTTGATACATCACGTCCCCCTCCGCCTCGCTGCGCTCGGCACCCCCACGATGGGGGAGGAAAGACAAGGGACGCACCGTTGTTTTCCTCCCCCATCGTGGGGGAGGTCCGGCCGAAGGCCGGGGAGGGGGGGAGTCCTCTCCAACGATTCAATTCGACCGGATCGTGCTCTAACAGCGAGATATTGAGCAAGAGTTGCGCGCCGCAGGTGCGCCAAATATCTCACTGGCTCACTGCCTCATTGTGAACCCTTTTGCCTCCGCGTCTCCTAGCCCGGATTTCTCAAAGTCCTGAGTGCATCGGGGTTCTGAATCGGCGAAAATCCTTTTGCGAAACGATTTTCGAGTGATTCGAGGAGAACCCCGATGCCGACAGAGTGTAGCACGGAATTGTTCGAGTTTGCACCTG
>DATAWY010000068.1:0-7529 GCA_036266955.1 Rhizomicrobium sp.
GACCCGAGCGCCACATTCCCAACTCGATCGCAACCCTGCGGCGCCGTCTGATCGTCGCACTCGCCAGAACCCTGCCAAGATGTCCCTGCTGCGCTCGAAAAATCCAACGCAACAATCCTCTAATTATATGACGCAGTAAAATTAAGCGGCTATTCCTTTCGCCATCCGGCCACGGAGAAGCCGCAAGCCAGCCTTTTGAATGAACGGAGACCGCATGGCGCCAACTGACAAGCTGCATCCCGCCGAAATCCGCCTGCCGGCCGATTGTCCTTACAGGATCGCGACAGCGGATCGGGGCCGGTGGCGCGAGGACCTGTCGGATTGCTGCCGCAGTCCTGGGCGCATCTCCGCGCGCGATGATGAGGAACCATTGTGCCTCACGATCGGCAGCGAGGACGCGGCCTACCGGTTCTTCTGGGACAGCAGCTTTCACGGGCGCGCGGTTGTTCGCATCGCGTGGCGGGGTCCGGTTGCTACGCTTCGGTGGCGATATCAGCATTTTCGAATACCCGCTTCGGACGACTCGCCGGAACAGGCACCGCTTTCGCCCGACAACCAAACGCAATTTCTGAATGCAATTGCTTCCTTCTGGAGTTTCGGTACGATCGAGAAAGGGATCGGCCTCGACGGCGCTACATGGCTGATCGAGGGCCGTCGTGGCGATTTATACCGGGGCATATCACAATGGTCGCCGCGAGGGGAACTTTACGGCGTTGGCAAGCTGTTTTTCGATCTTGCCGGGCCGCCACTCTCTAAAATCGAGCTGTATTAGGGCGGATTCCGTTCAGTTTGAACCAAAGTCTGACCTTGCGCTTTGCATATAATCGTCTTGTCATGTCCGTCCCCCGGTTTAGCCGGGCGACGACCATGACGGGGTTGTGGTGTTCTATTTTTCGGCGGCTTGGGAAGTCCTCTCAGTTTGAGCCCATCCGATCGGAAGGTGCTCTATACGTCTTCAATCGTGCCGACACGCCCACAGCAATCATACCAAAGGCTCCCATTTCCGACTCCCTCCTCAAACTTGTCATGGCCCGCGACGGCGGGCCATCTAGGTGAAACCGCTCGGACCCACGAGCGGAATAGCAGAGGTCGGAGACACCGGCACAATTTTATCTGATGACCCGCAGTCGCGGGCCATGACAAGAAAAGGGGTGAAGCATTGTCGCAGTTGGTACTATATGCACGGGCAGCCGAAATCTGTGGAGCAAACCGACAATTCTGAGCAGTTTGTCTAATCCTTCACGGCCTTTCGTGCCAGGGCGGCCAGCATGTCGGTCATCGCCTTGACCGCCGGAGCGGACTCGGGCGCGATCGCGTGCCGCTCTGCGATCCAGGCCGGATCGTTGTAGGACAGCCATGTCTTTCCACCCGCATCTTCCCAGACCAGCGCTTTCAGCGGCAGGTCGATGCCGATCGTCTGTTCGCGCTGCATCAGCGGCGTGCCGCCCTTGGCATTGCCGAAGATCACCAGCTCGGTCGGGCGCAAAGTCATTCCGACCTGCGCGGCTCCCGCCGCGTGATCGATCCGCGCAAAGACGGTCAGCCCTTTCGCGGCGATTTCCGCGACAAGCCGGCCCATCGTCTCGCTGGGACCGAAGGAGCTTGGAATGGTCATCAATCCCGCATTGGTCATCGCTGATCCCCCGGCTTGCCCGTTTGCGCACTCCTCCCTATAAGCCTCTTTTTGATGCACGGCACCGACGGACCGATTCTGAAGTCCAGCCATCTTCTCGGCGCCGGTTCGCTTTCCCATTCCGAGATCACCGGCCTGCTCGATCTGGCCGATACCTATGTGGGGCTGAACCGTGCGCTGGAGCGGAAGCAGGCGCTGCTGAGGGGCCGCACGCTCATCAACCTCTTCTTCGAAGCCTCGACGCGCACGCAAAGCTCGTTCGAACTCGCCGGAAAACGGCTCGGCGCCGATGTGCTCAACATGTCGGTGCGGAGTTCCTCCGTCTCCAAGGGCGAGACGCTGCTAGACACGGCGGCGACGCTCAACGCCATGCGGCCGGACATCCTGGTCGTGCGCCATCAGGATGCGGGCGCGGCCGAGCTTCTGTCGCAGAAACTCGATTGCTGCGTGGTGAATGCCGGAGACGGCGCGCATGAACATCCGACCCAGGCGCTGCTCGATGCGCTCACCATCCGCCGCCGCCGCGGGTCGTTCGAAGGGCTGATCGTCGCCATCTGCGGGGATATCCTGCACAGCCGCGTCGCGCGCTCGAACATCATCCTGCTCTCGAAACTCGGCGCGCGCGTGCGGCTGGCGGCGCCGCATACGCTTTTGCCTGCGCAGGTGGAGCAGTTCGGCGTGGAGGTCCACACAGACATGAACGCGGCGCTCGACGGCGCCGATATCGTGATGATGCTGCGCCTTCAGCTCGAGCGCATGGCGGGCGCTTTCGTGCCCTCTGCGCGCGAATATTTCCGCTTCTATGGCCTCGACCGCGATAAGCTCGCTCGCGCCAAACCCGGCGCGCTCGTCATGCATCCAGGGCCCATGAACCGGGGCATCGAAATCGATTCCGCCGTGGCCGACGACATCGAAGTCAGCGTCATCCAGGAACAGGTGGAGATGGGAGTCGCCATCCGCATGGCGGTGCTCGACGCGCTGGCGCGAGGTCTGCCGCGCGAAGCCCGCAACGCGCCATGACGCGAACGGCCTTCACCAACGCGCGGCTGCTCGATCCGGCGAACGGGCTCGATGTTTCGGGCGCCCTGCTCGTGGAGAATGACCGCATCCGCGATCTCGGGCCGCGGCTGTTTCGCGACGGATCGCCCGGCGATGCAAAGCTCGTCGATTGCCGCGGCCGCGCGCTCGCGCCGGGCCTGATCGACATGCGTGTGTTCACCGGCGAACCTGGCAGCGAACACCGCGAGACGCTGGAATCGGCGAGCCGGGCAGCGGCGGCGGGCGGCGTCACCACGATCATCGTGATGCCGAACACCGATCCCGTGATCGACGAACCTTCGCTGGTCGATTTCATCCGCCGCCGCGCGGCCGCGACGGCCTGCGTGCGGGTGCTGCCGATGGCGGCGCTGACACGCCGCCTTGCCGGCGAGACGATGACCGAGATCGGACTCCTGATGGAGGCCGGCGCCGTCGCCTTCACCGATGCGGACCGCACGGTGGCGAGCGCGCGCGTGATGCGGCGCGCCCTTGCCTATGCCGCGACGTTCGGCGCGCTGGTTGTCGGACACGCCGAGGATCCCGAGCTTGTACAGGGCGCGGCGATGAACGAAGGCGAATTCGCCACAAGGCTCGGCATTCCCTCAGCACCTGCGGTTGCGGAGACGCTGATCGTCGAGCGCGATATCCGCCTGGTCGAACTCACGGGCGCGCGCTTTCATTTCGGACAGATATCGACACGCGCCGCGCTCGAAGCGATCGTCGACGCCAAGGTTCGCGGCCTGCCGGTGACCTGCGGCGTGTCTGCCCACCATCTCGCACTCAACGAACTCGATGTGGGCGCCTATCTCACCTTCCGAAAGGTGAAGCCGCCGCTCCGCTCGGAAGCCGATCGTATTGCGATGGTGGAAGGCGTCGCGTCGGGGCAGATCGATGTCATCGTCTCCAGCCACGATCCGCAGGCCGCCGATACCAAGCGGCAGACTTTCGCCCAGGCGGCATTCGGCGCGGTGGGACTCGAAACGCTCCTCCCGGCGGCGCTTCAGCTTTATCACAACGAACACGCGGGCCTGCTCGACGTGCTTGAAAGACTGACGGCCGCACCGGCGCGCATTCTCGGCCTTGACGGCGGGCGGCTCGAACGCGGCGCACCCGCCGATTTGGTGGCGTTCGATCCCGAGGAATCCTTTCGCGTCGATCCGGCTCTTCTTCATTCGCGCGCGCGCAACACGCCGTTCGAGGGGCGAACCTTCGAAGGCCGCGTGCATCAGACCTATGTGAATGGAAAATGCGTGTTCGATCGGGCGTTGAAGAAACCCTTCGATGTTTGATACCATCGGTGCTATCGACTGGCACGAGCGGGCGCCGGTTTTCGCGCTGGTACCCGTCTTCGGTTATCTGCTCGGTTCGATCCCGTTCGGGCTGCTTTTTTCCTGGGCGGCGGGCGCGGGGGACGTGCGCAAGATCGGCTCCGGCAATATCGGTGCGACCAATGTGCTGCGCACGGGCAAACGGTGGGCTGCTCTTGCCACGCTCCTCTGCGACGCCGGAAAAGGCGCGCTCGCTGTTGTGGTCGCGCGAATGTTTTGCGGCGAGTTGGCTGGCGCACTCGCCGGCCTTGGGGCCTTTCTCGGTCACGTGTTCCCGGTCTGGCTGCGCTTCCGCGGCGGCAAGGGCGTGGCCACGTTTTTCGGCGTGATGCTTGCGCTTGCCTGGCCCGTCGGACTGATGGCGCTGGCGACCTGGATCGCCGTGGCGGCGATCTCGCGCATCTCTTCCCTCGCGGCGCTGGTCACCGCCGCGCTCGCGCCTGTTTACATGCTGCTCTGGAGCGCTCCGCTCAACGCGATGCTGGCGCTGCTGCTCGCCATTCTCATCTTCACGACGCATCGCGAAAACATCCGGCGCATCGCCGCCGGCCGTGAACCCCGAGTCGGCGCGAAGGAATAGCGCTTTTAGAGAGTACGATCCCGTCGAATTGAATCGTTGGAGCGGCCCCCCCTCCCCGGCCTTCGGCCGGACCTCCCCCACGTTGGGGGAGGAAAAGAACGGCGCACGCTTTTGCTGTCCGCCCCCAACGTGGGGGAGGCGCCGAGCGCGGCGAGGCGGAGGGGGAAGCGTTGCAGTATATAGCTCTTACGGCCGCTCCGCCAAAATAACTTTCGCGATTTGCGATTGAGCGCGTCAGCGGCGAAACTTGGCGACAAGTTCCGTTTTGCGCCTCTCAGCCAAATTTGATATTTCACCACAAAGAGCACAAAGATGCCTCACGCGGTCGTTGCGCAAGTCCTCACTTGTCTCAAGCCGTCGCACCGCCGTTTGGGATTTCTCATGAACTTCAATGTCCGGCTATTCAAACACGGTTTGCAACGCATGGTCGTTTAGCTTTGTGTTCTTTGTGGCCTTTGTGGTGAATCATTCCTGGCCGAGGTCGTTGTGTCTGTAACAGCCCATCCTCTTTCCCCTTCCGAGAAAATCGCGTGGCTGAGGCTTGCGCGGGCGCAGAATGTGGGGCCGGTTACTTTTGCGGCGCTGATCGAACGCTTCGGTTCGGCGTCGGCGGCCCTGAAGGAACTGCCGCGTCTGGCGCGGCGGGGAGGTGCCTCGGGCGATCTCAGGATTCCGGACGAGGACGACGCGAAGCGTGAACTCGAAATGCTCGCGCGCATCGGCGGGCGCCTGATTGCTGCCATCGAACCGGATTTTCCGGCTGGTCTTGCCGCGCTTGAGGCGCCTCCGCCAGTCATAAGCGTGCTTGGGCGCGCCGATATCCTGGCGCGCGAAATGATTGCTGTTGTGGGTGCGCGGAATGCGTCTGCGCTGGGACGCAAATTCGCGTCGGAGCTTGCCGCCGGGCTTGGCAGCGCCGGGCTTGTCGTCGTATCGGGTCTTGCGCGCGGCATCGACACCGCCGCGCATGAAGGCGCGCTCGCCAGTGGCACCATCGCCGTACTGGCGGGAGGCGTCGACGATATCTATCCGCCCGAAAATGCGCGCCTCTACGAGCGGATCGTCGAAAGCGGCGCCGTGGTCTCCGAAATGCCGGTCGGCCAGAAGCCGCAGGCCAAGCATTTTCCGCGCCGCAACCGGATCATTTCAGGGCTCTCGCGCGGCGTTGTCATTGTGGAAGCCGCCGAAGGGTCGGGCTCGCTGATCACGGCCGGCTACGCGCTCGAGCAGGGCCGCGAGGTGTTCGCCGTTCCCGGCTCTCCGCTCGATCCGCGGGCCAAAGGCACCAACCGCCTGCTGCGCGAAGGCGCGGCGCTGGTCGAAAGCGCGGGCGACGTCGTGGACGTACTGCGGCCACTGATCGGCGGCGCCTTCTGTGAGCCCGGCGACGGCCCGCTCCGCTGGCAGGAAGCCGAACAGGCCGAACCAATCGACGACACCCTTCGCCGCCGGGTCACAGAGCTTCTCGGCCCTACGCCCGTTTCGGTGGACGAGATGGTGCGCCAATGCAGCGCTCCGGCCGGCGCCGTGCTCTCGGTCCTGCTCGAACTGGAACTCGCAGGGCGCCTGCATCGCGAGGCGGGCAACCGGGTTTCGCTCGGCTGACAAAAAATCGGGGAAACAATCATGTTCTGCACGTAATGATTGTACAAACGGGAATACATGGAGGCTGCGCAACCATAAGTACATGAATCGCGCCGACCCTGCATTGACAGGCAGGAATCCCCTCCCTATCTGCGCCCCCGTTACAATTACGGGCTAAGCCTTTAGCCGCCTGAGCCCGTCAACCACCCCACGCAGTTCCCAACAATATGAACGTTCTCGTCGTCGAGTCCCCCGCCAAGGCCAAGACCATCAATAAATATCTGGGCGCGGGGTATCGCGTACTGGCGAGCTTCGGCCATGTTCGCGACCTTCCTCCCAAGGACGGCTCCGTCAGGCCGGACGAAGATTTCGCGATGAGCTGGGAGGTGGATGCAAGGGCCCAGAAGCGGCTCAAGGACATCGTCGATGCCGTCAGGCACGCCGACAAGCTGATCCTCGCCACCGACCCCGACCGCGAGGGCGAGGCGATCTCGTGGCATGTCGGCGAGGTGCTGCGCGAGCGCAAGGTCCTGAAGGGCGTCGATGTGAAGCGCGTCGCCTTCAACGAGGTGACGAAGCAGGCCGTGCTCGACGCCTTCAAGCATCCGCGCGAATTGGACCGCGAGCTGGTGGACGCCTATCTCGCCCGGCGCGCGCTCGATTATCTCGTGGGGTTCACGCTCTCGCCGGTTCTGTGGCGCAAGCTGCCGGGAAGCCGCTCGGCCGGCCGCGTGCAGTCGGTCGCGCTGCGCCTCGTGTGCGAGCGCGAAGCCGAGATCGAGGCGTTCAAGCCACGCGAATACTGGACCGTCGAGGCCGAGTTCGTGACACCCTCGGGCGACCGCTTCACCGCGCGCCTCACGCATCTCGACAGCAAGAAGCTCGACAAGTTCGATATCGCCAACGAAGCGGCCGCGCGCGCCGCCGCCGACAAGATCCTGCACGGACAGAATTACAAGGTCACCACGATCGAGCGCCGGCAGATCCGGCGCACGCCGCCGCCGCCCTTCACCACCTCGACCCTGCAGCAGGAAGCCTCGCGCAAGCTCGGCCTCGGTGCCAGCCGCACCATGCGCATCGCGCAGCGGCTTTACGAAGGCGTCGACATCGACGGCGAGACGGTCGGCCTCATCACGTACATGCGCACCGACGGCGTCACCTTGTCGAACGAGGCGATCGAGGCCGCGCGCAAACTCATCGCGCAGGATTACGGCAAGGACTACGTGCCCGGCGAGCCGCGCGTCTACCGTACGCAGGCCAAGAACGCGCAGGAAGCGCACGAGGCGATCCGCCCGACCGACATGACCTTGCGCCCGCCGCACGCCTCCAAAGCGCTCGATCAGGAGCAGCGCAACCTTTACGAGCT
>DATAWY010000069.1:0-16846 GCA_036266955.1 Rhizomicrobium sp.
CTTCGCACCGCCCGCATCCGCATCGCTTCTAGCGTGGCGTGATCCAACTTCCGCGCATCATCCTGTCTCATACCCCCAGCGAATCAGCTCAGATTCGCCATGTCAAGCAGAAAATGAATATACTTATGGACGGATTAATACTGCTCCGACGACGTTGGCGGTTACTGCGTCAACAACGACCAGTGGACAGCGGTCAGCTATACCCCGGGCCTCGCCTTTGCCGTGGAGGGCAAGTGATCAGTCTCCCCCAGGGCGGGAGAGGAAATCTCCGTCCGATCTCCTGACAACCATGCGTGGAATTTCTTACGGCGCGAGCTCGAAAACGATTCCCCAGTCTTCGCTGCCGCCGTAAGCCGTCATTCCATAAAGCGCGCCGCTCGCTGCAAGCAACAATGGGCCATAACCGGGATTGCGGCCGTCCTTGCCGCCGCCGAATGCATGGAGCACGGTTTCGTTCCATGCGCGGCCGGACCGTGTGAGCTCGAAAACCGTCCCTACCCGCTCGCGCCGCCGTCCAGGGTGGTTCCGTAGAGCGCGCCGGAGCTGTCCGTCGCCAGACCTGCGGCTGGGTGCTGGCCGTCGCTGGCGCCTGCAAAACTGTAAAGCACGCTATCCGCCCACGCGCCGCCCGATCGCTTCAGTTCGAACACCGTTCCGTAGGAATTCCCAAGGCCCGCCGCGGTGCCGAACAACGATTTCTTCTGCAGAAGAAGCCGGGCTTCCGGGTTGCCGTTCCCCTGCGGATTGAAGCTGTAAAGCAAGGTCTCCTGCGCCACCGCCGGCAGCGCCAGCGCGGCCGCCGCAATCGTCAGGAACGGAATTGTCAGCCTGTTCGCGTCTTCCCCCCGTATCTTGTCGCAAACGTGTATTTGCCTGCCGGATTCGATTGCACCCTACGACCAGACAGAATTTGAGACAATTCTTTTCGCCGGCAAGATCGGGCGCCGGCGACTTCGCCCAATTCGCAGCGCCGGCAGACGTCGCGGATTGCTGTTTGGCGGCCAATATCAGTTGGCGCGGGCCCGCGAAGCGGGTAGGTTCGTGACAGGGCCGGAGGCAGAATGCGAATTTCAGGTGTCATTTTGGCGTTCGCCGCGCTGGTCCTCGCGGGATGCGCGGAGGGCGTGCCGACCGTCAGATGGTCGAAGTCCGGTGTGACCTATGACGAATTCGTCAAGGACCGCGAGTCCTGTGTCAGTCAGGCACGCGAAGAGTCCCAACCCTTCTACGTCGGCGGCCAGCGCTATGGCGGGCGCCCCGACGCGCTCGACAGCGGCCTCTTCTTCCCCTGCATGGCCGCCCGCGGCTACCGGCAGGATCCGAATGGATTCGCTGCGCCGGACATCATTCCGCTTTCTCCCTGACTATCGGGCAGCAGCCGCAAGCCGCGAGTCCAGGCGGCCGCATCCGCTCACTGGACTGGAACTGGATGGAGAGGCTCACCGGTTTGACGACAGGCCCGCTGAACAGCGATGCGGCTCGGGCGGATAAAGACAATTTCCCCCCGCGGCGGTGAGATAGATCGCGGCGGGATAAGCCTCAACATTTCATTGGTCCTCTGCGGGTCACGATGGACAAGATTGCGTGCGGCTGGAACGGCTGTTGACGCCAGCCGTTTTTCTTCCGAATCGGGTCCCGGGGATATGATCTCCGGTCGCAGGGGCCAATCTGGGAGAACACAAATGTCCAGCCTGTCGAAATCCGCGCTCCGCCTGGCGCTTCTCGCAGGCGCCGTCGGGCTCGTCGCCTCGTCCGCCTCCGCACAGGGCTACTATCCTCAAAACTACTATCCGCAGGCACCCCAAGGTTATTATCCGACTGGCCCCGGGGGCTACTTCCCTAACGGCGCCGAGACGCCGCTCACGCCCTACAGTTCCGGACCCAACGAATCGGTCACCGTCACCGTGCCGCGCTTCCGCGCCCAGACCACGCCGCTGAATGGACCCATGGAAGAGGTCTCGCTGTCGATGCCGGTCCACTACACCTTCCGGGACCTGGTCGATCCCGTGAAATCGCAAGTGCTGCGCTGGCGCGTCTGGAACGCGGCCAGGGACGTCTGCCATAGGCTCGCCGTCGCCTATCCGGTCTATACGCTGAACAGCGCGCCCTCCTGCTTTCACGAGGCCTACGGGAACGCCATGTCGAAGATCGACGCCCGGATGGCCGGGGCGCGGCTCGCCTATTGGTACGGAGAGTGACGCCGCACGGGGGCTGGGCGAGCGGATAGCGCGTGATGGCGGGCTTCCAGAAGAGGCCCGATTGACTTGCTTCCTGCGGTGGCCCCGGCAAAACGAGCCGCCCGAGGAGCGCGACGTGGCGCGCGGAGACAACCCCGCTGAACGGCGCGATGGAAATGGTCTCGCCGTCGGAGCCTGTCCATTACACCTTCGCAGCACGGCATCGACCGCGTTCCCGGCCGTGCTGCCCTGCAGGCGTTGGGACCTCGCACAGGTGCGGGTGCGTGAACGCGAGATCAACGTTCAACGCTACCACGCTCCACAACGGGCGTGACGACCCGTGCAGACACAGGAACACATGTCGGAGTTTGGCCGGTGGCGGGTGGTGGAACCAGACAATCCGGAGCCCCAGCCATGCGGCAACCACCCATCAGCCAGTCCGCGATCGAAGCGAGAATAGAAGGTCACCTGGACGAATTGCTGGCGCTGCGGAAGCGCTGATCCGTGCAGACACCGGCGGTGTCGTTCCGAAGATTGAGAGGTACGCATGAAGCGCATATGGACGATCATTGGCGTCGCCGACGTTGCCGGGAGCAACGACTGGTACCAGTCGTTGCTCGGCGTGCCCAGGACGGCTCCGGTCAACGATGAATCGCGCAACGCGTTCCGCCGCCTTCCGGGCGTCCCATAGTTATTTGCGGGATGGTTCGCTCGTCATCCGTTCTGGAACAATGTTTGCCGTTCGGACTCAATGCGGTCGCGAAAGAAAGGGTTGGTCACGGACGCGTGGGTGACGAGGTCGACCTCGCGCCCGAAAAGCGATTGGAGACCCTCGCGGAGCCGGAAATAAGCGTCCGCATAGGCCACAGGCTCCAGCGGTTCGAATTCCACCAGAAAGTCCATGTCGCTTGCAGCCTGATCGAAACGGCCTGTCGCAGCCGAGCCGAACAGGTCCAGTCGGCGCACGCCGCAGTTACGGCAAAGTGCGGAAAGCTCCTGCCTTTTCGATCCGCCGATCATCTCCGGCGTTGAGGGTGAGGATTCGATCAACATCGACATTGCGAGGCGTTGGTATTTCGCGAGCACCAATACCACGTCCGGAAAGCGCACAAAATCGTTAACCCGCACCGGGCAATGCACCCCGGAATCCGCCCAGGGCGCCTCCGAAACGGAATCGCCGAAGCTCAGCCGCAGCCAATCCGGCAGCACAACATTGCATTCCCGGCCGCTCCATCGCGACGTGCGCGCACCAGGGCGCAAACCCGCGCAGCGTTCCAACGATCAGAAACGCTTTGAAAAAAAGGGGGTCATTGCTCCTGTCACCGTATTCCCCTATTCCCGTTCAACCAGAGATCGGGGTCCGCTGACGAACTTCCGCGCCTAGGGAATGCGGACTTCTGCGTAACTTCCCGGAGAAACATGATCGAGGGCCTCGGTGACGGCGCAAATATGCTTTTCGATGCGGACCCAACTCGTCGTGCAAATAACGATGATCGAAATCCGGCGCCCGGACAGGTTCTGCTGGTATCTCAGATTCTGGTCGGTCGTGACCAACACATCGAATCCGGCGCTCTCGGCCTGATCGAGGAGTTCGCCATTTGTCAACGTGCTCCAGGAAAGCTCCAAAGCGGTGCTGACCTCATGATTCGAGAGATATCTGCGCAATGGCGCGGGCGTGCCCTGGTCGAACAGAAGCCGCACTCACGCGGCTTCCAAAGAGTGCGCAGCGTGCTCGAGTACGAGCCGGGCCTGCTCGCGCGTGACTCCGGGAAACCAGGCAAGAAATTCCGAGAGCTGTGCCCCATCCTCCAGATTCTGGAACAGCGCGACAACGGGAACGCGCGTGCCGCGGAACACCCAGGCACCACTTACGCGTTGGGAATCCCGCTCGACGGCAGGACAGGACGACCAATCGATCATGCCGCGATTTTAGGTCCACAGGCGACGCGATACAACATGCGGGCGAATTCGACGGGCCTCCCGGCATGAGTCCAGGCGGGTCCAATCGTACCAGCGCCCGCCGCGCCGTCTGCCACGCCCGGTCGCGGGCAGCCGGGAGCGACGATGCGAGGGAGTCGGGTCACGGGCCATCCATGGCACGCAAGCCCCATGGGGTTCTTCGTGCAGCGGAATCGGCTGCGTGCATGATTACAGCGGGATTTGTTGCTGTGGCGCCTTGCGACAAAGCCGAAATGTTCGGCAGCATAGAGCTCGCGTCGCATTCCGGCGGGAATCGTTGCCGCTGTCGGCCGTGAGTGAAAAAACACGTTTGCCCGGATATCAATGGTCGTCGGCTTCGGCCGATGTCCACCCCAGAGCGAGAAGAGAAATGGCCGCCATCGTCAGCAGAATGGCGATCGCCGACGCCGCCGGCTCGCCGTTTGGCCAAGTCCGCCAGCCAAGGCGCAACAGCGGCGAAGACAGACGACAGAACCAGCACAGGCCCGTGCCCGCGAACAGGCCGGCTGCCAACGGCCACACAACGCGACGGCGCCGGCGGGGTACACGCCGCATCACCCGATCGCAGAAACCGTCATCGGCAACCGGACCGTCGAATGTTTCACGCAACAGGGCATCGACCATATCGTCGCGCGGATCGCTCATGATGCCTTCTCCTTGCGGCCGGTGTCGCGCCACGCTTCCAGCCACGCTTTCAGTTTCGCCTTGCCCCGCGTTGCATGGCGAATGCGGTGACACCGGCAACGTTTCCCATGATGCTGAAAGGCGTTGCGGCCGGTTAAGGTCCAGGGCGGGTCGCCGCTTCGGCGTCCCCGAAATGGCGGGCCTCCAAAATCCGCAACGAAGACGGATCATGGTCGAGCAGCATCAGGGCGCTGCTGATGGCCCGGCTCGGCAACAGGTCGCCGGCCTCGTATTTCTGAAAGGCGCGCGGGCCGCCCCCGATCAGCTCGCCGGCCTGCACCTGATTGAGCCGCAATTTCTTGCGGATGCGACGGATCTCTTCCGGCTCCAGCAAGCCTTCCGTGCGGGCCTTGAGACGGTTCAGCGCCCGGTCGGACGCCTTCATGTCCTCGCCGGTATGGATGCTCTGATCCGACTTGTCGCAATACCAGCCCGGCATAGCGATCGTGATCGATTGGGCCTTATATTCGAGCATCATCGGCCGCGTGTCGCGATGCATCGGCACTCCCGTTTCAGGGCAGACGGGTCCTTCACGCATCGTCTTTCTCCTTGAACGACAGCAACAAAAACTCCGTCACGGCATCGGCCGTGAACGTCACGTAGAGCACGCCGATGGGAGAAGGCACGTGGTACACGTCCTGCCAGACCCGATGATTCGCGTAGCTCGTCATCGACTTGTAGAAATGCCAACGCTGCATTGTCTGCACAGTTGCGACGATCTCGGCCCGCCCGAAACCCAACGCAGCGGCGCTTCGCACGGCGGCGCCCGTCATATTGAGCCGTTCCTCGCTCGAAAACGCGCCTTTGAACACCTCAAGGTCGTAGGTCGGGTTCCGCTTTCTCCATCATCTAACACCTTTATGGTGTAAAAGCAAGTCACACCTTAAAGGTGTATCGGCCCGGTGCCACGGCCCAGGATGCGGCCGTGCCATAATCGAGTCGACCTCCTCCGCCCCCCCTGTCCGGTCTCGCGCGCTGCGTCCCCACGGAGTACGATACGTTGCGGAGGGCTGCGGAATGAGCAGTCCAGATCGTTTCCGAGGCAGCCAAAGCCCTTCCTCGCGAATTGCTGCTTGCGTAATTTATGGATTCAGGTGCAAGGGCTACTTCTTCAGCTCGAACACCGTGCCGAAGCCTGCCGCGCCGCCGCTCTGCGTCGTGCCGTAGAATCTGCCGTTCACGGCAATGAGGCCGCCCCAGGGCAATCCGCCGTCCGTCAGGCCGGTGAAGGGGTAAATCACCTTCTCCGCGCCGGTGCGCGGGTCGAACGCGAAGACCGTGCCGCACCCAAAGCCGTAACAGCCT
The DNA here is from genome assembly GCA_036266955.1 of Rhizomicrobium sp. Lineage (GTDB taxonomy): Bacteria > Pseudomonadota > Alphaproteobacteria > Micropepsales > Micropepsaceae > Rhizomicrobium. Next base: position 6,126 of record DATAWY010000069.1, read on the forward strand.
GTGCCTGCGCCGTAATAGCTGGTCCCGTAGAGTGCCATCGACCGCGATCACATTGGCTTCCGGATTCATGCCGTCGGTGCAGTCTTGTTGCACGCAGAAGGAATAGACCGCGCGCTCCCTGCGGGTGTTCCGGTCGATCGAGAACACGGTTCCGAAGCCTTCCGCTCCGCCGCGGTAGGTCGTTCCGTACAGCTTGCCTTTCACTTCGACCAGGCCGGCGAAGGCTGTCGAACCGTCTCCGGCGCCGCCATCCGGGTCGACCGCAAACACCGTGCCGCCGCCAACTTTGCCGCCCGCGCGCGTGGTGCCGTACAATGTGCCCTTCACATCGATCAGACCGTCTTGCGGGAGCAGGCCGTCACTGCCGCCGCCGAACATGTGCAGCACCGTCTCGGCGCCGGTTGCCGGATCGAGCGAGAACACCGTCCCTGGAACTGCCATACGAGCTTGGACCGCGGACGATCGGTCGCGATGTCGCTGACCCGCTCGATGCCGCAGCCCGTCGTGATTTGTGGAACCGCTATAAAGGGGACGGAAACCACAGCATGCGCGAAAATGCAAGGAGTTACCCACAACTGCTTGCGGCGAAAGGTTGGCTCGAACCGAGTCCGCCCATACGGTGCGAGATTAGCCATGACCTCCTCTCGCAAACCCGATCTTGCCCGCAAGGGCGCTTGCCCTTCGACTTGCTGGACTCGCGGGGTCTCGTTCGATACGGAGTACGCGCTTCTGGACGCGCGTGGGCGTCGGTGGTTCCGGAGAGTGCCGTAACGCCTGCAATGACGGGCGTCCGGATTCTCCGCAGCCAGGTGGGACCGGCTTTCCGACATGCTTTCCAAAAAGGATATCCCCACATCGGAGCGCCTCATCCTCGCGTTGGATGTTCCAGACGTGGGGGAAGCCATGCGCCTGGTAGACGAGCTGGACGAGTCGGTATCGTTTTATAAGCTCGGTCTGGAACTGTTCATGACCGGGAATATCTACAGCTTCATGGACTGGCTTCACGGCCGCGGCAAGAAAACCTTTGTTGACCTTAAGTTTTTCGATGTTCCAAACACCGTCAAGTCGGCGGTTCGCCAACTCAAGGGGCATCCTGCAACGTTTGTAACCGTTCATGGGAACGACGAAATATTGAGGGCTGCCGTAGCGGAAAAGAACGGATTGAAAGTTCTTGCGGTGACTGTGCTTACGAGCCTCGACAGTGCCGATCTGCAGGACATGGGCTTTCAAGTGGATATCGAGCAGCTTGTGCTTTCGCGGGCGAAGAGGGCTCTCCAGGTGGGGTGCGATGGGGTCATATCCTCCGGGATGGAGGCAGAAGGACTTCGCGGCGAGCTCGGCGACAATTTTTTGATTGTGGTCCCCGGGATACGCCCTGTTGCCAATGTTGACGACCAGAAACGAACCGTGGACGTTGAAGAGGCATTCCAGAAGGGCGCCGACTACATCGTAGTCGGGAGACCTATCCGACGGGCGCCAAATCCGAAAGAGAGCGCTCGGGACATTCAGGCACGCATTTCAGCACTCTTCTGCCCGGCTTAAGACGCCGTTTGGTGAAGAGCGCGCGACGCCCTTCACGGGACCGGGCACCGGTCTGATGCGTGCTGTGCGCATGCCGTCTCGATCTGTCGCCAACCCGCCCCCACGACATTCCTTTGGAAATAGATTTGACGTCCCCGTATTATTGACGTCCCCGTATTACGCCACTACACAGTTTCCAGGACAGCTTCACGTTGCGGAGGGCCGCGGAACGCGCAGTCCAGATCGTTTCGGGGGCAGCCAAAGCCCTTCCTCGCGAATTTCTTCACCGTTATCCCGCCGCGCCCTGGAACGCGATAATCGGAATTGGGAACATCCTCCACTCTCAATATTCCTGTTTCGTCGGCCGGAAGAGAATCTCGTTGATGTCCACGTCTTCCGGCTGGCTCATGGCGAAGGCCACGACGCGCGCAAACGAACCGGCGGGGATGCCGACCTTCTCATAGAGATCGCGGATGCGCGCGAGCACCGCGGGATCGGTGATCGTGTCGGCAAGCTCCGTGGTTACGGCGCCCGGCGAGATCACCGTCGTCCGGATGCCATAGGGCTTCACCTCCTGCCGCAAGCCCTCGGACAAAGCCCGCACCGCGTGTTTCGTCGCCGCATAGACCGAGCTGCCCGGTCCGACCTTGTGGCCCGCGACCGACGAAACATTGATGATGTGGCCGGACTTCTGCGCCTTCATGTGCGGGAGCGCCGCCGCGATCCCGTAAAGGACGCCCTTGAGGTTCACGTCGATCATGCGGTCCCATTCGTCCACCTTGAGGTTCTCGAGCAGCGACTGCGGCATGATCCCCGCATTGTTCAGCAACACGTCGATGCGCCCGTGGCGCTTCACCGCATGATCGACCAGATGCCGGACCTGCTCCCGGTTTGTTACATCGACCTGGACAGCGGCCTCCGCTCCGATATCGAGTTCCTGCGCGAGCGCCTGGAGACGGTCGAGCCGGCGCGCGCCCAGCACGAGCTTCGCGCGCTCCGCGGCCAGCAGCCGCGCCGTCGCCTCGCCGAGGCCGCTGCTCGCTCCGGTAATGACCACCACCTTGCCTTCGATATTATGACTTATACTTCGTTCCTCCAAAATTATGACAGAGTCCGGGAACCGTCGCCGAAAACACAAAGTGATGGGGGTGGCGTTTGGGCGCCGCCGGGAAACGCCCTGGCATCGCCACAGCCGCTGGTTGTGGGTGCCTAAATGAAGATAGCCTTTGACGCAGTCTATTGCAAGTCGTTCGCATTTACAGTTTTCTTCGATATGACTGTGAACGATTTTTCCACCCCCCCAAGAAAGTCCCAAAGGAGGAACTTTTGACCCTGCACAGATCGCTCTTGGCGATGGCCCTGCCAGCCGCAGTGCTTTTGGCGTCGAATGGCGCGCTTGCCGCGACCGACGACGTTTTCGGTCGTATCGCCGCACCCGCGGGCGTCGCGGAGACGGCGATGCCGGATGCAACTCCGATGCACGTCATCCTGAGCCTGCCGCTCTCCGACGCCGCAGGCGCGGCGCAATTCGGCGCGAGCGTGTCCGACCCGGCAAGCCCCGAATATGGCCACTATCTGACACCGGCGCAATTCGGCGCGCGTTTCGGCGCCAACGCGAGCGATTACGAAGCGCTGCGTCAATGGGCGAGGTCCAACGGCCTCAAGGTCGGTGCGCGCACGTCGAGCCGCACCACCGTTTCGCTGACGGGCACTGCGGCGCAATTCGCATCGCTCTTCAACACGCGTTTCGCGTCGTTCCAGACGGCCGCGCAGGGCCAAGGCTATGTGATGCTGAAGGATCCCCAGCTTCCCGAAGCTCTCGCCGGCAAGATCGACGGCATAATCGGGCTCGAGAGCGCGGGCGACCATGCCTGGCTCGCGCGTCCGGCAAAGAAAGGGGTTAAGCTCCCCGTGGGCACCGGCATCGACGGCTACGCGCCGACCGACATCCGAACCGCCTACGACGTGCCGGCCCAGACCAACCTCAATAAGACCGAGGTGCTCGCGCTGTTCGAGGAGTCCGGCTACCCGACCAGCGACATGACCGCCTATTACAATGAGTACAAGCTGACGGCTGTGCCGGTGCAGCTGATCGGCGTGAATGGATCGGGTACGGGACCCGGTGGCGCGACCATCGAAACCGATCTCGATCTGCAAGCGTCGATCGGCACGAACCCGAATCTGGGCCAGATTCTGTTGTATATCGATGCGAACGGCAGCTTCTCCAGCCAGCTCGTCGATAGCTTCAACCAAATCGCGCAGGACGATCAGGCCACTGTCCTCAGCGTCTCCTATGGTCTCGACGAGAATCAGCAAGGCCAGTCGGCGGTCGACGCCGAGAACACCGCGCTGACCCAGCTGCAGGCGGAAGGCATCACGGTGTTCGTCAGCTCCGGCGACGATGGCGCCGCCGGACGTGAAGGGCAGGGCCTGAATGCGCCGGATCCGGGATCGCAGCCGCTGATCACCTCGGTCGGCGGGACGCGTCTGAATGTGACGAGCAAGGAAGTCTGGAGCTCGGAGACGGTCTGGAACGACCTGTCTCAGGGTTACGGCGCGACGGGCGGCGGCGTGAGCAAATACTGGGACATTCCAAAATATCAGCTTCTCAAGGGCAAATCCGTCGCGCTTGCCAATGGCGGATCGGCCACGATGCGTAACGTACCCGACATCGCCGCGGATGCGGACCCGTTCACGCCCTATTCGGAATATTGCGGGTGCGAGGGCGGCTGGTTCGGCGACGGCGGCACCAGCCTCTCGGCTCCGATCTGGGCCGGCATGGCGACGATCATCAACTCCAACCGCGTCAACGCGGGTCTTCCGCGCCTCGGTTTCTTCAACAAGGCACTCTACAAGATTGCGAAGAAGGAAAAGAAATTCCACGACATCACGCAAGGCAACAATGGAAACCCCGGCTACACGGCGGGTAAGGGCTACGACAACGACACGGGCTTCGGCTCGGTCGATCTCAACGCTCTGATGCCGAAACTGCTGAAGAAGTAGAAAAAGGCCAGGCGGGGGCGTTCGCGCCTCCGCCTGCTCTGCCGGTCGCCGAACGCGATTGCGCGGCCGGGCCGCGAGGGTTTCCGCATCGCATCTGGAGGCCGCGGAAATCCCAGGAGTGTCGCGGCGCCCGGGCGGTCATTTCCGCTGCGCTGTTTCGAAGGAATTGCCGCGCTGCCGGGCGTGTGCCTGATCAGCCTCCAGAAATAGAAAGGGATGGAACAACTGGGCGCGCTGCCCGGCGGAATGTACATCGAGACGCCGGGCGAGGATTTCGATGCGGCTCCGCACGCCTTCGTCGACAGCGCCGCGGTGATGCAATCTCTCGATCCGGTCATCACATCGGATGCGGCGATGGCGCATCTGGCCGGCGCCCCGGCCTTCGTCGGGCTGAAGCGGTAGGGCACGGCTCGCTGTCGCGCGGCGAAGGCGGTGCGCTACCCGAAGGCTCTGGTCCCGCCGTCCCGCCAGCCGGAAGCGCGGCGTGAACGGGGGGTGTCGACTCGAGCGATGGGAGTCCTTCACGCGATCGAGCACCCGCCGGGCTGTTACGAGCCCGTCGTCCTTGCCGGCGGCGCCGTTCGAACGCCTTCAGATCCGAATTGAGCGCCAGCAAGCGCCGCTGGTGCCGCTCCCGCACAATGAGAAGCTTCGCCAACTCAGACGCTCGCATACCGAGGGCTGCGGCGTATCGCTCGAACCCGACCTTGGCTTCCGGCGATAGCCGAATCGTGATCTGTGGAACAGCCATATGGGCACGAGAACCACAACATGCACGAAAATGCAAGGACTTACCCACAACTGCTTGGGAAACTATGTTGACTCGATCCGAGTCCGCGCCTATCGTGCAGAATTAGCCATGACCTTCGCTCGTAAACCCGGTCTTGTCCGCAAGGGCGCCCGCCCTTCGATTTGCCGGACTTCCGGGGTCTCGTTCGATACAGACTACGCTCTTCTGGACGCGCGTGGGCGTCACTGGCACCGGAGGGCGCCGTGACGCGTGCGATGTCAGGCGTTCGGATTCCGCGCAGCCAGGTGGACCGGCTTTCCGACATGCTTTCCAAAAAGGATATCCCGACATCGGAGCGCCTCATCCTCGCGTTGGATGTTCCAGACGTGGGGGAAGCCAGGCGTCTGGTAGAGGAGCTCGACGAGTCGGTATCGTTTTACAAGGTCGGTCTGGAACTGTTCATGACCGGGAATGTCTACGGCTTCATGGACTGGCTTCACGGCCGCGGCAAGAAAACCTTCGTCGATCTGAAATTTTTCGACGTTCCAAACACCGTCAAGTCGGCGGTTCGCCAACTCAAGGGGCATCAGGCGACGTTTGTTACCGTTCATGGGAACAACGAAATATTGAGGGCCGCGGCAGCGGAAAAAAACGGATTGAAAGTTCTTGCGGTGACTGTGCTTACGAGCCTGGACAGTGCCGATCTGCAGGACATGGGTTTTCAAGTGGATATCGAGCAGCTTGTGCTTTCGCGCGCGAAGAGGGCTCTCCAGGTGGGGTGCGATGGGGTCATATCCTCCGGGATGGAGGCAGAGGGACTTCGCGGCGAGCTCGGCAACAATTTTTTGATTGTGGTCCCCGGAATCCGCCCTGTTGCCAATGTTGACGACCAGAAACGAACAGTGGACGTCGAAGAGGCGTTCCAGAAGGGCGCCGACTATATCGTAGTCGGGAGACCTATCCGACAGGCGCCAAATCCGAAAGAGAGCGCTCGGGACATTCAAGCACGCATTTCAGCACTATTCCGCCCGGCTTGAGACACCGTTTGTTGAAGAGCGCGCGACGCCCTTCACGGGACCGGGCACCGGTCTGATGCGTGCTGTGCGCATGCCGTCTCGATCTGTCGCCAACCCGCCCCCACGACATTCCTTTGGAAATAGATCTGACGTCCCCGTATTACGCCAGGAGTATCGCGGCGCCCGGGCGGTCGTTTCCGCTTCGTTGTTTCGAAGGAATTGCCGCGCTGCCGGGCGTGCGCCTGATCAGCCTGCAGAAATACGAAGGCATGGAACAGCTGGGCGCGCTGCCCGGCGGAATGAAAATCGAAACGCTGGGCGAGGATTTCGATGCGCCTCCGCACGCCTTCGTCGACAGCGCCGCGGTGATGCAATCGTGAACATTTGCTGCATTCTGTTCAAGTGCCTGGGCAACGGGCGTCGCTAGAGCGGACTCCGTTCAAGTTGAACCACACGTCCCCCTCCGCCGCGCGGAGCCTGTCCTCCGGCCGCGCTCCGCGCGGACCGGGGGGCTCGGCTCCTCCCCCACGATGGGGGAGGAAAGAAATAGCGCTGGCATTTGTTTTCTTCCCCATCGTGGGGGAGGTGGCCCGAAGGGCCGGAGGGGGGAGTCCTCTCCCATGATTCAATTCGACGGGAAACCGCGTTAGATTTCGGAAAACAAGCGTGGGAACAGGGCGTCGAGCGTATCGACCGGGAACCTGAGCGATACGGCGCCCTTCGGCGTGTCTGACGCCAGCAAGCCTTCGGCGACAACGTCGTTGAACACACGCCTTGCCGTACGTTCCGGCAAGCCTGTGATGCGAGGGATGTCGCCGCGCTCGAATTCTCCCCGGATGAGCGCTTCCTCGAGCAGTCTGGCGGCCTCGGGTTTCAGCCTGTCATTTCTCTCGACGTAATTGCGAAGCCTGCGCGCCAATGTATCGATCTCGAACAGGCCCGCCATGAATGTCACCTGATCGAGACATACGCGCAAATACCAGAGGACGAATTCCACAAGCGCGCGCTCCGAAAGATTTCCGCGGCCATCGAGGTCGCCCTGTCGCGGCATATCGGCGTGATCCATCATGCGCTTGTAGTCGCCTCGGCTTTCGAGTCCGCGCGCCAGCCCCCGTGAAATTGACCACAGACCATGGGCGCCGATGCCTGCGGCCTGTGCCATGGCATGGCTCATGAGCCGGCTCACGCGTCCGTTCCCGTCCGGAAATGGATGGATGTAATTGAGCCTGTGATGGGATGCCGGAATGGCGATGATCCGCGCAGCCTTGCCGAGACGATCGAAGCGGTAACGCCCGGCGAAATAGTTCATAAAATCTGCCACGCGGTCGCTCGATGGCGGCTGATGTCTGCCAACCGCAACGTCGTGCCCGGGCAGCGAACGCCACGCACCGGGCTTCATCAGAAATGCGCGGTCGCTGCCGCGAATGGTCAGCATCTCCTTCGGCGCGTCTTTGTAGAATTCGCGATGCAGCCGGAGGATGAATTCGGTCGATGACGGGTCGGGCAGATCGCCCGCTGCGAACATCGCGTCGATTTCGGCCTGGACACGGACATGGGCCGCGGCTTCCAGCTGAAGATTGCGGCGCTCCGTGTCGGCTTCGAATTCGCCGGCGAGCGCGCGCTCGATCTCCCTGGGGCCGGTGTTATGTCCCTCGACAAGGTTGCTGTAGTAGGTGTTCATGATGCGCACGAGACCGGCCAGATTGGATGCCGTGCGCGGATGAAGGCTTTTCCCGAGCTTCGCAGCCTCGCCCGACAGCTCCGCGACAACATCCGAAACCGCCTCCGGAATGTTTTCAAGGCGCGCCGGCTCGATGCGCGAAACGCTTTCGACCAGCTGTTTTTTGGCCGATTTTGGGAGCTTCATAAGCTAAGGGAATTAAAGGGCAAATTGCGGGAAAGCCAGCGAATTTGGCCGGTCCCTTGGCCGATCTTGTTGCGGGCAGCGCTCGGGCGGGTGATGAACGGCCTGGGCCTGCCGGTCCGTATCCTCGGCCCGGAGGGCGCCCTCCCCGAATTCGATGATCACATCGCGCTTCTGAGCATGCCTTTGGCATTCGGAACGACGCTCGAAACCTGCCCGGCGGCGATTCCCTGGCTGCGCGCCGAACCCGATCGCGCGGTTATGGTGGAGCGATCGCCGGGATGGACGTGCCGGGTAGCGGGAGCAAAGCTGCAGGAGCACGACGACCCAATGAGCTCCCGCGGATTGACGGCGCGAGAGATGGTGCTAAGACTTTCCCGATCTACGAGGGGATTTCGATCATTCGAAACATTGGCGCTCTTGCCGGCTTGGCAATTGGGTAGCTGGCCTAGCGTTCACCTACCGCTGGCTACAGGTGAATGCTGGTCCTTGTTACCGATTTCTTGACTGAACTCTGTCGATGCCGACGCAAAGGGGGAAGCAATGCTGAGAGTTCGTGGGAGGGGCGGTCGACCAATGTCGGCAGCGCAACAGGTTCCGAGCGCACAATCCGTGATAGAGGCAGCGCTGGTCTCAACGCGAGCTGACTTGAATGCTGTCGATGAAAACGGCGAGACTCTCTTGTTGCGCGCAGCCACCTTGAAGGACAAAAAGACCGCGCTAGAGCTTTGCACGCGCCTTGTGGGTTCAGGCGCTTCCCCTTCTGCAAGGTGCAGGCATGAACGGACTGTCCTGATTGAAATAGTTCGCATGCGGAACTTTAATTGGGATATCGCTCTACTTCTGCGCAGTTCTATCAACGACAAGGGCGACGGGGGAAAAACGGCGTTGATGTGGGCGGTCTCTGGTCACGGGGCAATGGCTCAGCGAAGAGGTAACCTTGGGTTGGTGAGCCATCTCCTCCAGTTAGGCGCAAGTCTATCTGTCCAAGACAAGAACGGATTTACGGCGCTTGGCCATGCGATAAAAGCTAATGATACAAACACGAACACAGAAATGATTGAATATCTAAGATCGGAAATGGTGAGAGAACAAGCGATGAAAACATTTGGTGAGAATTACCTCTCGGCCTTTGATGACTATGGCCGACTCAATATTCGCGAACGGTGACGTTCTCTTGCTCCGGCGATTTCGCACGGGAAACTATTTATTTCAGAACGAACATAAGTTCGTGTTCCGATGAGGTGTCAGCGCCCGGTCTTGGCGGTGTGGCGCTCTCCGCGCCCCTTCCCGATTGGACGGGGTCAACGAAAGACGAGTAGCCCAAGCCTTTCGCCTGCCGCAATATTTATACGGTGCTCCTCATGGGGCATGAGAATGCTTTTTTAGATATATCATTGCGCCTTGGTCAGCGTGGGTGCATCTAAGGCTCATGAAAACTCTTCGACCGACAATCGCTGCCCATGCCGTTAAGCGCTCTCACGAATGGGGGGCAGACATTTCTGCCCCAGAGGCCGCTTGCCGGCCAGCCGGACTCGTCGACCACTCGACCGGACATCCCATTCCCCGACACTGGACGGGTGTCCGGCCGGAGCCTGCGGGGCTTTTCCTCCATCCGGCGACCGACTCAAATATTTGTCTGATTACGAAAGGGAACATGATTGTTACCCTTTTTGGCCGGCACGTTCGCCGCGACCGGCGACGGCAAACGGAACAAACAGGGGCAGCTGGGCCCTTGAGGCGGCCGCACAGTAGGCCATCGCCGGGCTTATTGCAGATGGAGGCAGCATGACTGTTGGAGGAACTGGCCTGCCCCGGCTGCAGGAACTGACGTATCTCGAAGCCATTGCAAAAGCAGTTGCTACCGGGCTTCCGTTCGAGGGTATTCGGCTGGCACTGGCTGAACACATCTGGGGCCTCCGCCAGGCGTCGCCGGGTGACATGCCGGACCCGGTCGACTATCGAGCCTGGCGTAGCGATGAAAAGAAATTCGTTCGCAACGTCACGGACGCACTCAAGGAGCTAATGCGGCTTGAGTTCATCGAAAACGCGATTCTCCCTTCAAGTGGCAAGTCTGCATACGCGCATAAGGATGCGATGTATCACACGACACCTGTAGGCCAAAAGTGGGTGTCGCTTCTTGAACGCGATCGGCGCGTAGCATATGACGAGCTCCTGCCGCGGCTGGTGTTCGCCCATCCGGGGTTCAAGTGCTTCTTATCGGCTGTCGGCGCCATGGGCGACAAGCAACCCTCATTCATCGTCCCATTGCTTCGGTGGAGCGCGCTCCCCTCGAACGCCCGCACGCAGCAGACCTACCGCAGCGCCATCGGCGACTATGTTGCGGGGGCTCTAGTCTCTTCTGGTCGCGGTAGGGACGCGCATTACTGCGCGCCCCCCGCACAGATCCGTACATGCCCAATTAAGGCATACGGCTCCCACCTTAGATGTTGACGGCGAAGCGCACTGCTCTGTGCTTTGCCGTACGCGTTCCAGCGCCTGTGTCACGCGCGCCCGGCTCAAGGTCCGGTGCGTGCTTTGCCGGTTCGCGTTCTCCTTGGTCCCGGCCCTTGGCTCCATCGCCTCC